>JBBSRA010000040.1:0-20834 GCA_038243515.1 Caryophanales bacterium
GCCTTCGCTAGTGTGAATTTCTCTTTTTAGGATTGGAAATTAGTTTATTTCTACTCACTAGTTATTGTTTTGTGGAAGAAAATGATGAAATACATGTGCATTATCGAAAAATAGAGAAGTGGATTTCGATACCTTGTTTGTCTACATGCTCAAACGAAACGAATGTATATTTTTTTACTTAATGTTGTTTTGAGTTGGTTTCTATTACCCGATTTTTGATGATAGCTTTGACGTCACTCGTGATACTCAATCAACCAACAATCTTGATATTTCCCTTCGTGGAGTTCATGACTTGGAAGTAATTTCACTCTATTGAATCCACATTTTTCATAGCATTTTATCGCTCTCGTATTTTTTGTTTGAGGATCCATAACGATTCGATCTGCATGTTTGTCTTCTTTTAAAAATCGAATCATGGAGCTAACTAGGAAAGTACCAATTCCTTTATTCCAATACTTTACTTCTCCAATAAATTGGTCTGTTCCATATACATTTTCGCCAAAATAGCCATATTCTTTTTTCGTTTCATTATCTAATTGATAAAATTGAATGTAGCCAACTGCGTACCCATCGTATTCAACTATACATTTATCTTTTGCATCTCCAGAAGCATAAAACGATTTATTCACTTTTTCTAAATCAAAAGCGTTATCTCTTCTTTCATAAAACTCAAGAACAGTTGGATTTGAAAGCCACTTTGCCAATAGAACGTTATCTTCTTTTTCTAATTTCCGAACCTTCAATTTCCCATTATGAAGCACCTTTATAACTCCCCCTGAAATTTTTTCTATTCAATCGTTTAACCACTTTACAAGTTCAATTTGAGTTTACCTCTTAATCTTGAATATATATCAAATGATTTCTATTAACAGCCTGATATTAGCTTGTAGTGCAGGCGCTCGACTCCTGCGGAAACAGTGCGGGCTGGAGCCACTGGACTGAGCGGAGCGAAGGAAGCGGCAGAGGCTGCACCCGCGGAAAGCGAGCGCCGGAACGGAAAGCGACAGCTTAAACTATTTCTTTATTGTCTTTCGTTCCTCTCCTGCTTTTCCATTAGAAATGCATTCCTGGCTTGTAGTGCAGGCGCTCGACTCCTGCGGAAACAGTGCGGGCCGGAGCCACTGGACTGAGCGGAGCGAAGGAAGCGGCAGAGGCTGCACCCGCGGAAAGCGAGCGCCGGAACGGAAAGCGATTTTCTAAACCTCTTTCTATTCTCTTACCTTTTATCTTTTTTTGTTCTAACACAAGCCTATTACCAGTTTATAGTGACCATAGAACTGAGTGAAGCGATTAGTTAAACTAGCCGTCATTAGCGATTTTATTCATAAAAAAACCTCCTTTTCCAGCTACAAACTGCTGGGAAAAGAGGTTACTCGTTACTTATTTTGTTGTGTGTGGTGCGAATAGAGACATTATTTTAGCTGTTTCTTCACGTGATGTAAACTTAGATGGCATAAATTTGCCGTTGTAGCCTTGAACAATTCCAAGGTCATCTAATAGCGTGATGGCTTCTTTTGTTTCAGCATTGTGCTTGCCGTAATCTGAGTACGAAGCGTATTCGTCAACTTTGTATTCACCGTTTGTTTTTTCGTAAACGCGGTTAAGCATTAATGCGAAATGAGCACGCGTAATTTTTTCTCTCGGGTTGAACGTTGTGTTTGTTTTCCCCATCACGTAACCTGCAGAATAAACTGCATTGATTTCTTTTTGGCGATCTTCCGGCATATCTGAGATATCCGTGAATGGTGATGTCGCATTTGCTTCTGTATCTAGCTTCATGATACGCGAAATGATAGTTGCTGCTTCCCAACGTGTTAATTCGCGTTTAGGTGCAAATGTTGTGTCGTTTATTCCTTTGAAAATGCCTCTGTGATAGACATCGTTGATGAATGGATATGACCAGCGATCTGTCGCCACATCCGTTAATGGTGTGATTGCGTTGATGCGGTTTTCAAGCATTGGTTTCACTTGCTCTAACGATTTAGCGTGATCGATAAACATTTCATAATCGATGTTGCCTGGCTCACTTACGCGTCCTTCTTTGTAAGCTTTTCCAAATGACTCAAACCCATCTCCGCCTCCAGCAGTAAATGTGTTTGTTGCGACTTTGTACGATTTTTTCAAATCAAGTGGTGTTAATACGTCACCCTTTTTAACGCTTACTTCTGTAACACGTGATCCTGCTGGTTTTGTCGCATCAAACGAAAACTGTATGCCTGATACGTGTAAGAATCCACCGTTTTCAGCTGGGAATTGACGGACACTGTGTTCAAGAGCTGATTTCAGTTCTTCGCCTGTGATGTTCATGATTGCCAATGAGTTACCAAACGGCATTGTTGTTAATACTTCACCAACTGTAATATCGCCTACGTTGATAGAAGCGCGAATTCCGCCACCGTTTTGAACAGCCATGACTGTATCTGGATCAATTTTTTTAGCTGTTGCTAACATGCCGTCTGTAATTAAGTTTCCAAGATTTGTTTCAGAAGCACGAACGCCACCTGCATTACGTCCGCCGTTTAAGAAAACTTCTGCGGTTGCTTCTGTTGATTGGTTTTTAACTTCTTCTACTTCTTTTGCAAAAGGTGCAAGAATGGCAGCTGCTTCTTCATCTGGTACAATTGCTTTATCATTCACATCATGCAATTGACCTGTTGGTTTTCCTGTAATTACGCCATTTTCATCAAACGTCACATCTAGTTGACCTAAAAACTTATTGTATTCATTTGCTTGAACGATGATTGTTGGATCGGTATTGCCATTGAAAACGAATGGTTCGACCAGTTTCTTATGGGTATGCCCGCCGACAATCACGTCAATGCCTTCAACAGCTGCTGCTAGTAGTTGATCGTTGTCAAATTCAGCAGAATCATCAAAGCCGATATGTGTTAATGCGACAATTTTGTTTACGTCTTCTTTTTCAAATGCAGCAACTGCTTCTTGTGCTGCATCGATGTAGTTCGAGAATTTGATTTTGCCTGGACTTGAAATGGAAGCGGTTTCTTCTGTTGTTAAACCAAAAATCCCCACTTTTTCGCCATCAATTTCTTTAATAACGCCATTGTAGATTTCGCCGTTATTGTAATCTGCTGTGTATACTTTGTTTTGGAATTCGGCCATATCTGTATCACCAGAAAAATCAACGTTAGCGGCTACTAAAGGAAATTCAGCGCCTGCGACAAATTCAGCAAGTGATTTATGACCACGCTCGCTTGCGCCTAAGTCAAATTCATGGTTACCAAAAGTCATTGCATCGTATTTCATCAAATTCATTAATGGCAAATCTGCTTGACCTTCAAATGTATTAAAGTAAAGTGTTCCAGAAAAAACGTCTCCTGCATCGAGTAGTAAGTTATTCGGGTTTTCACCACGAATTTGCTTGATGAGCGTCGCACGGTTTGGCGCTTTGTCCAAGTTCGCATGCGTGTCGTTCGTGTGCATAATCGTTAGTTCAAAATCCCCTGCTGCTGCGTCTGTTGTTGTTGGTGACTGAACAGCCACTACACTTGCAGTTAAAGCAACTGCAACTGCTGATTTAAACATTTTTCCTTTCATTTGACACCATCCTTAAAATTTTTTTGAACGTTAGCGCCTGATGGCTGTATGAATAATATGACCTAAGACTATTAGAATGTAAAAATCAGGATTTACAGCCATTAACCGAGCGAAGTCATTCAGTTTCAGTGTAGCACGACAGAATTTTTTCAACAATAGCATTATTATAACTATAACAATTTCGCTACAAAAACTTTACATTTTTTACAGTGGAATAAACTCTTATCTCTAACAGCGTGTTGAGTTCATAAGCATGGTAGAATTGAAAAAGAATATTTATTATTAAGTTGTTAATTGTGCAGAAAGAACGGTGACTTATGAAACCATTAGTTAGAAAGCATTTGGACGAGGTTCAATATGCTCGGGTACTTGCTTTATTAGGTGTATTTGCGGTTCACTCAACTTCTACAGGCGTTGTTGAATCCAATCCCGAATCATTTACGTTTATTATTTACAATTTCTTTAATATCGCTGGAAAGATCGGAACTCCTGTTTTTATTTTCTTGAGCAGTTTTGTTCTTTTTTATACGTACTACCCGAGACAATTAACCTTTGGCCTATTTCAGCGCTTTTATAAAAAACGGTTATTGTATATTTTAGTTCCTTACGTGGTTTTCTCGGCATTTTACTTTTTATTTAGAGCTTATTTGGGTCAGAATTTTGAAGCCTTTCCTGCAATGCTTAAACGCTTTCTGATCGATTTGTCTGCTGGAAATGCACAATATCACCTTTACTTTGTTTTTGTGAGTGTTCAATTTTATGTAATGTTTCCTGTTATTCTTTATTTGTTTAAACGGTTTGAATTTATTCGAAAATACGCAATTCCGCTCGGCATTATTATCCAATGGGTGTGGGTTGTATTGAATTCCCTTTACATTCAAGTGCCTTCTAAAGGATCTGTGTCGTTGTCGTACTTTATGTTTTATTTTTTTGGTGCTTTTCTCGGCGTTTACTACGAACAAGTGGTCGCGTGGATTCGCAATTGGCGTAAGATTTGGCCCGCAATTGCAGTGATTGTGCTTGGCTATGTCTTTATGATTTATTTTTATGTCGCGATTTATTACGATATTCGAACAGGTCAGTGGACTGGTCACAATAAATGGGTTGAATTTGCGTGGAGTACACATGCTCTTTTTGCAGCAGCTGTGATTTTCATTTTTGTTCATTATTTAGAAACATGGAATCTGCCACGCATTAAAAAATTTATGGTTGAAATTGGTGCTGTATCTTTTGGTATGTACTTGATTCATCCGTTTTTCTTAACCAGTTTAAGATTGAACGCACCGCTTAGTGGTGAGCCATTGATTTTCCATTCTTGGCAATTGATTACTTTGATATTGACGTTCTTTAGTAGTTGGCTGGTGGTTCGCTTGTTTTATGATTTTGTACCACATAGTTGGATTTTCTTCGGGAATGGCAATCGCGTTTTCAATAAACCAAAGAAAACAAAAGTAGAAGATAAAAAAGAAGTTAAAGTGTAGTTAAGGTTTACATGAATTGCACATAAAAAGGCTAGCCAAAAGGTATATTTTGGCTAGCCTTTTTTCTATAGTTACGCTTGTGTGGCGTCGATAACGGTTTGTGCGGTTTGATTGGCACTGTTTTGAAGCGGTCGGACTACTTCGACAAATTTAGTTACGTGAGCCGGGTAGTTGGCAAAAATCTGTTCCACTTTATCAACAAGATCGGCGTGATTCCAGTCACTCGATTCGATGTGACCAACGACAGGCTGATCGACAATCTCGGCAAATGAATCGATTTTCGGATCATACGATAGCGCAACAAAAGGTGTATGGCCGACAGCAGCAAAGATTAATGCGTGCAAACGCATGCCGAACAACAAGTCCGATTCTTTGATGATGGCCATTTTTTCTTGGATTGTGCTGTCGTAAGGTGCAATATAAGCGGTTGTTGTCATCAAGTCTTGTATTTGTTGCGATGTTTGAAAGTCATTTTTCCCGTGCATCGGAACAAATACAATATGGTATCCGTTATTCGCTAATTGGTCGAGTGCCGTCGCGATTTCTGGAAAAGCATGGTCATCGTTTGCCCAATTCCGAACGGAAACCGTAATGACTTTGCCTTGGAACCTTTGTTGACCGAGCCAGCTGCTGTGAAAATCGGTCGCATCAATCCCCATGACAGGATCCGGTACGAGGTGAATAGGTTCGGCAACACCTATTTCTTTTAATAATTGCTCGGATTGACTATCTCGTACGGTTACTAATTTTGCTCTGTTTAACACGTGCTTAACGATTAGCTGATTGAGCTTGCTTGTGATAGGACCCATGCCTTGTGCATAAATAAATACTGGTTTTTTCAGTTGTTGTGCAATTTTCATAATGCCTGCGTAATATGGGATACTTTTGCGACCAGTTTCATCTTGCAACAAACTTCCTCCACCGCTGATCAACCCATCAGAAGACTTGAGTGTGGCACGAACTTCTTTCAAACTCCATCTATTTACAGCTTTAACGCGGTACGTTTCCGCTGTTTTTTCTGGTTTATTGGATAACACCACAATTTCGATTTTTGGATTGTATTCTTTTAACGAATGGATAATGGCGTAGAGGATCGCTTCATCTCCAACATTGTCAAAACCATAATATCCAGATAACACCAATCTCACGCCTGCCACCTCATCCTTATGATAGTCACTAGTTTTTTCCACGCTTTTTCATATAGCCAAATGAGGACAAGTCCTATTAAGAAGCCAAAGACTATGCTATAACCACTTCTGAGTAGTGAAATCAACAGTGGAATATGAAGATGAGTAAAGGTATTTACTAATGATAAGAAGCCGATTACTCCCGGAATGAGCAAGAAGTAATATGCTTTCGGGTACGATTTTGCAATATGAAGAGCTAAGACAAACAACGGAAAGCCGATTAAAAATTCTTTCGTCCGTGGTCTGACATATAAAATTTGCTCCAACAACAAACGCGCTTGAAGTTCAATATTAGATACTTGTCCTGCATTTCCAGTGCGTGTGTAATAGTAAAAGGCAATACCTGCAACAAGCACAACAACTAATAAATGCCAATAAATCACGTTCATTGTTAAGAGGTTTTTAATATTTCCCCATACTGCATAAATCGTAATAAAGGCAATTGGCACAATGTAAACTAGTGATACGCCTCTAAATAAATCAATGCCAAGAATGTATTGATTGCCACTTAGTAAAACGACGATTAGCCAAATGCCAGTTGCGGCAATGCTGATTGCTTGTGCAAAAGATTTTAAAAGATACGCTTTTTTCTGCGTCTCTTTTTTTAATAACACAGCCCAAATTGGTGCAGTGATCGCGACCGCGAGCGCAAAAGTTTTCAAGATCATACTTTGTTGTACCACTAAATACAAAACAGCAAACAAAAGAGATCCAAAAAATGCAATATAGGTCAGTTTTTTATTTTTAAAGACAGATTGTGCTGCGAGCGTTAAAAATGCGACAGCTCCAAGTAATGCCAGTGCAGTTTGCCATAACGGGACGCTATAGGGCTCGAACGTTTTTGCAACGCCTCGTTTAAAGCTTGCTGGCAAGGTGTTGTCTACTTGCTTTTGTAATTCTGTTATTGCTGGTAATGCTTGTTCATATTCTTTTTGCGGCATGTTTAAGAAAAACGCACGGAAATTCCGCTCTTTTGCAGCACGAACAATTTTATCCGAACTCTCGCCAATGTTTTCATCTGTAACGCCAAGACTGTGAAGGCGTACTAGATTTAAATCAGTTACATAAGCCAACTGATTCAATCCTTGTTGAAGAGAGAATTCGATGCTCAACAACGTATAACCAGCTGTTTTAAGCTGTTTGCCAAACTCTTTTAAACGAACAGGATCTGAAAAAGCAGGTACTTGTTCTCCAATGAACAAGACTTTTTCGATACCTGGTTGTTTAATGGAAATTAGTTCGTTGATCATTTGATCTAGCTGCTTTTCATCAGAATACGCTCTTAGTCGTGGGACTATTGATAAACCTGAATCTAAAACAGCTGTAATGACTTCTGAATCGTAAGCAATGGGCGTAGACTGAATCGTCGCTGAATCTCCAGGGACAAACAGATAATCTGTGCCGTCTAAGCTAAATTCAAATTGTTCTTCAAATAAACCTTTTGTCGCTTTCTCAAACTCAAACAGACCGGTTGAATGAATAAACAAGCCTGGTTTATCAAAAGGTGCTTCTAACGGGTCTTTTTGCGTCAGCAATACGTATTCGTGCATACGCGATGCACTCACTGTGGTAATTAGCCTTTTTCGTTCCAGTGAACTGACGGTATCTGGTTCTAAACTAACGCTTTGTACGCCATTTTCTTTAAAATCTTTCAGTATCTCATCAAATGTTAAGTTTGGATCTTCAATCATCCAACCAATTGCCGATTGATACGGAACAATGGTTTCGATGGTTTTGTTTGACTCTTCTATTTGTACGCGTTGAACTGCTGTTGGAATGGTTAATAGCAATGCGGCCAGAAGAATTCCGATTAATACTTTCTTCACGTAAGTACACACCCTTAACTTTTCTTGGTTTTGCCCAGCTTGCCGGTGCTATTTTCTAGCAATGAATTTGTTTATGACAGGAATGCGTTGCAATACGCTTTGGTCAATTGCTTTAGTTATCAACAACAAACTAAAATAAATCACTCCACCGATTGCGACGGCTGCTGCTATATATACTAAAGCGAATAATCTTGACAGCTCTTCAAAATTCACGAAGAAACTTGGCAACCAAATCACTGCGCCCATGACAAGTGAAGCAAGAACGATAAGACCGGTCTTTTTCGGGAAATAGCTAAATCCAGTAAATTTCCGAATCGCCATCGCATTGAGTATAAACAAGAAGATATAAATCGCGACCGTTGAAATTGCCGCTCCTTCTAATCCATACAAATTGACTAAGACCATATTGAGAACAAGTTTGATCGTTACACCAATTACAATAATCCAAGCACCAAGACGTGCTTTGTTGATGCCTTGCAACACACCGGTTCCGAGTACCGTTAACGATGTAAATAACGAACTAAACGATACGACAGCTAGCACGGTACTGCCTTGTAAATCCGTAAACAATCCAAGGTTGATTGGCAAAGTCAAAACGACAAGTCCAACTGCTGCGGGAACAGACAATAAATAAGTTAAGAAAAACGTATTATGAATCAGCTTTTCGGCACCTGATTTGTCATTTTTCATTAGTTTCTCAGAAATCGATGGAATTAATGGCAAAATCACAGATGTTGCAAAAACGGTAACAATTTGAACAAGTGCCAAGCCTCGCCCGTAAATTCCGTAAAGCAAATTAATGTCTTCTTGGGCTTCGCCATGCATTTTTAACGCTGTCGGAATAGTCACCGAATCAATCAAATTCAATAATGCCATCGTAATGGCTCCGATTGCAATAGGTATAGAAATTTTTAAAATAGGGTTAACTGTCGCTTTAAAATCGGCTAGCTTATACGGCAATTGCTTTGCCACTCGGACAGATGAACGAGTGTACAAAAAGCGTAAGTAAACAAAAGAGCCGATTGCACCAATAATCGAACCGATCATGATGCCGCCTGCAATTTGTTGTTCGCTGTAGAGGCGATTGACCATAAAAATCGCAACAAGCAAGATCAAGCCCACGCGAATAAATTGTTCAATCACTTGCGATACTGCAGTGGGTGTCATATTTTGATGACCTTGGAAATAGCCTCGGTAAACGGCCATATAAGGCGCAACGAGCAATGTACACGCAACGACAATCAATGCCAAACGCGTTGATTCGCCGCCAAGAACAGCTGCGATTTGATGCGAAAACCCGTAAAGAATCAAGAAACTTGTGATGCCAAAAATGACCGCTAATATGCCAGAAGTGAAAAAGATGTTTTTGACTCGCTGCTCGTCATTGATTGCGCGAGCTTCTGAAATCAGTTTCGAAATGGCAATGGGGATACCGGCAACCGATAACGTCAACGCGACCATGTAGACGGGATACACTAACGTAAAGATTCCGAGCACTTCGTCTCCCGCTATATTTTGAAGCGGAATCCGAAACAAACTGCCGAGTATTTTTGACAATAATGCAGCGATAGATAAAATTACTGTGCTTTTGACTAAGGTGCTTTTCATCCTTTACGAAAAGCCTTTCGTCCGATCACCGTTGCTGCGAATTTTGGCAACACGAGCATGCGTTTCCATCTCGAAGGCTGTTTGACTAAGCGATAAAACCATTCAAGGTTCATCTTTTGCCACATTTCCGGTGCTCGTTTCACAGAACCTGAAAACACATCAAAACTTCCGCCGATTCCGATAAACACACCTTTATCAAATTTATCAATATTGGCACCAATCCATTGTTCTTGTCTCGGGAAGCCAAGTGCAACAAAAACAATGTCTGGCTCCATATTTTTGATTTGCTGAGGCAGTTGGTGGTCGTTCCAATCAAAAAAGCCATTTTGACTTCCAACAACTTTTATACCGGGATAATCTGTTTTTGCTTTTTTAACGGTGGCTTGCAATACGGCTTCCGACGCTCCTAGAAAAAACACACGCGCATGTGTTTTGTTTGCTGATTCGAGCAAATCGAGCATCAAATCGTAGCCACTGACACGTTCTGGCAGAGGTTCTCCGACAATTGCGGCTGCCTTAACGATGCCGATACCGTCTGCTGTAATGTATGTAGCTTTCGCTAATTGTTGTTTGTACGGCTCGTCTTTTAACGAATGCATAACAATTTCAGGATTAGCCGTTACGACAAAAGTTTTTTCCTGTTTGTCGATGCGATTTTCTAATGTTGCAATAAAATCTTTCTGGTTCGTGTTAACAAACGGCACTCCCAGTATATGAACGAATTTTAGAGTCATAATTTATCTCCTCTTCAGGCAAAATATCTTAAGCTAGTATAACATAAAGAAGAGCCCCATGTTCAAGCTCTCAAGGCTCTAACATGGGGCTCTTCTTTTAAGTTTCTGTAAAGTTTATTACTGTGCAAGTGGTAACATTTTGATGTAAGCACCGTGTACGTAAGCTTTCGTATAGGCTTTGTTTTCAGAGGCTACTTCATACCACATTGCATTGTTTGAAGCTTTGACTTCGTTCATGATGACAACCGGAACTTTTTCCGTTTTCAATGTGTAAATTTGTGAGACATTTGTGCTTGGATCTTGTCTGAAATTTAATGGCGTTGTTGTTGTGTAGCCCAGTTTGTTTTGGTTTAAATCTTTGCCGCCAAGGTGAAGATCGGCACGGTACATATGCCCCGCAATTTTCTCTCCCCAATAAGCGTCTGATGCGTAGCGAACATTCATACCGATGCCTTTATTGCCTAGGACTGAACCATTATAGTAACTTCCTGTTGGTGATTGGTAGCCTTTGTTAATGCGATCAGCTGCGTCTTTAATAGATTCTCTAAACGAATGATACGAATATGCTCCGTTGTAGGCATTGCCATCAACCGCTCCGTAACCAAAAAGATTGTATTTGTCTTGTGCAATTTTACTCGTCCCCCACTGGCTTTCGTGAATCGCGTGAGACATTAAGTAAAGCGCATTAATTTTGTGCGTTTTTTCCATTTCTTTAAAAAACTTACCAGCGCCAACAAGTGGACTTGCTTTCCATTTCTTGCCGTAAAGCGTTTGGTTATAGTACGGGAACTTATCCGCTAAATACTTGTCCAACTCTTGGGCTGTGTAATTGGTTTCCGATTGAAGTGGCAGCATGTTGAAATATTGATAGCTTTCCGTTATTTCTGCACCCGATTCGTTTGTGAAATTCGCACCGTCCCAGCTATAGTATTTCATGCCTGCAACAAATTCTTTTGGCGCTTTGCCAACGATGCCTGTTGAAGCATAGCTTCTAGTCGCGTGATTGAAAATTTTATGGACTAAACTACCGCCCGACACTTCATAATACGATCGACCTTTTTGCAATTGCTCAGGAATTAAACGAACTACTTTTGAACTTACATAACCAACTTTGCCAGCGAGTTCTACTTTAACGGTTGTCGCTGTTGCGTCGAGGTATTTCATCTCAGTATTAGATGGTATGTAAGGACGAAATGTTCCGTTGCTTGCTTTCAAGCTTTCTGTTGGATAAATTTCTGTAAAAGCATTGTTCGTCACAATCCCTTGCTTCATCCAAAGAATTTGATTGCTGCGCTCTACGACTTGTGCTGTCTTGTTTTTTTGTGCATATTCTTTTGCTTTGGCAAAAGAATCAAAGTGTTTTAAGACCTTTGTTTGATCAGCTGTAATTGCTGACACTTGAAACTCAAGATTTTGAGGCGGGAAAACTTCCGCTCTTGCTCTTAGCATAACAATCGCCACCATCCATCTTGTTGAGCTGTCTTTTGGTTTAAACGTATTGTCTTTGTTTCCAGTGATGATGCCTAAGTGAGAAAGAATTTGAACATCTTCTTGATGATCTTTTCTAATCTCTGGAGCATCGGTAAAGTCTAAGCCATTTGTTTCTGAAGCTTTAATGACTATTCCTTTTGCTGTTAATGCACGCGACACCATCGTCGACATTTGTTCGCGGTTGATCAATTCATTGGGTTTAAATGTATTGTCGGGATATCCTTTAATAATTCCTGCATCTACAGCGGCTGTAATCACTTCATAATACCATTCTCCAGATTGAACATCTTTAAAACCTGCTATTGCGCTTGCTGCAGCAGTTGTAAATCCTGCATTTTCGACCGAAGCTCCTTTTACTGTTGCTCCAAGTTCAAATGAGTTTACAATCATTTTGGCAAACTCTGCACGCGTTACTTCTGTATTCGGTCGAATGGTTCCATCTTTGTACCCTTGGATAACACCTAAATCCATTAATTCTCTCATTTCAACTTCATACGCATGGCCTGTTAAATCATCCGCAGCTTTGGCAGTCTCTTGTGTAAAGGCCGTTACTAATAGGAACAACGCTAAAAACGCTAGTACTACTTTTCTCATCCTTGCTAAATCCCCCTTATTGGTAAAAAAATCCTTATATTTTAATATTCTTTCGATAGTTACTCGAATAAAATGCATAATATACCAAAATACTTTTTGGAGGTATAGAGGATTGTTAAATATCCATCTTTATACATTTTATAGAGCACAAATAGTTATCACTTTTTTGAGTGTACCATTAACCTTCTGTCAGTAGTAAAGATATTTTTTTATTTTTAACAATTTTTTTCAAAAATATTTATTAATATAGCAGTTCTTGTTGCATATTATAGGTATTAATAACTAACAAAGAAACCCTAATCTAGAAATATACTTTTTAAACAAGTCTTTTTTCTCATTTATTTAAAAAACCCATTAATTTGAATAAATATCTGCTATTATCACTAACAGATAGAAATTATTAGGGGGAAATGACAAATTTATGAAAAATGTATTATCGAAAGTCTTTTTGTTTCTAGTTGCTGCTGTTTTTGTGATTACGAGTTTTGGTGCACAACCCGCTTCTGCTGCAAGTAATCCGTTTAAGGATGTTTCATCTTCAGACAAGGAAATTCTTTATTTATGGAACAAAAACTTGATTAACGGTATCGATTCAACTACATTTGGCTCGTCTGATGCAGTCACTCGCGAGCAAGCTGCTACTTTAATCGGTCGTGCGATCGGTTTAAAGGGTGATTTGCGGAATACAAAATTCCCAGATGTGAATCCAAAGCGTTATAGCTCAGGATACATTCAATCAGCTTATGAAAAAGGCATCATCACTGGAAATCCAGACGGTAGTTTCCGCCCACAAGATACGATGACTCGTGGAGAAATGGCTTTCCTACTAAGCCGCGCATTCAACTATACTTCTACTGGTAATGTTTTCTTCGATGATATTAAATCTGACACAAGCAGTACTAGCCTGTATACGGCAGTTAGCAAAATCGCCACTGCAGGTGTTTCAAACGGTACTGGAACTGGTACATATACACCTACCAAAGAATTGGTTCGTGGAGAGTTTGCTGTTTTCTTAGCTCGTGCACTCAACTCAAACTTTAAAGTTGCTTATAAAAATACAGTGTCTGAAAACTTAACAGTTATTGTTAACAACTTGAATGTTCGAACTGGACCAAGCACAGGCTACCGTGCAGTCGGTAAAGTAAATACCGGTGCAGCATTCCAAGTTTACGGCTATAAAGGCGTATGGGCATACGGCAAAAGCGGAAATGTTACAGGTTATGTGCATTCTGAATTTATCGGCAAATCTGTACCGGCTGCTGCGAATAACCGCTTTATCACAATTGATCCGGGACATGGCGGTCACGACCCAGGCGCTACAGGTAATGGCTTGCGTGAAAAAGACATTAACCTGGATGTATCAAAACGCGTTGAAGCTAAACTAAAAGCAAAAGGCATTAAAGTTTATATGACGAGATCAACAGACGTATTCCATTCGTTAGGTGCTCGTGTAGACAAAGGTGTTGCTAGTGGATCAGATGCTTTCCTAAGCATCCACACAAATGCAGCTTCTCCTGGTGCAAGTGGATCAGAAACTTTCTATTCTGCTTCTGTCGGTAATGACAGCAAGCAATTAGCAACTTTCATTCAAAACAGACTCTATAAAGCAATGGATCATCCAAACCGAGGTGTAAAAAACTACGGTTTCCAAGTAATCCGGACAAATCCACTTCCAGCAGCGTTAGTGGAATTAGGTTTTATTACGAACAAGTACGATTCAGCTAAATTAGCATCGGGTACTTACAAAGACCGTGCTGCTACAGCGATTGCTGATGGTATCGAAGATTACTATAATTGGAAAGCAAAATAATAATTTCTAAAACGGACTTTTTAGTCCGTTTTTTTGTTGTATACTACAGGGAACTTACTGTTTCCAGGAGGGATTCTATTGAAGAACATATTGGTTTTAGCTAGTTTTATACTCTTTTTTGGTGGATTGGCTAGCCACACGGCCGCTGCTGAAGGCACTGATGCTTCAGACCACCTTATTATTTCATTTAAAGACACAATTGATTATGCACTTTTAGAAGAAATGGGTGCAGTCATTCATGAAGAATTTGACGCAATTTCTGCTGTTTCTGTCACGTTGCCAAGCGAACAAATGGTGCAAGCTGCAAGCAACGATTCGTCGATAGAATATATAGAAGAAAACGCGATTGTTAAAGCTGCAGCCCAAACAACAACTTGGGGCTATAAAGCAATTAAAGCCAATACAGCTACAAGTCTTGGTTATACCGGTAAAGGCGTAAAAATTGCCATTATCGATTCGGGAATCAACTCAAAGCATCCCGATTTAAAAGTAGCTGGTGGTGTCTCCAAAATCGAAAAATCAAGTGCTTTTACGGATGGTAATGGACATGGCACACATGTTGCCGGTGTTATCGGTGCACAAAACAACTCTATTGGCACAGTTGGCGTTGCGCCAAGTGCTTCACTTTACTCAGTAAAAGTTCTTTCTGCTAACGGAATTGGCACATTAGAAGGTGTCGTTGCAGGCATTCAATGGGCAATCGACCAAAAAGTAGACATCATCAATATGAGTTTAACCATCGATAATGACAAACAATCGCTGCGCAATATTACGAAAAAAGCCTATGACGCTGGCATCGTAGTGGTAGCAGCTGCTGGAAATGAACGAGAAAAAGGATTGTTCAAGGATGTTTTGTTCCCCGCACGTTACTCTTCAGTTATTGCTGTAGGATCGGTATCTAAGCTCAACAAACTGTCTTATTTCTCGAATTATGGGGCTTCACAAGAACTCGTTGCACCAGGTGAAGGCATCTTGAGCAGTTTCACTAATGCTAAAACAACAACTCAAGATGATTACGCAATTTCAGAAGGAACGTCAGTCGCTGCTCCTTTTGTGGCTGGCACATTTGCACAATACATGGAAGCCTATCCGCATCTTTCAAATAAACAATTACGCGAAACTGTAAAACGTGCCACTGTCGATTTGGGGACAAAAGGCCGTGACAATTTGTACGGTCACGGGCTGGTGCAATCATTAAAAACCAAAGCCGCGCTATTTCCAGACTTGAAAAATAAGGTCTGGTATTCAGAACCGATTAAACAAGTTTTTGATCGCAAAATTGTCAAAGGCTTTCCGGATGGCACGTATCGTCCAAACGCCACCATCACGCGTGCAGAAGCCGTCACGCTCATTGGACGCGCATTAAAACTCGATGAAAAAAATCCGAATGGCAAGTTCCGCGACGTTCCAAAAGATTCGTTTGCAGCTGGTTACATTAACAGCGCGTTTGAAAAAGGCTATATCAAAGGCGTTACCGCCAGAGATTTCCGTCCAAACGAGCCGATTAAACGAGGCGACATGGCACTTATAATGAAGCGTGCCTTCAACTTGTCAGGCACTCAACAAACAAACTTTACAGATGTACCTAAAACAAAATACTACTACGAAGCCGTACAAGCAGCCTACGCAAGCAATGTCGTCAAAGGGTATAAAGACCACACGTTCCGCCCTGAGAAGTCTATTACCCGTGCTGAAAGCGCTGAATTCTTAATCAACGCCTTGACGCAGTGAACAAAAGCAAAAGCCCAACCGATTTGATCGGTTGGGCTTTTGCTTTTTAAATTGGAGATAAAAATTTCAGACTTTATGCGTACGTGATCTCGTTCTTTACAAAGATCCAACTAGATTTGATTTCTCGCACGATAAGACTTTACTTTACTTTACTTTACTTTACTTTACTCTACAAAACTATATCGTTACATTGAAGGATTTATTCGTACACAAAAACCAGCAAACTCTAAAGAGGTTGCTGGTTTCAGCTCGTAGACAAAGTCTTATTAAACTGAATAGTGACGTATAACCTCCAACTGGGCTGGCCACTTCGCTTTCCGGTGGGCTCAGCTTCAGCCTCCTCGTCACTGACGTTCCTGCGGGGTCTTCAGCTTTCGCTGTCCCACAGGAGTCTTCGTGGACCAGCCCAGTTGGAGGGTTCCAGCTTCAATCAAAGTGAGACTATTTAGTCCATTTCACAATAAAAATACATGATCAAGCCTTTTCATCTACTCACTTAAGGATTCGGAGCACCAAGTGGCGACTCCTGCGGAAAAACGAAGGGATGAGACCCCGCAGGAGCTTGCGACGAGGAGGCTCAGCGCGGAGTCCGCGGAAAGCGTCCGCTTGGTGCGGAGAATCCTAGATGCATACAAAAAACGAATAATCATTCTTTTGTCTACAGTCTAAAACCAGCAACCTCTAAAGAGTTTGCTGGTTTTTGTGTACGTTATTTTGCAAGTGCTCTGTGCACGAATGCTGTGTACTCTGCTCTTTTCGCATTAGCGTTTGGTTGGAACGAGCCGTCTTTATGGCCGGTTGCTAGTTCGTGTGCGGCGATTGTGTTGATTGAACTTTCAGCCCAGTGGCCACTGATGTCTGTGAACGATGATGACGGTTTTGCAGCTGACAATGCAAATGCGTTCGTCAGCAGTTTGCTGATTTCCGCGCGTGTGATATTCTCGTTTGGCGCAAAGCGGTTGGCTGAACGTCCTTGAACAATTCCTGCTTTTTGAACAGCGTTAATGTTGCCAGCTGCCCAGTGTGACGAGGGTACATCTGTAAATGCTGAGCTTTCTACTTTTTCTAATTTTAATGCACGCGCAATGATGGTTGCAGCTTCTGCACGTGAAACATTAGAGTTTGGCTCGAAAAGGCCTTTGCCTTTGCCTGTGATGATTTCTGAAACGGTTAAGTCTTTGATTTCATTAGCTGCCCAAAATCCTTTTGGTACATCATAATACTGACCCACAGAAAGATTTGGTTTTGAGACCGGTTTTGCTTGCTCACTTATTCCATCTAGACGACGCGCGCCTGTGTATTTAGGTCCCCAATATGGGTTGGTGTTCAAATTGGCGATTGTGACTCCTCCACTTGTTGCTGAAAGGAAATTGCCATCACCTATGTATATTCCTGAATGCGAAATTCCACGTTTGTATGTGTTTGAAAAGAAAACCAAGTCGCCTTCTTTAAGGTTGCTTTTGCTGACGCTTGTGCCAATTTGGTATTGTTGCGCAGATGTACGTGGAATTGCAATATCGAATTCATCGTAAACGTAGCGTAAGTATCCTGAGCAATCAAATCCTGATGGTGTTGTTCCTCCAAATTTATAAGGAGTTCCTAAAAATTTCTTAGCGTATGTCGTTAACTCGTTTGGTGTTGCTGCACTGGCTGGGCTGGCATTGAACGGACTAATTGATAGTACTAAAACCGCAATTATCATAAGTAGTAGACGTTTTTTCACTCGGCACCTCTTTGTTTGAATTTCGGGATGGTGATCAGGCATCAACCGTTAATTGTTTCTTTAATATATTTTTGATTATAACAGTAAAAACTTACTTTACATGTTACATTTGTATTACAAACACGTAACAGGAACTATTCTAATGTTTAATTTTAGGAGAAAAACATATATAAGTACTTATTACTGAGATTTTGAATAAGGGAATAAAAACCAAAAAAGACCATTTTGCAAAGAGCAAAATGGTCTTTAGATTTGATTATTCGTGACGACTTTCGTCTTCACCCCAGCATTCTGTGTTTTTCAGGCCAGGTATATTTTTTGCAAAAAATTCTGGATTTTTGCCGGCTTTGCGCTGGCTTGTGTAATCATCAAGCACTTTGAAAGCAGTTTTGCCGAGCAAGGCAATAACGACTAAGTTGAGTACGGCCATCGTGCCCATAAACAGATCGGCCATATTCCAGACGAGTTGAACTTGTGCTAATGCACCAAACATCACCATTCCAAGTACTCCAAAACGATAAGCTGTTAACCAAGCGCTGTGCGCGTTGATAAATTCAATGTTTGTTTCACCGTAATAGTAGTTTCCAATAATTGAACTAAATGCGAAGAACAAGATGGCGACCGCTAAAAAGTAAGGCGCCCAGCTGCCAAGATGAACATCTAATGAAGCTTGTGTTAGTAAGATTCCTACTTTTTCACTTGTTGAATACAGACCGGCCAAGATAATGATAAACGCAGTTGCTGAACAAATGACGATGGTGTCGAAGAAAACACCTAAGCTTTGTACTAAGCCTTGTTTAGCAGGATGCGAAACGTTGGCCGATGCTGCTGCGTTTGGCACAGAACCCATACCGGCTTCGTTTGAGAACAATCCACGACGAACCCCTTGCATAATAGCAGCACCAATACCGCCGCCGATCGCTTCTTCTAAGCCAAAGGCACTTTTCACAATAAGCGTGAAAACTGCAGGAATTTCAGTGAAGTTCATAATGACAATGTACAATGCCACAATGATGTAAATCGTTGCCATAATCGGTACAACGATTTGTGTCACGCTAGCAATTCGTTTAACGCCTCCAAAAATAACAATTGCTGTTAATACGACAAGTCCTAAACCAACAGACCAATCTGGAATATTGAAGACATCTTCAAACGATTGCGCAATTGTATTTGATTGAACCGAGTTGAAAATAAAACCAAAGGCTAATGTTAAAAGAACAGCGAAGACGATTCCTAGTTTGCGATTTCCCAAAGCTTTTTCCATATAATAAGCAGGGCCTCCGCGGAATTGTTCACCGTCACGAACTTTGTAAACTTGCGCTAACGTACTTTCAACAAAAGCAGTCGCCATTCCGATAATCGCAACCATCCACATCCAGAAAACCGCTCCAGGTCCCCCGATGGCAATTGCCAAGGCAACCCCGGTAATGTTCCCCGTACCTACGCGTGATGCTGTTGAAATCGTAAAGGCTTGGAAAGCTGATATCCCGCTATCGCCATCCTTTTTTTCTGTGATGACACGGAACATCTCACCAAACAGACGAACTTGAACGAATCGCGTGCGAATCGTAAAATAAAGACCAAGGCCCATAAGAAGTGCAATTAGTATGTATGTCCATAATAACGTATTGATGTTATCCACGAACCACGTGATTCCGTCTATAAAAGCATCCATTCGTTTTCCCCCATTTCATAAACTTAACTTTGTGTCTATACCCCATTTGCAGTAACAGAAAACGTTGATTAAACTCAAATAGAAAAATGAGACCCTCTAGTAAAAGAGGATCTCGGATGTCGGCATTATTATTTTATCACGTGTTTTTCTTATAGAAGAATTTTTAGTGTTTTTAAGTTATTTCCCGGGAAATGTTGCATCATGTTGCTTTTAATGTATTGGCTAACACTCGTGCTCCTATATCAAGCGCATCATGATTAAAGTCCATATCGGGGTGATGTAGCCCCGGCGACAAGTCTGCTCCAATGCCAATCATAGCAGCATGCAATTCTGGTTTTTTGATTGTGTAAAAATGAAAATCGTCCGCACCGGTTGTATGAACGGGCGCTGCCGTTGCCGCGTCTCCTAGTGTTTTGCGAATCGCTGCATCGGCAATTTGCATCGCTGTTTCTGAAACTTCTGCAGCAGGCGTGTAATCAGTCCATTCAAACGTAATGTCAACATCGTGTAAAGAGGCTATCGCTCCTAAGCCGTCGCCGATTTTCTGCTGAAGCTCTTTCATGAGTTCATTTGATTGGGAACGCACATCCATCGAGAAGTGTGCACTTCCGGGAATGATGTTCAAACTATCGCCACCCGTTTGGATATGTGTGAGTTTTGCCGAATACGACTCAAATGGTGAAAAGTAAATCGATTTCATGAATTGATGGATAGCGGCGATTACATCAATTGCGTTTTTCCCTTGATGTGGACGCGCTCCGTGTGCGTCCACTCCCGTAATTTTTCCTCTTAAAAAAATTCCCGACCCGTGATGGAGTGCTGGTGTTACTTGCCCAAACGGCAATTCCTCGATTGGGCGCAAATGAACACCGTATAAATGCGACACCCCATCAATCGCGCCGCGCGCTATCATCGATAACGAACCATTGCCCAGTTCTTCTGCTGGCTGAAAAATAAAACGTACACGTTTTGTCAGTGATTCGCCTTTTAAATACAACAGCGCACCGAGTACCATAGCCATGTTGGCATCATGTCCGCACGAGTGATTGGCTTGCAATTTGCCATCGACTTCTTGCCATAGTGCATCAATATCCGCCCGCACCGCAACCACTTCGTCTCCTTCCCCAATTTCAGCAATCACCCCCGTAACATCTGGAAACGTGTGATGCTTGATGCCAAGATCCGTCATAATCGCGGCTAACTTTTTAGTGGTCTCGATTTCTTTCCAGCTAACTTCTGGATGTGTATGAAAGTGATCAAAATACGCGAGTGTTTGCTGCTTGATGTCCATGTGACCCTCTCCTTTTGTATTAGGATTCCCGTTGATAGTTTGATTGTACACGAGCGGAGTGGAGAGTTAAATGGGTGTGGTGTGGGTGGTTACCCGGGTGTTTTTTCCGTGTTACCCGGGTGTTTGCA
>JBBSRA010000041.1:0-20189 GCA_038243515.1 Caryophanales bacterium
CTCCTTTTATGGTTAGCTGTCCATATGACTAATTCTCTCCTAGACGACAAATTCCCTTTTTAGCGTTCTTAATTTCTACTTTAACAAGATGGAACCATCTCACAAGCCAAACGTATAATCTACTACTACTTAAAGGAGGTATTATGTATGTCAAAATACTCTATCCATCAGTTTGTCCAACAAACAAAGCAAGACGAAAACGCACGTGAATTTTTCGAATTTGAAACCGATCGTCTATTAGAAGTAAACTTAAACAGTTTAGTCTGGGCAAAAGCCGGATCTATGATTTCTTATGAAGGAAATATTAAATTTGAACGTGAGGGAATGCTTGAGCACGGACTTGGGAAATTCGTCAAAAAAGCGTTTAGTGGCGAAGGTGCACAATTGATGAAGGCAAACGGCAAAGGAAAACTTTATGTCGCTGATAGTGGCAAGAAAATTACCGTTTTAGATCTGGAAGGCGAAAGTACTTTTATCAATGGCAATGACTTGCTCGCTTTTCAAGATGGTCTTGAGTGGGATATCAAGCTCATGCGCCGGGTCGCCGGTATGATGGCTGGTGGTTTGTTTAATATCCGGTTAGCAGGAAAAGGCCTCGTCGCGTTTACTTCCCATTACGAGCCATTAACTTTACTTGTCACGCCAGACAAACCCATTTTACTGATCCAAACGCAACTGTCGCATGGTCTGGTAGCTTAGAACCTGATTTTGTGACGGATATTCAATTGAAAAGCTTGTTTGGCAGAGGCAGCGGAGAATCGGTACAGATGAAATTTTCAGGTAATGGCTTTGTGGTTGTCCAACCTTTTGAAGAAGTCTATCAAGCTCAGCAAAGCTGATTTTGTTGTTACTGAATCATGATCTTTAAACCATCATGTTAGCAATAGTACGTAAAAAAGATGAATTGGGCAAAACCCCAAAGTCATCTTTTTAGATTGTTTCAAACAATATACTGTTGTTTACATGCATCAAATCTTTAAGTAAAGCTCTTCAATTTGTTCAGGCAGCAAGGGTTTGTGAAAATAATACCCTTGTGCTTGATGGCAACGTTTACTTTTCAAAAATGTTAATTGCTCTAACGTTTCTACGCCTTCTGCAATGACGTTTAATTCCAAATTACGAGCCATTTGTATAATGGTATCTACTAAAGCTGCGTCTTTCGCATCGCTATGAATATTGCGCGTAAAATGTTGATCGATTTTTAAAGTATCTATCGGGAAAAGCTTTAAATAGCTTAGAGAAGAATAGCCCGTACCGAAATCATCAATAGACAAATGGATGCCCATTTTCTTTAGCTCATGCATTTTGGATATAGCAGAAGTTGCTTCTTGAATAATACTTTCTGTTAATTCTAATTCAAGAAATTCAGGTGCCAAGTCAGCATCCTTTAACGCACGGGTAATTACTTCTGCAATGTTGCTTTGCGAGAACTGTTTGGCTGACATGTTTACAGCGACGCGGAACTGCTCTACTCCAGCATCTTGCCAATCTTTGTTTTGTTGACAAGCAGTACGCAATACAAATTCTCCAATATAAAGAATCATCCCGTTTTCTTCTGCAATCGGAATAAATTCAGCAGGTGATATGACGCCTAACTTTGAATGATTCCAACGAACCAATGCTTCAACTCCAATGATTTTTTCAGTTTCAATATCTATTTGTGGTTGATAATGAACTGAAAACTCTCCCAGTTCCAATCCCTTACGAATGCTCATAGCAATTTTTGACTTACGAGAAATTAACTCATTCATCTCAGAAGTAAAAAACTGCAAACTGTTTTTTCCTTCTTCTTTCACGCGATACATAGCAATATCTGCATTTTTCACGAGTGTTTCAGAATCTCTACCATCCTCTGGGAATAAACTCGCTCCAATCGAAGGTGTAATAAAAATAGTCTCGTCATTTAAAAAGAATCCTTGGCTCAACTCGTTTAAAATATGTTGTCCAATTATTTCAGCCGCCGCGTAGTCTGTATTCGGTAATAATAGCACGAATTCATCCCCACCAAGTCTCGCTAATGTATCAGTTTTACTAATACATGTTTTAATGCGCTTTGCTACGTCAACCAACAACTGATCACCGATTTGATGACCAAACGTGTCATTCACTAATTTAAACTGATCTAAATCCAAATAAAAAATAGTTAATACTGATCGATTCGAAGTTGACTGCTCTATTGTCGATTCTAGTCTATCGTTAAACAATCGCCTGTTTGGTAGACCTGTCAAAGAATCCAAGTAAACAAGATCACTGATTTTCTTTTCATTTTTACGACGATCAGTAATATCTCGGATAATCAAACTATAAAAATTACCAAGCGGCGTTTCCCATGATCCTGAAGATAATTCAACCGGAAATTGATTACCGTTTTTTTTTCGACCTACCAATTCAATAGTTTTCCGTGATGCCATAATAGCACTTTTTAGATGAGGATCTGGATAAGCTTCTGGAAAAATTAATTGAACATCCTGGTGCTCTACTTCTTCTTTAGTATAGCCAAAAAGAGATTGTGCTCCTTGATTCCACTGCAAAATACCTCTGTTTGCATCAGTGACGACGATTCCATCGGTAGCAGATTCAATAATTGACTGAAATTGACGATTGTATTCTTCTGATAATAACTTTACTTTGTTATCACTTCGAAGACTCAATACAGCAATTAGTAGAATTAATACCATTCCAAGTCCGACATTATAGGCAACATATCCACTATTCATCGAATTAGAAGACACAGAAACATGGTGATTACTTGCTGTAAAACGCACAGCCGCCATCCCAACATAGTGCATACCTGAAACACCTATCGTGATGAAAATAGCACTCGTCATCTTTAGCCAGAAATTTGCTTGGCGATTTCTTGAGTATAACAACAACATTATCGCTAATAACGATGCCACTAAAGCAATCACAACAGACAATACCCATAAAAAAAGATCATATTCAATGATCGCTTGCATTTGCATTGCCGCCATACCTACGTAATGCATCGCTACGATTCCTGACGAAATTAATAATGCCCCTGTTATAATTTCATACTTCCGAACCTGTGGCCTGCTGATGATCGCAAATGCAAGTCCGCTCGCAAATAAAGCAGGAAGAACTGAAACAATTACGAGTGGTGTACTATATGTGATCGTTACAGAAAGATGAGATGCCAACATACCAATAAAATGCATCGACCAAATCCCTAGTCCCATAACAAACGCACCATAAACGATCCACTTTACACGCGCTTTCCCAACTGTTTTAAATAACGTACCACTTATAGTTAAAGCAATAAACGAAGAAATAAAAACCACAACAATTGAAAAAAAGATTAACACAGGATCATATGATAATGGTAATTCTTTCAAATGATACACACTTCCTTTATTAACAAGAATTATTTATTAGGTTTATAAAATAAAAAATGAATAGTAACAAATTCTTATATTATAGAAAAATGGTGGTTATAACAAGAAGGTTTTATTATTAATTTCATAATTTTTCCTATAATCATTTATTTAAGAACAATCGTCCATAAAATCGAATTTATTCCTAAGAACTCATAGGAAAACTGACTAACAATTATACTAGCTGAACAAAAAACTCGCTGGCAATTGGCCAACGAGCTCTTTTCTTCTTAGTTTTTACTTTTTCGAACGAGCGATAAAATCTTTTTCAATATCTTTTTTCCAGCTAGGGTCGATTTTTTTACCATCTCGGAATAACAAAACCACTTTACTGACCACATCGTAATTGAGCTGTGTACCTTTAGCATCTGCGTGATAGTTAACCGCAAAATCTTCTCCTACTCCGAACTGTCGTGCAGTAGCGACCGCATCGATATTCGCTCCAAGAAAGATGAATTCCCAATTGGCTGCGTCTTTTTTCATCGCAATCATTTCATGGATTTTCTTGTAAGTATATTCACAGCTGGAATTTTCTAACCCATCTGTGGTAATGACAACCATTACTTTGTCTGCTCGCTGCTCTTGAACTGTCTCTTTTTGCACATTGCTTATTTTTTGTATCGTTGAACCGATTGCATCTAACAACGCTGTCCTTCCGCCTACTTGGTAATCTTCTTCAGTCATCAGAGCAACGTCTCTTAACGAACTTCGATCATGCAACAGTTCATACCCTTGATTAAACAACACCGTCGTAACACAAACTTCGCCTGAAAGTTTACATTGTTTTTCAATCAATGCATTAAAACCACCAACAGTATCTTTCTCTAGACCAGCCATCGAACCACTTTTATCGAGAATAAAAACCAATTCTGTCGTTTCGCTTTTCATCATAAATTCCTCCTCAAGTTTTTCTTTTCAACTTAAGGATACGATTTTCGACGGTCGAATGGGTCGCTTTTAAAGCGACATTTCAAGCACCGAGAAGCGTTTGATCAAACGCGAACAACGCCTCGTTGATTTCATAGATATTGTAATTTTTCTGTTCAATAAAATAAAGAATGATTAAATCGAATTTATGACTACGCGACAATCTATACCCTGCTTTTTCAAGTAAATCCTCTGTTTCAGTTAGGTCTAGTTCAAGAGCTACAGCAAAAGCGATAATCGTCTTTTTTAAAGGCGTGTATTCTGTATTGTTCCGAATCTTAGAAAACAGCTTCCGGTCAATGTTCGCCTTTTTATAGGTTTCGGTATCCGTCATCTTTTTTTCGTCAATAAAACGGAGCAATCGTTGTGAAAAAGATTCGTTCATGTCTTTAAAAATATCGTTCAAACTGGATTCTACTTTAACTTCTGCTTCTACACTATACAAGGTCGGTTCTAAATCGCTTTTCTTGCGATAACGAGTACCCTTCTTCTCTAGCGCACTTACTTCATTTTCATCAATAAAAGCCACAATTGATCGATAGAGTGTTTCACTAATTTTAAAAGACTGTTTGTCGAACACCACAAGATACACGTGCATTTCGTATACCATCAGAAATGATTCAATTGCAGAAATAGCGATTTGCAAAGCAGGCTCTTTTGGATAGCCAAATATTCCAGTGGAGATGAGCGGGAAAGAAATTGAGTCACAGCCGAGTGAATGAGCAATTTCAAGTGAGTTACGATAACTGTTTTGAAGCAATACTTCTTCATCATTGCCACCTCCTTGCCAAACAGGTCCAACCGTATGGATGATGTATTTGGCGTCTAGCGAAAAAGCTTCTGTATACACCGCTCCGCCCACCGCACAAAAACCAATCTGGTCGCATGCTTCTTGTAATGCCCGAGCCCCTGCAGCATTAAATATAGCACCGCATACACCGCCACCCATTTTCAGGCTAGAATTTGCAGCATTGACAATGGCGTCGGTCTTCATCTTTGTGATATCATTTCGTACGATTTCTAGTGGCATGATGTCTTCTCCTTTTTGTTGGATTACTTAGCGAATTCTACTTTCGTAAAATAGTCTTTCAGCATGTCTTTCATCGCGTCTTTGTTATCTGCAAATTGCTTATGACGATGACCATTGCCTCCTGAAGGATGTGGAAAACCTGATAGCATTTGCTCACTTGAAATCACTCGTTGCTCTACTAAATAATTCAAGGCGTTCGAAACGTTTACACCTAGAGGGATAATCAAAGATTCACTTAATTTTTTTAGTTCTGCCACAAAGTTCTCTGTAATGTATTTTTTCAACATCTCATTTTTCAATAAATTCGGTGTTGATCCGCTATAATTCTTACCATCATAAAACACTGGGTAAGCAATTACTGACGTTGTATGTACCAAGTGGCTGGCTTCTTCAAATAGCTCTGAGCTAGAAGATAAACTTAAATGCTTGTTCAACTCCAACTCATCCAGCATTTTCACTAAATTCTTTCGCATGGTTCCTTCAAAGCTAGAGTTGTTCTTCACTTGTCGAAGGATTTCTTCATCACTATGTTCTGCTCCAGTTGCATCTATCACCGTCGAAAATGATTTTTTCATTTGATGAAATCCAGGTGTGATGCCAACAATCACTACTTTGGCTTCTTCATTCACATATTCAAAAGGTGCGTAATAAATCTCCAGCTTTTTCTTTTCGTCTCTTTCCAGTAAAAATTCTTCATTAATTAGTTCTTCTTTTGTATATATTGGCGGTATCGATTGGATCCGTTCTTTGTACTGCTGGAACTTAGCGTATTTAATGATTGCCATGAGTACTACTCCTTTTTACTGAACATGATTTTATATTTCTATTATTTGGAGGTCTTTAATTTGACAACCATACTCTTAAAACTCGGCTTAAATTAACAGAAAATTTTAAATAGTAACATAACATTCTTTTTTTGCTTTATACTAGTATTTCAAAGCATTTCTTAAAATTTTGCTGTTCCATTTAAAAGTGGGCTATGTTTTATCCGTACTGTTCGTTTCAATTCTGCATAAAAACATTTAAAACATACCTATGTACATATTCTAAAGGATTTCTAACGTATTTGTCTCTCAGTTCTGTATTCCGTTAAATAAAGTTAAACTACCCCACTAAGGAGTGATTCAATGAAGAAGAAATCATTGACGTTAATTATTTTCCTATTCTCTATAACATCTATTCTTTTGTTTGCTTGTTCCAATGAAGAATCAGACGGTACAGAATCACTAACTGCTCAAGACACCCTTATTTTTGCCCGCGGCGGTGACTCCGTATCATTAGACCCTTCAGAAGTCACAGACGGTGAATCTGAAAACGTTGCTCAAAGCATCTTGGAAACGCTAACCACTTTTGCAGAAGGCGAAGCAACTACAGAGCCCATGCTTGCAACGGAATGGCAAGAGTCTGAAGATGGTCTCACATATACGTTTAAGCTTCGTGAAGGAGTAACCTTCCATGATGGAACTGATTTTAACGCGGATGCCGTGGTTTTCAATTTTGAGAGATGGATGAACGGAGACGCCGATAACTTTCCGATGTACGGAAGTGTGTTTGGTGGGTTTAAAGCTGACGAAACACATAATATTGCTTTAGTTAGCGCTATTGACAAGTCGACAGTCGAAATCAAACTGAAAAGTCCTCAGCCGACACTTTTGAAGGACTTAGCGCTCACACCGCTGTCCATTTCAAGTCCTGCAGCAATTGAAAAATTTGGCGAAGAGTATAGAAGTAATCCCGTCGGAACTGGACCGTTCGTCTATAAAGAATGGCAACGCAATGACCGAATCGTTCTTGAAAAAAATGACGAATACTGGTTAGCTGGCTATCCTAAACTCGAACAGGTTATCTTCCGGTCTATCCCAGACAACTCTTCTCGTCTAAATGCACTGTTAAGTGGTGAAGTGGATTTGATTTCTGGTTTGGATTCCGAGAACCATGCACAAATTAGAGAAGATCCAGAACTAAAATTATTTTCGAGACCCCCTCTCAATTTAGGCTATCTCGGAATGACGTTAACGCATGAACCTTTTGACGATCCACTCGTTCGTAAAGCACTTAGTCATGCAGTAAATAAAGAAGCAATGATTGATGCATTCTTTGGCGAAGAAACCCTTGCAGCTAAAAATCCGATACCTCCGGCTGTAGAAGGCTATAATGATGAAATTGAGCCTTATCCTTTTGATCCAGAAAAAGCTATAGAACTTCTTGCTGAAGCTGGATTTCCAGATGGTTTCGAAATGGAACTTTATGCAATGCCTGTTTCTCGTCCTTATATGCCCGATGGTGCAAAAGTAGCAGAATACCTGCAATCAAACTTTGCAGATATCGGCGTTAAAACGGAAATTGTAACGTTTGAATGGGCAACTTATATTGAAAAAGCACTAAACGGAGAAGCTGATGCATTCTTGCTTGGTTGGACGGGCATGAATGGAGATGCCGATAACTTCCTTTATACGCTTTGGCACGGTGAAAATATCGGTTCAACCAACTCGACTCGGTACGATAATCCAGAACTAAACTCACTTTTGGATAAAGCGAGAACTATCACAGACCAGCAAGAGCGCAATAGATTGTATGAACAAGCACAAGTAATTATGCATGAAGACCCGCCTGTCATTCCGCTGGTTCACACTTCTCCAACTCTTGCTGGTAAGAAAAACATCACCGGCTTTGATCCACATCCAACAGGACGAGTGATTACGACAAAGATAGAATTTGAATAATAAGTTGACTGTTGCAAAATATGTATAATTTATAGATGACAATACAAAAAGGACGTATCTTGAAAAAAGATACGTCCTTTAAAACTTTATACTTGTCTTATTCCATTTTTACCATCGCTATCATTCAACGACCGTGGCTCAATTGCTTCGGGATCAAGACCATTTCCGAGTGACCCATAGACTAACCCTACCTGGGGATCAATTAATTCTTTCCCATTATAATAAACTCTAGGAGTCTTCCATAATGCTTTCAAAGCACTCGACATAGGCATTTCGTGATAAAGACTTGGCCAGTTATCCTTTAACTGTTTCTTTACTAAAGGATAATACTTAGAACTTACACTTGGAAATATATGGTGCTCTGTATGGTAAGAAAAGTTAAAATGTAAAACATCAATCCATTTAGGAACCGTTACTGATAAAGTGTTTGCTAGGGGATCATTTACAGAAACGTATGGGTTCAACCGATGATTAGTCGAAATATATCCCATCACCATTGCATTCGCAATTAAATGTGGCACTAAAAATATAAAAACCCAATTTGTTATTCCAACAGAGAAAGCCAAACCTATCCAGGCAACCCAAGGTACTAAAAACTGTATCCATACAGCCCACTGTTTTTTAGGTTGAAACTCTTTAACATAAGTGAAAAACATTCTGGTGGAGTGCAATGTAAATGTAAAACTCAAAGAGAAAAACTCGAGAAATGCACGGACTGAAAATGGCAATCGATAGATAAGTTTCAATGCAGGCTTTTTGTCTAAATCTTCTGTTGATAACCACGTATCCGGATCTTTCTCTTCATGTTGAGTATGAACATGATGGGTCATGTTATGCCATTTACGCCATAGTCGTGGTCCAGTAAGAAGGGGGAAAAAGAAAACCGCTCCTAGTAAATTACGCAACCCTGCTTTTTTCACTACCGTTCCGTGTAAGATTTCATGCCCTAAAAATCCCATTGCGGCAAAACTTGTTCCGATTACAAATGATATGGCGATGTTCGCAAGAAAAGGTAAATCATATGCGCCAATAGCCAACATTCCTGCAATTGTAACAAGCAAATATGCCAAACCACCAAGCAAACGTCCTGGAACTGGTTTAAATGCTTTTTTTGGCATATACGGCGATACTTTAGAAGCATACCAGCCAAATGAGTGAAATTCTTTATTCATATTGTTTCCTCCAATTAGTTTGCAATCTGCTACTTTCTACTGTATAGGTTAAATATAAAAATTCATAATCATAACAATTAATTATCCCTTTTTTTATTTATTTCTCGATTTTCGCAACAATTTTAATATGAATAGTAGTAGTTTTATAAGATTGAGTTTTAATAAGGAGGAAGAAGAATGGAACAGAATTTATCAGTAACTAATGATATTATGTTTTTCGCTTTTAAATATTCATTAAGCAGCCGTTCAGATGTGCCTGTTCTTGTCATTGATACAATCAAAGAAAATATCGACCGCATAAAAGAGTTAGAATTGAGAAAGTATATCCGTGAAATATATGAGTGTAGAAATTCAGGTATGATTACAGATGAAGCAACTTGGCTCGATTTTGCAGATTATCTTCAAGAAGAATTGAGTAGTAGAGAATGAATAAGTACCTGTTTGGGGTTTTCGATAACTATAAATCACTTCGATTTTCCTGCTCCAACAAGTTTATCAACTATTGCTAGACTTGGTCGTTCTAAAAGATCGTTTCCTTTCATAAGGAAACGAAGGAACTTTATTTCTTCGAGTGAGCTTTAAATTTTTTTCAATGCCTTTTTCTTGTTCGGATAGAAATAGAATTTTAATATAATGTAAAGTAAGTTCCTTCAATATGCTGTGTGAAGATACTGTCAGTAGGGTATTCTTACAAAGAAGACCTTACCGACAAAGCTTTCAGTAAATTGCTTGGTGGCAAATTTCATGAGCTAACAAGAGCAGAAAGGAGCCACATGTGAAAAGGTTCGCCATTATTATTCCAGCATATAAACCAGATCAAAAATGCTTGAATACTGTCCAGAAAATAATCAGAGCAGGCTTTGAACAAATCATCGTTGTCGATGATGGTAGTGGAAAAGAATACACGCCAATATTTAAGTCATTAGAATCACATAAAGAAATAACCGTATTAAGTCACGCCGTTAATCAAGGAAAAGGCCGTGCTTTAAAGACGGCTTTCCACTACATACTTACGAATAAGTTTCCTTTTGAAGCCGTCATCACGGCGGATGCAGATGGTCAGCATTCAGCCAATGACGTAGTGAAATTATCGCAGCAATTGCTCAAGACACCCGACAGAGTGGTACTGGGTGCTAGAGATTTTACTAAAAAAGATATTCCGTTCAGAAGTCGATTTGGCAATCGCTTTACTCGTTTGCTGTTTAGACTTTCAACCGGCATTGTCTTGACTGACACGCAGACCGGTTTGAGAGGCATTCCGGTCAACTACCTCCCTCAATTGCTCGCGGTACTCGGTGAGCGATTTGAATATGAAATGAATGTTTTGGCTTATTTAGGAAAAAATAAGATTGATATAGTAGAAGTGACGATTGAAACCATCTACTTAGACGACAATCAATCTTCACATTTTCATCCGTTGAGAGATTCCTATCATATTTATAAAGTATTTATCTTTTATGGGTTGTCAGGAGGAGCATCTTTTGCACTGGACATCGGATTATATTGGTTATTTATCCAACTGCTTAAAGACCCGGCTCCTGAGCTATTCATTATCTTGGCAACCATTGCAGCACGTATTTTGTCTTCGTTATTCAATTATTACGTCAACCGCAACAAAGTCTTTAAGCAAGGATCCAGCAAGTCGCTCGTGCGTTATTATTTACTGGCTGCATTTATCATGCTGACTTCTGCCGGTTCAGTTCATTTGCTTTATGCCGAATGGCTCGGACGCGGAGAAATCGTTTTGAAAGTAGGCGTAGATGCAATTCTCTTTATTGTCGGCTTTGTGATTCAACGTGCTTGGGTATTCCGGAAAGAATAATTCAACGAATTTTAATAGCCAGAACAGAAATGAATCCTCTGTTCTGGCTATTTTTTGACGATTGCCTTTTTTACTTTGGTGACAGATATCTCACTATTTTCATATTGCTTCATCTTCTGTCTATATAGAGTAGGCTTACTGCTATCAATACACTATAAAGAATATGAAAGGTCTAAGAGAATCTGAAATTAAAACTGATTAAGCTCAAAATTTTAAACATCCAAAGTTTTTCAAAAAGGAGTATCTTTTAAAATAGATGAGTCGAATAAAAACACATAACAACTAGCAAGTGAGTTAAAATTAAACTATACCTTTCAACACTTGCCTCATAGATCTATTAGCTGGTTATACATTTCTTAAAAGGAGTAATTTAATGAACAAACGTATATTACTATATGAAAGCATTATGTTTATCTTAGTTTTAATTTCTCTTGTTTTTGCTTTTTCAGAATCTACCAATTTTTTATTACTAGATGGGATTATTTGGTTTATTTTCGTTATAGACTATACCGTTCGTTTAATTCACTCCGACAATAAATGGGTTTACATAAAGAATCATCCTTTCGAACTGATTGCGATTATACCATTTGACTCTATTTTCAGAGCTGCACGTATTGTTAGATTGATACGTGTGTTTCGCTTAATTGGAATTGGTTCACACTACATGAAACCAGTATACAAATTACTCAAGACGAATGGTTTAGATAAAGTATTAATCATTGCTACGATTCTTTTATTTCTTATTCCGATTCCGATTGTACTTATTGAGCCTTCAATTGAAACGTTCGCTGATGCGCTCTGGTGGGCTGTGGTGACCACAACAACTGTCGGATATGGAGACTTGTCTCCCGAGACACCTATAGGCCGTATACTTGCAGTTGTTCTTATGGTAGTGGGTATTGGCATTATTGGTACTCTAACGTCGTCCATTACCAGTTTTTTCAACAAAGAAAATGCCAAAGGTCATGAAAAACAATTTTTGGATATACTGAAGACCATAGAAGAAATCGATTCGTTGTCTAAAGATGATATTGAAGTGATTAACCTTTATATTAAACGAAAAAGAGTGAATATCGATGATGGTCGCTTTGAAAAATTTGATTTTTGATACAAACCAATAAAGCTCAAACCGAGTTATATATTCTTGGTTTGAGCTTTATTCTATAGTTCTATTTTCAAGGCATCCAACCCGTTTCAAAACCATTCAAATCCGCATAATCGTAAAGTTTAACTACCTGCTCAAAACTGTAATTTTCCATGTATTGTTTTACATAAACATCGCCATTCTGTTTAAAAAGTTAATTTCGCTCGTGCAATTTGTCCACATACTGCTCAGCGGGAAGTTTGCTCCCTTTCTGAGAATTCAACTGGGTTGAAGTGAGAACAAAATTCCATAACTCGTTACTGTGGATGAAGCTCCACGGAATAAAGTGGTTAACAGCAATTGATCGTCTCGCTTGCTGCAAAGGTTTTCTGTGTAAAAACAAAAACTTCCTGAATGAGTTTCAATCAGTTTTTGGAACTCTTTTAATGATTCACGTTGTGTAATATTCTCAATTTCATCCAACAAAATCCCTTGAGCTAAATCAGTGTTTTTCTTTTATAGAAACTTTGCCATTTCGTAATTAGTTAACTTGAAAATAGTCGTTTGGAATTTCAATGAAAACTCAAAACCGCTTAAAGTTAATGTTACTTTTCTATCTTTTTTAGAAAACTCATAGAGCAGTCTACCAGTATCTGCATACAAGTCACCCTGCACATATTTTTTTAGCATATTATTTTCAATCAAACGAATTAATTCAAGTTGGTGACTTTCTTGTAGTGACTTAAAAGAAGCGCCAACTGGAATATTGAAATTTAATTGTATTTTCCTCAAATTTTTTTCGACTTGTGCTTGGTATTCTTGATAATAGCCATTTCGCACAACCAAATTCCAATACAGTTTAGCAAACGACTTTGCCTATAGATCAAAACTCAATTCTAACCTATTAGTGGTTTTGTATAAATTGTCAAAGATAGCTCTAATTAAGGCATATTTGTAGGAAGTCGTTTTTGCTATTTGAGAGGATAGCACCTTCAAACTGGTTGCCCGTAGTTCATCATCTGATATGGCACCATAAATAGCCGTTCTTTCAACTTCCACTCTTCTGTAATTTTAAAAAAATCAAATACCCTCCTCCAACATCTCCAAAAACTCTGCTTCACTCTCAGCTCCCGAATGATTGATTGCACTCAAGCCGTCAGGTCCAGGCAATGCAGGATCTGCTTCGTTTTCCATTAGTAGCAATGCGCTTTCATTTTCACCATAGATCACAGCTGTTCCAAGTGCTGTTGAGTAGTCATCGGCCGTATTGGCATCTGCTCCGGCATCTAATAAATACGCCATCATAGCCAAATCTCCAGAATAAGTGGCGTACATCAAGGCATCTGCTCCTTCAGAATCCCTTGCATTCAACTCTTCACCGTTTGCAATTGCTTCTTCAACTGCTGCAAGGTCACCCATCGAAACAGCAGACATTAAAGCGGTTTGGCCTTCTACTGCATAACCTTCTTCATAAAGAGCATCCTCAAAATCCGGCAAGAACTGTGAAAATGCAAATGCGCTTCCTGCAAAAAGAGCAACCGTCAGCAAGTAAGCAGCACCGAGCACACCTAGTATTGCTACGGCACCCAGAACGATTTTGCCGTGAGCAGGCTCGTAAAACTTTGCATCATTATTATCAAATTGGCTGATAGCCTGAATACGTTTTGGTAAGCGAGGATGCGTCGATAGCACTTCACTTAACCAAACAACAGCGTTTGATTCTGTAGCAATTTGTTCACGGTACGCGTCTTCATTTACTTCTAAATACGTCTTCTTACCAATTCCAAGAAGCGTTAATGCACGTTTAGCAGCTGACGCATTTTGAATCGTAAAGGCAGCGTGACGATCGCATGTGTATTCGCAAGACCGGCTATAGGCTTCGCCGAGAAATGGAATAAACCCAGCTGGCAAAATCAATAAATTTTTCCAAACGTGGCGGCGTTTGATATGAGCCAGTTCGTGAGCAATGATAAAGTCTAGCTCTTCATGTCCTTGCTCGCGTGCCAGTTCAAACACTTCGGAATACAAAACGACCATGTCGCGTCCGAAGAAACGAGTTGCGAAAGCGTTGAGTGCCCCTTCAGATTGAACAACAAAAACATCTGGTAGTTTTTTCAGTTCCATTTGTTTCGCTAAAATCTGGACACGCTCATATACATCTGGAAACTGCCGTTCGTGAATCCGGACTCCATTTCCGCGAATCGAACCAAGCATAATTGCGTTTGTGAAAAGTAAAATGATAAAAATGGTTAAGGCAATGGCAATACCGATAATCGATACAGCTGCTAGTGCGTAAATAACAATGCTGAAAACTAAGCTAATAATAAAATACGTGGTTTCTCTGTTTGACTGAATACTCGTCTGATTCATCGTATACTTCCTTTCAAATTGGAATATCTTACATATAATAGCACATAGTGCCCATCTAGAGAATGTAATTTTAAATTATATAAATTGAATTAAAGAATCCAACAAATATACCGCTTCGGCGCCATGGACAAGCCTCCCACAATAAGCCGAGAAAACCACTCGTCTCATTGCTCCGGCCAGTCCCGAGCCGCGCCTTTGCTGGGAAGTGTCTCTGAAGAGGTGGAGCAAAATAGCGAAGACGCCTTGGGGAGCAAGCGAAGTGCTGAAATCCACTCGGGCGTTTAGCCCGAGTTAGTTCAGCGCGAGCCCCCGGCAAGCGAGCTGTTTTGCGGAATATCGACTCCTATCGGTTTATTAGTTCAACATATATAGTTGAATAATTATTTTCATTATAGATTTTGAGCTATTGATTAGCATACTTGCAGAAACTTCTAGACTGTAGTAATATTTTAAAGTACTTATTATATGCATCTGTATAACCTTAAGGATATGGCTTAGGGGTCTCTACCAGGAGCCGAAAAATCCTGATTACAGAAAACGACTTGTTCGTTTTTTGTAATCAGGATTTTTTTATGTTTTCTTATAAAGATCTTTGCCGTATTTAATTAGTGCATTCAAGAAAGGAAGCGTACGAAAAATGAATTTAAAAGTGTATATATTAGCCTTGTCCACAGTCGCTGTTGGACTTGTAGAACTAATTGTCGGAGGGATTTTGCCGACAATTGCTGAAGAATTCGATGTATCTTTAGCAACGGCCGGACAGCTAATCACGGTATTCGCGATGATTATTGCCATCGCCGGTCCCGTCTTACTTGTCGCCACTAGCAAATTTGAACGGAAAAAAGTTTACTTGATTTCCATGTTTGTCTTTTTTCTCGGCAACCTTATGACTTATTTTAGTCCCGACTTTACGTGGATGATGATTGCACGTGTGATTACTGCAGCGAGTACAGCACTTATTGTGGTCTTGTCTCTTACCATCGTTGCAAAACTTGTAGAGCCACCTTACCGCGCGAAAGCAATCGGCTTTATTTTCATGGGAATCAGTTCTTCACTGGTCCTTGGTGTGCCGCTTGGGATTCTCATTTCAGACGCTTTTGGATGGCGTTTTATTTTCCTCGGTATCGCTTTGTTGTCGATCGGTTCAATGGTGCTAATTGCACTTTACATCCAGCCAATTCCTGGTGGCACTGCGGTTCCAATTAAACAGCAGTTAAAAGCAGTCGCTAGTGCAAAAATTGGCACTGCACACCTTGCAACGCTGTTTATGCTAGCGGGACATTATACCGTGTATGCTTATTTCACGCCGTATCTAGAAACGAATTTGCAGCTAAGCTCGACATGGGTAAGTATTTGTTATTTACTGTTTGGTATTGCGGCAGTTAGCGGTGGCGCAATTGGCGGCGCATTGTCCGATTCGATTGGTTCGAAAAAAAGTATTATCCTAGTGATTTCTGCGTTTGCGGTCATATTGTTTATCCTTCCGTTCACAACGTTTTCACTGATTGTTTTCTTACCGGTGATGATTATTTGGGCAGCGCTCAGTTGGACTCTTGCACCTGCTCAACAAAGCTATTTGATTGAAACGGATCCTGCAACGTCTGACGTTCAGCAAAGTTTTAATAACTCTGCACTTCAAGTAGGCATTGCACTTGGTTCAGCAATCGGCGGAATCGCTTTGACTCAAACCGGCTCGGTCTCAAGTATGCCGTGGGTTGGCGCTGTTATCGTTCTTATCGCTCTTGGCTGTGCTGTGTTTTCACTAACACGTCCTGCTATCAAGCGAGATATCAAACCTTCTGGCAATCAAAACTTTAAAGCAAATTTTGAGCAAAAGTAAGAAACTGTTATCCAGATAAAAAAAAGCCACTTAGAAAATCAACTGATTTTCTAAGTGGCTTTTTGTTTGCTCTCTTTACATTCAACTTAAATTATCAAACAGCAAAAACAACCCCGTAAACAGCAAAATCCCATAGGTTACAAAGCGAAACGAACGTTGGTCAATCCGCTTGAACAAGAGCTGTCCTAAATACAACCCAGCCAACACAAACGGCATTGCCAAAGCACTTGAAACCCAAACAGTTTTGTTTGTGCCAGAAAAGTAAACTTGCAACACGAGACTGATCGAATAGATAAACAGATAAAAAGCGAGAGTTGTTCCCCGCAACTTCTCTTTTTGTATATTTGTCCCCGAAAAATACAGCAAAAGCGGCGGTCCCGGCATTCCGATGCTTGTCGTCAAACTTCCAGACAACCCACCGAAAAACCTGTCTCGTTTGTTTGTTTGGTTAATTCGGAAAGACAAAATCAATAGCACCGTCAGTAATAATATAATCAAACTGATTGCTAACTTCAGTTTTTCTAAATCAACCGCCATAAAAATAGCGATTCCGACTGGCATACCAGCGATACTTCCCACCACCAGTCTTTTCAAAACGTCCATATCAATATCCGAACGAATTTTAAAAATTAACGCTCCTGAAATGACGAGCGAAAAGATCAAATTGATTTGAATGGCATCCGTTACGCTAAATAGTAGCAAAAGAAAAGGTGTCGCCACTATCGAGAACCCAAATCCCGTGCTCGTCTGCAATACCGAAGCTCCTAAAATAATGATGATAAACAAAATAATTTCCACGACAGCACCTGCTTATGTAAAATCTAGTTCAAATAGTACCATATCGCGAGAGTCGTGCTCAAAAGTGCGACAGTAACTCCCAATAGTACTTTTTTGCATAATCACTGTCCCGTTGCCTTCTCTCTTTAAAAAAGCTTTGTCATTCTTACGACGGGAAAAAAATGCCCATTTTTTTGATTACCTATTTAATATTGCTTAATCTAACAAGCTTTCCTATATTAAAGCCTAACCAAGCTCCCAGGAACGGGAAAGGATAACTAAGAAAGTCCATTGTTAAAGAGTTAAAATCCGTAACAAATAATAAAACGGCAATACCACACCTACAACACTAACAATGACAACTTCAATTATTTTGTTTCGCTTCCATCGCTTTTCTCCCAAACGATTTCTATCAAGTTTTTGCACGCATTTGCTTGTTTTTGTGTCAATAAATCTTTCCATTTTTAGAGTGTACAAAGTGAGAGCTACCATTATCGATATATACACAAAAAATGTTACTATGATGAGCACATGCTTTCCACTATCAGTAAAATAAACAACAATCACGAATAACAGCAACATATAAATATTATCTTGGACTAGTTTTTTCTTTTTTAATGTTTAATTTCTTGTATATCTCATTTTTCTGTACACATGTTTTCCTCCTTTTAAATGGAGCATTTGCTTTTATGTTGTTTAAGCATAAAGTTCTTGTTAGTAAGTTGTTTTGGGGTTTGAAGGATTTACAACTTTAAAACACGCTAATACCACATACCCAAATACTAATCCAGCAACTGTTGGGACAGTCGTTCCGCCAACAAGAATAATTTTCGGAATAGGAAGCCATCCTTCTCCTAGAGGTGAAAATGGTAAAAAAGTCATCAGTACGATATAAAACGTGGGTACTCCTATTGCAGCAAATTTCATCCAGTTATAAGTCCAAGAGTCCTTTCCTCTCAGTTGCAGTATAAATTTTGGCGTACGAATTAGTAAACCAATCATTACTGGAAATAAAGCAATGTATGCTTGAAGCGGAAAAAGATTATAAGTCATTTGAGAATTTTCAGCTACCTGTGCTTGTAGCTGCATTCCTAAATACAATAGCAACCCGATCGCTAGCGTCCAAATAAAATAATATAAAAATTGCTTCAAACTAAACTCCTCCTTGTTGTTTCATTGAATAAATCATTCTGATTCATATACGTAAATGAATGAGAACCGTTTCATTTATTTGGAAATAAGCTTATTTACGCAGATAACTTCAATTTTCACCTTACATCTGATAATCAGTGATATATAAACCAGATTTTGTAAAATCTACTATTACATAATTAGAACTTTCTTCGTTTAGTGTCCATAAGCAAAAACCTCGTGCGAAATTCCTTTTTGTGATTCCGCCATCTGGAATCAATACAGCGTTCCAATTTTACTTCTTTCATCAATAGTGCTTAGAGAATCAACAATATAGGCTGTCATAATCGGAAATTCTTGCTGAAGAATAGTAAAATTAAAATAAAAAGCACTGATATAGCCATTTAGCTCGAAATGAGATTCAAACGGATTGTGATCACCTGAATACTTTCGTTCATGCTGCGGCACGAACGCTTGGGCACTCTCGGTCTCTCAAATACCGACCATGACTGCAAAAGTCGCAGCTGCTACTCGCCAAATTTCATCATTCAAATCCGTGAAATGAAGATCGTACCGTTCAAACTCGAATACCAAGAGGCCGTGAAAACATATCGGTTCAAAAACTTTCAATACCGTCTCTACTTTGCTACAATCGATTTCCTAACTTTTGACCGGTCAACTTCATTAGGAACATTTACAACAAAATTTTCCATGATATGTTGAACATCAGAATTGCTTCCAAGATAGCTAATCACCCGTTGGTTCAAGAAAGTTTCTGGATCCCTGGAAAAATCTAGAAGAGCATGTGTCATCCAACGCATCGCCTTTTCCGTGTTTCCCAAGTCGTACATGGTAAACGCATAAAAGACTTTAAGAAGACCAACATCCCAAAACCGCTGCATCCCTTCCATTATAATCTTTTCAGATTCTGTAAATTGGTCTCGCAATCGGTATAATGAGCCGAATTGGGCATAGGCATTTACTGTTTCCTCTTTGGGCAAAACATCATAGTTCTATGCACATTTATAATGCAGCGTTGCATGTTCGAGATACTGTAAAAAAGTTTCTCAAGAATCCGGTTTGACTCCAGCAGGTTGCCATCCCGACGCAAATCTAAGCAGCTTTTAGCAATTCTTCCATTCGGCTCAATCCTTTAATGTATTTGAAAACTTTTGTACATTATACACAATTTCTACTGTAATCTTAGTGACATATATCCAGTTCATAAATAGCAGATGTCCAATAGTTTGTTCAAAAAAAATTAAAATTTAAGTTTTTAAAGCCTCTCAGTATAACGAATCGGATGTATCATTTTTCTTAAGAAATTAACTTTATCTTTTTGCTCGTTGAATTTGCTCGAAATTAGTGTTTAGTTTTGGTTGTATTAGAGACAGTTATTGTCTTTTTTTGTTAAAATAGTTGTCTTAAGCTAGTTCTACTTAAGAATTTAGAACTAGTAATTTTTGAGATAACTACTATTTGTGTGAGAAAGGGGGAGCGCTGATATGGAGAGATTAGATAATTCCCGATGGAAACTTAGTATGGCTGGCTTTACTGCGTTTGTGTTAGCTTCTATTTTCTTCTTAATAACTGGTCCTAATATAGCTGGAATACTTGGTTTTTTAATATCTGCAATAATATTTTTTATTCTGAATGCTGTTTATATTTTTTATACAAACAAGAAATCTGGGAAACACAAAAAACAGATGTAGACTAACTACTTTGAAATCTATAATCCAGATTTCAATAAAAAAATATAAGCTTTTAATTGAATCAATTTCATAACTCTGAGCCCTTGCGGCTCTAAGCGTAAAATGGCAAGAAAATAGAGCACCTCCCCAAATCCTGTATAATGAGAGTTACGACACACACATTAACAGACTGGAGAGATGCTCTATGCCTATTATACGACAAGAAAGCC
>JBBSRA010000042.1:0-18042 GCA_038243515.1 Caryophanales bacterium
AGCTCAGTCGGTAGAGCATTAGATTGAAGCTCTAAGTGTCGGCGGTTCGATTCCGTCCTGACCCACCATTTTTTTGTAATTTCTCCATGCCGGAGTAGCTCAACTGGTAGAGCAACTGACTTGTAATCAGTAGGTTGAGGGTTCAAGTCCTTTCTCCGGCACCATTTTTTAGGTGGGGTAGCGAAGTGGCTAAACGCGGCGGACTGTAAATCCGCTCCTTCGGGTTCGGCAGTTCGAATCTGCCCCCCACCACCAGTTTTAGGGGCATAGTTTAACGGTAGAACAGAGGTCTCCAACACCTCCGATGTGGGTTCGATTCCTACTGCCCCTGCCAATTTTAAAATCTTATGATGGCGGTCGTGGCGAAGTGGTTAACGCACCGGATTGTGATTCCGGCACTCGGGGGTTCAATTCCCCTCGTCCGCCCCATTTTTTATTAAATGAACTTATAAAATAGCAAAGTGGCGGTCGTGGCGAAGTGGTTAACGCACCGGATTGTGATTCCGGCACTCGGGGGTTCAATTCCCCTCGTCCGCCCCATCTTTTATTAATGGGGTATAGCCAAGCGGTAAGGCAACGGGTTTTGATCCCGTCATGCCCTGGTTCGAATCCAGGTACCCCAGCTTTATTGCGGAAGTAGTTCAGTGGTAGAACGCCACCTTGCCAAGGTGGAGGTCGCGAGTTCGAACCTCGTCTTCCGCTCCATTATTTTGGCGGCATAGCCAAGCGGTAAGGCATGGGTCTGCAACACCCTTATCACCGGTTCGAGTCCGGTTGCCGCCTCCATAATAATTTGCCGGCGTGGCGGAATTGGCAGACGCGCGGGACTCAAAATTCCGTTCCCTCTGGGAGTGTCGGTTCGACCCCGACCGCCGGTATCATGAAAGGACCTGCCTGTCCTTTTAAACCCCTTATCTATGATCATTCATAGATAAGGGGTTTTTTGTTGTGGCTACTATTTTATAGCAGATTTAAGTGAAATATTCAGTTTCATTAAGGCTTTGTAAATTCAGTATAAAGCTAGTATTATTATTGTGTAAAATAGGCTATTATAATTTAGCCAAGAAATTATTTTACAAAAATAGGGGGACAAAGAAAATGGCGTTCAAAAAGAAGGATAAGTTCGCTTTACAGTTGAGTGATATTGCATTGAATTTAAAAGAGAGCGCTACTTATTTTGCAGATTTTAAATTAGAAAATACAAATGATTTGATTGTTTTCTCAAACGCTATGAAGGATTACGAAACAAAAGGTGATTCTTACGTGCATTCGGTTATTCAAGATTTAAATAACGCTTTTATTACACCAATAGAACGTGAAGATATCTTAGCTCTAGCGATGAGCATGGACGACGTTTTAGATGGATTAGAAAATACAGCTGCATTATTCGAAATGTATTCAATTGTATCAGCCGATGAATATATGCTTGAATTTGTAGAAGCCATTCGATTAAGCGCTATTGAAATTGAAGTTGGCGTAGAGCTCATGGTTTCTAAAAAATTGCCTCAAATGAGAGAGCATGCCATTAAAATAAAAGATTACGAATCGCAATGTGACGCAATTTTGCGCCGGTCAATTAAAAGTCTGTTTCAAACAGAAAAAGATCCGATTCGAATTATTCAATATAAAGATATTTACGCAGAATTAGAAGAAATCGCTGATCACTGTCAGAAAGTCGCGAATACATTTGAATCGATTATAATGAAAAACGCTTAAGGAGCAAAGAGACTTATGGATATGGTATTGCTGTTAACAGTATTAATCGTCATCTTTGCGATTATTTTTGATTTTATTAATGGATTTCATGATACGGCAAACTCAATAGCCACTGCAGTCTCTACAAAAGCGTTAACGCCGAGACGTGCAATTCTTTTAGCCGCTATTATGAACTTTGTTGGCGCCATGGCTTTTACAGGAGTTGCCAAAACAATTACCAAAGACATTGTAGATCCATTTCTGCTTAATGATGGCTCTGTGGTTATACTTGCTGCTTTACTGGCTGCCATCACTTGGAACTTGTTGACTTGGTATTATGGAATTCCCAGTAGTTCTTCGCATGCATTAATTGGGTCTATTGCAGGTGCTGCCATAGCAAGTGCTGGATTTGCGGCTCTTAACTACAGTGGTTTTCTGGCAATATTGCAAGCGTTAATTTTTTCACCGATTCTGGCATTAGTCATTGGTTACTTGATGTACAGTATTTTTAAAGTAGTGTTTAGAAATCATAATTTAACAAAAACCAACAGAAACTTCAGGCTCATTCAAATCGCTACTGCTGCTTTGCAGTCGTTTTCTCACGGGACAAACGATGCACAAAAAGCTATGGGGATTATTACGCTGGCTTTGATTGTTAATAACTATCAGACTTCTGATGACGTGCAGCTGTGGGTTCAAGCGACATGTGCACTTGCGATGGCTATGGGAACTTCTGTAGGTGGTTGGAGAATTATTAAAACAGTTGGCGGTAAAATCATGAAGATTCGTCCGGTTAATGGCGTAGCAGCTGATTTGACTGGAGCAGCGGTAATTTTTGGTGCTACACTAATTCATTTACCCGTCAGTACAACACATGTTATTTCATCTTCTATTATGGGTGTAGGAGCAGCGCATCGTGTTAAAGGAGTTCAATGGGGAACAGCGAAAACTATGCTAATTACGTGGGTAATTACAATGCCAATTTCAGCATTGTTGGCAGCTATGTTTTATTTTCTTCTTAGCTTAGTTTTATAGAAAAGTAATGAGTAGTGTTAAAAAATTATTATATTAATAAAGTATTGGTTTGTTAAATAAGTTGTGCTATAATAATTCTTGTCCGCTAAATCAATACTTGCCGGCGTGGCGGAATTGGCAGACGCGCGGGACTCAAAATTCCGTTCCCTCTGGGAGTGTCGGTTCGACCCCGACCGCCGGTATACAAGAAATTTAAAAAAGACTCTGACTTAATTGTCAGGGTCTTTTTTAAATTTACTCAAAAGATATTTCAGAAAATTTTAAGGAAATCATACGAGCATCAAACTTGTTTTTTGAATTTCTTTTCAAATATGTGTATGCTGAAACAAAATCAGCCATTACATAGTACAAAGGAGAATTAGATGAGAGAGATACATAGCGATATTTTAGAATTTAGAGGAAGCCATTATGATTTTGGTTTTGAGCAAGGAGGATTGTTAAAAGAAAGTATTCTATTGGACAATCGAAGAAAGCAGTGGAAGGCGAAGAGACCGCGTTTTGAAATAGATATAGAAGCAACAAAGGCTGCTTATTATAAATTTGCTCCAGGGATTTGGGATGAATTGGCAGGGCTACAAGAAAGCCTAGAGTTACCGATGGAAGAAATTTTGCGTGATTTTGGTGGCTATCGTATTGACGCAATGCCCTCAGGATGTTCAATTGTTACAGGGACAGATTTTTTGGTGCGGAATTACGATTTTCATCCGCAAACCTATGAAGGTCGCTTTAGTTTGTTCCAACCGACTGATGGAGGCTATTCCACAATTGGACCAACTTCACGAATTACTGGTCGAATGGATGGAATGAATGAGAAAGGCTTAGCGATGGGCTATAATTTTACACATCGTAAAAAGCCGGGAGATGGCTTTGTGTGTTACTTGATTGGTCGAATCATTTTGGAAACTTGTGCTACAGTCGAAGAGACAGTAGCATTATTGCACAACATTCCTCATCGCAGTTCGTTTAGCTATATCGTGACAGACAGGAGTGGTGAAACACGTATTATTGAAGCGAGCCCTCGTTCAGTGGATGTTCGCAGCGATCATGTTTGTACCAATCATTTTGAAATTCAAACGCATGAAAATCGAAACTACTTAAAAGATTCGTTTGGTCGTTTAGAAGCGATTCACAGTCAAAAAAGTGAAACGAAAGAGGCTATGCGCGCGTTCCGTTTGTTCAATGACACGGATAAAGGCGTATTTTCAACACTTTATAAAAGTTGGGCAGGTACCATTCATACATCGCTTTACTTACCAAAAGAAAGTAAGGTCTGGTTTGCACTTGGTGGCAATCAACAACCGGTCGTTTTTGATTTTGGTAGCTGGTTACAAGGAACAGATTTGACTGTTCAAAAGATACACGGAGCGATAGATACAGATATCGGCTTTGCGCACATCGACAAGCAATTCGATTGAATAAATAAAACAGGCGACAGCAATTTTTGCTGTCGCCTGTTTTTATAGTTCTGCCATATGAGCAAATGGGAAATGGGTATCAACTTTTCCGTTGATGCGTTTGGCGTATAATCGATCACCTTGTAGCCATTTATCGAAATCGAGCATGAGTGGCAAACGATCTGGACCGATAGCAAATCCGACTTTGAGACTATGTGGAAAGTAAGAAGCCGTATGCAAAGTTCCTGAAGCGGTGCTGTACTTTGTTGAAAAGACACCTTGATTAGAGTCGTTCAACAGACGAAATGCACTATAGGCATCGATTTTATTTTTTTGTTGCTTTAACATGGCTTCTTCTCTTCTCCGGGAATCATCAATTTGGTAACGATTTTCTTCTACGAGCAATTCAAAATGATTGGTCGACACAGCCGATTCACGAACGACGACAGAACGAGGTGATGCTTCAACGACTACTGATTTTCCTGTACGATCAAGTAAGACATAGCTAAACGAACGACGGTGAGGCAGTTCTTCTAATAATTCGACTGCATCATCAATGGTTGCGCAATTCTCTAAAATCAAACGTCCGATCATGTTGCAAATAAAGCCATCTTCGGAGTTGCGACGATTAATGAAGTTATAACCCATCACAAGTCCTTTTTCATTCATACCATCAGTGCGACCGGTTATTTGCATAGTAGGTCCAATCGTGGCAAATCCACCATCAGTTGGTTGATATAAAGCAAGTCGACCTTCATATCCTTGAGGGGAGCTATCATAATTACGGACCATAAAGTCAGATTCGGTATAAATCGAGCAGCCACTTCGCGTGTATTCTAAATAATAGCCTCCGAATTCTCGAATGGCGTCGTGCAACGACCAATCTAGTGCATCAGCAAGCCCGTTAATTTCTTCCCACACGCGTGGTGCTAATGTTTGCAATATATTTTTAGCGCGTTGTTCATCTATAATCAAATGGCGACTGGAAGCTGTTTGTTGTTTTTGGCGATTGGTGAGAATCACGGACTCTTTCAGCAATTCTCCTTGCATCTGACCAAAATCATAATGACTTCCACGAAACTGGACAATGTCACTGTGTACTCGTTTCATCGTGTAATCCCTCTCTTACTCATCAATGTAAGAAAAGTTTACTGCAATCTTGTAAAAATAGGAAAGAATATGCCTATTGTTTAAATTTATGAAAACCCACTTAAGAGAGCTTATGAAATAGGCCAGACAAAGCCGACGTTCTGAACAATAAGAGCGTCGGCTTTTCTATTTTTTTACTACAACACATAAAAATCGGCTTCTCCACCGTTGATACCGGTAAACATATTTGAAGCAGCAGTAAGAAGTTGCAAAGCGGTATCTTTTTCCATGGACGGACGCAAGTAGAAGAGATGGAGCGCATTTTTAGTTTGTTCTGTGACAGCAGTGCGTTTAGAATCTACATAAGGGCTTCCAAATGCGCCTTGAGCATCTTTGGATATGAGAATGCCTGTCAATGTATTGACGCGGTTATTCAAGCCTTCATAGCGGTCTGAGTTATTTCCGACTCTGATTTCTATATCTCCTTTAATTTGATCCGCGTCATATAAGCCTAGTGAGATTTCATATTGCAACGACAAGAAACTATTCATATCGACAGCCGAATTAACAACTGACAAGTAATTTTGTTTTTTGACACGACGAAATAACGCCTCTGCCGACGGTCGGTAACGACTTGGATCGGCTCCTAATGCTTTCCATACTAGTTGCCATTCAAGTAAGCCTGGAAAATCTGTAATTTCTTTATCGTCCAATTCAAAGTATAATTGTTCTTGGAAAAGTTGAAGACGGCCTTTTAACATTTGAGGTGAATCCGAAACGGTGATATTGTTATAATGAATGACACCAAGTTTAAAGTCACCTAGTATTTCGTTTATATGAGGATCGATTGTCAGCTTCATTGCAATCTTCCTTTCATTTGAAGGTTTTTATTATCGTATCATAGAATTGAGTGAGGGGTTACAACATGAATCTTCAACAATTTCAAAAAGACATTGTTGCGTATGCCTCGGACATCGGAATTGATAAAATCGGTTTTGCATCTGCCGAACCTTTTTATAGCTTAAAGCATCAATTGATTCGTCAGCAACAACTGAATTATCAGTCTGGTTTTGAAGAATCAGATGTGGAAAAACGCACGAGGCCCGAGCTATTACTAAACGAAGCCGTCAGCATTATTGCGATTGCCATTGCGTATCCATCAAAGATGAAGGATGCACCGCAAGGAGTGAAAGGAGCACGACGAGGGATTTTTTCTAGATCTTCTTGGGGAAAAGATTATCATGCAGCGCTTAAGGAGCGGCTCACGCTGTTAGAAGCATTTATCGCTTCGCGTTATCCAGAAGCACGCATGCGATCGATGGTGGATACTGGAGAGCTTTCTGACCGTGCAGTAGCAGAACGTGCTGGTATTGGTTGGAGTGCTAAAAATACCAATATTATTACACCGGAATTCGGATCGTACGTTTATTTGGGTGAGATGATCACCAATATTCCGTTTCGGTTTGACGAACCGATGGAAGACCAATGCGGTGATTGTCGCTTGTGCATCGATAGTTGTCCAACTGGTGCGATTGTTGAAGGTGGTCAGTTAAATGCCCAGCGTTGTATTTCGTTTTTAACGCAGACAAAAGGTTTCTTGCCAGATGAGTTTCGTGGCAAGATTGGCAATCGAATATATGGCTGCGATACATGTCAGACAGTATGTCCAAAAAACAAACGAAAAGCCAATCAAATCCACGCGGAATTTGAGCCGGACCCGGAAATTGCCAAGCCCTTGCTAATTCCGTTATTGACGATTTCCAATCGAGAATTTAAAGATAAATTCGGTTATGTGTCAGGATCATGGAGAGGCAAAAAGCCGATTCAGCGAAATGCTATTTTAGCGTTAGCCCATTTTAAAGAAGTGGCTGCTGTACCTGTATTGATTCAATTGCTCCAAAGCGATGAACGACCAGTTATTCGTGGAACTGCGGCATGGGCGCTAGGTAAAATTGGAACAGCTGCAGGGCTAACTGCACTAGAGCAAACGCAAGAAAGTGAAAAAGATATAGAAGTTCTAGAGGAAATTCAAAAAGGATTAGCATTTTTTGCTGAAGGATTGAAAGGATAAGTGACAGATTTGGCTATTCATATCGTATTGTACCAACCGCTGATTCCAGCGAATACAGGAAATATTGCGCGTTCATGCGCAGGAACCGGAGTAAAACTCCATTTAATACGCCCACTCGGTTTTTCAACAGATGATAAAATGTTGAAACGTGCTGGACTTGATTATTGGGAACATGTCGATATTCATTATTACGACGGATTGCAGGAGTTGTTTGATCGTTATCAAAATGGAGCGTTTTACTATATTACAAAGTTTGGTGCGAAGACGCATACTTCCTATGACTATTCCGACAAAGACAAAGACCATTTCTTTGTTTTTGGACAAGAAACAAAAGGATTGCCAAAACAATTGATAGAACAAAATCCGGATCATTGCTTGCGGATTCCGATGAACGACAATATCCGTTCGCTTAATTTATCAAACACAGCAGCGATTTTAATGTACGAAGCATTGCGCCAACAAGATTATCCTGGCTTAGAATAGAAAAAAGGACAGCGAACTTCGCTGCCCTTTTAACCTATTCTCTTTCGTTTGTTCCAGGTTTGTCATCGTATCCAGCAGTGAAAAGAGCTACTAAAAACGAAACGCAAACACCCAAAATAAGGATTAAGTTCATAAATAATGACCTCCTTGAAATGTGCATCTTTGTTTAGTATAGCTTACAAACGGGAAAAATGAAATATACAACATGAATGGAAATGTGTATAATTTCTGACGGTCTAGTAAAAGTGAAACCTTTTCCGTCTCTATTCGTATAAAGAAGACAAGAACGTTTAAAGAAGGGATGAAATGATATGAAAATGAAAATTTCTGTCGCTTTGCTTTGGATAACAGGTTTAGCTGAAGCATTTCTAGCGATTCCATTAATAGGTGGAGGCTTTGTCATTAGCACAGGCTATTCAGTTTTAGGTGTGATGTTCGTGCTTCATGCGATCACGTTATTTTTTAGCTTCCGTGAATATTCACCAAAGTCAGGTTCGATTCTAGGGATTATTACAAGCACAATTGCTTGGTTTCCAGGGATCGGTTGGGTATTCCACTTGATTACTGCAGCTGTTTTATTGTTGTCAGCGGCATTTACAAGAAACAAAATCTAAACAAAAAAACCGCCATTTGGCGGTTTTTTTATATTTATCATCAATGAGGTGCGATTAATAGTTGAATCGTAAACAAAATCGCAAAGACATAAAGAACTGGATGAACCGACTTGCCTTTGCCTTTGAAAATCTTCATTAAGGGATAAGAAATAAAACCGAAAGCAATACCAGTCGCAATACTTGACGTTAATGGCATAGCTAGGACAATCAAAAAGGCAGGAAAAGCTTCATCGAATTTTTCCCATTCAATTTGTTTGACTGCACCAATCATTAAACTCCCAACGATAATTAATGCGGGTGCTGTAATGGCGGCAACACTTGATAAAGAGCTGACTAACGGTCCAAAAAACGCAGCAAGGATGAAAAGAACCGCAACTGTTAAACTTGTAAGACCGGTACGGCCACCCGCTGCAACACCTGCAGTAGACTCGACGTATGCGGTAGTTGGGCTAGTTCCAACCATAGCACCTGCAGTAGCTGCGAACGAATCTGCCAACAAAGCTTGACGCATTCTTGGCATTTTATTGTCTTTCATTAAGCCAGCTTGTTTGGCAACACCAATCATTGTGCCAGTCGTATCAAACAAAGTTACAAGTAAGAATGAAAAGACAACACCATAAAGACCAAATTCAAAGACCAATTGAAAAGCTTCTATCGGATTCCAAATAAGAATACCTTCAGGTAATGAAGGTAATTTCAGTAAGCCCGCTTCAAACTTTAATTGGCCAGTAAAAAAAGCAATGATTCCCGTGACAATCATGCCGTAAAAAATACCACCATTAATATTTAATGACATAAAAATGACGGTAATTAATAAGCCGAGCAAGGTTAATGCGACTGGAGGAGACGTTAAATCACCTAAGCCGACCAAATTGGCTTTATTGGCCACAATCAACCCGCTCAGTCTCATGCCGATAAATGCAATAAACAAACCAATTCCAGCAGTAATGGCGTGCTTTAAGTTTTCAGGAATAGCCTGAATCAGCACTTTTCTCAAAGAAGTTAGTGAGAGTAAAACAAAAATGAGACCTGCAACAAATACTGCTGCAAATGCGGTGACATAATCAATGGCTCCGTTTGAACCGAGTACCATGGAAGTAAAATACGCGTTTAATCCCATACCCGGTGCAATGGCGATTGGGTAATTGGCGGCGAGTGCCATCCATAAAGTACCGATGGCAGCAGCGATAATGGTAGCTAAATAGACTTGGTCAAACGGAACACCCGCTGCACCTAAAATGACAGGGTTGACGATGACGATATATGCCATTGTCAGAAAAGTTGTCATTCCGGCAGTGATTTCCGTTTTTATCGTTGTGTTATTTTCTTGTAAATGAAACATCTAAAGCTCCTCCTAAAACACGAACTTTTTTAACAACATGGTATATAATATTCGTTTTAATACGAGAGTGCAAGAGCTTGCTACGAAATCCTAAAAGTCGAATTAATCTAATATTATTTGTACAATAGAAAGAAGAAAGGATGATGACGAGTGGAGTTAACTATCAATTCAACAAAACAATTACATAACGGAGTAGAGATGCCGCGCTTTGGTCTTGGCGTCTATAAAATGACTGATAAAGAAGCTGCCGTAGAAGCTATGATCACCGCAATTAGAGCAGGCTATACAGCAATCGATACAGCGACCATTTACGACAACGAAGCAGAAGTAGGCGAAGCGATACGTCATTCTGGCGTAAAACGTGAAGAGTTGTTTATCACATCGAAAGTCTGGAACACAGATCAAGGCTATGATGAAACATTGCGCGCGTTTGAAGCTTCTTTAAAACGTCTTGATTTTGATTATTTAGACCTTTATTTAACGCATTGGGCAATTGAAGGGAAATACATAGACACCTATCGTGCCATTCAACGCCTTTACGATGAAAAACTCATTCGTTCAATTGGCGTTTCTAATCACCAACAGCATCACTTAGAGAAAATTATGGCAACGGCCAACACGAAACCAATGGTCAATCAAATTGAATTGCATCCGCAACTGACACAGGTTCCACTGCGGGACTATTGTGACGCAAATGATATTGCGGTGACGTCTTGGTCTCCGTTAGCAAGAGGTCGTCTTTTAGAAGATTCAGTGTTATCAAAAATCGCTGAACAGCATAATAAGTCGATTGCACAAGTGATTATTCGCTGGCACCTGCAAAACGATTTAGTCGTTATCCCGAAATCAGTAACACCGTCGCGCATCAAAGAAAACGCGCAAGTATTCGATTTCGCATTGACCCAAGAAGAAATGACGATGATTAACGGATTAAACCAAGATTGGCGCAGCGGGACACATCCAGATGAAATAAAAGGTTAATAAAAATTGTCTATAGCGATAATTAATACAAAAAGAACGGAGAAAAGGATGTCCTTTTCTCCGTTCTTTTTATTATCTTGCCGTGTCTTCAACCACTACTTTTTCATTGGTGAACGGATGGATAAACGACATGCGGAAAGCATGTAAATGGTAAGCACCATCTTGTGTCGGCGGGCCATCATATAAAGTATCTCCAACAATCGGATGACCGATGTGAGAAAGATGCGTACGGATTTGGTGCGTGCGTCCTGTTTCAAGAGTTAAATGAAGCAAAGATTTGCCTTCCATTTGTTTCAGCACGCGGTAATGTGTGACAGCACTTTGGCCTGTTTGAGAAACCATACGACGCGTTGGATGATGGCGATCGCGGCCAATTGGAAAATCGATTGTACCGGATTTGTTGTGCACTTTGCCTTTCACGACAGCTTCGTAATCACGAACTAGTTGTTTTTGCTCCAACATACGGTCTAAAACATTTTTAGCGACTGGGTGTTTTGCGACCATTAACAGACCAGAAGTTCCTTGGTCTAGGCGGTGAACGTGTTCACCGTACGATCCGCCGTTGCGGATAATATGACCAAGAACAGCATTGATAAACGTATCCGTTTGGCCAACTTCGTTAGGATGTGTCGCCATGCCTTTTGGTTTGCGCGCAACAATAAAATGATCATCTTCAAAAAGAACAGGAAGCTCGACATCGTGTTTTGGTTCATAAGGGGAATCAGCAGGGGGTAAGTCAAAATGCAAAACAGTTCCTGCAGGTAGTGGCTCTTTCCAAACGACTTCCTGAAATTTATCATTTTTCACGCTTTTGGCCATGCGCATTTGATGGACCACTTTTTTGCCAAGTCCCCATTCTGTTCTTAGTAATTCTTCAACAGTCATGCCTTTATCTTTAATTTCGTAACTCCACATCATTCAGTTTCCTCCATAAAAAAGGATCATGCGCAAGGCACATGATCCTTTTGTCAGTTATTTTTAACAACATCAGTGAAAAATAGTTCGATATTTTCTTTCGGTTGTGCGCCAACCCAGCGCGAAACTTCTTTACCGTCTTTGTAATGTATCAAGGTAGGTGTTGCTTCGATTTGGTACGGTGCAGCTTCTTCTTCATACTCTAACAGATTATACTGTAAAACGTCTACATCCATATCTTCAGCAACTGGCATCAAAATGGGTGTTGTTTGTTGGCAATAGCTACACAGTGGACTGTAGAAATAAACCGTTGTTGGTTCACCACTAGCAATTTCTTTTTCCAAATCAGCTGGCAAGACGATGCTTTGATAATTTTCATCATCCAATTGATCAATGGTTGCTTGATTTAACTCTTCTGTATCGTATGGGTTATTCGCCAATTTCTCATTGTTCGCTTGATTAGTTAAAAAGATAATTCCAGCGAATACGACAACGACGATTCCTGCGATGATAAATAACTTCTTCATTTTTGCTTTTCCTCCTTAAGGGTATTCATTAAATAAATGCTCATTCCTGCGATTAAAATAAATGCGGTTAGCGCTAAAAAAGGAATGGTAATAAATCCAAAAAGATTGACGTATTCTCCATTACATGGAACAAGTCCACACGAAGGAGCGGCATCTGCTAGAAAATTAAGTTTTTGCAAGCCGTAGTGGTAAATTGAAATTCCGCCACCGACAATTGAAAAAACTAATGCAGTCGCTGCAATTCGAACGTTCTTCTGAACAAAAGCGACGCCGAGGACAATAACGAGTGGATACATAAAGATACGCTGAATCCAACAAAGTTCGCACGGAGCATAGCCACGAATTTCAGAAAAATAAAGTGAACCTGCTGTAGCAATCAGTGCCACAATCCACATGGCAAGCAAAACATTTTCTTGTCGTTTTGTCATTTGGTGGTCCCTCTTTTCAAAAATTGTTTCCTTAGAATTATAATTGTTATCGACAGACAAGTAAAATAATATCAACCTGAGTGACTATCCTATATAATAAAGTATGAAACTTTTGTGAAGGAGAGCTGTACTGTGACAGAACAATACGATTTATCCCATTTTGAAAAAAGCATGATCATTCGTGAAATGACTTATGCAGACATAAATCCCATCTTGGAAATGCAACGCTTATGCTTCCCGGGAATGGATCCTTGGAAAGAAGAACAACTAAGAAGCCATTTAGGTGTATTTCCTCAAGGGCAACTAGTTGCTGAACTAGATGGTATAGTGATTGGCTCATGTTCGAGTTTACTGATAAATTTTGATGAATACGACGATCGCCACACGTGGGACGATGTAACCGATGCAGGTTACATAACGAATCATAATCCCGATGGTTATAATATGTATGGCATCGAAGTGATGGTGCACCCGGAATACCGACGTATGAAAGTTGGTCAGCGTCTGTATGAAGCACGTAAAGAATTAGCGCGCGAACTAAACTTAAAGTCTATTATTATTGGTGGACGCATTCCGAATTATCATAAGCATGCAGATGAAATGTCGCCACGTGAATATGTGGATTCTGTTTCGCGTCATAAGATTTACGATCCAGTGTTAACATTCCAATTAATGAACAACTTCCAGTTAATGCGCATCAACCCAAACTATTTGCAAGACGATGTAGCTTCAGGTAAATATGCAACGTTGATGGAATGGAATAATGTGGACTATAAACCGATTTCCAAGCGTCATTTCAAAACAAGTTTACCGGTTCGTATTTGCGTTGTGCAATATTTAATGCGCGCGATTAAATCATTTGATGACATGGCGAACCAAGTTGAATATTTTGTAGATGTGGCATCCGATGCACATTCGGATTTTGTCGTGTTCCCTGAGATTTTTACGACGCAGTTGATGTCTTTTTTAGACGAGCCATCACCGAGTCAAGCTGTTCGTAAACTGACAGAATACACACCTCAGTATATTGAGCTATTTACTGATTTGGCTGTTCGTTACAACATCAATATTATTGGAGGCTCTCATTTCGTTAAAGAAGAAGATGACGAAATTTACAATATTGCTTACTTGTTCCGCAGAGATGGATCAATCGAAAAGCAATATAAAATCCACATCACGCCAAATGAACGTAAATGGTGGGGGATTTCTGCAGGAGATTCTGTTCGCGTATTTGATACAGATTGCGGTAAAATCGCGATCCAAATTTGTTACGATATTGAATTCCCAGAACTTGCACGTATCGCGACAGACATGGGCGCAAATATCATTTTTACACCATTCTGTACAGAAGATCGTCAAGGTTATTTGCGCGTTCGTTACTGTGCACAAGCACGCGCAGTGGAAAACCAAATTTACACGGTTATCTCCGGTACGGTTGGTAACTTGCCACAAACAGAAAATATGGATATTCAATATGCTCAGTCAGGTATTTTTGCGCCATCTGATTTTGAATTTGCGCGTGATGGCATTGTTGGAGAAACCAATGCAAACCTTGAAATGGTCTTGATTGGCGATGTCGATTTAGAAATTTTGCGTCGTCAACGTCAAAACGGAACAGTAAAGCAATTAAAAGATCGTCGTCATGATGTTTATCGTGTAGAGTACAAAAAAGACTAAAGACCGCCGCTTCCGAAATGGGAGCGGTTTTTCTATGCATTAGTTGATAAACTAAAGATTGTCTCGAGAGATTGTATTTAATTCTTATGTTAGTTGCTTTACATACGTCTTTTGAAGGAAAGCGCATGCGTCTTGTAGAATGTTAGTAATAGGTGAGAATTATTAGTTGGACTACTACCAATATGAATGGAGGAATATACATGTCATGGAAAGAACGTATGAAGCGCTGGGTGGACCACAAATCGATTGATGAAGAAACGCGTCAATCATTAAACGTTTTAAAAGATGACGAAAAATTGGCAGAAGATGCCTTTTATCAAGATTTGGTTTTTGGTACAGGAGGAATGCGCGGAGAGATTGGTCCTGGAACAAACCGGATGAATGTCTATACTGTCCGCAAAGCTTCTCAGGGAATCGCGGATTACATAAAGGATAACGGCGAACTTGCAATGGCCCGTGGCATGGTGATTGCTTACGATAGCCGCCGGATGTCTCCTGAGTTTGCGGAAGAAGCCGCACGTACATTTGCAGCGAATGGCATCCATACGTATTTATATAGTGCTCCTAGAACAACGCCTCAGTTGTCGTTTAGTGTTCGTTATTTGGATGCATTTATGGGAATCGTCATTACGGCAAGTCACAATCCACCTGAATACAATGGCTATAAAGTATACGGAGAAGATGGCGCTCAATTAAACCTTCAAGATGCAGATCGTGTAATTGATTATGTTGGTCGTGTTGAAGACGAGCTAACTATCGACAACACTAGTTTCGACAAATCTTTGCTTGTTCGAATTGATAAAAAACTAGACAAGGTATACCTTGAGAATGCTTTAACCGTGCAAGAACATTCAGCAAGTCCGATTCAAGCTGTTTTCACACCACTTCACGGGGCTTCAGGTGAAACAGTTAAGCGATTACTCGACCAAGCTGGCTATGATCAAATTACGTATGTAACGGAACAAATGAAACCAGACGGCGAGTTTCCAACTGTGACGTCTCCAAATCCAGAAGAGAGTTCTGCTTTTGAATTAGCTAAAGAATACGGCAACAAATCAGGAGCTGATTTGTTGATAGCAGTCGATCCTGATGGAGATCGTGTCGGAATTGCGGTTTGGAGTGGCAGTCAATATGAATTGCTGAGTGGCAATCAAACGGGTGCTATTTTAATTGAATACTTATTAAGTCAAAAACAAGAAAAAGGTACATTACCAGAAAATGGCCGTATTTTCAAAACCATTGTAACATCCGAATTTGGTCGTGTTATCGCGGAATCATACGGTGTAAGTTCAGAAGATGTATTGACTGGATTTAAATTTATTGGCGAAAAATTAAAACAGAACGACGAGAATCCAACATTCGAGTTCTTGTTCGGTTATGAAGAAAGCTATGGCTATTTGATCCGTGATTTCGCGCGTGATAAAGATGCGGTTCAATCGGTTTTGTTACTAGTAGAAGCAGCTGCTTTTTATAAAAAGCAAGATAAAAATCTACACGATGTTTTAGTCGAATTGTACAATAAATTCGGGTGGTATCAGGAATCACTTGTGTCTGTTACCAAAAAGGGAATCGACGGTGCACGTGAAATCACCGCGTTACTCGAGAACTTACGTAAACAACCAGTCAGTGCACTTGCTGGAATTGCTGTTGCTTCCATCGAAGATTATGAAACGCAAAATCGTCAATTTATCAAATTAGACACCAATAAAAAAATCGAATTGCCTCAATCTAACGTTATCAAGTATTTCTTAGAAGACGGGTCGTGGATATGTGTGCGTCCGAGTGGTACAGAGCCGAAAGTAAAGTATTACTTCGGCATCACAGCAGAAACACAACAAGAAAGCGATGAAAAAATGGAGTTGCTGAAAGAATCATTTATTGCAGAAGTTAATGATCGTTAGTGAAAAAAGTCCTCTAATACAGGGGGCTTTTACTTTACTAGTTAATAGCTGACTTGTCAGTCTGACCTATATCTGTCAGAGCTAAACGGGCGCTTTCGCTTTTCGTTGTTGTCTAAAAATGAGGTGAGTGGGATGGAAGAACCGTCGAACGTTACGTTGTTAAAAGAAATTGCTGAACTATTAAATGAAGAAATGGACATGTCGCGTATGCTTGATGGAGCCATTAGGAAATTATTAAACGGCTCCATTTTTGAGACAGCTTGGATTTTCTTTATAAATGAAAAAGGTAAGCATCAATTAGTGGCACAGGCGAATTTGCCAACCGCTTTAGCAAATAATAATTGCCGTCATTTGCAAAAGGGAGGATGTTGGTGTGTTAAGCGTTATCATAATGGAGATCTCGAAAAAGCATCGAACATTATCGCTTGTCAACGAATTGAAAATGCTATGCCAGAAAATACGCGAACAGGTCATCCAGGAAGTATCACTCATCACGCAACAGTACCTTTGCAATCGGGAGAAGAAAAATTTGGGTTGTTAAACATTGCAGCACCAGATACGATTGAGTTTTCAAAAGACGAGCTTGCCTTATTAGAGTCAGTGGCTTTTCAAATTGGTTCAGCAATTAAACGAATTCGATTAACAAAACAAGAGCAGGAACTTGCACTTGTCAAAGAGCGAAACCGTTTAGCGCGTGACTTGCACGACTCTGTCAATCAATTGTTGTTTTCTGTCACATTAACCGCACGTGGTGGAGTTGAAATGTCGGAAGACCCAGCTGTTCAACATACATTTCGTGATATTCAGCATTTGACCCAAGAAGCGTTAAACGAAATGAGAGCGTTGATTTGGCAGTTGCGTCCAAAAGGTCTCGAAAGTGGGTTACTTGAAGGGATAAGAGGATATAGCGAAATGCTGGGTATTGCTGTTGAAACAAAAGTGACAGGTGTTATTCAATTGCCATCTCGTATAGAAGAAACCTTATTCCGGATTGCGCAAGAATCATTAAACAATGTGCGAAAACATGCAGGAGTAAACAAAGTTGAATTGTATTTATCCGTCACGACAACGGATGTATTATTAGTAGTAAAAGATGAAGGGCGAGGCTTTGTATTAGACCGTAGCGTTAATTTGCCATCAATCGGTATTCAGAGCATACGAGACCGTGCAAAAGCAGAAGGCGGAACAGCTGACTGGTCGAGTGAAATTGGTAAAGGAACAGAAATTCTAGTAAGGATTCCGTATTAAGTAAGAGGTGGAAAAAACGGTGAAAGTATTAATAGCAGACGACCATCACGTAGTTCGAAGAGGTTTGTTGTTTTTTTTAAAAACCCAAAAGGATATAGAAGTAGTAGGAGAAGCAGTAAATGGCAAAGAAGCGGTTGAAATGGCGGGCGCACTGCAACCTGACATCGTCTTAATGGATTTGGTGATGCCTGTTATGGACGGCATTGAAGCAACGCGCATGATTAAAAATCAGTTTCCACATATTATCGTTTTGATGCTGACAAGTTTTTCAGACCAAGACCATGTCGTACCAGCGATTGACGCGGGAGCAGCAGGCTATCAATTAAAAGATATTGAACCAGATGAGCTTGTGGCTTCATTGCGAAGTTTGATGCGTGGTGAAAATACACTTCATCCAAAAGCTTCATCGGAGCTATTAAAAGCACCAACCGAACCAGCACCACATACTGTCAATCAGCTGACGCCACGAGAACAAGAAGTATTAGCAGAGCTAACAAAAGGCAAAAGTAACCGAGAAATTGCGTCCGCGTTATTCGTTACGGAAAAAACGGTGAAAACTCATATTTCTAATATTTTCATTAAACTCACTGTTCAAGATCGCACACAAGCAGCACTTTACGCTGTTAAGCACGGGCTAACAGG
>JBBSRA010000043.1:0-17876 GCA_038243515.1 Caryophanales bacterium
AATGGGATGGACTAATTGGTGGACTAAAAGCTGACAAATTCGATATTATTATCGGTCAAATGACAGTTACAGAAGAGCGGAAAAAAAGCGTTGATTTTACAGATCCGTATGTAATTACAGGGTCAGTATTAGTAACACGTGAAGATACAGATGATATTACAAAACTTGAAGATATTAAAGGCAAAAAAGTAGGCGTGGGTGGAGGAACAACTTTTGAAGAAGTAGCTAACAGTGTGGACGGTGCAGAAGTGAAATTGTATAAAGCAGTGGGTGATTACATCCAAGACTTAACAAACAAACGTCTAGATGCCATCATCAACGACCAATTATTGATTAGCTACAACATCAAAGAACAAGATTTGCCTATTAAAATTTCAAGCGATATTTTAAATAAAGATGAAATCGGCATGGCAGTCAACAAAGGCAACGAAGACTTTATCGAAAAAGTGAATACGGCTTTAAGTGAAATGAAAGAAGACGGAACGTATGCTGAACTCTATAAAAAATGGTTTGGAACAGAACCGTTAGAAAGTTAATTTTTTACAGTATACATGTCAAACTAAAAATTGCTACTTAATTGATATTCCACAAATCAGTTCTACTTTTTTGCAGGCTTGCGCCGAGAAGGCTTAGCGCTTCGTCCTCGTCGCGCCAGTTGTATGCTCCACATCCTGTGGCTCAGAGCGTTTGTCTAGAGCAATTTCTTTGTCACAAATTTCGCCTTTATTCGTCTATGCGCCATAAGTGAGGAGTGGAGAAATGCATATCTTTGTTTTAGGGACAGGTATGATTGGCACTACGGTCGTAACAGAACTGGCTAAACTGACTAAGTATGATGGGATAAAAACCATCACAGCTGTTGATATCAATCAATTAAGCATCGACAAATGTCTAGCTATCGCTGATAATCCACAAGTAATTGGTAAAGTAGCAGCGTTAGCAACAGAAGACGATATTGCCGAAGTGCTAAAAGGTGCTGACCTAGCGATAGGATGTCTTCCACATTCGTTAAGCCTTCCAGCAATAAAAGCAGCAATTTCTTCGGAATGCTATTTGATTGATTTGGTGGGATCTCATTTTACTGAAAAACTAGAGTTGCATGAACAAGCACAGCAAGCAGGAGTTTTAATCGTTCCAGGTTGCGGAGTTGCACCTGGTATTATTAACTTTTTAGCTGCGCAAGGAATCGAACTATTGGACGAAGCAAAAAAAGCGATACTGGCCTGCGGCGGAATTCCGAGATATCCGGATCCGCCTTTAGGATATCAAGTTGTTTATCGTCTTGAAAGTTTACTTGGTCTTTATACAAAACCGGCAACTGTGATTCAATCTGGAAAAATAATCGAGCTCGCTCCGCTTTCGGGATTAGAAGAAGTTACGTTTCCAGAGCCAGTTGGCTTATGTGAAACAGTCATTACAGACGCTCATAGTACGGCTTATATGTTGCAAGGGAAAGTAGAAAATCTAGTAGAACGAACTGTCCGCTATCCCGGGCATTGGGACAAGATGAGAGTATTAGCGGAACTCGGATTTCTGGATGAAACCCCGGTCACTATTGGAGACACTACGATTAGTCCAAAATTTTTCGCGGAGAAAGTTCTGTTGCCTAACATGTCTGGGCATTCGATCGAAGATATTACCGTCTTAAGAGTAGAAGTGAGTGGACTCAAGCAAGGTAAATCGACAAGACATACATGGGAAATGATTGATTTATACGATCATGAACGAAAAATAACGTCAATGGCTAAAACCACTGCGATTCCAGCGTTACTAATTTCACAATGGATTGCTAGTAAAAAAATAACAGAGACAGGCGTTATTCCAATTGAAAGTTTAATCGTTCGAGAACGATTCCAGCCTTTTTTAACTGAATTGAGCCAATTAGGGATTGAGATTGAGTATAAAGAAGAAATTTTCGATGAAAAGGAATAGCGTTTTACTTCTTGTCTAATGGGAGGATTTATGGATTTTACAATTGTGATTGATTCATTGCCATCGTTGCTCAAAGCGACAGGAATGACAATTTTTCTCGCTGCCATTTCGATTTTGATTGCTTTAGTGATTGGCTTTCTGACAGCCATTATTCGTATCCTGAAAATAAAAGTGTTAAATGAAATTGCAAATGTTTATGTTTCATTGATGCGTGGAACTCCGCTATTAGTACAAATTTTTGTTATCTATTATGGACTGCCGCAAATTGGCATCGTATTAGACCCAATATCATCTGGTATTTTAGCGTTGAGTTTAAATGCAGGAGCTTATTTATCTGAGTCTTTTAGAGCTTCTATTTTGGCAGTAGATAACGGACAAATGGAAGCTTCTATGTCGATGGGGATGACTTATACGCAGGCCTTAAAGCGAATCATTCTTCCGCAAAGCTTACGAATTGCGATTCCAACGCTATCCAATTCATTTATTGTCTTAATTAAAGATACTTCTTTAGTTTCGGTTATCACAGTTACAGAACTACTGCAGATGTCGAGTTTAATCATTGCAAAAACATTTGAGCCATTAACTATCTATTTGGTAGCTGCAGCGATTTATTGGATATTAATTTCTTTTTTCACGAAATTGTTAGATCGTTTGGAAATTCGGTCATCCAAGTACTTAGTCAGATAAAAAATCATTCTGCAAGAAAGTCTTTTGCTGGCTGTCGCTAGTGAGTAAGGCTGTATAAAAGGAGACTGATCGGCATATGATAAAAGTTACCGGATTGGTAAAAAACTTCGGAGCCAACGAAGTTCTGAAAGGAATCGACTTATCCATCGATAAGAGCGAAGTGGTTGTTATCATGGGACCAAGTGGGTCAGGGAAATCGACTTTGTTGCGTTGTTTAAACTTTTTAGAAGAGCCGACTGAAGGACTTATTCAAGTTGGCGACTACGAAGTAAAAGCTGGAGGGAAAATTGATCGACACCGAAAAAAAGTAATCAGGGAATTGCGGAAAAAAACGGGTTTTGTTTTTCAATCATTTAATTTATTTCCTCATAAGAAAGCGATTGAGAACGTTATGGAAGGACCCATTGCTATACACGGTAAGGGTCCTGTAGAAGCAAAAGCGATTGCTGTCGAACTGCTTGCCAAAGTAGGATTAGCTGACCGAGCCGATCATTACCCAGCACAGCTGTCAGGCGGACAGCAACAGCGTGTAGCGATTGCTCGCTCTCTTGCATTAGATCCGTTGGTTATGCTTTTCGATGAACCTACTTCCGCGCTCGATCCTGAACTCGTACGTGAAGTGCTATTGGTCATCAAAAGTTTAGCAGAAGAAGGAATGACGTTGGTCATCGTGACGCATGAAATGAATTTTGCGAAAGAAGTTGCAGATCGCGTCGTGTTTATGGATGAAGGGATCATCGTCGAACAAGGCACTTCACAGCAAATTTTTGAAAATCCTAAAGAAGATCGAACCAAACAGTTTCTATCAAAAGTGGAAGCGATTGTTGCAGAGTAAAACGAACCGGCCAAAAAGATGGTCGGTTTTTTTGTTGTATAATAAATCAAAAAGGGGCATGACAATGGAAACAGAAAAAATACGTGTTTATGATGACCATGGAATTGCGCAAGGAGTTGCTACACGTCAGGCTGTGCATGAAAAAGGCTATTGGCATGAAACTTTTCACTGCTGGATAGTTAGTCATGAGGACCAAAAGAATATGATTTACTTGCAGTTACGCAGTAGAGATAAGAAAGATTTTCCCGGGTTATTCGATATTACGGCAGCGGGTCATTTATTGGCGGACGAAGCGGTTAGAGATGGTATCCGTGAAGTTCAGGAAGAGCTTGGTCTTAAGGTCGATTTTGAAGAGCTGATCTCTCTTGGAATGATCAAGGATCAAATATTATTACCTAATTTTATCGATAATGAGCGCTGTCATTGCTTTTTGTATCGAAAGAAAGTTAACAGTGACGCTACGTTCGAGTTGCAGACGGAAGAAGTTTCTGGCATGGCAAAAATTGATTTTGAAGAATTAGCTGATTTGTTCACAGGTAAGAAGAAAAAAGTGGATGTCGAAGAATTCATTATATCTTCAGGTGAAAGTAGCATTTTTAAGAGGGCGATTGGTTTAAAGGATTTGGTTCCGCACAGTCAGAGTTATTTGGAGAATGTTATTGAACAGATGAGTTTGGCATTAAAACAATAATTCTTAACTAAATGTTCACAAAGAAAAACGGCAATGCCTTTTTATAGGTAGTGCCATTTTTTATGAAGGATTAGAAGTTGGAACTGGTTAATTTGCAAAATACAAAGCAAAGGAAATCAGCAGACTGCCGACACAAAAACTCAAACCAATCTGTAAAAAGGATGTTCGGTTAGGGAACTCTCTACGATAAGCAATGGGTATGAGGAGACGTTTTTCGCTTTCTTGAATTAGTTGATCTTTTTTATTTGTTTTTGCAAAAAAATTTCGAGTGCTTTTCAGAAAGGCATTAAAAAATTGCCCTTCAATCAGCAGCATAGTTGAATACGCTATGATTAATAAAAGTCCTACTAGAAATAATGCATCAAACCAAGTGGCAAAGGACCAACTTTTATGCAGGAAAAAAGACAAGAGTAGTGACGCGCTTAATGAAATTAATAATAAACTTACTCTAAAATTCATATGTATTAACCCTTTCTTTACTAATTAAAGATTACCATGTAATTTATATATTTGAAAATTTAAACAACTTGTTGCCTATTCATGCAATAACATTTATGATTAAAAAGAATTATCAAAAAAATGGGGGTAGGAAAATGGGGAGAAAGAGAAACACGCAAATTTTCATGATTTTGATTGCATTTGTTTTATTCTTATCGGGATGTAACTTTAATTCTTCGGAAAGTTCAAACGAAGAAAACGGAGCATCAGAAGGGGAAGCTGGACAAGTACTAAACGTTTCCGCCACAGCAGATATTCCTACTTTAGATTCCACAAAAGCGCATGACAGCGTTGCTTTCACAGTATTGAATAACGTCAATGAAGGTCTTTACCGCCAAGATGAAAACAATGAACCAATTGAAGCTTTAGTAACAGAACATAAAGAAAATGACGACAAAACAGTTCATACGTTTACATTGCGTGACTCGAACTGGAGTAATGGGGAACCAGTTACAGCTCAAGACTTTGAATACGCTTGGAAACGCGTTTTGAAAGATGCGAGTCCATACAATTTCATGTTTGTAACAGCGGGGATTAAAAATGCTGAAGCAATCATGAACGAAGAAATGGATGCAGAAGAGCTGGGTGTTAAAGCAATTGATGAAAAAACATTGGAAGTAACGCTAGAAGCAGCGAATCCATTGTTCCAGTCATTGATGACATTCCCAACTTTCTTGCCTCAAAACCAAAAGTTTGTTGAAGAGCAAGGCAATCAGTATGCATTAGAAGCAGAGAACATTCTGTTCAACGGACCATTCACATTAGTTGACTGGACACACGATCAAGGCTGGAAATATGAAAAAAACGAAGACTATTGGGATGCAGATGCAGTTAAGCTAGATGCAATCAATGCTTATGTTATAAAAGATCCAGCAGCAGGAATCAACTTATACGAAACCAACAAAGTAGATCGCATTGTCTTGAGTTCAGAGGCTGTTGATCAAAACAAAGATGACGAAAACTTTGAAACAATTTTGGAACCAGGAATCATTTTTCTCCGTTTCAACCATAATCATCCGATATTAAGTAATAAAAACATTCGCCAAGCAGTTAATATGGCAATTGACAAAGAAAGTTTAACAGAAGTCATCTTGAAAGATGGTTCTACAGCATTAAACGGCGTAGTTCCCGAAGGATTCTTTAAATCTCCAGCAGGCGAAGATTTCCGTGACTTGAACGGAGATTTCAACACTGGCACAGTAGAAGAAGCGCAGAAGCTTTGGGCAAAAGGATTAGAGGAAACTGGGGCAACAGACGTAGCAATCTCAATTAACATTGCCGATTCAGAAGACCACAAAAAAGTGGCTGAATACATCCAAGCACAATTGGAAGACAATCTTCCAGGACTCAAATTGGATATCAAAGCAGTACCATTCGCGCAGCGTTTGGAAATTGAGAAAGCAATTGAATACGATTTGTCTTTATCTTCATGGGGACCAGATTACAGCGATCCAATGACTTACTTGGATATGTGGTTAGAAGGCGGATCAGCTAACCGTATGGATTACTCAAATCCTGAATTAGAGAAATTGGTAGAATCAGCAAGAACGGAAACGGATCTTGAAAAACGTTACCAAATGCTACTAGACATTGAAAAAATCTTGTTAGAAGAAGATGCAGCAATTGTACCGCTTTACCAAGACGGTACCGCTGTCTTGATGAGAAACAAAGTCAAAAATCTATTGGTTCATCCAACAGGGGCTTCTTTCTCTTATAAATGGGTGACAATCGAAGAATAAAACAGGTTTGCAGCTTATAGATACGAGGGTGTAGCCGGTTAACGGGACATCCTCGTATTTTCTTTCCTATGACTCAAGAAAAATCAAGAAATGAAGAAATCGCTCTAGACGGATGCTTTTTCTTCTAAGCTACTTAAAATGATGATATTCCATAAGAAAGTAACAGCATTTAATTCTTTTCTTTTAATGAATGAAAAAGCGACGGGCGTGCATGTGCTGTGCGGCTGAAGAAACACCGCTACCAGAGCGTCTTATGCCCGTCGAATCTACACGGCAGCTTCCGCTTTTTACTATTGTCTAGCTCCAGCACCTAGCTCTTCGGGTCATAAGCCAACCCAGCGACGTGGCAAAGAACGCCACTTTGCTGGTCTGTCTTATGCCCATCAGAGCTACATAGGTGCTTGCGCTTTTCATTCACCCTACAGAATTGAGGTGTTCGCATGAAACGTTATTTATTGCAGCGTATTGGCTTTATGCTTCTTACGCTTTTCATTATTGTGACAGCGACTTTTTTCTTGATGCAGCTATTACCGGGTACGCCGTTTACGAATCCGGAAAAGTTAACAGATAGTCAATTGGTTATTTTAAATGCTAAATATGGATTGGATCAACCTGTTGCCATTCAATACATACAGTATATTGGGAATTTGCTTCAAGGGGATTTGGGTTATTCGTTCCAGTATGAAGGTCGGACCGTTACGAGTATGATTAGTGACAGGATTGGCCCTTCGGCGTTTATCGGTTTGCAGGCGCTAGTCATGGGTGCGATTGTTGGATTGTTTCTAGGAATCGTTTCTGCTTTAAGACATAATTCTATTTTAGATTATGGCTCGGTGACATTAGCTGTTTTGGGAATGTCGATTCCTTCTTTTGTTTTTGCAGCATTGTTGCAATATTATGTTGGTGTGAAATTGGGCTGGCTACCGGTTGCTCTATGGGAAGGGTATTCCAGTACGCTCTTGCCGTCGATTGCCTTATCAGTGACGGTGACGGCAACTGTTGCCCGGTTTATTCGTAGTGAGATGTTGGAAGTCATCGGTCAGGATTATATTATTACTGCTAGAGCAAAGGGTTTGAAAGAGCAACAAGTTATCGTCAAGCACGTTATTCGCAATGCGCTGATTCCGGTTGTGACGATGCTTGGACCACTTGCTGTATCAATTATGACGGGAACTTTGGTTATTGAAAAAATATTCGCCGTACCGGGACTTGGTGAGCAGTTTACGTTGTCAATTCTTGTGCTGGATTACAGCGTAATTATGGGAATTACGATTTTCTATAGTGCTCTTTTCATTTTTGTGGTCTTTGTTGTCGATATTATTTACAGTTTCTTAGATCCACGCATCAATTATAAGGGGGAATCATCATGACGAAAAATACACCGAAACTTCCCCCACATCAAGACTTACAAGTGCAAAACCAATATGCTTATGATGACATACCGTCAGATTTATTTGTTAAAGCACCACTTGATGACCGAAAAAGTGAAGAAATTGGAACGCCGTCAGTGTCTTTTTGGCAAGAAGCTTTTCATCGTTTGATCAAAAACAAAGGAGCGATGATTTCATTAATCCTACTTGTTTTTTTAATCATTCTAGCGTTAGTTGGACCTGGAATGAATGAGTTTTCTTATCGCGAACAAAACTTAACGCATTCTAATTTGCCTCCGAAAGTTGAAGGCTTGGAATGGATGGGCTTTAATGGTTTGAACTCGCAAGGAGTAAACGAATATGCTGAGCGAGATGTTCAAACGAATTATTGGTTTGGCACAGACGAATTCGGACGCGATATTTGGACACGTGTTTGGCGAGGAACACAAATTTCTTTGTTTATTGCTGTAGTAGCAGCTGCGCTTGATTTGTTAATTGGTGTTATTTATGGCGGAGTTTCTTCATTTTATGGAGGACGCATTGACAATGTCATGCAACGGATCATCGAAATCCTTATGGGGATTCCGAATCTGATTGTCATTATCTTGTTTATTCTTGTGCTAGAGCCTGGAATTACTTCCATTATTTTAGCGATGGTCATTACGGGATGGGTGGGGATGGCGCGTGTCGTGCGTGGTCAGGTCTTGCAATTAAAAGGGCAAGAATTTGTTTTGGCTTCGCGAACGCTTGGCGCTTCAAATCCCCGATTGATTTCCAAGCATTTATTGCCAAACGTTATGGGCCCTATTATTGTTACGGTGATGTTCACGATTCCAACGGCGATTTTCTTTGAAGCATTTTTAAGCTTTATCGGCCTTGGGTTACAAGCGCCACTCGCATCTCTTGGTGTACTGATTGAAGATGGCTATAAATCAATGCGGTATTTTCCCTATAAATTGATATTTCCAGCTTTAGTAATTAGCATCATCATGATTTCTTTCAATTTACTTGGCGATGGACTGCGTGATGCACTAGATCCAAAAATGAGAAAATAAAGGAGTGCCCACCATGACCAACACCATTTTGACCGTCGAAGATTTGCATGTAGCGTTTAGAACCCAACACGGTAAACTGACAGCGGTACGAGGCGTGAACTTCGAGTTAAAAAAAGGAGAAACGCTCGCAATCGTTGGAGAGTCGGGTTCGGGTAAATCCGTAACTGCTAAATCCATTATGCAGCTACTACCAAAAGCGACAACCGAAGTCACGAAAGGCGATATTAAATTTAAAGGCGAAAGTTTATTGAAGATGTCTAAAAATCAAATTACTAATTTACGTGGCTCAGAAATTTCCATGGTGTTTCAAGATCCCATGACTTCTCTCAATCCAACGATGAAAGTAGGAAAACAAATCATGGAAGGTGTTCAACGCCATGAGCGCTTAACAAAAGCTCATGCGCGTGAACGAGCGCTGGATATGCTGAAACTAGTTGGGATTCCACAAGCAGAAAATCGACTTGAAAATTACCCGCATCAATTTTCAGGTGGCATGAGACAACGTGTGGTGATTGCACTAGCACTTGCTAGTAACCCGAAAGTATTAATTGCAGACGAGCCAACAACGGCTCTCGATGTAACCATTCAAGCGCAAATTCTTGAATTGATGAAGGATTTGCAACAAAAAACAGAAACAGCCATTATTTTAATTACGCACGATTTGGGCGTAGTTGCGAATATGGCTGATCGCGTAGCTGTTATGTATGGCGGCAAAATTGTCGAGCAAGGAACGCTGGATGAAATTTTCTATAATCCTCAGCATCCGTATACGCTAGGACTCCTACGGTCTATGCCTAAACTAAATGAAGACCGCGGACAACCGCTAATGCCGATTGCCGGTTCACCGCCTAACCTTGCAACTCTTGGAGAAGGCTGTGCATTTGCTGCAAGATGCCCGCATACGATGTCAGTATGTCATACGTATACACCGCGCGATACAGTGTCTGAAACAGGCCATTCTGTAGCTTGTTGGCTACAAGACTCACGAGTTTCTGCTGCAACAGATAATAGCGAACTTGCTGAGACAGGAAATTCTTCATCTTAACATGAACTAAAAAAGAGCGGTCACCAAAAGTCATGACAAATGACCTTTGGTGACCGCTCTTTTTTGCTTTGAGTTCTTCTATTTAAATAACTCTGGAATACCATTCATTAATGTGTAAATGCCCATCCATGACATGGACACGACGATAATGATCCCGAAAATTGTCATCCATAGAGGGTGTTTATAGTCGCCGACAATTTTAACTTTATGTGCAGCGATCAGCATAACGCCGAGTGCAATTGGCAAAATCAACCCGTTTACGGATCCTACAAGAACTAGTATCAACACAGGTTTGCCGATAATTACGAAAACGGCGGTCGAGATGATAATGAAGCTGATAGTCAATAAGCGGTGATATTTTTCAAGAACTGGGCTGAACGAACGAATAAATGAAACCGAAGTATAAGCGGCACCGACAACAGAAGTAACAGCGGCAGCCCACATAACAATCCCGAACATCTTATACCCAATATTACCAGCTGCCAATTGGAAGACTGATGCAGGTGGATTATCGGGGTCTAAAGAAAGTCCTTGAGACACGACGCCTAAAACTGCTAAGAATAAGATGATACGCATAAGTGAAGCAATTCCGATGGCGTAGACGGAGCTTTTGGTTACTTCTGGAATTGCCGCTTTACCAGTAAGTCCGGCATCAATCAGTCGATGTCCGCCTGCAAAGGTGATATATCCACCCACTGTTCCACCAACTAACGTAACAATAGCAAAGATATCGATGTTATCAGGAATAAATGTTTTGGTGATGGCTTCGCCAACAGGTGGCTGAGCGGTAATCATGACATAAACCGTTAAAGCAATCATGACAAAACCAAGAATTTGTGCAAGGCGGTCCATAGCTCGCCCTGCTTCTTTTACAACAAAGATTCCAATAGCTAGAAAACCACTTAAAATAGCACCGGTTTTTGGATCGATTCCAAACAATACATTGGTTCCGAGTCCGGCTCCACCGATATTCCCAATATTAAAAGCAAGACCTCCCATAACAACGAGCAAAGCCAGAAAATAGCCGAGTCCAGGCAATACATCGTTGGCGATATCTTGAGCTCTTTTCCCGGATACAGCGATAATGCGCCAAATATTTGTTTGCGCGCCGATATCAATAATGATAGAGATTAAAATGACAAATCCAAAAGAAGCCAATAAGGTTTCTGTGAAAACCGTCGTTTGTGTTAGAAATCCAGGTCCGATTGCTGAAGTAGCCATCAGGAAAGCAGCACCAAGCAATACACTACGATTCGTGTTTTTCATCTTCTTTGCATTATTCATCCAAATCCTCCTCAGTTTGTATTAAGCAAATTCGCTTATTTTCACAATATTGATATCCGCTTCTTTTAAGGATTTTGAAATCTGAACGGCAAAAGCGAGTGCTTTGATACCGTCTCCATGAATACAGATGGTTTCTGCCCGAAGCCTGGCGTCCGTATTTTCAACAGTGGCTACTTTGTTTTCCTTAACCATGCGAACGACTTGGTCAATAGCAATCTGTGGATCGGTAATCAATGCGTTACTTTCAGTTCGTGGTGTTAAAGAGCCATCTTGCTGGTAAGTTCGGTCTGAAAACACTTCATTGGCTGTTCGCAATCCGATGGTCTCTCCGGCTTTAATGATTTCACTGCCTGACAGTCCGAACAACACCAGCTCGGGATCAATTTTATAAACGGCTTCTGCAATTGCTTCTGATAAAGCAGCGTTTTTGACCGCCATATTGTAAAGAGCACCGTGCGCTTTGACATGTTGCAATTGTCCACCTTCGGCTTTGACAAAACCTGACAAGGCACCAATTTGGTAAACGACTAAGTCATAAGCTTCTTGAGGAGACAAAGCAAGGTTGCGTCGTCCAAAACCTACTAAGTCTTGGAGCCCCGGATGAGCGCCGATGCCGACATTTTTCTCAAGCGCTAATTTTACGGTTTTTCGCATCGTTGAAGGATCGCCTGCATGAAAACCACATGCGATGTTTGCAGATGTTACATAATCAAGAATTTCTTCATCATTGCCCATTTTATAAGCGCCAAAGCTTTCTCCCATATCACAATTTAAATCTACTTTAAATGTCATGTCCATTCCTCCTGTTTTAATTGGATAGCCGCTTTTACTTGTCGAATATACTGCTCTTGTTCAATCAAACGTCGTTGCGCTTCTAGCAGAGAGATTTCTTTAAAACGGATTGGTTGTCCTTGTTTTGCTTGCGCAATCAACGGCAAATCGACAAAAGCGATTTGTCCGATTTTTGGATAGCCACCTGTTGTTTGGCGATCTGCTAGCAAAACAATCGGATTGCCATCCGCCGGAACTTGAACAGATCCAAACGCAACCGCTTCTGAAATCAATTCAGTGGAATTTTCTAAAGATAGACGCGCTCCTTCTAATCGATAACCCATGCGATCAGAACTTGCCGAAACAGTATAAGCTTCGCTGAATATTTGCCTTTTACTGTCTTCATCGAATAAATCGAATTGCTTTCCTTTGATCATTCGAATTATGGGCTCTTCATAATAGCGAACGGGCGGAATTAGCCAATCAAACTCATTTTCTGTATTTTGATGCAATGCTTTTGTTTGTAGCAGATCCATTTCGCCAATCGGTACTTCATCGCCTTTTGCTAAAGCGCGTCCTTGAAAGCCGCCAATTCCAGCACGTAAATAAGTAGAGCGGCTACCCATCAATTCAGTTACATCAATACCGCCTGCAACAGCTAAATAACAACGTGCGCCAATACGAGGCTCACCAAACGTCAAGGTACTTCCTTTTTTAATGGGAAGCATGCGCCACATTTTTATGTCGTTGTCATCTAGTTGAGGGCTTAAATCTCCACCACATAAGGCGATAACGGCGTCTTCAGTAAATTGAATTGTTGGCCCAACTAAAGTGATTTCAAGCGTCGCAAGACGTTCATCATTGCCAGTTAGTAAATTGGCTATACGATGAGCAAAAGGATCCATGACGCCGCTGGCAATGACACCGTATTTTTGAAAACCAACTCTACCGAGGTCTTGAACAGATGTTTGTAAGCCGCTCTTAAGAATTTTCAGCATTCAAGTCATCCTCCCATGCGTGATACTCTTCTTTGGAGATTTCCTTGAAAATAATTTTGTCACCTGCACGAAGCAGACTCGGAATATCGTTTTCAGGAAGAAACAGTCGAATCGGCGTTCTGCCAATCAATTGCCAGCCACCAGGAGTTTCAATCGGATAAACGCCCGTTTGCATGCCAGCTATTCCGACTGTCCGTTCTGGAATGCGAAGACGCGGCGAATCGCGTCGTGGCGCTGCTATTTTTTCAGACATGCCTCCGATAAAAGGAAATCCAGGAGCAAAACCAATCATATGTACCGAGTAATTTCCGGATGTATGGATATCGATAACTTCGCGTGCTGTCAACTTATTGTGTTGTGCCACGAATTCCAAGTCAGGTCCCAATTCACCGCCGTAGCAAACGGGAATTTCAATGGTTCTGGATTCGAAGGGGAGATCTTCTGTCAATTGAGTCAGCAGTTCTTTTAATTCCATTTTCACGTCATCGTATTTTGCCAGGCAAGGATTGTAAAAGACTGCTACTGTTACAAAGGCAGGAATAAATTCAACCATCCATTCCGGTTGACGACTTTCTAGTAAAGCGGCTACTTTTCTTACTTGCTGCTCTGTCTGGTCATTGATTTCATTGCCAAGTTCAATGACGATCGCTTGATCTCCAAGCGGTGAGAAAAGAGTATTCATCTACATCTCTCCGTTTCCTGATTATTCTTACTTGTTCATTCTAGTATATGGGAGGTTAGACAGTATTTAAACGCTTTTGGACAGTATTTTCTTTATTTGGACAGTATTTCGAGTGAAATGGACAGTATTCGAACCAATTTGGATAGTATATCCATTAAATGGAACAAAATCAGTTTGCATCACGAATAACACAACAAAAAAGCCGCTCAGATGAGAGCGGCTTCTATCATTTATTCTTCAATATTCACTTTTTGAGTTGCATCGGCACCGTTGAAAAACTCAGCAGAGATTTCAGCGATGGTGCCGTCTTCAAGCATTTCCTCAATGACACGGTTTACATTGTCAGCTAGTTCTTTATTGTCTTTGTTCATCACGACGCCAACTTCGGATGGGCTGTATTTCAAGTCTGGGTGGATCACGATATCCAGCTCTGGAAACGCAGCAATTGCTAAGGTTTGTAAGTAATAATCATTTAAAATAACGTCTGTACGGCCAATTGAAACATCGCGCAAGTATGTTTCGTTTGTAGCGTTGTCGTAAACTACTTCTTCAGCGCCATATTCACGAGCAGTTTCCATGTAGACAGAAGTCGAAGCACCAGCAGCTTTTTTGCCTTCCAAATCTTCTAGTGTCTTGATCCCTGATAAATCTCCTGAACGGACAATTGCTGTGCCATACGAATATTTAAATGGAGTAGAGAAGATGAAATTCTCAGCGCGGTCTTCTGTGATTTCAATGTCGTTCGCGGCAATGTCCACTTGTCCGGTTTGAACAGATGTTAGCATTTCATCGAAACCGAGCTCTGTAAATTCAATATCCAATTCCAAGCGCTCACCAATTTCACGAACTACTTCTACTTCAAAGCCCGTCAAGTCGTCTGATCCTTCATCGCGATACGATGTAGGAAACAAGGTGCCTGATGTAGCGACAGTTAGGCTTCCGGCTTCTTGGATATCGTCCCAAGCAGTCGTTTTTTCTTTAGTTGCTGTATCTTCATCATTTCCACATGCACTTAAAAGCGATACGATCGCTAAACCAGCGACTATGGATCTTTTTTTACCCCAAAACGATTTTTTCAATTGCAATTCCTCCTAGTATTTTATGCCATCTAAAACATAGCATTATTAGAGCAGAAGAACAATGATTTAATTGGTAAATAAAGAGAATTAATTGAAAGAAAAATAGTTAAATATCTGAAAATTCTATTAATAAAGTTGATCTGGATGGTCGACAGGTATATTCTAAAGTAGACCACACTGGTCGATAAGACGGGAAGAAGGAGAGCGCGTGGAAAAATTCGAAAACCTCAATCCTGAAAAACAACAAAAAATACTTAATTCAGCATTAAGCGAGTTTGCCGAACATGGCTATGAACAAGCGTCCACAAACCGTATCGTCAAGCAAGCAGGCATTGGAAAAGGGATGTTGTTTTATTACTTTAAAAATAAAAAGGATTTATATGAATATTTAATCGAATACAGTTTGGATTTTTTTCTCACAAAGTACTTGTATTTAGTTGATATAGAAGAAAAGGATTTTATTAAACGACTCAAAGGAGCTGCTCAAATAAAAATGACAGCAAAACTGGAAAACGAGCATGTCTTCGATTTTATGGGGACGATTATGTTATCAAAAGAGCTCGAAATCATTTAATAGCCAGTTATCTTATCATGGCCATTTTATCAGGATTCATCATGCTGTCTTTAGCATCGCTAGGTCTTGGTGTAGCAGGAAATGCAGTAATGGAAGCGAAGTTTTCGATTGGCATGCTGTATGGCGCTGCGCTGGCTTATTTTCCTGCCATCTTTGTGATGATTGGATTAGCTGTAGTACTGCTAGGTTGGGCTCCTCGACTAACAAATGGTGTGTGGCTGTATTTAGCTTTTTCATTTTTTGTTATTTACTTGGGTGGATTATTCCAATTCCTGGACTGGGTAGGGAAATTAACGCCATTCGGATATGTTTCTAAAATGCCAATTGAAGAAATGAATTATGTGAATGCAATTGTGTTAATAGGAATAGCAATTGTGTTAGTCATGGTTGGAATGATTGGATTTAATCGTAGAGATATCGGAAAGTGAAAACGCATGAAAAGCCCGCTCTTCTGAAAATAGAAGAGCGGGCTTTTTTGTTTACAATAGCAATAACCATGCGACAACAGGACCAAGTAAAGCGCCAAATACTGCGCTTAATGTCATGGCGACAGAACCCATGGAAGCTTCTTGTTGACCATATTCAAATGCTTTTGCCGTGCCCATACCGTGTGCGGAAGTACCGAGACCAATACCTCGCCCAATCGACGAATCTATGTGTAACCAATTCAGTATAAATGGACCGAAAATATAACCAGTAAATCCTGCGACCATGACAAACACCGCTGCTAACGAAGGAATTCCACCTAAGTTACTTGCGACTTGCATCGCAACAGGCGTTGTTAAGGATTTTGGCAACACAGTCAAAATCAGTTGTTCTGAAAAACGGAATAGTTGTGTAAACAACACGCCACTAGTCATTCCAACAGTAACACCCGCAAGAATGCCCGAAACAACAGGCACTAAGTTGTTAAAGAGCAACTCTCTTTGTTTATAAAGCGGTATCGCTAAAGCAACAACTGCTGGTCCTAGCAAAGTACCAATCCAACTGCCACCTGTCATATACGTATCGTAAGGAACATTAGCCAGCACTAAAATGAAAGCAAGAATAGCTGTTGAAGCAAGTACCGGATTCAATAAAGTTTTTCTATATCGTAAATAGATGAAATTGGTAAGAAAATAAGTGCCGACAGTTAAAAGAGCAAAAAAAGCAGCGATTAAGTTAAGTTTCATTAATCCGATCGCTCCTTTCGTTCAGCGGCACACTGGCTTACCCAACCGGCTGAAGCCAGTGTGAGAAACGTACTAACCATGACGATTGGAAGAAGCAAAATGCCTTTTCCGGAAAATAACTCGCCGTACTCAATTACACCGACAGTTGCTGGTATAAAATAAAGTGGCAAAAAAGCCAAAATAAAATGAGCACCAGACTCAATCCACTCTAAGCGGTAAATTTTTAGCATCAAAGCAGCAAAAAGTAAAAGAAAACCAATAATACTACCAGGCAACGGAATGTTAAGAAACTCCTGTAGCTTTTCACCCAAAAGATAAAAACCGATAATAGCAAGAAGATGAAAGAAGGTATAGATGATTTTCAAAAGGAGCACCGCCTTTCATAGGTCGAGCAGTTCATGTCTGTTCTTTCCGTAATAAATTATTTTACAGCATTTTATCTGAAAAGCGAGAAAGGATTCTGTAATTTATGGATCAATAAAAAGTAGTTAAGAAAATTCGTAGAAATTTTTTCATAAAAAATCTTTAATTTGGTGAATGAATAGAAGGTGAATAAAGAGATAACCAGTCAAATCGCTAAGCTAGCTTTAATTAGCAATAGGATATTGCGTTTCGAGTTTTTATGCATTTTTAAGTATATATAATATTTTAAGATAACAATTTTAAAAATACAAATGATATAAAAGAGGAGAATATTTCGAAAATTAGTAATAACAAGCCTTGCAATTCATACTCTGTATTGTATTATTACCTTATGCAATATATCGCAATTTTGAAAAATAAAATGTATTATACTGGAATAGGTAAAAAGCTTTTATCGTTCTAATTTTAGGAGGAACTAGTAGTGGATAGTAAATTATCATTTAAGTCATATGCTGTAGTAGGAATGATGTTGTTTGCGCTGTTTTTTGGAGCTGGTAACTTGATTTTTCCTGCGCAGCTTGGGCAATATGCAGGAACAAATGTGTGGATTGCCATTGTAGGATTTCTAATTACAGGTGTTGGATTGCCGTTATTAGGCATTCTCGCAATCGGTTTTTCAAAAAGCAATGATCTGCAAGATTTATCAAGTCGTGTTCATCCATTATACGGTGTGATTTTCACCGCTGTACTGTATTTAACAATTGGTCCATTGTTCGCATTACCAAGAACAGGGGCAGTTTCTTATGAAGTTGGTATTGCTCCGTTTATTGGAGAAGCAAGTGCAACAATCGGTTTGCTTGTATTTTCAATAGTTTTCTTCGGGATTTCGCTAATCGTTTCATTAAATCCTACAAAAATAGTAGATAGCATCGGTAAAATTCTTTCTCCCGCTATTTTAGTTACGCTGGGTGTATTATTGGTGGCTGTCATTGTAAAACCGATGGGCAAACAACAAGCACCAGAGCCGGTTTATACGAACGATGCTTTTTTTACAGGATTTACTGAAGGCTATAACACAATGGATGCACTCGCTTCACTGGT
>JBBSRA010000044.1:0-17449 GCA_038243515.1 Caryophanales bacterium
ACAGTGTCGCCTTTTGTATAAATGAAACCAGGAACTGTTGGAATGTCGTATTCTTTGCGTAATGCTGAAATGCCTTCCATATCTTCTGATTCTATGCTATTCACGTAGTAGATATGCGTATTTGTTTCCTCAGAAACGTCTTTTAGTTTTTTAACGAAAGTCTGACAAAAAGGACATAACGCCTTACCAACATAAAGTACGGCTTCTGTTTCCCCTTTTATCAGTTCTTGTGCTTTGGCGGAATCAATTTTTTCAAAACCTGCTATGTTTTCTTCGTAAGTAGTCATTATCAAATCAATCTCCTCTCTCTAATATCTTCATTGTACAGGAGTGCCTGTGTAGACGAAAAAAATATGCTTGAGCAAAGAGAGAGATGACGGAGAGTAGAGCTGCTTAGTTGTTCTATTATCAAGTAAACAGTCCGTTTGTTAAACACCTTTTAGTTGTATATGTTAAGCTTTAAGAAGAACAGTAAGAACTTGCATTTTCCAAATAGAGGTGAAAATAGATTCAAGCTCGTTATATTTTACCCGACAGTTGATTGATCAATAAAAGTAAAATAGGATACTAATCGAGGTGCTTAATGATGACGACATTTCAAGAATTAGAGATGTATAAGAATTTTGATGAGTTGGCCAGTGACGTACTGGATCTTGCGAAAGAAATTTTACCTGACCAATTGCTTTTTTTGAGTTCCATTAGTGATACGCAGCAACTTATTTTGAAGCTTTCAAATAAGGATACAAGCATTGTTGTGACTGAAGGAATGGTTTTCAACCTGGAAGAAACTCTATGCAATCGCATTGATTTTGAAAAAAAACAGCCGTTGATTTATGAAGATACGATGACAGAAAGTAGTTTAGCAGATTTTAGAGATACGCTCGAAAATGCCAATGTCAAATCTTACTTAGGGATTCCAATTTCTTTTGTGAACGGAGACAAGTTTGGTACATTATGTGCTGTAAATGATGAAGTCACTCGTTTTGATGAGAAGAGCATCCAGCTGCTACAGAGGATCGTCAGAATGTTTTCTTATTATTTGGATTTAGAGCGTTTTGCTTATAAAGATTCGTTGACTGACCTATACAACAGACGTTATCTTTCTACTTTTTTTGAAGACGATCACAATACGGAGGGAGTTATCTTCTTCCTTGATTTGGATGGCTTTAAAAAAGTAAACGATGTGCATGGCCACGATGAAGGAGACCTGGTGTTAAAAGAAGTTGCTAGGAGACTTCGGAAATTTGCGAATGAGCACGATGATGCATTTGTGGTGAGATTAGGTGGAGACGAATTCATTATTCATTTTCCTCATCTATCCAGTAAAGAGAAAATGGCAGAGCAGGCAGAACGTTTACTCGGCAGCTTAAGTACATGGGATGCTAAATATCGACTTTCTGCTAGTATTGGGATCGTATCGTATCCAAACAGTCGGACAATGGATTTAAAGACGCTTCTCAAACATGCAGATACCGCTTTATATCAAGCAAAAACAGCAGGGAGAAACACGTATAAGTTTTTTGAATCGTGATAAAACTTTTTATATGAAAAGTAATCTGATCTGTTATTTCTACTAGTTTATATGCCAGCTCCTTCGTCGGAGTTGGCCTTTTTTTGTAGAGCAATCGAGCTGTTTTAACGGGCTAATGATTTTATTACTAAAAAATGAGAAAATATGTAAAGTAAAGTATCGAGAGTCAGGTTTAAAACAGGTCTCTTTCCATGAATGCACGAATCATGTAAACTGTATAAGGTTAAGAAAAAACGATATGACCTTACTGATATTAATGATTGCTAGTATAAATTTAATAAGAATGTTGGATGAAAGGCAGACCTTGCATCCCTTAATGAAAGGATTGGAATTTGAATATGAAAGAGAATTTTTGGCGTGATTTACCGCGACCGTTTTTTGTATTGGCGCCGATGGAAGATGTCACAAATGTTGTGTTTCGCCATGTAGTAGCAGAAGCAGCAAAACCTGACGTGTTTTTTACTGAGTTTACAAATACGGAAAGTTATTGTCATCCGGAAGGAATCTTCAGTGTGCGAGGGCGTTTAACCTTTACTGAAGATGAACAGCCGATGGTGGCTCATATATGGGGAAACAAACCCGAACATTTCCGAGAAATGAGTATCGGAATGGCGAAACAAGGCTTTAAAGGAGTTGACATCAACATGGGTTGCCCCGTGCCGAATGTCGCTGCTAAAGGAAAAGGCAGCGGCTTGATCTGTTACCCAGACAACGCAGCTGATATTATCCAAGCAGCAAAAGCGGGTGGTTTGCCTGTTAGCGTCAAAACAAGAATTGGTTATACCGACGTGGACGAGTGGAAAGGCTGGCTGACTCATCTATTTGAGCAAGACATTGCCAATTTATCGATTCACTTGCGGACTAAAAAAGAAATGAGCGCAGTTCCTGCACACTGGGAACTGATTCCGGAGATCAAGAAACTTCGTGATGAAATCGCACCAGATACACTTTTGACCATCAACGGAGATATTCCCGATCGTCAAACGGGTCAAGAACTTGCGGATAAATATGGCATTGACGGCGTCATGATTGGCCGAGGAGTTTTTCATAATCCATTTGCTTTTGAAAAAGAACCGACAGAACATAGCCCGAAAGAATTGTTTGACTTGTTGAGGCTGCACCTGGACCTTCACGATAACTATTCAACAGAAAACCAGCCAATTGCTTTCAAACCATTGCGCCGCTTTTTTAAGATTTATATTCGGGGAGTACGAGGTGTTGGTGAATTGAGAAATCAGCTGATGTATACCGAAACAACAGACCAAGTGCGTGCGTTGCTCAATGAATTTGAGACATTGAATGAGGCGGATAGTTTACTTGAAACAAATAAATAATTCTAGATGAGGAATTTCTTCTGAAAAGCCGTCTCCTAATTTGTTGGATAGGAGATGGCTTTTAAAATAGTGACTATAAATCATTAATATTTATACATTTTTTCTAATTGACTTCACTTAGCGGAATCGTTATATTAAATGGCGAAGCAGATGATAGGAGTGAACCGCTTGACCCCGAACGTGGAGTTGCAAAATTTAAATTTGATTGATTTATTAAGCGAGCGCCATATATCAACACGAAGAATTTCAGAGCAGGCTTGGAATAAGGAAAGCGAAATCCGTATCTCGAATTCTGAGTGGACCATCATGGCTCATATTTATAAACAGCAGCCCACCATTGCGTCTGTCACGAAGAACGTAGATATTTCCCGTCAAGCCATCCATAAATTTATTAAAAATTTGGCTGCGAAAGGCTTAGTACAAGTTCAAAATGTACAAAACAATAAAAAAGAAAAATGCATTCGGCTAACCGCTTTAGGGGAAACGTGTTATGAGAAAAACGAAGTGTTAAAAAGTCAGCTAGAACATGAAATTGCTGAAAAAATTGGTGCAGATCAGTTAAAAATGCTTAAAGATATTTTAAAAGCCGATTGGCAAATTTAATTTACTATCAAAAAACGTCCCGCTTTCTCAATTGCTTGAGAAGGCGGGACGTTTTTTATGAATGCAAATTTACTTAACTTCTTGCGGTAGGTCTTCTGTAACCAACTCATTAATCATTTTATTGATGTCTTCAAAGCTTACATCCATTGCATGAGCCAGCTCTTTGAAGAGAATAATTTGTGTGTTATTCAGTAATTTATAGTCATGAGCATAAAAAGACTCTTTCTGAATTTGCGTATCGAATTTTTTGCGCATCAACGCATTAATAACGCCTGCAATTTGCATACGATCTCCCGAATGAATTTTGTTAGGCTGCGTCTTTGGATTTTGAGGAGTCTGTGATTCAGCTTCTGGCTGTTTAAAGACTTCGATAATTTCGAGAGCTTGTTCTTTTTGAAGAAGCTTCAGCATTACGACCTTGTCATTTCCGACAGGTGTACTAATTGTAACTAAAGTATTCTCCAAAGGATGCAATTTATAATATTTCTTCGTGACTCCTGAAACAGTCTCGTCACAAATATCGTTAATTCTGCATAGTCCGTGGGTGGAATAAATGATATGATCTCCAATAGCGAACATCTTTTTCCTCCTCTAATGTAACTCATCTAACACCAGTATAACACATCTGCCGTAAATTGTAAACTTAGTTGACGATTGGAAGACGAAAAGTTATTTTGTTAAATAGCCTTGTCAAAAAGTAGATTAAACTTTAGCATAATAGGGAATGCATCATAATGAAAGTTTTTGGGTTACCAAAGCGGAGGTAGGACGAAATGAAAAGTATAGAAGAAGCACAATTGCTGATTATTGCCGAGAAGCTAAAACACTATAACGAACGTCTAGCAGACATGGAGCGAGATTTAGATTTTTTCTCTAAAGAATGGATCGATGATAAAGAATCTTTGGAAATCGTTAGAGATATCAAGAATAAAGTAAAACGCTTAAAAGCAATAAAGAATAAAAAAAGCCACGAGACAGTCAGTTGAGACTGTCTTTTTTGTTGTCTTTCTAGAAGACTGATGGACTTGAGATTATGTGCTATCATAAAGAATGGATTGATAGTAGATTGAATGATAACTGCTGAGCGACAGGAGGAAAAAAAGATGGATAATAATGATTTATTGATTAGACTGCGTTACGCGCTGGATATAAAAAACATGGACATGGTTGCAATTTTCAAATTAGGTGGGATTGAACTAAGTAAAGACGAAGTGCTGAAAGTACTAACCAAAACGCCTGAAAGCGAAGAAGAGGAAGATGGCATTTGGATAGACCGTGAAGAAGACGAAGACTACATCAAAGCGGAAGACTCTCTTTTTGAAGCCTTTTTAAATGGGTTTATTATTTTTAAAAGAGGTCGTCAAGATCCAAAACCTAACCAAGCTGATTTACCAGAACCTGTGAACGAACGCTCTAACAATTTGCTGCTGAAAAAAGTAAAAATTGCTTTACAGCTTAATAGTGAAGATATGTTAGAAATTTGGGATTTAGCAGGTGTTACCGTTACAAAAGGTGAACTTGGTGCATTGCTTCGTAAAACAGGCCATAAAAACTACAAAGAGTGTGGCGATCGCTATGCGCGGAACTTCTTAAAAGGTCTTGCTATCAAATATAGAAACTAAACACTCTCTCCGTTCGGGAACTGCACCAAAATTGTTAGACACAACTAACAATTTTGGTGCAGTTTTTCTATAGTTATTTATAGATAAAAAGTACTATCACTTTTCCATGTAAATGATTATGATAGAGAGAAGAGATTATGGGAATAGCAAAGGGGACAGAAGAATGAGTTGGTTGCCGATGAGAAAAAATAAAGTAGTGGCTTTTTGGGACTGGTTTGTAGCAAACCAAGCAGTGTATCTCGAACTAGATGATGCAAATAGCGGTAAACGGTTAAATCAACTGCAAAAGAAACTGCAAAAAGTAAATCAGCATTTAACTTTTGAACTGAGTGACCTTAACGAAGATACCAAGCGAGAATTTGTTATTAGTGCAGATGGGATGATTGAAGCGTTTGACGATGTCATTGAGTTGGTTGAGCAAGCTCCCGAGCTTGCTGCTTTTAAAGTGATTGCTTTTCGTCAGCAGCAAACTGAAGAAGTCTCGGTTGCTTATGGAGATATCGAACTTTCATGGGATGATATTTTTTATACAGTTGAAAAACAAGAAAGCAATGACGAAATCAATTTAGCTCTTTATGTGAAAGGATTTACGCAAGAAAACGAAGACGAATTTGTTTCGGCTTCATTTGTTTTATTGGATACGGTTATTGGTGAATACAATGCCGGCATGCGTGTGGGTGAAATCGAATTTACGAGCTATGAAGGACAGCCCGAGCTTTTACCGATAAAAGAGTTGCAAAGCCTATTTAAAAACAATGAGAAGCTAGCTTGAACAAGGGGGTTTTTCAGTATGAGTTGAATGAAATGCAAAAAAAATAATTGGTATGTTGTCTCTGGTTTTATTGTTCGGGGCATGCATACCAGCTTTAAAAGCAATCGATCAAGCAAAAGCAAAAATGAGAAAGAGAAAGATGGCATGAGAGAGCACGAAGAAATAGAATCGGATGAACATGAGCATTCAGGAGACGATATGCAGTAAACGTGGTTATCTAAACCGAATTTCTTAATGCGATGATAGTCAAAACCCCGAACGCCACTTGTAAAGTGGCGTTCGGGGTTTTGTGTTTTCATTTAGTAGCTGTAAATCAATTTATTTTATCTAACAAGAAGCCATAGCCTTCTGCTTCCATTTCTGCTTCAGGAACAAACAGCAAAGCTGCACCGTTCATGCAATAACGCAATCCACCTTTGTCTTTAGGTCCGTCATTAAAGACGTGTCCAATATGATTGTCTCCTGCGCGACTTCTAATTTCTGTTCGCTTCATAAAGAACAAACCATCATCATGCTCTGTCACAACCTCTGAATCAATAGGCTTCGTAAAACTTGGCCAGCCTGTTGTGGAGTCGTATTTATCAGCAGATGAGAAAAGTGGTTCGCCTGTTGTGATGTCAACATAAATACCGGGCTCATAGAAGCCGTCGTATTCACTAGAGAAAGAAGGTTCAGTCCCATCTTCTTGTGTTACTTCGTATTGAATATCAGTTAAAGTTGCTTTTAATTCTTCGTCGCTTGGTTTTGGATAAAGCGCTGGATCAATCAATGACTGAGCATCTTCTCCTACTTTCTGATTTTCAAGCGTATCAAACTCAACATGGCAGTAGCCATCTGGGTTTTTTTCAAGATAATCTTGATGAACTTCTTCTGCTAAATAATAGTGATCCAATAGTTCAACTTCTGTAACGATAGGATCGTCGTAGCGATTTTCTTGTGCGGTCACCACTTTATCAATGACTGCTCGGTCAGCTTCGTTTTCATAATAAATGCCTGTGCGGTATTGTTCGCCGCGGTCGTTACCTTGTTGATTTAATAGTGTTGGGTCAATAATCATAAAGTAATGATTCAGCACTTCTTCTAAATCAACGCGTTCCGGGTCGTAGCGAACGTGAACAGTTTCAGCGTGTCCCGTATTTTTACGAGTAACTTCTTCGTACGTTGGGTTTTCCGTATTGCCGTTAGCATAGCCAGACGTTACATCGTAAACGCCATAAACTCGTGCCATATAAGCTTCGACGCCCCAGAAACAGCCACCCGCTAAATAGATGTCTTGCAATTTTTCTGTATCAAACTCTAAGTCCACGTTCGGATTGTCCGGGTATTTTGAAGTGCTTGTGTCAGAAGCGTTTCCAGAATCTGCGCTTGTGGAATTAGATGCACTTGATGTAGAGCAACCTGAAAGCACTAGTAACAGTAAAATCACAAAGCCTGCAAATGAGAGTGTCTTCATATTAAAGCTCCTGCCTTTCTTGGTGGAATGACGTGTAAGCGCTTTTCCACTTTTATTAACTTTAGTTTAATGGAATGTCCGAGAAAGAGGAACTGAAGCGATTCAGAAATAACTGTTAAATGATAAGGGTTGTCACAAAATGGATTTATTACGTCTAAGATGTATAGTTGCTACATACCGAACAGTAAACTAGAAGAAGGGTTGATTTGCGTGCTAAAATTTAAGTATTGTGGAAAGGGGCTGGGCAAATGGTTCTACTGAACGTTTTGGATTACTCACCAATTGATGAAGGACAGACAGCATCAGTGGCGCTCAAAGAAACAACTAAACTTGCACAGCTAGCAGAAGCGTTAGGATTCAAGCGATTTTGGGTAGCTGAACATCATAAAGTCGAGTCGGTTGCGGGCAGCACACCCGAAATGCTGATGATGCATTTGGCGACTTCTACTGAAACTATTTCCACTTTGCTGCGTATAACCTGAAAAAGCAGAAGGGCAGGAGTAGCAAATGGAACTCAAAACGAAGGAGAAAGAAAAGAAAGATCACTGGTGGCTTTTTGACGTGGTTCTTGAGAGTTTGGAGATTTTATTTTATATTCCCCGTATGGTTTTGCGTATCGTGTTGGAAGTATTTCGATAAGAAGAAATTTTTGAAGGACATCATGTGCTTATTGCTGGCGTGTTTTCGTGATAGAAATAATTTCTTGAAAATGAAATAAAAGATTACGCTTTTAGGCCGACTTTTTGTGTTGGACAGTATTTCTCGAGTTTGGACAGTATTCATTCCAACTTGGACAGTATTTCATCCGATTCCGACAGTATTCTATCCATTCTCGACAGTAACGCCAATAAATGGGAAAAGCCGCCTCAGATTAGGCGGCTTTTCTATCATTTTAGAGCTTTGCAAACTCAGGATCAGCGACTTTGACCAATTGCTTGCCGAGGTTTGTTCCTTTGAACAGTCCGAAGAAAGCGTCAGGCGTGTTTTCAAAGCCTTCGACAATCGTTTCATCGTATTTTAACTTTCCTTCTTGTAGCCATTGCGTAAGTGCCGCGACACCTGTTGGTAACTCTTGTGAGTAATCGCCGAGCGTAAAGCCTTTCATCATCGCGCTTGTTTTGATGAATTGACCTTGAGTGCGTGGACCAACGTCGCCATCTACTGCGTTATATGAAGAAATTGCGCCACATACCGTAACACGCGCGTGTTTATTTAACTCATTTATGACAGCGTCAGAAATGTCGCCACCGACGTTATCAAAATAAACGTCGACGCCATCTGGAAGCGCGTTGATCAAATCTTCTTTAAAGCTATCTTTTTTGTAATTAACCGCAGCGTCAAAACCAAGTTTGTTGATCAAGTAATCGATTTTTTCATCAGAACCAGCGATGCCGACAGTACGCGCTCCTTTGATTTTAGCGAGTTGGCCAACAATCGAGCCGACTGCACCTGCTGCGCCTGAAACAACGACTGTTTCGCCTGCTTGCGGTTTCGCGATATCAAGTAATCCGAAAAAAGCTGTAAGTCCAGTCAATCCAAGAACACTCAAATGTGCTGTAATTGGCGCTGTAGCTGGATCGATTTTTTGAAGTTTGGCAGCGTCCGCAACATTGTACTCAGCCCAGTTAAGATTGCTGCTGACGATATCGCCTTTTTTGAATAAGTCCGAATTGGATCTAACAACTTCGGCTAACACGCCGCCGGCTATTGGTTTGTTTAATTGAAATGGTGGAATATAGGATTTTACGTCTCTCATGCGACCGCGCATATACGGATCGACTGACAAGTAAAGCGTTTTTAATAAAACTTCATTTTCAGCGGGTATCGGGATTTCTTTTTCGACAAAATTAAAATCATCATTGCTTGGCATGCCTTCAGGGCGATTTACCAAATGAATTTCTTTGTGTTGTTTTGTAGTCATAAAAAATTCCTCCTAGAGATCTGAATTAGATGAAAGATTACCATTTGCGTTCAACAGGGTCAAAAATAATGAACTAAAAATCGATGCGAGCGCGTATTCTTGATTCCTTAAAATTCATATGCTATTTTGATATACCGAAGTGTTTCGGAGAAGTGTAAATTGAAGAAAAGAGGACGTTTCATGAATCCATTATATAAAGAGTTGTTTAAAGAAATTACTTTGCCAAATGGCATCGTATTGAACGATCGTTTAGGCGTTGCACCAATGACAACTTATTCAGGAAATAACGACGGTACGGTTTCAGACGAAGAGTTAACGTATTACAATCGACGTGCAGGTCTTGGAAGCTTGTTTATTTCAGCGTGTATCGCCGTTTCAGAAAACGGCATTGCATTCCCAAATCAGTTTATCGGATTTGACGATAATGCACTTCCACGTCTTACTCAAATGGCGAAAGAAATGAAGTCAAAAGGCAGCAAAGCGATTTTGCAAATTCAACACGGGGGTCGCCAAGGACAACCTAATTTGATCAAAGCGAATGAAATCGTGGCACCAAGCGCTGTTGCAGCTGGAGCTGACAAGCCGACACCTCGTGAATTAACAAATAAAGAAATCGAAGCGATTATCGAAGACTTTGGCGAAACGACACGAAGAGCTATCGAAGCAGGCTTTGACGGTGTTGAAATTCATGGTGCCAATACGTATTTGCTTCAGCAATTCTTTTCTTCCGTTACAAATTTGCGTGAAGATCAATGGGGAGGTAACTTAGAAAATCGGTTGAAGTTCCCACTTGCCGTATTGAAAAAAGTTCAAGACACGGTTGCGAAATACGCAGACGAGCAATTTATCGTTGGCTACCGTCTATCACCAGAAGAAAATAACGAAACTTCAGTTGGCTATACAATAGAAGAAACAAAAACATTAGTGGAAAAATTGATCCAAGGTGGCATCCATTATCTTCACGTTTCATTGTTCGAATTTAAAAAAGCACCAAAAGGCGCAGAACATAGCGACAGCATCGTTCGCATTTTAGCGGATCAAATCGATGGCCGTGTCGCTTTCGTAGCAGTTGGCAGTGTCAAAACGCCAGAAGATGCAGTTTCTGCTTTGGAAGAAGGAGCAGATATTGTTGTAATCGGTCGCCAAGCATTGATCGACCCGGAATGGACAGAAAAAGTAAAGCAAGGAAAAGAACAAGAAATCAATCCCGTTATCACGCAGAACATGGTTGGTAAATTAGATATTCCACAAAACATGTGGAACTTGATTACTTCCCCCGGAATGCTGAAAATCGCAGAAAATTGATTTTAACAGAATAGAAAAGCGCAGCTCTGGGTATTTCAGGGCTGCGCTTTTTGAATTCATCCGGTAAACACCGGATCGTATGGGTAGCGATAATTTTCTTTGCGCGGCTTCATCAATATAAAGAAAAGCGTTAACGGACCGATACGGCCAGTAAACATTACTAAACTTAACAAAACTTCGCCAATACTGCTTAAGTCTCCTGTGATACCCATCGACAAGCCGACTGTCCCAAAAGCGGATACGACTTCAAACGCGAGCGGCAAGAACGGAATTTTTTCTGTGACTGTCAATAAAAATAAGAAAAAAACAACTAGTAAAACGCTAATCGTTGTAATAGCTAGTGACCGTATTACCGTCTCAAGTCGTATCGACCGTCCGAAAATCTCGGGTTCTCTTCGTGATTTTAAGAATGAAATCGTAGCTAAAATTACAACAACAAACGTAGTCAGTTTAATGCCCGATGCAGTTGAAGCACTACCGCCTCCAATAAACATCAACAACATTGTAAACAATAAAGTCGGATCTTCTAGTTGACTATAATCCATCACATTAAATCCGGCAGTTCTCGGAGTAACGGCACTAAAATACGAACTGAGTAATTTTTCATGCAAAGACATCGTGCCAAGTGTGCCCGGATTGTTATACTCCAATAGGAAAATCACCAGCATCGCTACCGTGTTTAAGATTAACGTACCCCCAACCATTAACTTCGTATGCAACGCCCAACGATGAAATGACTTTTTTTGCGAAACATCTATAACAACTGTAAACCCAATCCCCCCGATAATAAACAAAGAAGAAATTAGCAATGTCACAAATGGATCACCAGAAAAGCCGATCATGTTATCAGGAAACAAAGAAAAGCCAGCATTGTTAAAAGCTGAGATAACATGAAAAATACTGTTATGGAGCGCATCTTTAAAACCAAACACAGGTGTCCAATAAATCGTCAACAAGACAGTTGCGACTGCTTCTACTGTCAATGCAAAAGTTAAAATCAACTTAACGAGTTTGACGATGCCGCCAACTGAGTTTTGAGTGAGTGATTCTTGCAAGTAGATGCGGTTTTGAAGTCCGACTTTTTTGCGGAACAAAATAAGAACGGCCACTGCAAAAGTCATCAATCCGATGCCTCCACATTGAATAAGTACTAACAAAACTAATTCACCAAAGGCGGTGAGTACAGTTCCTGGGTCAAACACACTGAGTCCCGTCACGGTCGTCGCAGATGTAGCTGTAAACAAAGCGTTCGTCCAAGAAATTGGCTGTGTAGTCGCGAAGGGCAACTTCAAAAGCAACGTACCAATCATGATCAAAAACAAAAAACTACCGGATATCACTACAGGTGGAGAAACCGTAATTCGTTTTTTTTTCCAGGAACGCATTCGAGCCACTTCCTCATCTTATCGAAGTAAAGGATGAGCTTACTTTATGCTTATTTCAAGAAACTGTCAATAGTATAAGGAGCAGGAGAAAAAAGACGAATTAGCAAGAAATAATTTGATGCTTATTAATTCTAAGTCACAATCGATTCTACTAAACTCCTTTCTTTATAGGTGATGTTACTAAATAGAAGTAAACGCTTACTTTATTTTTAAAATATCTCAAATTGGTATAGACAACTATACAGATTGTGTTTATAGTGAAAATTAAGAATATATAAAAGGGGTGGAAATTTTATGTTTAGTTTTTTGCAGAGAATAGGAAAGTCGTTAATGTTCCCAATCGCTACCTTGCCGGCTGCTGCTTTGCTGCTGCGTTTAGGGCAAGATGATGTATTAGGCATTCCGTTCATGTCGGCTGCTGGTGCTGGAATCATTGATAACTTGGCAATTATCTTTGCGATTGGTATTGCCATGGGCCTTGCTCATGATGGCAATGGTGGAGCAGCGTTAGCAGGTGCTGTCGCTTATCTCGTATTAACTTCATCGATCGTAACGATTAACGAGTCGATCAATATGGGCGTTTTCGCCGGGATTTTATCCGGTATCGTCGGTGGTCTTTTATACAATAAATTTTATAATGTTAAATTCCCACAATGGCTCGCGTTTTTCGGCGGACGGCGATTTGTGCCAATTATCACTGCCGCGACCATGACCATTTTAGCAGGTCTGCTTGGTTATGCGTGGCCACCAATTCAAGAAGGTATTGATAGTGCTGGTGAATGGATTTTAAATGCCGGTATGTTGGGTGTAGGTTCTTACGGATTCTTGAACCGTTTGTTGCTACCAACTGGTCTGCATCACGTCATCAATACAGTTGTATGGTTTGATTTTGGTACCTTTACGGACGCTTCAGGAGAAGTGGTACGCGGAGAAATTAATCGTTTCCTAAAAGGCGACCCAACGGCAGGGCCATTCCTGTCTGGTTTCTTCCCGATTATGATGTTCGGTTTACCAGCTGCATGTCTCGCAATGTATGCAACAGCTAAAAAACACCGAAAAGCTGCTGTAGGTGGTATGCTCTTCAGTATTGGTTTTACATCATTTTTAACAGGAATTACAGAACCGATTGAGTTTTCATTTATGTTCTTGTCACCTATTTTATATGTCGTCCATGCACTGCTAACTGGTGCTTCGATGATGGTTGCTTATGCTTTGGATATTCGCCACGGTTTCGGTTTTTCTGCCGGAGCGATTGACTATGTGTTAAATTATGGATTAGCAACCAATCCGCTGATGTTGCTTGTGATGGGGGTAGTTGTCGGCATTGTATACTTTGTGGTCTTCTACTTCCTAATCATCAAGTTGGACTTGAAAACGCCTGGTCGTGAAGACGAAGACGAAGATGGTGCAGAAAATGCAAGCTCAAGCAATACAGCAGTTGATACGAGAGCCTATCACACAATCGAAGGACTTGGCGGCGTCGAAAATATTGTCGCAGTCGACTATTGTACGACACGGCTACGCATGACAGTGAAAGATTCTGATTTAGTAAATGAAAAAGATCTGAAACGCCATGGTGCTATGGGTGTTATGAAGATCAATAAAACAAATGTTCAAGTGGTAATCGGGACGGCTGTTGAATTCCTAGGAGATGCCATGAAGCCTCGCTTAGCAAATGGCAATCCGGCACCAACTGATAGTTCGAAAGATGCTGTTGTAGACAACGAAACGACTGAAGAACCCGCAATGAAACGAATCATCGCTGAAGATTTTGAAATGCCAATTAAAGGCGACATCATTCCGTTATCTGAAGTACCGGATGATGTATTTGCAAAAGGCATGATGGGTCAAGGGTTTGCGATTATGCCAACGGGTAACGTTCTCTATTCGCCAGTTGATGGTCGTGTCGTTAGTGTATTCCCAACTAAGCACGCAATCGGTATTGAAACAGATACGGGAATCGAGCTATTGATTCATGTTGGATTGGATACGGTTAAATTAAAAGGTCAAGGTTTTGAAACATTGGTAGAACAAGGACAACTAGTACAGCGTGGAGATGTTTTACTGAAGCTTGATTTGGAATTCTTAAAAGCCAATGTCCCTTCAGTTGCCACACCTGTAATTTTCACGAACTTGACAGAACAAACTGTGACAATGATGAAAGAAGGTTTCCAAAAACAAGGAACAGCTTCTATTCTGAAAGTCGAATAATACTAGCCGGAAAACCAGGGATATCCATGTGATCTTCCTGGTTTTTCGTAAGGAGTGGTCTAGATGAAAAAAAGCATATTGATTTCAGGCATCACGATTGCTGATGCTATTGAGGAAAGTTTTGTAGGAGACATTTTGCTAGAAGACGGAAAAATAAGTCGTGTTGCTAAAAAATTAGATGTACAGGCAGATAACTACGTAGATGCGACCGGTAAAAACTGGACAGCGTTTCCGGGATTTATCGACATTCACATTCATGGAGCCGCAGGATTCGATGTAATGGATGCAACGCTTGAAGCGTTGAGTGGATTAGCTGCAGCCTTACCGAAAGAAGGCACAACCAGCTTTCTTGCAACAACTATGACGCAAACGGAAAATGCCATTTCAGCTGCTTTGCAAAATATTCACGAATTCGAAGCACAAGAAGGACAAGCTCAAATGCTAGGTGTACACTTAGAAGGGCCTTTTATTTCACGTAAACGTGCCGGAGCTCAACCAATTGAGCATATTATTGAACCTTCTTTAGCGTTATTTCAAAAATGGCAAAAGCTAAGTGGTGATCACATTCGTGTGGTAACAGTTGCTCCAGAAACAACAAATGGTTCGAAGTTCATTAAAGAATTAGCAGAAGAAGGTGTCATTGCATCAATCGGACACTCGGATGCTACGTTTGAAGAAGTACAGACAGCTGTGGCTTGTGGTGCAAAACATGTGACGCATTTATACAATCAAATGAGTCCACTTCATCATCGTAATCCAGGAGTAGTAGGCGCAGCTTTACTAGAAGATGCTTTATCAGTAGAAGTCATTGCTGACTTTATTCACAGTCATCCGTCTGCTGTTGAACTGGCTTTTCGTCAAAAAAGAGCAGACCGGTTTATTCTAATTACAGATGCGATGCGCGCGAAAGGGTTACCACCTGGCGTTTACGATTTGGGCGGTCAAGATGTGCAGGTTACAGGAAAAGATGCACGACTTGCTGATGGTACGTTAGCCGGTAGTATTTTAACGATGGAAAAAGCAGTCCAAAATATCAAGTCGATTTTAAATTGTAGCTTGAATGAACTAGTCGCAATCACTTCTGCCAATGCTGCGACAGCACTTGGACTTTCAACAAAAGCAAAATTAAAAGCTGGTATGGACGCGGATGTCACGATTGTCGACGATAGTTTTACTGTTCAAATGACGATTTGCAAAGGAACGATAGCATACAATAAGGAGTGTCAACAATGAAAATAGTACGTGTAGAAACTTATGAAGAAATGAGCAACAAAGCAGCACAAATAGTAGAACAACAAATTCAAGCCAGTGATCATTCTGTGCTTGGACTTGCAACGGGATCGACACCCGTTGGTCTTTACGAAAACCTAATTCAAGGTGTTAAAGAGCGCGGTATTTCTTATCGCAACGTTCATACAGTTAACTTAGATGAATACCTAGGACTATCAGGAACTGATCCACAAAGCTATCGCTATTTTATGAATGAAAAACTGTTTCAGCATATTGATATTGAGTTGGAGAACACACATGTTCCAAACGGTAAGGCGACTTCTATAGAAGAAGAATGCGAACGCTACGAAGCAATGGTCAATGAAATCGGACCTGTTGATTTGCAAATTCTCGGTATGGGAATGAATGGTCATATTGGCTTTAACGAACCTGGGACACCTGAGAATAGCGTTACACATTCCATTGAGCTCGAGCCATCAACACGAAGCAGCAATGCACGTTTTTTCGGTAGTCTTGAGGAAGTACCAACACATGCCATTACAATGGGAATTTCATCAATTTTAAAAAGTAAGCAAATTCTCATATTGGCTTCAGGAGATAGCAAAGCACAAGCAGTAAAAGTGTTATTGGAAGGAAACATAAGTAAAGAATTCCCAGCTTCATTCCTATGGAATCATGATGATGTGACAGTAATTGTAGATAAGGACGCTTATAGCTTGGTAACGGAAAAAGAGGAGTGATTGCGGTGTTAGATAAACAATCGCCAATTCCGATTTATATACAAATAGAAGAGCAGCTGAAACAGCAAATTCAGCAAGGCGATTTTTCAATTGGTATGGCGATTCCCTCTGAACGTGAACTGACTGAGCGCTTTGGTGTCAGTCGAATGACCGTACGCCAGTCTATCACCAATTTGGTCAACGAAGGTTTGTTGTACCGAGAAAAAGGACGTGGCACATTTGTGGCGTCACCTAAAGTAGAACAGCCACTAAATGGACTGACCAGCTTCACAGAAGACATGTTGGCGCGCGGAATGATACCGAGCAATAAAGTGATTACTTTTGAAATACGAGATCCAGACACTGATATTGTGGCTGATTTGCGCTTAGTAGAAGGAGAAAAAGTTTACTTTATTGAACGCATTCGCTTTGCAGATGATAAAACAATGGCGATTGAACGAACATATTTGCCGGTCGCTCGATTTCCCAACTTGCAAAGCGACTTGCTGAAAGGTTCGCTATACGCAATGATTGAAAACAATCAGCAACTGAAAATTAGTCATGCGACCCAGCGGATGGAAGCGGGACTGGTTAAAAAAGAAGATGCTGAGCTGCTACAAATCAGCGTACCAGCCGCAATTTTAATGATTGAACGCATCAGTTATTTGGCTGGTGATTTGCCATTCGAATTAGTTCGTAGCACCTACCGAGCGGATCGCTATAAATTTACAACAGACATTCAGAGATAACTCAAAAGGAGAAAAAGACATGATTGAAAAAAGCTATACAATTACAAGTGACGAAGGACTCCACGCGCGTCCAGCATCAAAATTAGTAGGTGCAGTCTCGCCATTTTCAGCAGATGTGAAAATGCTCTATAAAGACAGAGAAGTAAATTTAAAATCCATCATGGGTGTTATGTCGCTTGGCGTCTCTAAAGGCAAAACAATCAAAGTTACTGCTAATGGCAGCGACGAAGAATCATTAATGGCAAAAGTTGACGAATTGATTGTAACTGAAGGACTTGGAGAAGCAGTATCTAGTTAATATGGAGTTGAGCAATAATGTTGAGCAGTTATTTTAAACAAGTTCAAGAACGTCTGGAAGTTGTGGAACAAAATGAAACGCAAGCTATGCTGACAGCCGCTAAAAAAGTGGCAGCAGCTATTCGAGCTGGGGGCATTATTCAATTATTCGGCTGTGGACATTCGCATATTTTAGCGGAAGAAGTGTTTTACCGTGCAGGAGGGTTGGTACCAATCAAGCCAATCTTTGTGGAACCTTTAATGTTGCATGAAGGCGCAGTTCAGTCGTCTCAACTAGAACGACAAAATGATTATGCTGCAGAGTTTTTGAAAGATCA
>JBBSRA010000045.1:0-16309 GCA_038243515.1 Caryophanales bacterium
GGCCGTTCTAATAGCATTAAGAGAAAGTGGTCCAAATGATCTTGTACTCTTATCGAGTGGATCGATTAACAATGCGCAAATTGTTCGTGGGGAATACATTCCGCATTCTGACGAAGCGATTATTGAAGAATTTTTCAGTGGCAAAGTAAGCGACTTTTAACTGCAAAAGTCGCTTTTTGAGTGATGAATATGGTTATAATAGAAGAGAAGGTTTCATACATATCAGAATTGGAGTGAGTGGAATGCAGTATCGTACAGAAAAGGATACCATCGGTGAAATTCAAGTTGAAGCAGATAAAATGTGGGGCGCTCAAACGCAGCGCAGCTTGCAGAACTTTGAAATCGGTACGGAACGTATGCCGCATGAAGTCGTTATGGCTTTTGCCCAATTGAAAAAAGCGACAGCTAAAGCGAACCATAAGCTTGGAAAACTATCTGAAGCAAAAATGAAAGCTGTTGAGCTTGCTGCAAACGAAGTCATTGAAGGCAAATGGAACGATCATTTTCCATTGGTTGTTTGGCAAACAGGAAGCGGTACACAATCAAATATGAACATGAACGAAGTTCTAGCACGTCGAGGCAATGAAATTTTAGCAGAACAAAATTCTGACGAGAAACTTCATCCAAACGATGACGTGAATATGTCTCAAAGCTCTAACGATACGTATCCAACGGCTATGCACGTTGCGGGCGTTTTAGCAGTAACCGAAAATCTTGTGCCAGCTGTTCAAAAATTAAAAGCGACATTGGATGAAAAAGTACAGAGATTTGACGAAGTCATCAAAATCGGACGTACTCATTTACAAGATGCGACGCCGTTAACACTCGGTCAAGAAATTAGCGGATGGAGACATATGTTAGAGAAAAGTGAGCGTATGATCTGTGAAAGTGTTGAGTATATGCGCGAATTGGCAATCGGAGGAACTGCAGTAGGAACAGGCATTAATGCGGATCCGACATTTGGTCCTTCAGTTGCTGAATTCATTAGTGAAGCGGTTGGTAGTTCATTTACTTCTGCAGAAAACAAATTCCATGCGCTAACAAGCCACGATGAAATGGTCTACACACACGGTGCGATTAAAGCTTTGGCTGCAGACGCAATGAAAATTGCCAACGACGTACGCTGGTTAGCAAGTGGCCCGCGCAGCGGAATTGGTGAAATTACAATTCCTGCGAATGAGCCCGGAAGTTCAATCATGCCTGGTAAAGTAAACCCGACTCAAAGTGAAGCGTTGACGATGGTTGCAGCTCAAGTAATGGGTAACGATGCAACAATTGGCTTTTCTGCAAGCCAAGGAAACTTTGAATTAAACGTATTCAAGCCAGTTATTGCTTATAACTTCCTTCAGTCTGTTCGTTTGTTGGCAGACAGCTTGAACAGTTTTAATGATCATTGTGCAATTGGCATCGAAGCCAATCTTGATGTTATTCAAAACCACGTCAGCAATTCATTGATGTTGGTAACCGCATTGAATACGCATATTGGTTATGAAAAAGCAGCAGCGATTGCAAAACAAGCTCATAAGGATGGATTGACGTTAAAAGAATCGGCTGTAAACAGCGGACATCTAACGGCCGACCAGTTTGATGAGTGGGTTAAACCAGAAAACATGGTAGGAAAATAAAAAAACGACCGGGATTTTTCCGGTCGTTTTTTTCTGTTCGTTTACTTCCTGCTTTTGTATTGCATATAAACTACTTGTGTAACTAAAAAATCTTCCATGCCGTGTTTACCGTCTGCGCCACCGAGTCCAGATTTTCGCATGCCGGCGTGATAGCCTTGAACCGCTTCAAAGTTTTCACGGTTCACATAAGTTTCACCAAACTTCATTTCATTGACGACTTGCATGGCTTCATTCAAATCGTCTGTATAAACTGATGAAGAAAGACCAAATTCGGTATCATTCGCTTTATCAATTGCTTCCGCTAAGGTATTATACGTTGCAATTGGTAGTACGGGTCCGAAAATTTCATCGCGGATAATTGTCGAATCGTGCTTTACATTTGTTAATAGAGTCGGCTTGTAGAAAAAGCCAGGCAGGTTTGTATCGCGTTCGCCACCAAGTGCGATAGTTGCGCCTTCTTTTACTGCTTGTTTGACCATTTCATGGACCTTATCAAGTCGATCTTGACTGACTAGAGGACCCACATCTGCGTCTTTGTTTTGACATGGATTATCTAGAACTTTTGATTCGAATATCGCAGTCAGTTTTTTGATGAATTCATCGGCAACACTTTCATGTACATAAACGCGTTCAGCATTCGTACAAGCTTGACCATTATTTGCTAAACGAGAAGTAGCAATTGCTTCAGCTGCTAAGTCAAGATTGGCATTTGGTGTGACAATTGCAGGTGCTTTGCCACCTAACTCTAAATTAACTTTAGTAATGTTTTGTGCTGCCGCTTCCATCACTTTTGTGCCAGCGGGTACACTACCGGTCAAAGTAACCAATTGTACTTTTTTATGTGATGCAAGTGCGTTGCCAATTTCAGAGCCAGTCCCGGTTACAACATTGTAGACGCCTGCTGGAATCACATCCATCTCATGGATAAGTTTTGTGAATTCCATGGTAGTGTTTGGTGTTTGCTGGCTTGGCTTTATAACAATGGTACAGCCGGTTACAAGCGCTGTTGCTACTTTTCTAGCGAGTATGAAGACCGGGAAATTCCAGGGGATAATGCCAGCTACGACACCAATCGGTTTTTTATAGATGAAAATATTTTCATTCGGCCGATCGCTTGGCATGATTTCGCCTTCAATTCGTCGCGCCCATTCAGACATGTAATGAAAATAATCAATAGCAAGATCAATTTCACCACTCGCCAATTCATAGCTTTTTCCTTGTTCTTCTTGCAACAAGTCGATAAACGTATCACGTTTTTCAGCGATTTTATCTCCGAGTTTACGAACGATTTTACCGCGTTCAATATTAGGAGTCAGTTCCCACGCTCTTTGTGCTTGAAACGCAGCATCCACTGCGCAGTCAACGTCTTCTTTTATTCCTTTAGGAATTTGTGAAATAACTTTCTCTGTTGACGGGTTAATAATATCGATCCATTCAGTTCCTGCAGATTCTGTATATTCACCGTTAATATAAAGCTTATGCTTTTGCATAGTTCTGCCTCCTTTGGATATAGTAAAGTTTCCCCTCAACTCTCGTGTGTTAAACAAAGACGAACACAAAAGTAAAGAACGATTAAGACAGTTTAAACTATATTTTAATAATCTTTAGACATCAAAATTAGTAGGTGCAAAAGGGTTTTAATCCAGCTATGGCGAATTAGTACAACAAAGACGAATTTGAAAAAAGAGGTGCATTATGCAAAAATCATTTGTTATGTCATGGAGTGGTGGAAAAGATTCGGCTCTCGCTTATTACAGAGCGGTATTAGAAGGACATGTGCCACTGGCATTATTTACAATGTTTGAAGAAGACGGCACAAAGTCAAGATCACATGGGTTGCCGGTTGACGTTATGGAAGCACAAGCCGAACGTATGGGTCTTCCTTTGCTCATTGGTAAGGCAAGCTGGTCTGGATATGAAAAAGAATTTATTGAACAGCTGAAAAAATTTAAAGCACAAGGCATCGATATGGGTGTTTATGGTGATATTGATTTAGAGGATCATTTAGCATGGGTCGAGAAAGTTAGTGCAGAAGCTGAAATGGGTGTTCATCATCCGCTTTGGCAAGAGTCACGTAAAGAGTTATTGAAAGAATTAATTAAAGAAGGTTTTAAGTCTGTCATTACCGTCGTGGATACAAAGCGACTAGATGAGCGCTTTTTAGGACGCGAATTTACGCTTGAGTTAATTGACGAGCTAGAGGCTGCTGGTGTCGATGCTTGTGGCGAAGAAGGCGAATTTCACACAATCATTGTGGATGGACCAATTTTTGTCGAGCCGATACCTGTCGACTTTGGTGAGAAAATTAAAGTTGATCATTACGTTATATTGAAAGTGAAACTTCATTCAGAGGAGTGATTATTGATGATTCAAATTATAGGGATGGAAGAAAAACATATTCGACAAATGTCTACGCTGTTGGCAAAGAGGCAACAACGCGAACGAAAAGTCTTTAATTTTCTACCTGAACGGTTTGAAGAAATTGATGATACAGAAGAAGTTTTGAGAAAGTTACTAGCACGTCCTTTCATCAATGGCATTGTGGCAGTAAGAGGCATTGATGTTATTGGCTATTTGCTTTATGAATTTAAAGAAGATGCTAAGAATGGACGTTATGTTTGGATGGATTACGAATCGATTGCGATTAGTGAGCGTGAGCATCCTCGGCTATTGAGGTTATTGTATGCGAATGCTGGAGCCGAGTGGATCAAGCATGGTTACTTTAACCATATATTATTAGCGCCTCTCAGCGACGAAACTGTCATTGATCAATGGCTGGACCAGTCGTTTAGTTTTGACCAAAAATATGGAATTCTTTCATTAGATGACTACGAGCCTAAAGAGGAACCAATTCCAAAGCTAAAGTTTCGCGAAGGAAGTAAAGAAGATTCACCGCTATTGAAGAAAGTAGCCATGTGGAACAGTATTTATCAAGCAACAGCTCCTTCTTGGCAACCGATTACAAAAGAAACCTTAGAAGATGTTAAAGAAAGCTACGAAGCTCTTAGTGAAAATCAAGATGCTTATTTATGGATGGCAGAACAAGGAGATCGAGTTGCCGGATTCCATGTTTACTTTCGTAAAGAAAATCCGGTAAGTTTGGTCATTCCTGAAAACTGCGTAGAATTACCTGCTGCTTCAACAAATCCTGACCTTCGCGGAAGAGGCATTGGACGTGCATTAGCCAATCACTGCTTTAGCGAGATGAAAAAGCAAGGTTTTGACTATATTATTGCAGACTGGCGTACATCGAACCAGTTAGCTTCGTACTTTTGGCCAAAAATGGGCTTTCAGCCTGTGATGGTTCGGATGACAAGGCAGATTGATCCCCGCATCGCCTGGGCGCGTGGGGAATAGTTAGAATGTTGGAAGCTCATTTTAACATTTCAAAGAATTTAAAAAACGGAAGTCGTTTGGTTATCCACACCAAATGACTTCCGTTTTTTAATCCATCTTATCTTCAGGGCGCCACCCTCGCTGTAAGTCACGAATCGACAAACCAAAAGTCATCTCCAAATGAGGATAATCTTTAAAGCGTTGCCAGTCCCCACCCCATTTAAAGCCTAAACTTTTTCCAATCGCGGCAACTTCAAACCAATCACTTTCTCCGTTGCCGTTGTCGTCTCGTTCAATATCCCAAACGACTGAGCCGTCATCTAAACGCAACGCAAAATCAATGGCTAAACCGTAATTATGATAAGATTCGCCAGCTTCAGCATAAGTGACAATTGATCCGGACATAGTGCGTCCTTGACCATGCAAGATATCTTGTTCTTCTGGAGAACGATAACCGTCTGTAACCAAAATTTCAATTCCGATTTCAGAAGCTTGATCGATTAATAAATCTCGTTTTTCTTCTACTATTGAATAAAGTCCGGAAGGCAAAGAGCGAGTCTGTAATTCTTCACGAAACGTCAACTCATTGCCGACCCATATAAACAAAAAACCGCCAAGAATTAGTAAGAAAAGAACAGAAAAAGCGGTCCTTATATTTTTCAACATTATTCACCTCTATCCTTTTTATTGTAGCAAAAATCATTAAAAGAGTATCGTTGCAAAGAATTTGGTAGGATAGAAGAAAGAGTAGAAAGGGGCTATAATTAATGGTAATCGAATTAATGAAAGCACATGCTTCTGTCCGAGATTATAAAGAAAAGCAACTATCACGAGAAGAAGTTAGCGAACTAATTAGAGCTGCTCAACACGCAGCTACGTCTCATTTTGTTCAAGCATATTCGATTGTCTGGGTAACAGATCCAAACAAGCGCAAATTATTAGGAGAACTATCTAAAAACGCTAAACAAATGGAAGGTGCGGGAGCGGTTTTTTTACTATGTGCCGACTATAATCGATTGCAACACGCCGGGAAATTACAAGGACAAGAAATCGTTTTTGATCGTGCAGAAAATATGATAGTAGCAGTAACTGATGTGGGTTTATTAGCACAAAATCTGGTGCTTGCAGCCGAATCAAAAGGCTATGGTATTTGTTATATTGGAGGCGTACGTAATGACATGGAGGCAATTAGTGAGCTTGTGGGCTTGCCAGAAGGCGTCTTTCCAGTTTACGGCTTGACTATAGGTCTACCAAATGAAGCGAATGGTGTGAAACCACGTTTACCAGTAGAAGCTATTTTACATGAAAATAAATATGACGAAGCGAAATATGAAAAAATTTTACCAGAATACGATCAGACAATCCAAGCATATTATACGAGTCGCGGCTCGAATCAAAAAAACGCAACATGGACGCAGCAAATGGCTCATTTCCTTAGCAAACCGCATCGCGAAGACATAAAAGACGTATTAGCGAAAAAAGGTTACTATTTCAAATGATTTCAATTCAATGAATAAAAAACAAATGAAGTACGTGGAGGGAAAGCAATGAAACTCGCAATATTTGGAGCAACGGGCCGTGTAGGCGGAGAGATTCTTAAGTGGGCACTAGCAGATGGTCATCATGTAAAAGCATTGGTTCGCTCAGAAAAATTAGAAGCACATCCGAATTTAGAAATAATCGTTGGAGATGTACGAAATCCAGAAGATATTGAAAAAACGATCGCTGGAACTGGTGCCGTGTTTAGCGCGATTGGCACCGATCGAACAACCACCTTGTCCGATGCAACACCATCTATTATTAAAGTGATGGAAAACCACCAAATTAAACGTGTTATCACGATTGGAACAGCTGGAATTTTAAATAGCCGGTTGAGTCCGGGACTGCTTCGCTATGAAGGTGGAGATTCTAGACGCAAGATGACGTTTGCGGCTGAAGAGCACGAAGCGGTTTATCATTTGCTTGAAAAGACAGACCTTCATTGGACAATTGTTTGTCCTACTTATTTGCCAGATGGTGAAATCCGTGGTAATTATCGGACTGAAAAAGACTTGTTGCCGGAAGAAGGAAAAGAAATTACGGTGGGTGATACGGCGGAATTTGCTTATCATCAATTAGACTCTGAAGAGTTTAGCCAAAGCCGTGTAGGGTTGGCTTATTGATAGACTAAGGCAAAGAGTGGTCTGATGAAAAAATGACTCTTCCGTATCATCATAAGCGTTCTTGCCATCATCATAATTGCGTTCGTTGGTTTTGTTAGTTATGCTCAATTTGATTATGAGCCAAGTGTTTTGCTAATGGAAAGTGTTGATGTCTCGACGATTGAAAGCGATGGAGAAGGATTAGTTTTTCAACCAGAAGCACCAAATAGCAAAGGGATGATTTTATACCAAGGAGCCAAAGTTGAAGAAGAAGCCTATGCTTATTTAGGGCAAACTCTGAGTGAGCAAGGTTTCATGGTATCGATTCCTCGTTTGCCTTTGAACTTTGGGATTCTGGGTTCTGGGACTGCCGAGGCCGTAATTAGAGAACACGCTAAAGTAGAAGAATGGTTTCTTGGAGGGCATTCTTTAGGTGGCGAGGCCATTGCTTTTTATGCGGAAGACCCATCACCAAAGCTTAGTGGCTTGTATTTTCTAGGATCTTATCCTGCGAGCGATTTTTCGGAAAGCGACTTAGCAATGCTATCCATATATGGAGAATTCGATGGCTTATCAACAGTTGAAGATATTAAAGAAAGCGGCAACTATTCGTAGAAGATGCTACTTTTGTGGGAATAAAGAGAGGCAATCATGCACAGTTTGGTTTATACGGTGAGCAAAAAGGTGACAACGCAGCTCAAATCACGCCTATTGAGCAGCAAGATCAAATAATCGACGCTTTAATAAAGTGAATAAACGAAAACTGACACGGAAAATCCGTGTCAGTTTTCGTTTGAGTTTATAGACAAAAAAGTATTCATAAGAGTTAAAGAATGGATATTCATTTTATCGTGTTTATACTGGATTCTGCGCTCCATGCGGACGCTTTCCGCGGACGAAGCGCTGAGCCGACGGAAAGCGAAGTGGCCGGACTGGTCAGACTTATACACTGCTATTCATTTTGGTCAGACTTTGTCTACAGTTTTCGTTTTTTTATAATTTGAATACAAAGAATGCTAAAAAGATGGCGATGATTACTAAAGTATTTACCGCAAAAGATGCGCGTTTACTGACAGGCTCATCAAGTGAGGGAAAGCGATCGACAACGCGCATAGCACCGTAAATAAGAGCAACTAAAATGAGTAACGTCACGATCAAGTTCATATCATAAATGCGTACATCGATAAAGCGGATCAACACAACTGAAAAAGCTAGGATGATGCCATTTACTAAGTTTTTTCGTTTCATAAGTACTCCTCTAATTCATTTTCCAGAAACGGTTTGGCTGACAGCAAAGACGTAAATTGCTGATAGCGTTGGAATTGACCAGCGCTTGGTTTTTTACCTGTTTTATAAGCGCGGATTAAAATGTTTTTAGGTGTATGTTCCATATCAATAAACTCCATCAACTGCGTTTCGTAACCGACAAGCGACAATAGTTCTGCGCGAATTGAATCGGTCGCAAGTGCGCTAAACCGCTCTTTGATTAAGCCATGCTGAAGCATAATACCGAGTTCGGGTGCGTCAATTTGGCTGTTTAATTCATGCTGACAGCAAGGGACGCTTAAAATCACTTGGGCATTCCATTTGACTGCACGTGATAACGCCATATCTGTCGCAACGTCACAAGCATGTAGGGTAACAACCATGTCGACAGCTGATTCATCATTATAGTCATTGATGTCGCCGACCAAAAATTCAAGTTGCTCATACTCAAGGTCTTCAGCGATTTGCTGACATTCTTCAATGACTTCTTTTTTTAAATCAAGTCCGGTAACGTGGAGGTCTAATCCTTTTTCAATGCGCAAGTAATGATACAACGCGAAAGTTAAATACGATTTTCCAGAACCGAAATCGAGTATGCGAACGGTACGATCTTGTGGCAAATAAGCGAGTGTATCATCAATATATTCAATAAAACGATTGATCTGACGGAATTTATCGTATTTTTGCTTTTTCACTTTACCATCGGGACTTTGTACTCCAAGGCGTATAAGAAAAGGGTAAGGCACACCATCTTCTAATAAATATTGTTTTTTGCGGTTATGTGAGAGTTCGACTTGCTGGGTTCCAGTTTGTTCTGCTTTCCAACTGACTTTCGACTTTTTAGAAAGTTGGATTTGAACTTTTTCGTCTGTGAATTGAAAAAGGCCTTGACGGAAATCAGCAAATAACAAAACTAGTTTTTCTGCAGCTTCATTAGGTAAAAGATTTTCGTGTTTCAAAACGCGTTCATGTTGGTATTCAAATTGAATCCAGTATTCCTTTTTTATTTCAACAGGCTTCAACTTAATCCGTTTTATGTCATTTGATTTTAATCGGGGTTGGCTAATGGTTGCAGAAACAAGCTGTTGTTGAAAAAGCCGTTCTGTTAGTTGGTCATGCATTGTTTGTAAGTCCATGGTCGATCCCTTCCGTTCTGTGTAATGGTTTTAGTTTAGCACGCAGTGTCTATAAAGAGCGAGTTGTGTTGTTTTTAAATCGAATAGGTTCTGTTAATTTGGAATTTTGTGCTAGTATAAAAGAAACTGAAAACGTTTTCAACTAGGAGGATGTACAATGGTTATTTTACATAAGACAGTTGGTCAAATCGTGAAAGAACAAACTGCACAAAATCCGGAAACGGAAGCATATGTTTATCCAGAGCATGGAATTCGAAAAACATATAAACAATTTGATGAAGAAACTGATCGTCTAGCAAAAGCATTTATTGGCATTGGCATTGAAAAAGGCGAGCATATCGCCATTTGGTCAGACAATAAACGAGAATGGCTATTGAGTCAATTCGCTACTGGGAAAATGGGTGGGGTATTGGTAACTGTGAATACGAGTTATCAATCAACTGAACTGGAATATTTGTTGAATCAGTCAGACGCAACGACTTTAATTTTAGGAGAAGAATTTAAAGGCACGAATTATATAGATATTTTGAACACAGTTTGCCCAGAGTTGGTGACAGCTGAAAAAGGACAAATCAAAAGTGCCAAATTGTCTCATTTTAAACGAGTAATTGTCATGAGCAGCAATAGTTATCCAGGAATTTATACATGGCAAGAGTTTGAAGCTTTTGCTGAAAACGTGAGCGACTCTGAATTTCAAGAACGTTTTGATTTAATGGATCCTGATGATGTTATCAATATTCAATACACATCAGGGACAACTGGATTTCCAAAAGGAGTCATGCTGACTCATTTGAATGTTGTTAACAACGGTAAATTAGTTGGCGACACGATGAGTTTAACGGAAAAAGATCGGTTGTGTATCCCTGTGCCGTTTTTCCACTGCTTTGGCTGTGTTCTCGGAACGATGGCGGCAGTGACGCATTCGACAACAATGGTGATTGCAGAGCAGTTTGACCCGAAACGTGTACTGCAAATGGTAGAAGACGAAAAATGTACCGGACTTCACGGGGTACCAACGATGTTCATTGCGGAATTAAACGATCCAGCGTTTTCATCGTTTGATACATCGACTTTGCGAACTGGGATTATGGCAGGATCGTCTTGCCCAATTGAAGTGATGAAAAAAGTCATCAATGATATGGGGGCGTCGGAAATCACCATCGCCTATGGGCAAACAGAATCGTCACCAGTGATTACGCAAACACGGGCAGATGACGATATTGAAAAACGCGTCTCGACAGTCGGAAAGCCACATGCTGGAGTAGAAGTGAAGATTATCGATTCAACAACAGGCGATAGAGTAGAAGCGGGAATGCCTGGTGAACTTTGTACAAGAGGCTACCACGTCATGAAAGGCTATTATAAAAACGAAGAAGCCACAAGAGTTGCCATTGATTCTGAAGGGTGGCTTCATACAGGAGATATAGCGGTTGAAGACGAAGCAGGATATATTGCGATTACAGGACGTATTAAAGATATGGTTATTCGCGGAGGAGAAAATATTTACCCGCGTGAAATTGAAGAATTTCTTTACCAACATCCATCTGTTCAAGATGTTCAAGTCGTGGGTGTGCCAGATCCGAAATACGGAGAAGAATTGATGGCTTGGATCATTTTAAAAGAACATGAGCAACTAAGTATCGAAGAGTTAAAAGCTTATTGCAAAGGAAAGATTTCTCATCACAAAATTCCGCGTTACATCGAATTCACGAAAGAATACCCAATGACTGCTTCAGGTAAAATTCAAAAATTTAAGTTGCGTGAATTGTCCATTACGAATAGTCGAAAAGAAGAAGTTTAAACGTATAAAGTCGTTTGGGAAGAAAGCGTCTTTCGAGGCGCTTTTTTTATGTGGATATAGAAGAAATGCTTCCTAGTGATCCAGCTAGTTTACACTTCTATAACTAAGGGGACATAAGTAAAAAAGAAGAATTTTCTTGAACCCAAAATGTCAGCTGTAGCTGAGTAGGGATTTTAAAAAATTGATCACTTAACGTTCTTAACCAATAGGAAGGAGCATGTAGATGATTTGGCTAAGCTTCATCTTTGCGGTTGGGTTTGTAGGAATCCATCTTTCTTCAAAACATTTAAAGCTGTTAGATGTTTTGCCACGAAGCCGATTTCTTTCGATTGCTGGAGGGATATCGGTCGCTTACGTCTTTTTACGCTTATTACCAGAATTAGCTGTGTTTCAAGATGAATTGCAAGGAGAATTAGAAAAAAGTAGTCTACGATTTTTGGAAAATCATATTTATCTAATAGCAATGGCTGGTTTGGTCGTGTTTTATGCTTTGGAAAATTCGGTTAAATCTTCAAAAAATAAAAATAAACGGGAGCATGTACAACAGCCTAAATCTACATCGCGTATTTTCTGGGTGCATATTATTTCTTTTGCTTTATACAATGGAATCATTGGTTATTTGCTTATTAGGGAAGAATACGAAAACACTTGGGGTATAGTATTGTTTTTTATTGCTATGGGTGTTCATTTCGTGACTAATGACAAAGGAATGCGTGCAACTCACAAAGAAGACTACGATCGATACGGTAGATGGTTGTTAGCTGCTGCTATTCTAATCGGATGGGGAATCGGAGCTTTCGCAGAAGTTTATGAATGGATTATTTCTGTATTGACTGCTTTTTTGGCGGGAGGTGTTATTTTAAACGTCTTGAAAGAAGAATTGCCAGAAGACAGAGAAAGCAGCTTACTAGCCTTCTGTGCTGGGTTAATTTCATACTCTGTCTTATTGTTGCTTTTGTAAAAAAATGTTTTAATGGTAATTTAATAATTTTTTCGATATAATATGCATACTATAGTAGGTAATAAAGCACGGTATTTAAAAAGCCTTACTTGAGAGGGTGTTCGTGATGATTGAAGATGAAGAGCTGGCTATTTTCGAGTCCGAACTCATTAAGCTAATGAACGAATACAGAAAATGTGTAGATCATTCATTGAAAGTGAAAATCCATGAAGATATGGCTTGGTTGAAGACAGTTGTTATTTCAGCAGGCACTCATGAACACCATTTGAAAATTAACGATTTGGAATCTGTATAGCATTTTGCTTACAGATTTTTTTATGAGTCAAAATATTAATGATTTGTGAACAATACTGTAACAAAGCCTGTCAGAAATTCGCTTCGCGTGGGCAATCGACGAGGGTTTCCGTAAGGGGTGTTCTATAATGAAAGGAGACAAAGCGAAGGAGCGAATGGTATGAACGATTTAAAGCAATTGGCATTTCAACGAAAAAAAACAATGACATTTTTAGCTGTGATGTCAATTTTAAAAGGACTTGCCACAATTGGTCAGGCCTTGTTTTTCGTGATGATTGCAGATCGTGTTTTTCTTCAAAATGCTACTTTTGAGAGTTTAACGCCATTTTTTGGTGGACTAATGATCTCGATTTTACTACGGGCAGGATCGGGATATGCTATAGGTAAAGCGGGAGTCAATTTAGCTGCTGACGTAAAAAGTGAATTTAGAAACAACTTAATCCAAACATTCGCTAGAAATCCATTGCTTGCTGCAGCACAAGGACAGTCGGGTCAGAAGGTCAGTTTGTTACTGGATTCCGTAGATGAAGTAGATGGGTTTTTCAGTAAATACATTCCACAAATGATTCAAACGTATATCATTCCTGTAATTTTACTAGGTGTTATCTTTTCACAAAACTGGACGAGTGGCGTTATTATTTTAATTACGGCACCGTTTATTCCGGTTTTCATGGCGTTGGTTGGAAAAGGAACGAAAAAGAAAGCGGATGAGAAAATGGAGCAGCTCAGTCGCTTTTCAGGCACGTTTCTAGATGTTTTACAAGGACTATCAACGCTCAAATTGTTTGGACAAGCTGAAAAGCAACAGCAAGCTATTCGAAAAAGTAGTTTGAGTTTTCGTGACTCTACAATGGATGTATTAAAATCTGCTTTTCTTTCTTCTTTGATGCTGGAGTACATTTCTATGTTGAGTATTGGAATCGTCGCATTAGAAATAGGGCTGCGACTTGTCGTGTTTGATAGCATTAGCTTTTTTACAGCGTTTTTTATTTTAATTTTAGTACCTGATTTCTTTAATCTGCTAAAAGATTTCGGCAGTGCTTTTCACACAGCACGAGGCAGTTTATCGGCAGCAAAACAATTGTCTACCGAACTGGAAAAGCCTAATGCAGATTTACTGTGGGGCAAAGAATCGATGGCGCAAGAGCCACCACATTTGTCACTAGAACAATTATCTTTTCAATATGGAGAAGGATTTGTGCTGGCTTCGCTCAATGTGGAGATTCCACCTTATAGTCAAGTGGCGATTGTTGGGAAAAGCGGTTCAGGCAAAACGACATTGATGCATCTGTTAGCGGGTCTTCTTCCTCAAACAGAAGGACGTTTTGTTGTGAATGGTGTAGTTCGAGAAGATATCAGTGAAAAATCTTGGTTCGCTCAATTAAGTTACATTTCTCAACACCCTTATCTTTTTGCTGGTACAATTCAAGAAAATATAAAAATAGGTGTAACGGGCGAAGTAAGTGATGAGGAAGTTTTGTCCGCAGCTAAAAAAGCGGGCATTGCAGAAATGGTATCGACGCTTGAAAAAGGATTTGAAACGCCAATTGGTGAAGCCGGCCGCGGATTGTCTGGCGGGGAAAAGCAGCGAATTGCACTTGCACGGGCTTTTCTGAAAAAACCATCGCTTATTTTATTTGATGAGCCGACGACAGGCTTGGATTTGCAAACAGAGAAAATTTTGCAAGATTCCCTTCGTGAATTGCAACAAACATCGACTGTTATTACAGTTGCTCACCGACTTCATACTATCAAAAATGCTGATTTAATCTTATTTTTAGATGACGGCAAACTGGATGCTACCGGAAGTCACGAAGAGCTATTGCAAACTTATATTCCATATGAAGAAATGCTCGCAGCACAGCAAGGAGGTGGCTTGCAATGAGTGAATTAAAGCACATTTTAAAATTGACACTGCTCGAAAAAAAGGATGTGTTAATTGCTATCTTTTTTGGGTTTTTAGCAGGTGTTGCTAGCGTAGCTTTAATGGGATCAAGTGGTTACTTGATTTCAAAAGCTGCTTTGACTTCTCAAATGACCACACTTGTTGTTATGGCAGCATGTCTAAAGCTGTTTGGTTTCGCATCAGCACTTAGCCGTTACGGAGAGCGTTTGTATTCTCACCGCGCTACATTTACCATGTTGAGTCATTTAAGAGTGTCATTTTTTGAACGTCTGTCACCACTTGCTCCAGGAATATTTAGCAAGTACAGAAGTGGTGATTTACTATCACGAATTGTTGGTGACGTTGAAAGTTTGCAGAACTTTCTGTTGCGTGTCTTTTACCCACCTGTAGTGCTAGGTATTGTCTTTTTGAGTGCCGTTTTCTTCACTTCGTTTTTTTCATTAGGCATTGCGATTGTGATCTTTATCGGAATGTTGCTGACGGTTGTGGTTGTACCAGCACTTTTCTCTATTAGAAAACGTCATGCGGATGGACAAGTTAGAGCACAAAGAGGGAATTTTGCGATCGAAGCAACTGAATTTCTTTATGGTTTCCGTGATTTGAAAATACATCAGCAACTTGAAGAAAAAGAGCAACAATTGAAAGATGACGCAGCTCAATATAATGAAAGTCAACGAAAAGAAGGGCTAGAGGAAAACTTGGCTCAATCTATCAATGCCTTTGTTGCTTTGCTTGTTTCCTTTTTCGTTTTAGGTGTGGGCGCATACTTTGTTGCAGCAGGCGAGCTGAACGGTTTGTATTTAGCTATGCTCGTGATGATTTCAATTGCAGCTTTTGAAAACGTCGCACCGATGGCGGCTTTTCCAACTTACTTTGAAGAAAGTCGAAAAGCGGCTGTTCGTTTAGAAGAAATTGTGGATGAACCTGTTTTACAGAAAGGAACAGAAGCTGTACCGAGCGGACCGCTTGATATCCAGCTGACAGGAGCGTCATTTCAGTATTTAGATGAAAAGAACTTGGCAGTCGATCGAGTTTCACTCCACTTGAAACCAGGAACGAAAACAGCGATTGTTGGGCCGAGTGGTTCGGGCAAGTCGACTTTAATGCAATTATTGCTAAATGTTTTCCCGCTTAGCCAAGGGCAATTATCAATTGGGGGAAAACTTGTTGAGACACTCATGCAAGAAAGTATTTGGCAAGAAATGAATATCGTTTTACAGGAAAATCATTTCTTTTATGGAACAATTCGTAGCAATTTGCTGATTGCTAATTCTGCCGCAACTGACGAGCAGTTAAATCTTGCATTGGCTAAAGTTCAATTAGATAATTTTTTATTAGACATGAAAGTAGAAGAAAAAGGTCAGAATTTGTCTGGAGGACAAAAACAACGACTCGCCATTGCGCGCGCGCTAGTAAAAGGGAAATCACTTTGGCTTCTTGATGAGCCAGTTTCATCGGTAGATAGCGTGACTGCTCAAGCCATCTATGAGCAGCTGTTCCAGCAACATAAAGACGATTTGTTTGTCGTCATCAGTCATGATTTAGCAGGTCTTGAAAACATGGATCAAATTGTTGTGATGGAAAAAGGCCGTATTGTAGAAAGCGGATCTTACGACGTGCTGATGGCTAAAAGAGCGTATTTCTACCAGTTAAAACAAATAGAAAACAGCGTATTCGCATAGAAAAGCGTAAGCGCCCGTGTAGATTCGACGGGCATAAGACGTGCCAACAGTGTGGCGTACTTTGCCATGCAGTTGGAATGGCTTATGACCCTAGAATCTGGACGCTGAAGCCTGGACATAGAAAAGCGTAAGCGCCCGTGTAGATTCGACGGGCATAAGAC
>JBBSRA010000046.1:0-15468 GCA_038243515.1 Caryophanales bacterium
AACGGGTTTATTTTGAATATCACTAGAACTACTACATAAAGCAAAATTTGAACAAACAATGCAGCATATAATACTAAAATCATCTCACCTAGAGAGAAAAGTGTATCTAGGCCTTGGCTTCCTACGGTTTTTGCCATTATGGCAAAAATCCCAATCGGTACATATTGAAGAACTGCTTTTAGTACGATTAATGTCATTTCATTTAACGCATTAACGGTTTTATACAAATGCTCGCCTAAGTTTCCCAATTCAGTGGAATTACGCATGTAAGACAAAGCGATACCAAAAGCAAAAGCAATAAAAATAATACCCAGCAAATTGAGTTCTGTAAATGCCGTGAAAATATTAGATGGAACAATGTTCAGCAAGACGTTGATTATGCCTGGATTTTCTGGAACATCAAAGGTTTCGTTGCCTTGCAACTGCATCCCCATGCCAGGCTGTAACAAGCTAGCTACCGCGAGACCGACAATAATGGCAAATGCAGAGCTCAATGCGTAGTAAATAAACACCTTTCCACCCATTCGACCAAGATCTCCAATAGAAGACTGATTAATCCCAACCATCATTGTGAACAAAATTAAAGGAATGATCAATAAGGTCAATAAATTCAACAGTAAGTCGCCAAGAGGCGCCAAAACAGCTGCTTGCTCTCCAAAAATCAAGCCAACGGCAACGCCGAGTATAAGTGCAATCGTAATTTTTACAATCAATGAAGTACTAAGATATCGATTCCATGCAGCTTTCATATAGTCACTCCTATTTTTCATTTTGGTTAATCCTTATAAAATCTATCGGGATTCATCTCATTAATTTATAACAGTCTATAGCTCGATGTCAAAGCATTTGTTTGCATGAAGAAAAGAATCTTTGAATACAAGGTCATAAAAATTGAATAGTTAGAGTTTATTGAGATAATTGAATATAACAGAGTTTCTTATATGAGTTTTAGAAAAGTAGAATCTGTCGGTGCACTGTTTTATATAAATGAGGAAGGATGATAGAAATGGACAAAATGAAAGCTTTTGTTAGAACAAATGCATTAAACGATAAAGTAGAATTACAGGAAATAACAATCCCACAAATAGATGATGATGAAGTGCTAGTAGAAATTCAAGCCTTTGGAGTGGGTATGCATGACCGGTATTTTATTCCGCCGAATGTGACGTTTCCTTATACGATTGGATCTGAAGCAGCTGGTGTTATTGTGAAAATAGGGAGCAAAGTTCCTGGTTTTGAAATAGGCGATCGAGTGATTCTATCGAGTAGCTTTCAACTAAAAGGCGGATGTTGGGCACAATACGCAGCTGTTTCATCTCAAATGCTTGTAGCAATGCCAGATGAAATTAGCTTTACGCAAGGTGCAGCTATTCCGGTAGCTGGCAAAACAGCTCTGGAAAGCCTGCGGACTCTAGATATTAAAGCAGGAGAGACTTTATTTGTGGCGGGGGCTTCCGGAGCTATTGGAACAGTCGTTACACAATTGGCAAAAAATCGAGGGATTCGAGTAATTGGTTCTGCGTCCAGCAAAAATCATCCATATCTCCTTTCACTTGGAGCTGAAAAAGCAGTCGATTATTCAAATGCTGAGTGGAAAGATCAAATCAAGCAATGGCTACCAGAAGGAGTAGATGCGGCTTTAGCTATTCACCGTGGAACAAGCGAAGATAGCATAGACGTAGTAAAAGACGGTGGAAAAGTTGTGACGGTTTCGGGTGACCAAGTAGATTCGGAAAGAGAGATTACTGTAGAACAAATGCAACATCAACTAGGGTTAAAAGATGCAGTAAACATGCTGATTCAAGATATGGTAGAAAAAAAGCTCCATCTAGTGATAGAGCATATCTACTCATTTGAACAAGCAATCGATGCACTGGAAAAAACAGAGACAGGACATGCGAGAGGAAAGCTTGTTGTGTCTATGGAAGAGAAGGAGTGAAAAATCAAAAAAGCCCGTTCCTTTTAAAAGGAATGAGCTTTTTGCGATTATAGACGTTTATGAGCCATCGCGTGGCGCATGTCTTGAAGAGCTTTTTTTCCATCATTGCCTCGAAGAATCATCAAATTGGTATAAAGAGCATCGATCAAACTCAGTTGAGCAATTCGAGAAGCCAGTGCTTCAGAGCGGAAATCGGTTTCTTCTGAAACGGTGTAAAGAGCGATATCCGCTTCTTTAGATAAAGGTGACTTAGCAAAATTAGTAACGGAGATGATGGTGACACCTTTTTCTTTTAACACACGCAGAACATCAAGGATGTCAGTAGTCGAGCCCGAATGAGAAATAACAATCGCCACATCATCTGATTGAAGTTGAGAAGCAGCCATAAGTTGCATGTGAGAATCCAAATTCATTGAAACGTGAAGACCTAAACGGACAAACTTATGGTAACCGTCCATTGCCACCATAGCGGAACCGCCATTGCCATAAAAATCTATTTTCCGGGCATCTAGTAATTTTTGAGTTGCTTGTTCCATCGCTTCTGCGTCAACAATTTGAAGAGTTTCTTCGAGCGTTTTAATATTAGAGCGAAATACTTTTTCGGTGACAGCGCTTATGCTGTCACCTTCTTCAATTTTTTCGTGAATATCTTTTAAAGGAGCTACAACTTCCGCAGCAAGTGAAATTTTGAAAGCCTGGAAACCTTTAAAGCCAATTCGTTGGCAAAAACGAAAAATGGTGGATTCTGCTAATCCCAACTCATCAGCGATTTGATTGATGGTCAAATGAATGATGTTTTTCGGGTCGTTTAGTACATAATCGGCAATCTTTTTTTCTTTTTCACTAAAATGGCGGTAACTACCGCGTATGGCAGCCAGCGCAAATTGCTGTTGTTTCATGATCCGCGCCTCGTTTCTGTTAATTAGTTTCGTCTATTATAGAATAACATGTTGCGTACGGAAAAATATTTGATACAATAAGTTAAATAAAGAAAAATATTCTTTTAGAACAGGAGGATTTCAAATGGAAATTGGAATTATTGGTTTAGGGAAAATGGGGTTGAACTTAGCACTTAACTTAATGGATCATGATCACAAAGTTGTTGGGTATGACAGTCAAGCGGTAATTGAAGAAAGTGGTCTCACTCAAGTTTCTTCTATTAAGGCCATGGTGAAAAATCTGGAAGCACCGCGCACACTGTGGTTAATGGTACCCGCTGGTGAAATTACAGAATCCGTTATCGAAGAATTGATTCCGTTGCTAGAAGAAGGAGATTCCATTGTTGATGGAGGAAACTCAAATTACAAAGATACACTACGACGTGCAGCTACTTTAAAAGAACACGGCATCTTCTTCTTTGATTGTGGCACAAGCGGTGGAACAGAAGGCGCGCGTCATGGTATTTGCTCAATGATCGGTGGCGACGCAGAGAAATTTAAAGCCATCGAACCACTTTTAAAAGACATTTCTGTAGAAAACGGCTATTTATACACGGGTGAAGCTGGAAGCGGTCACTTCTTGAAAATGATCCATAATGGAATCGAGTACGGCATGATGCAATCGATTGCGGAAGGCTTTGACATTCTCAACAAAAGTCCATTTGGTTATGATTTTGAAAAAGTGGCTGGCGTTTGGAACAACGGCTCAATCATCAGCTCGTATTTAATGGAAATGACTAAAAATGCATTTTCAAAAGACGCTAAACTAGAAGGCATCAAAGGGGTGATGAACTCTTCTGGTGAAGGCAAATGGACAGTAGAAACCGCACTCGACTTAAACGTGCCGGCACCGGTTATTACCTTGTCACTGATGATGCGTTACCGTTCGCTAGAAGACGATACCTTTGCAGGAAAAGTCGTCGCAGCACAACGCAACGAATTCGGCGGACACGCAGTAGAGAAGAAATAAATGAGTGAACTAACTCTTTAGCTTGATAAGGGGACCAAGAAATCGCTCCAGATGGACGCTTTCGGGCTCACAGCATGTGGCTCTTACAGAATGTCGGTAGGAGCGAAGCGGCTTGGTGCTCGCTCGCAAGAAAGCGGAATTGGTTTGCGGAAAATTCAACTATAAATTAGTTACACATTGAGGGGGAGAAAATTTGTCAGGTTCAACGTTAATTATGGTAGCGCTTGCAGGTATATTCTTATTATTATTTTTAGTTATTCGCACTAAATTGCATGCCTTTGTCGCATTATTGCTAGTCAGTTTATTAGTAGGTATTGCAGCAGGCATGCCACTTGGAGAAGTGATTACATCGATCCAAAACGGCATGGGTGGGACACTCGGCTTTGTCGCTGTAGTGGTCGGTCTTGGTGCTATGTTCGGTAAAATGCTAGAAGTATCGGGTGGTGCAGAACGTTTGGCCTCTACGATGATCAGCAAGTTCGGTGAAGACAAAGCACAATGGGCATTAGGGGTTACTGGATTTATTGTTGCAATTCCCGTGTTTTTCGATGTCGGCTTTATCATTTTAGTACCAATCGTTTACGGCTTGGCAAGAAAAACAGGTAAGTCGTTATTGCATTACGGGATTCCGTTACTTGCGGGTCTAGCCGTTACGCATAGCTTTATCCCACCAACTCCAGGGCCGATTGCGGTTGCTGAACTGGTTGGTGCAGAACTTGGATGGGTTATATTATTCGGTGTTATCGCAGGAGTTCCAGCAATGATTTTAGCGGGACCTGTATTTGGTCGTTTTATTGGCAAAAAGCTTCATATCGAAATACCTGATTATATGGAACTTGAAGAAAAGGAGTACGACAAAGATCTACCTAGCTTTGGCATGATTACATCGTTGATTTTGATTCCGCTTGTGTTGATCTTATTGAATACCTTATCGGGAGTATTGCTAGAAGAAGGCAATACGGTTCGTGAGATTTTAACGTTCTTGGGTCATCCATTTGTTGCGCTGACAATTGCGACATTGCTGACATTTTATTTGCTCGGGACAAAACGTGGTTATTCGCGCCAAGAAATACAAGATATTGCGACCAAAGCGCTTGAACCGGCGGGTATCATTATCTTAGTAACGGGTGCGGGTGGTGTTTTCAAACAAGTACTAATCGACTCGGGTGTTGGAGAAGTGCTTGGGGATATGATGGGTGACTCAGCGTTACCGCCAATCGTCTTGGCATTTTTAATCGCTTCTGCAGTTCGAGTTGCGCAAGGATCTGCAACGGTTGCGATGGTGACAGCAGCTGGCTTAATCACGCCACTTCTTGAAATGGTAGGAATGACAGGACCCGCTCTTGGATTGATCGTTATCGCGATTGCTTCAGGTGCAACAGTCTTGTCGCACGTCAACGACTCAGGATTCTGGTTAGTTAACCGTTATTTCGGTATGGACGTCAAGGATACCTTGAAATCCTGGACGGTTATGGAAACCATTATCGGGTTGACTGGTTTCGTGGTAGTGTTGATTATAAGCTTTTTTATCTAATGAAACAGAAAAGGAAAAAGGACACAATGCCTTTTTCTTTTTCTTGTATATAGAGGAGGATTTTTATGCTTGAGCCGTCTTATTATTTAGGGGTGGACATCGGAACAACGTCTACAAAAGCAGTATTGTTCGCTAAATCGGGTAAAGTCATCGCGAGTGATACGGTTTTTTATCCACTAGAAACACCCAATCCATTAGTAGCAGAACAAGATCCGGAAGAAATTTTTCGTGCTGTGTTAAGTTCTGTTCGAAAAACCATCCGCAATAGCGACATTGATACGAAACAACTCAAATTAGTGTCTTTTAGTTCGGCAATGCACAGTCTCATTGCAGTAGATGCAATAGGGAATTTACTGACGCAAAGCATCACTTGGGCCGATACGAGAAGTTCAAAACACGCTAAGCATATAAAAGAACAGCTTAATGGTCATGAAATTTACTTGCGCACAGGCACACCGATTCACGCCATGTCGCCTTTATCAAAATTGGTTTGGCTAAAAGAAGACGAGCCAGAAATCTTCAAACAAGCAGAGAAGTTTATCGGTATTAAGGAATTCGTGTTCAACGAATTGTTCGGAAAGTATGTAGTCGATCATTCGATTGCGTCTGCAACAGGATTATTTAATTTGCAGGAGCTGGATTGGGACGCAGAGGCTTTAGCAGTAGCAGGCATCACGCCTACACAGTTGTCGCAGCCTGTTCCAACAACGCATACGACAGGACTTGCTCCGGAACATGCATTGTTTATGGGCATTCCTGAAGACGTTCCATTTATCATTGGCGCAAGTGATGGCGTGTTAGCCAATTTAGGAGTAGATGCGATCGAACCGGGCGTATTGGCCGTAACCATCGGTACGAGTGGCGCCATTCGCACCGTTACGACAAATCCAAAGACCGATCCAAAAGGACGGACATTTTGCTATGCGTTAACTGAAAATCATTGGGTGGTTGGTGGACCTGTTAATAACGGGGGCATCGTTTTACGGTGGTTACGAGATGAGTTTGCTTCGTCTGAAGTAGAAACCGCGAAACGACTCGGCATCGATCCATATGAAGTTCTGACAAAAATAGCTGGAACTGTTAACCCAGGAGCAGACGGCTTACTATTTCATCCTTATTTAACGGGAGAGCGGGCGCCACTGTGGGACGCTAATGCACGAGGATCGTTTTTTGGATTGAGCATCCATCATAAAAAGCAGCACATGATTCGATCTGTTCTAGAAGGCATTGTCTTTAATTTGTATACGGTGTTGCTAGCAGTCGAAGAATTGACAGGTGAACCTTTACGCATTCAAGCTTCGGGTGGCTTTGCTCGTTCGGACATGTGGCGTCAGTTGTTAGCCGATGTCTTTGATAAGCCGGTCGTTATTCCGGAAAGCTTTGAAAGTTCCTGCCTCGGTGCAGTCGTTCTTGGTATGTACGCAATTGGCGAAATTGATGACTTCAGCATCGTCTCTGAGATGATTGGCCAAACGCATACGCACGAACCAGACGAAGCGTCAGCAAGTATTTACAGAGAGCTTTTGCCGATTTATATCCGACTATCGCGCTTACTGACAGAAGAATATGAAAGCATTGCTGATTTTCAACGAAAACATTTAGCGTAATTGAAGCACCCGATACCAGAAAACTGGTATCGGGTGCTTTTTTGCGTGTGATGCTTGGGAATATTTTCTTTGTTTATTCGAATAAAACCGTTCAATTTGCTCTTTACTGATGTTCTGCACGTTCGGAAAATTTTGTGCACGCTTAAGAAAAAACATGCACGGTTGCTGAATTTTGTGCACGCTTAAAATAAAATACGCACGCTCACCAAATTTTGTGCATCTTCACCAGCATTTATTCGTAAAGTAAAAAGAATTGTCAGAAAATATCTATAATTTTCCAATCGTACATGATACGATAAAAGTAGCTAAGAAATCATTGACTATCAAAGGGGATATAGGGATGAAACTCGATGCGATTGTGGTAGGAGCAGGACTTGCGGGGATAGTGGCGGCAGCGGAAATCGCGGACGTTGGTAAAAAAGTATTGTTGTTAGACCAGGAGCCAAAAGCTTCGTTTGGCGGACAGGCATGGTGGTCATTTGGCGGGCTTTTTTTAGTTGATTCGCTTGAACAGCGGCGCATGGGCATTAACGATTCAAAAGAATTAGCGTGGCAAGACTGGCTTGGGGCAGCCGGTTTTGATAGAGAGCAAGATGAAGATTATTGGGGTAAAAAATGGGCCGAAGCTTACGTAGACTTTGCAACAAACGAAAAGCGTAGTTGGCTTGCGGGAATGGGGATCAAGTTTTTCCCAGTCGTTGGTTGGGCAGAACGGGGTGGCTATTTGGCTGAAGGACATGGCAATTCGGTGCCGCGCTTTCATATTGTGTGGGGGACAGGACCTGGAATTATTGCACCGTTTGAGCGGCGCATTCGTGAACATATCAAAAACGGGTTAATCGAATACCAGCCACGACACCGAGTAGATAGATTAATCACAAAAGATGACCGCGTAGTAGGTGTAATAGGTTCATTACTAGAGCCAAGTGCTGCGAAACGCGGAGAAGCCAGTTCGCGGAACGTCATTAGCGATTTCCGCTGTGAAGCAAAAGCGGTCATCGTAACAAGCGGCGGTATCGGAGCCAATCATAAACTGATTCGAAAAAATTGGCCAAATCGTTTAGGCAAAGCACCAGAAACAATGCTCACAGGTGTGCCGGCATATGTAGATGGCCGAATGCTTGCTATTACCGAAAAAGCAGGTGGGCGAATCGTCAATCGTGACCGGATGTGGCATTACACTGAAGGCATTAAGAATTGGGATCCCGTTTGGGAAAAACACGGTATCCGGATTTTACCAGGACCGTCTTCGATGTGGCTTGATGCGACAGGTGAACGTTTTCCCGCACCTAATTTCCCAGGGTTCGATACGCTCGGAACGCTTGAAGCCATCCAGAAAACAGGCTATAGCTATTCTTGGTTTATTTTAACGCAGAAAATTATTGAAAAAGAGTTTGCGCTGTCAGGATCAGAACAAAATCCTGATCTCACCGGCAAAAGCATTCCGCAAGTCTTGTCTAGAGTACGTGCAGGAGCAACGGCGCCTGTGCAAGCCTTTATGGACAAAGGCGAAGATTTTATTGTGGCTGATACGCTAGAAGAGTTAGTTGCTGGCATGAACAAATTGACAGGAGAAAACTTGTTAGATTTTTCTCGAATCAAACAACAAACTAAAGCTCGTGATGCGCAACTCGACAATAAATTCTCAAAAGATCTGCAAATAACAGCGATGCGTGGTGCTCGAAATTACCGTGGGGATCGTTTAATTCGAGTAGCGATACCGCATAAATTGCTAGACCGCAAAAACGGTCCGCTAATTGCTGTTCGTTTAAACATTTTGAGTCGCAAAACTTTAGGCGGTTTGCAGACTGATTTATCAGCACGCGTACTCAGTGATACGGGTCAACCGGTACCTGGTCTTTACGCTGCTGGAGAAGTCGCAGGATTTGGCGGGGGTGGTGTTCACGGATATCGTTCACTAGAAGGAACATTTCTTGGCGGCTGTCTGTTTTCTGGAAGAGTGGCGGGAAGAGCTGTAGCAGGTAGAGGAGGTTCTGCAAATGCTCTTTGAAGGGATTGTCTGGCAAGTTGTTCTTTTTTTACTTGGAGCCGTATCGAGTATTTATTTAATGAATTTGTTTCTTAGAAAAATTTTGGGAGTTGAGAAAAAGAAAGCCTTCTCAACAAAGCCAATAAATGATGTGCATAAAAAATGGGAAAGAATAGTGAATGTGGGATCGGGGATCGTCATATTTTGCATGTCTATGGCAGTTATTGAATATGGACCCACAGCTAGCCTGTATGTATTCGGATTAACAGTTGGTATCGGGATTGCACAAGTGTTGTTGCGCGCAGGATTCGAGAAAAAACACGCGGAAAATCCCAATGATTACTTATACACTGTACTAGAACCTTTAACGACTTTTATCATTTTAATTACTTTTGGCGTGAGTTTATTTCCAGACTTTATTTCGTTCGTACTCAATAGCTAACTTTACGCATATTACTCAAGGTTTGCTTGCAAAAAAATTGGAGCACTTATTACTTAGAAGGGAAGTGTGAGTGGAGTTGGATGCGAGTCTTGTAGCAATGGTTGGAGACGGAGCTTCAGAAAGTGAGGTTGCGCTACGTTTTATTCTGTTCGTAGGTGGAAGTATAGCGATTATTTATTTAATGAATAAGATATTTGGAAAACTTATCGGCGAGGGAAAAAAGAAGTCTACTGCAAATAGTTATTTTAACGACCTTCATAAGAAATGGGACAAAATTGTAAGTGTAGGGTCAAGTTTTGTATTGTTAGTCATTGTGCTTGTCTTCTGGAATACTGATTTACCCACAAGTACCCCCCTGTATTTACTAATTGCAGCCATAGCAATTTTACCCATATTGGTTCAGCTAGGATTTGAGAGAAAGTATGCAGAAAATCCCAATGAATACTTGTACACTTTACTAGGAGTAGGGATATCAGGTGTTATCATCTTCACTTTACTAGTGATTTTGTCACCAGGATTTTAAAGGAAATTAAGGAGGCGATAGTGTGGGCGATATCATTGGAACATTTTTTATGTTAATTCCTATTTTTATTGTTGCTTTTGCATTTAGATGGATTCGACAAATTCGTCTAAATTCAGAAAAGCAGATTGAACAAAACAATGAAATCATCGCGTTATTAAAAGAAAGTAGAGAGAACGTGAGAGAGTAAACATGTTTAAAGTTATTAACGAATAGTCTAACGCGTAGTTTTTACGAAATACAGAAATATCGTCTTTTTTATAGATTTCCTAAACCCAAAGAAAAATAATGTTGTTTCACGTGAAACGTTTTTACTTAAAGGAGGGTCTTCAAATGAAAGGTGAACAAGTGCATATTCGTTTTTTTCGACTCGGAGATGCTGCGGAAAAGCTGAAGCTAGAAGTGGAAAACCGCGAGTTTTTTGAACCGTATTCGGTCACTCGCTTTTCGGATTTTTACACACTTTCCATGCAACAAGAACTGATTCAAATCTACGCAGAGCAAAAAGAAGACGACCGCTCATATAACTTCGGAATCTTTGACAATGGAACCGATGAACTTGTTGGTACAATCAGCTTAGTTCAAGTCATGAGAGGCCCGGCGCAAAGCGCGATTCTTGGCTATGCGTTAGATCAAAAACATAATAATAAAGGCTATACGTCAGAAGCCGTTAAGTTAGTTGTAAACTATGCATTCAAAAAAATAGCATTACACCGAATCGAAGCAGGAGTGATGCCCGGTCACAAAGCGTCTATTCGTGTTTTGGAAAAAGCAGGTTTCCATCAAGAAGGAATCGCGATTCAAAATGTTGAAATTAACGGCAAATGGCAAGACCATCAAGTACTAGCAATCATTAATCCGCGGGATTTATAAAATCAAAAAGAGTCGAGTGATGGAACTCTCTATACTGACAACCGAACGATTAATCTTAAATAAAGTTGAAGAAAGTGATGCAGATCGTTTTTTTGACATTATGTCACGAGACGAAGTAACGGTTTATTACGGAATGGATAGTTTGAAATATCAAGAAGAAGCGATCGAAATTATTCGTTCGTTCGATGTGGGTTTAAGTTTGTCCCGAGGAATGCGCTGGGCAATTCGTTTAAAAGAAACGGATGAGTTTATTGGGACTATCGGACTAAACAACGTCAACTTAAAAGCAAAAAAAGCTGAAATTGGATATGAACTACATCCTGATTATTGGCAGCGATATTTCACGCAAGAAGCGATCAGAGCTGTATTGAACTATACTTTTTCTGAACTTGAGTTATATCGTATTGGAGCTGTCACTTTTCCAGAAAACACGTCATCGAACAAACTACTAGAAAAGCTCGGCTTTACATTAGAAGGACGTCTGCGAGGTTACTTGTATCAGCGAAACCAGTCCCACGATGCCTATATTTTTTCTTTACTGAAAACAGAGTGGCTTAAAAAATGAAAAAATCTTAGTAAAAATTTTAACGTGATTCTTCAATCATTGCATTCAAAAGCGGCATCATGGTTCTGTGTTCTGGTACGTGCTCAGTTATCCAACTCGCTTCTTTAGAAACCAATTTACGTAGTTGAGAAGCAGCTTGTGCATGGTTTTCTGGCGTCATGAAATTAGAAATAGCATTGATTTCTGAGGAAATAGCTTTAGGCAGCGAACGGCTGATTGTTTTTAATTCTAATTGTGCCCGAGAAGGTGCATAACGGTACAGCAAAACTCGAGACAAATGCTCAAGTACATGCGACAACATCTTTACTGCCCATAAGTCATTTCTTCGAGCAGCTGCTTTGCGGTATTGAAACAAAAACCAAGCAACATCAATCACGTGTTCTTTGTATTCTTCTTTACCCAGTTCCAAACTTTGCGATTCTCTAAATTGAGCTAATAGGTTTTCAGGATCATAAATTACTTTAAAAAAATCTTTTGCCGTGAACGATTCCACTGTCACCGTAAACAAATCGATATGCAATAAATTATTAAAAACTGCGATGAGCTGAGGCGCAATAATAAAAATATCGTCTTGAAAAAGTACTGGTCGATACGCTTCGAGATGAGTTAAGCGCTCCTCCAAAAACAATTTTTCTTGTTCTTGATCGATCAGACAATAAAGATCGATATCCGAATGTTCATCGTGTTCGTTTCTACCCATCGAGCCTTTCAGAAAAACAGCTCGCACATAAGAACTTTTTATTAAACTAGCCGTAATTTGTTGTACCGCATTTTCCTGAATAAGCATAATCAATTCCTCCAGTGACTGAATTTTTTAACTATAGCAGAAGAAGATAAAATTTCCGATTGAAAAAAGTGAGGAGATGAAAAACATGCGTCAAATTATTGCCATGGGCGGCGGTGGTTTCTCAATGGAACCGGACAATCTGTTACTCGATCAATACATACTCAAACAAGCAGGTAAATCCCGACCGAAAGTCTGTTTTATTCCGACAGCGAGTGGTGATGCTGACAGTTATATTGAAAATTTTTATGACTTTTTCAATCAACAAAACTGTGTCTCGAGTCATTTGTCTTTGTTCAAACCACCAACTCGTGATCTGGAACGATTTGTGCTAGAGCAAGACATCATCTATGTAGGTGGTGGCAATACGAAAAACCTGTTGGTGCTTTGGAGAGAATGGGGACTTGATGTAATTTTACGAAAAGCATGGGAGCAAGGAATTGTATTGGCAGGACTCAGCGCAGGTTCAATTTGCTGGTACGAAGAAGGCGTGACTGATTCATATGGCGACAAACTTGAACCGCTCAAGGCATTGGGATTTCTCAAAGGCAGCCATTGCCCTCATTACGATGGTGAAGCCGAAAGAAGACCGACGTATCGTCAGTTTGTCGAACGGGGAATACTACAAGCAGGCATCGCGGCTGACGACGGAGCGGCTATCCACTACGTTGGACAAGACATCAAACGGATTGTCAGTTCAAGGCCCGCAGCGAAAGCTTACCGAGTCAGTAAGGATAAGGAAGAAGAGCTGGCGGTCGAGTATTTGGGCAAGTGAACAGTAAAGGAGAATAGCGATGTTGGATATCTTTTCAATTGCAATAAAAGCTTTTCAACCAGAACGAAAAATCCAGGTCTACTTGCCTAAAAGTTATGTATACAGCAATAAAAAATATCCAGTGCTGTATATGCATGATAGGCAGAATGTTTTTCGAAATGATCGAGCCATAGGTGGAGTGTCTTTAGAAATTGAAAAGTATTTAGACGCAGAACATCTGGATGTCATTGTTGTGGCAATTGACCAAAACAATGAAGAACGAAAAAATGAATACGGTCCATGGGCAAACGGTGCCTATAGCAGGATTTTTTAGATGCGGAAACTGCTCCTTTTGGAGGTCACGGCAAACACTATATTGAACTTATTGTAGAAGAGCTCAAGCCTTATATTGATAAGAACTATAGAACGAAAAAAAACCATACAGCAATGGCTGGAATATCCATGGGAGGACTTATTACCTTATATGCTCCTTGCTGCTATCCTGAAATCTTTAAAGACTCTATTATTTTTTCAGGAGCATTTTACGCAAATCAGGAAAAATAGTAGAGCTAGTGGAGGCGACAAATCTATCAGCAATAAATAGTCTATACATGGATTGCAGTACAAGTGAAGCAAGAAGTGGCACTTCTAAAAGCCGAGAATTTTTGGCTTCCAATCAAGCGGTTTATCGAGAGGTAAATAGAAAATTGCCTGTAGCAGAATTCAAAGCACTGGGGGGAGGAGAACACAATTACCGTTCTTTCCAAAAAAGAGTTCCGCAGCTTTTTTCTTTTATAAAAAACGAGGTGAATTTATGAGAATCACATTGGAAAAAGCAATAGCCTCGGATGCAGTTGCCATTCTGATTATGCAAAAAGCTGCATTTCTACCGCTTTTGAAAAAATACCAAGATCACGATACCAATCCCGCAAACGAAACGCTAGAGCAAGTACTTCACAGAATAAGCAGTGCTGACTCGTTCTATTATAAAATTATGCTGCAAGAAAAAATGGTAGGAGCGATTCGGATTAAATCTAATGAAAATCGTGGGTTTTGGATCAGTCCTTTGTTCGTGGATCCTTTTTTTCAAGAGCGTGGCATTGCAGGAAAAGCAATGAAACTAGCAGAAGAGTTGCATGCAGAAGCCGACATATGGGAGCTCGCGACTATCATCGAAGAAGAAGGGAATTGTCGGTTTTATGAAAAATTAGGCTACCGATTGACTGGTGTTAGTGAAAAATTGAATGATAGAACCACTTTGGGGTATTTCCAAAAAACAGAGAAGGGCACAAATTAAATGAGACTAACTGCAGAGCTTTCGAGATTTAAAGTGAAAAAAGGGAAAGAAGCGATAGTCGAGTAGTAGAAATAGAGACACAAGTTAGCATGATTCAGGAAAAAGTAAGGTCGGCAATGAGTTAAAAAATAAGGATCAAAAATATAAAAGGAGGATTGCAATACATGCTTGAAACAACTCGATTCTTTTTACGAGAATTTGTTAAAGAGGATTGGAAAGCCGTACATGCCTATGCCTCTCAGAAAATGGTTTCACAATATCAGCCATGGGGACCTAATTCAGTAGAAGAAACGCAGCAATACATAATGGATGTGCTCGACCAACAGTTTGATCAGCCACGTACAAGTTACACGTTTGCGGTGGTATGGAAAGAAACAGACAGAGTCATTGGAGCTGGAGAGCTTTCAGCACTAGACATAACAAATCAAATCGGTGAGATAGGCTATATTCTGCATCCAGACCATTGGGGGAAAGGAATTGCTAAAGAAGTAGCTTTGTTGCTAATAGAGTTCGGTTTTAAAGAAAAACAACTTCACCGAATTTCAGCAAGCTGCGATCCTCAAAATATTGGATCACGGAAAGTACTTGAAAAAGCAGGATTATCACAAGAAGGACTACTTCGACAAAACTTGCGGATGAAAGAAGGGTGGCGCGATTCGCTGCTTTACAGCATTCTTGAAATGGAGTATACAAGCCAGTAACGACCTGAACAATTTAGATGCAAAAAATGTTCCGGTGCACACACATCTGCTATAGTGACAATAAGGGCGGTATCATTGTTGAACTGCACCGTAAAAGTTTCTCGAAAATTACATAGTTCTGCCTTGATCTTAAACCGACAGGGACGGAGAAAACCGATAATAACCTTTCTGTCTGTCTGTCCAAAATTGGAAAGATGGGCTTTATTTTTGGTTTTCCTCCCAAAAAGGAGAGAAAAAATGAAGAATACAGCCTCACTGATCAAAATGAAAGCACAAAATGAAAAAATCGCTATGCTCACGTCCTATGATTACCCATCAGCCAAGATCGCTGAACAAGCTGGAGTGGACGTTATTCTAGTAGGTGATTCTCTCGGAATGGTTGTCCTTGGATACGACTCTACTGTAAAAGTAACTATCAATGACATGATTCATCACGGCAAAGCTGCTCGGCGCGGAGCACCTGATACCTTTTTAGTCGTAGATATGCCGTTTGCTTCATTTCACGGAAGTGCACAACGCATACTCGATAATGCCGTCCAAATTTTTCAGGAAAC
>JBBSRA010000047.1:0-15040 GCA_038243515.1 Caryophanales bacterium
CAAGTCTACAAAGGACAATGGGCAGAGTTCAATGTAACGTCTACAGTCCAACAATGGGCGGCTGGGACAAAGCCGAATTATGGTTTTAAGCTGCACACGAATGGAAATGGACAGACTTACTGGAAACGTTTCTATGCCTCTGAAAATAGCACAAATAAACCCTATTTATCGGTGACCTACAGCTACCTGCAACAAGCTGCACCAACCGTCAAGGCAACCAATTATAACGACGGTACCGATACCGGCTATTTGGATGTTTCGTGGCCAAGTGTTCCTGGCGCGAAAGATTACATTGTTTATCTATACAACGGCTATTCCTACCAAGGATTCAAAACCGGCAATGTTACTTCCTGGTCCACCAAAGGAAAAAATATTTGGCCAACAGACGAGCAGTTGTATAATGGACTTTATCAGCTAAGTTCAACCGGAAACGGACAGGAGCTACCGGTTAATCCTTCTGAAACCTACGAGGTATCGGGCGGACGATACGGAACGGGAACTAAGTATTGGGTGCGTGTAGCTGCTGTATACGATGCTGGAACAGCAAGCATGTCTCCAGAGACTATGTCCTATATGCCGTTATCCAAACCAACTGACATCAAAGGTGCAGCAAGCATCAACTTAGATGATTCAACAGGTTATGTCTCAGCTAGCTGGGAACCGGTCGCGTCTGCTACCGGATATAAAGTCATCTTGTTCAACGGAAAAACGTATGAACAAGTGGCCGATATCAAAGTGGACAAAGAGAAGCCCGACCAAGCGCTTCAATGGCACTCTCAAGGCAAAAAAATCTGGCCGACACCGGCTGACATCGCGGCAGGTAAGTTTGCTTTCCGTTTGGATGGATCAGGCGTTGAACTGCCGAAAGATCCGACACCAGTATATCAAGCTTCCGGCGGCACTTATGGAGCTAATAAGAATTATTATGTTCGGGTAAAGGCTTATACAGAGAATCACCCAGACTCGATTCAATCCGATCACTTCAAATCACCGCTGCCAGATAAGCAGCAGCCAATTGGAGAAGAGGCCTATTGGCCGGCACTCAGTACTCCTGCCGGTACGATCAATGCCATCAATGGGAACCTGACGTTCAATGAGATCGATGCCAGCCTTTCCGGAAGAGGACCAGCCATCGACCTGTCAAGGACTTATAACAGCTTGTCAGACCAGACTGGCAGTTTCGGCAAGGGCTGGCTATTCTCTTATGACATCAAAGTGGAAGAACTGGCGAATAAAGACATCCAGCTAACGGAAGAAGACGGAACAGTTCATGTATTCAAATACATTTCTGCGGGTATTTACTCACCACCGCACGGGCTGTACCTCTCGCTTGAAAAGTCGGGCGACCAATTCATCTTGAAGACCACAAACCAGAACAAACTCTATTTCACGAATGGACGCCTGACGAAGATTGAAGACGGCGAACGCAAGGAAAACACCGTGACACTTAGCTGGACAGCGGCGCAAGTGACGATCACCGACGCCAGTGGCAGAGCGGTTATAGCCACTCTTTCGAACAACCGCATCACGCAATTGAAAGATTACAGCGGCCGGACATGGAGCTATACGTATACCGCCGACCAGTTGACAGGCTATACCGATCCAACTGGCGCTGTGTACCGGTACGCCTACACGAACGGTCAATTGACCTCGATCATCGATGCCTTAGGCAAACATAAAATCTTGACTTATGACGCTTCCAAACGTCTCGCGAGCATCAAAGATGCGGTCGGTAAGACGACGATACTAGCGTATGGAGCATCACATGCGACGATCACCCATCCGGGCACATCGATCGACCGCATCGACTTCAACACTGCCGGTAATCCCGTCAGTATGGCCACGGATACCGGCACCGGAAAACTGAACCTGAAAACGACGTACACTTTTGTTCTCCAAGAACTGGTGAAAACCGTCGATTCACGGCAAGGAACGAAAACCTCTGTGTTTGACGAGGAAGGCAACGTGCTCGAAATGATCGGAGCCAACAACGAAACGAGCAGCGCTTCGTATAACGAAAGCAATGACTTGGTCTCCTTTACCGATGCCATGGCAGAAAGCTACACAATGGCTTATGACGGACCCTTGGAAGTCTCATCCAATGACCCATCCAAGTCCAGTGCCATCAAAGAATATGATGCGTTTGGCAATGTCGCCAAGTCCTCCAAGGACATGGCGGTGGCGTTCAATCACGTGAGCAATGCCGGATTTGAAGAAAGCAGCACTGACTATCCGGGCTGGACACTGCGCAGGCATAACGGCGATACAGGCACAGCAGCATTGACCACCGCAGAAGCGAAACAGAACCGGGCAATTACTCTGATGCCAAATCCATCTTCGACCCTACCATCCGGCAGTTTATCGTATGTCGCGGTGACCCAAGACATACCGGTTGAGGGAAACACGCTGTACACCTTAAGTGGCTTGTTGAAGACGGCCAATCTGGGCGGCCGTGCCTTCCTAAACGTGGCAGTCATAGGGGGAAACACTCCTACCCAATGGATTGACAACCGCTATCATTACCTGACAGGTACCAACAAGGAATGGACGGAGCGTCAGCTCTCCTTCATCACCAAAGCAGACGCCAAAACTGTCCGTATCTATTTAGAAGTTGATAATGCGAGCAAGGGACTGTCCGGCGGAACAGCGACATTCGACAACGTTCAGCTGGAATACGGCCAGGTATCTTCATCTTTCAATCCGGTCATCAACAGCGGATTCGAAACATTTAACGCAGCTACACCAACGCTGTTCACCGGTTGGGAAAGGAGTGCTTTAAAAGGGGTATACGAAAAAGTAAAAGTAAATGAAGACGGAGAAGTTATAGAAGAAAACGAAAATGTTTTTGACGGAAAATTTGCGGTCAAAGTCCTTCGGAAGCAAGCAAGCGATCCAATCTTTGTCATGAAACAAGTCATTCCCATCAACCAAACGACTGCCGCACCACTGACGGCTTCCCTCTTGAGCAGAGCGGAAAACGTATTAAACGGCATCGCTTCTACCGGGACCGGGGCATATGGAGTTACCTTGCGCGCACGGGATAAGGATGGCGTGGAAATGGGCCCTTCCGTCGGCTACTTTGCGCTTGGGACGCACGAATGGCAAAAAGCCGTCGCCACCGTGAACCCGCCAAGACCGATCAAAGAAGTAACCGTGGAGTTCAGTTTCCGCGGACAAATGACCGGAACAGTCTGGTTTGACAGCATTCGCATTCAGGAAGGCCGGGTCTTGTCTACACACGGTTACGACCCGAAAGGCAATCACTTGTTATCGGAACAGGACGTTTCCGGCAACTCCACTTCCTACAAATATGATGACACAGGCAACCTCTTGGAAAAGAAAGATGCCAAAGGCAACATTACAGAATACACCTACACGAAACAAAACCAGCTGAGAACAACGTCCCTTCCGGGATCGAATGTGGAAGTGGTTTACGACTATGACGCCAATGGCAGCAACACCAGCAAAACTGTCCGGTCTAAAGCAAACGCGTCGACGGTCTTTGGAAAGACCAGCTATGTGTATAACGATGTTGGAGAGCTTTTGAACCAGTCCGTTGAAACACCGGACAAGAACTACACAACTTCGTTCCAATACAACGCACGGGGTGAAGTTCAAAAAACCATTTATCCGAGCGGCAGCCAAGTGTCCATGTTGTATGATTCTGCTAATCGACCGACTGGCGTCACTCATTCACTACCGGGGGGTGCGACGGAACAAATCACTGCCTTTACACTGGACGGAAATGGCAACCAGATTGAAGTGCACAACCTTTTAACGAACACGAAACAGTTTCAGGAGTTTGACAAAGGCAACCGGGTTATTCGGCAGACAAATGGTACGAGTTTGACGAACGGACCTTCCATCGCATGGGAGTTTGATAAGAATGATAATGTGACGAAAGAAACCATTACCAATGGGACGGTGAGCTACCAGCACCTGTTCAATTACAATACGTTGAATAACAACACAGAAGTAGTGGCTCCGGGCACTAAATCCTTCCGATTCCAGTACGACGAAGCGGGTAACGTGAAGTCCTATAGCGGGCCGAACGGCACGGGCGCCCTATTCGAATACGATGAAAGGGAATTGGTTAAATCAATCAACATCGGGCATAATGACATCATCGGGCTTGCGAACTTCGACTATGTATACGACGCCGTCGGCAACCGGACTGAGCAGTCCATCACCCAGCAATTCGCCAGCCGTGCGAACCTGACTGGTAAGTCTGTATATACGTATGATGACATGAATCAGCTGGAATCGGAGACGGTTCCTTTTACTGGGGAAAAGCTTGATTACACTTACGATGCGCTAGGCAACCGTACCCAAACCATCAAAATGAAAAGCGGAAGTCCGACTCAAACTACTGACCATATTTTCAATGAGCGCAATCAGCTGGTTGAAGTGAAAGACGGTGCATCAAGCACCCAGTGGTCGTATGATGACAACGGGAACCTTCTGAGTGACGGTCATTTTCAATACAAGTGGGATGCCGACAGTCGTCTACGCAAAGTGTTCAACCAAAAAACCGCTTCTTTAGTCGCTGAATACTGGTACGATGAAGCCGACCGGCGCATCCGCAAGAACGTCAGCGGGTCCATCACGAATTACATTTATGATGGAGACGGCTTGAACGTTCTCTATGAAACCAATGCGAGCAACATCATTACGGCCTATAATACGTACAATGTAAATCGTCAGTTGTTGATGCGGACGGAAGGAACTACGCGCTACTATTACCACTATAATGCCCATGGTGATGTGATCATGGTGACAAAAGACGGCGATAATACCAAAGCTGGTTTAATTGTAGCTTCTTATGTATATGATGCATGGGGCAATATTATGTATCAGGAAGGACCGTTTGCAGCAAAGAATCCATACCGATATGCAGGATATCAGTTTGATGTAGAAACGAATCACTACTATTTGATGGCGCGTTACTACAACCCGAAAACCGGGGTCTTCACCTCCCTGGATCCGCATCAAGGAAATGATGACGACATCCTTACGCAGAATGGGTACTCATATACTAATAATAATCCTGTTATGTTAATAGATGCTGATGGATATAATGGGAAAAAATCAAATCGTCCATTAGGACTAAACAATGGGAGCGGAAGTTTAAAAGGTGGTAAAGGAGGTACTGGTGGCGGTAAAGGTAGTAAAACACAAAAACCTGTCAACCTTCCCTCTTATAAAACAGTAAAAATAGATGGCCAACACCTTCGTGATCGACATACAGTGGGAGGAAAAGATGTTCAAAAAGGCTCCAAAAAAGATCTTTTCCCCTCAAACATGACGATAAAGCAAATTACGACAGCTGTAAGGCATGCTTACAGATATGGTAAGAAAACCAAAGGGCAAGGCGATCGTGTGTTCATAGAGGGACAATATGGCTACATGAGAATCCATATGTGGGTAAACACAAAAACTAAAACAATAGAAACTGCCTATCCCCAAACTAAATAAGGAGGAATAATATGACATTAGCTGAAGTTCTCGTTCATACTAATAAAGAAAACTTAGAGTTCCGTAGTCAGATAACTGGAGAAGTATACTTTTCTATAAGAAGTAAGAACTTCTTCTTTCCTGAAGAAAATTGGAATGATTTTATTGTTATTGTATTGACTTGGTGGCATAACTCGCTCATTCGTATAAAACATAGCAAATCTAAAGTTACAGAAGAGCTATTATTTATGGATGGTTCTTTTGTAGTAAAAGTTACTAAAACTAATGATGAAATCGCAACATTAGCATTTATTCATGAAAGCTTGTCTTCTTTAGAAATAGAGCATACATGTACTGTGAATATTTCACAGATGATCGAAAGTTTACTACAGAGTACAAATGAACTCCTTGAGGTAATACACCAAAATCGATGGTATTCAGAGGAAATAGAAGAATTAGAAAAAGCATATGAAATATTAAAAGGTTAAGATGTAAGACACACAGAAAACCTCGTAGAAAAGTGTAGCTTTCTTGTAATTTTGTACCGATTCTTTTTTCTTCTGCATGAATTGATAAGTATCTTTATTTTAAAAACTGCACTTTAACTGGTCTTGCTTTTTACCAGCTAAGGTGCAGTTTTTATATATCTTAAAAAGTGATTATTTATAAAAGTTTAAAGAATATCCTTAAGTGTTTTCTCGTTTTATCTTTTGCACAACTGCTGTAGGTAGAAAAAAATATGTAAATAAGGAATTAAAGACCGAAAATACAATGTCTTATCAAAGTGACGAAGGATAGGTGCCTTGGGTTGCCTCTTTTCTAAATTTGTATTTAAAGGTTCTTTTAAAAAGAGGTAACCACATACAACCTTATATGCACGCCTACCATGAGGAATTTAAGAATACACAAATCAACCAAGAAAAAACTTTAGGTGGGAATTAATGTTAGTAATTAATAATCTGTCAAACTTGTCGCCTAGAAATCTAACTTGGCAACTAATCCGAGATATCTAGTAACTCTATATGAAAACGTAGGAATCATTTTATAGCATAATTCAAATTATTTCTTCGAGTACGTATCCGTTCGTGTAAGTGTACTTTTACGAACGCTTTAAAAGTTTAATTAAAAGTGTTTTGAATCTCTTTTAGGACTAGAAGCAACCTCTTTCTACTGGATATATATGTTAAAGTTAAATAAGGGAAGTACGGTTGTTTAGTAACGAACTACTTCTATAAAACTTTACTGAATAAAAGGAGAAGTCATATTGAAAACCACTATTCAGCCGTCAAATAATCAGGTGAAAAAATGGATTGAACAATATGTGCCTGCAAAAGACCTGTTCTTTGTGAAAGAAGAGCACGTCTCTTTATTTGAAGAAGAGATTTTGCAGGCATTGTTTATTCCGAAAGAAGAGTTTTTCAATCATGCATCTTACAAACAAATTCAGCTGGCAAACAGCTACGAGTACTGGAATTTGTCGAAAGAAGTTGAATTTGTGATTCTAGCTCATGCAAATTGGATTACAAAAATAGCTCCTGCTAAAAAAGAACTACTTTTGAAGATTCAGGTGCAGATGAATAGAGGTTTGATTTTCCCATTATCCTATTTTCCGATAGGGTCGCTCCCTCTGAATGAAAAGGGCGTAATAATTTCAGAGGGTGAATCGGTTGTTTTGTACGCTGATCTGTGGGAAAAAACATCGTTTTCTGCGAAGGCACAATTGCTAAAGAAGTATGCACAGCAATGGGATGATTGGGGAAGCGAAGAAGTGCCAGTTTATCTCCCAAGAATAATTAAGAAATACGCAAACACTTTTCCAATCGAAGCAGGTAGCAATTGCTTGTCTGCAACACTCTTTGCCATTTCACAGCAAGAGTGGATGATTCATGAGTGGGTACACCCTCAAACGTTTATAGAAAAATTGCGCATGACACATCACCTTATTAAATCAGAAGAGTTGATTGAAGGGGATGTGGCTGTATGGGAAACCGACGAAGGTCAAATCCAGCATGCTTCTTTTCATGTAGGGAACAAACTTTTCTTTAACAAAAACGGACAAACCTTTTTCAACCCTTGGAAAATCATTGGTTTTGATAAACTTCAAGCTGAGGGAGTCAATATTCTCTGAAGCTCTATCGCCAGAAATAATTAAAGAAATTTTGCTATTGCGATTATTTTGTTGAACTGAATGTAACTTAAGTGTAGTTGAGTTACATTCACTTTTCTTTAAATTTACGTTAATATTTCTGCTAAACTACATATTCATAGGGGGATGAAGGATGAAGAAATGGGAAACACTGTCTACTGATTATCTTTATAAAACTCGGTTTGGAAATTTAAGGAAAAATAAGTGTAAACTTCCAAATGGAAGAATTATCGACGATTTTTATGTCAATGAGTATTCTGATTGGGTGAATGCAGTTGTCATCACCAACCAAAATCAGATTGTCCTTGTAGAACAATACAGACATGGAGGACAGAATTTTTATTTAGAAGTTCCTGCAGGAAAAATTGAAGAAAATGAATCTTATGAAGAGGGTATCCTTAGGGAGATTCAAGAAGAAACAGGCTATACGTCATTAGAAAAGCCGATTTTATTAGGTGAATACATGGTAAACCCAGCAACTCAGGATAATAAAGTAAAAACCTTCCTCATTACAGAAGCTTTCAAAGCCACCGATCAACAGCTGGATGACACAGAAGATATTAATGTTAAGCTCTTCGACTTTGAAGAGTTCGGCAATTTGATGAAAGATAAAATTATAGAAACGCAGCTTTTTACAGCAAGTGCCTATTTCATGGCAAAATCAACTTTGAATAAATTCTAAGCAATACACATTCAAAACCTTTATTTAGTTGAAAAATATTAGTTAGAGGAGAGGTACTATTTTAAAAATTATTCGGATCATTCTACAAGTAGTCGGAGTTGGATTTGCAGCCTATGTTCTATGGACTCAGGACTTTACATTAATGCCATACGTAATGCTAACGCTTGGAATTTTGATGTTGATAGCAGGATTTGAAAGAATTCAAAGGGATAGAAAAGAGTTTTGGGGATACATGTTTGTCGTTATCTCCTTGTTTATTTTCTTCGTTTCAGCACAAGGATTCGTAGTAAATGCTTAAATATTTTCTTAGAAGTGAATGTAACTTAATGGTAATTAAGTTACATTCAGTACCTGCATTCCATTGACTTTTCCAAAAATCTCAACAAAGCTGAGTTTACTAGAAGAAATGATACATTCAAAATTAACTCCATAAGGCTCTAAAGCTGGAATTTCTACAAAATATAGATTTACATGTGGTTAGATTATTTGAAGGGAAGAAGAGGTAGATATGAAGAAAAAAGGGCTACAAGATCAATTAAATAATCTATAGGAAACCGTCATTACAGACCTACAAATAGATCTGCTGAATGATACTCTTTTCATTAAGCTGGAGATTCATGAAAATAGCCGTATTGATTTTCAAACGTTAAAATTTATTGATGTTTCAGCTTTTTATTACGTTATAGACAATTTGGATAATCGCTTTAATTTCTATGATCGAGAAAAAGCTTATTACTTGGAACTGACAACCATCGATCATGTAGAAAACAAGAACTACGATTTTCAAATTAAATCTACCAGTGATACGGAATGGTGTAAACGCTAAACTAGACTAAACAGTTTTCCACAAATAACGGTAAACAGATTTCTGGGAATCCCTTGAAACAACTGATTTAATGTGGTCTCAATATGGCACGCTTGCGTCCTGCAGGCTTCAAGGCGATGATGACTTTTGTTAGCCTTTCAACGAGCGTGATTACCGCACTTTTGTGTCGGGCGCCCACAATGGTATCGCCTTCAATGTACCCGAATTTTTTTGGAACGAAGGATAATCGGCTTCCCGTTCGGAAATATACCTTTTGAACGCCTGCTTTCCGCGACGTTCCTGGTGGCCATTGGGTTTCCGTTTCCCTTTCATCGGCAGAGTAGTTACATTAAAAATCCGATTTTTGAACATGTGATAGAGCGTGTGCATGGAACAGTCGATTGCCTTTTTTTCACGACCGACAATGACATCTGTTGTCTAGACTTGCGCCATCTTGTCTGGAATATGAGCGATTTTTTTCTTCGGTAAGACCATTTTTCAGCAGCCGCAACGTTTCTTGTTTCTCTCGTACTGCTTGTGAAAATCGAGGGCTGTATGCCTGGATTTCAGGAATTTGATGATATTATAAATTGGCTGCCTGGAACGATTCAAGCGCTCAGCGATGATTGAAACGTGCATATTTTGGTGGTGGTAGGATTCTATCATCACCAGTTCATTCGTGTTAAGATGGGTGTAGTTCATTCGTGATCACTCTAATGTTTTTCTTTGGTCGGAAAACACATTGTGAGGTACCACGAATGACTTTTTCAGTTGTCTAGCTTAATTTCACAATCGGCGCATTTAAAAAATGTATACACAAAGCTTTACGAATATGAGGGAGTGGCATACTGGCAATTAGGTATTTAAATACAACTAATTAAAAAGATAGTTAGGAGATAAAGTGAATGACATATGCATTAGAAATAAACGACTTGAAAAAGGTCTATACTGGCGGCGTTGAGGCTTTGCGTGGCATCGATTTGAAAGTAGAAGAAGGAGACTTCTACGCTCTCTTAGGTCCTAACGGTGCTGGGAAATCTACGACCATCGGGATTGTGACATCCCTTGTCAATAAGACATCAGGAAAAGTCAAAGTCTTCGGCTATGATATGGACACGCAGTTAATGCAGGCGAAGCTGCAGATTGGTCTGGTCCCCCAGGAGTTCAACTTCAGTCCTTTTGAAACGGTCCAACAGATTGTCGTGAACCAGGCAGGTTATTACGGAGTGTCAAGGAAGGAAGCATTAGAGCGCAGCGAAAAGTACTTGAAGCAGTCTGATTTATGGGAGAAAAAAAATGTTCAGGCACAGATGCTTTCCGGAGGGATGAAACGTCGACTGATGATCTCACGCGCCTTGATGCATGAACCGAGTCTACTTATTCTTGATGAGCCGACGGCGGGTGTGGACATTGAATTGAGACGAGAGATGTGGACGTTTCTGAAAGAGTTGAATGATAATGGTACGACGATAATTCTGACAACACATTATTTGGAAGAAGCGGAGATGTTATGTCGCAATATTGGTATCATTCAAAAGGGGCAGCTGATTGAAGATACAAGTATGAAATCATTGCTTGCTAAGCTTCAGTTTGAAACAATTATTTTAGATATTGAATCTTCAGGACAAATGCCGGTGATTAAAGGCTATAAGAGTGAACTTATGGATGAAGGATCCCTTTCTGTCGAAGTAGGGCGTGATCAAGGAATCAACGAACTGTTTACCCAATTGACAGAACAAGGGATTAAAGTGTTGTCGATGCGTAATAAGTCCAATCGATTAGAAGAGTTATTTTTAAAACTTACAAAAGAAACTGCTTAGTGGAGGATTCACATGTTTAAACTATATTTAACAGCGTTAAAAGGTTTGGCGGTCAAAGAAACGAACCGTTATCTTAGAATTTGGATCCAAACATTGGTTCCGCCTGTTATTACAACTTCCTTATATTTTATCATCTTTGGGAATTTGATTGGTAAAAGGATTGGCGAAATGGCAGGATTTTCCTACATGGAGTTTATTGTCCCTGGATTGATTATGATGTCAGTCATTACGAGTTCCTACTCGAATGTCTCGTCATCATTTTTCTCACAAAAATTTCAAAAGAATATTGAAGAACTATTGGTCGCTCCCGTCCCGACCCATATTATTATTTGGGGCTTTGTGATTGGAGGAATAGGAAGAAGTATTCTGGTAGGGATACTGGTCACGATTATTTCGCTACTTTTTGTTCCGTTGCAAGTCTATTCTTGGAGTATTGTCATATTAACGTTTTTAATGACGTCTATTTTGTTCTCTTTGGCAGGTCTGTTGAACGGCATTTTTGCAAAATCATTTGATGATGTGTCTATTGTTCCTACCTTTCTTCTTCAGCCATTGACTTACCTAGGTGGCGTATTCTTTGCCATCTCGATGTTGCCTCCATTTTGGCAGTTTGTATCAAAGTTCAACCCGATTGTCTATATGATTTCTGGATTCCGATTCGGGATCCTCGGTGTAATCGATGTACCGATTCTATTCTCTGTTATCATTTCGATTATTTTTGTGATTTTACTTTATGGATTCAATTGGTATCTGATTGAAAAAGGCCGTGGACTGAGAAGTTAATATCTATTGTACTTACTCAATAAACCCTTAAAAGCTAGACAAATTCAAACCACCTTTCACGTTGAAAATCCTAATTCGCCTAGTTTCCAAATGAAAAATCACTAGATAACAGCACACCTTTGGAAGCGTCTTTAGTCCCTTGAATCGAATACTTAAAGATAAGTAGAAAAGAACCTCTGAGAGTAAAATAGCCCATTTCGGAATATCAACTATTAAGGTGCTGTTAGCATTTGTAGAAGCAACTTGGGTTACATCAGATTCACACGATGACAATTGATCAAATGATCTTGTCATTGTCTATAAAAAGAACAGCAACTGGGTAGTAATCCTTAAATTTAGAGTTCAAATCTAACTTTTGGGGTGCACTACCCTGCAAACAGTTCACACTACAATAATCAAATGGGCTAATTCTTAAAAACATAGAACGCAAGGCTTATCTGAACCGCACCCCAAATGGAAGACACTTTAAAAAAGTGACCCATTTGGGGTTTTTTCTGTTTTTCAGACCCCGGTATACTAAATTTAGCTAACTTGGACAGGAGAAGATCAAATGAGTAAAATCACTTTCAATGAACACCAACAACGGATCTTGTAGGCAAATTCGAATGTCGCTTCCGTATCCGATCGCGCGAATCCCTATAAGCAAATCGCCAAAGCCACACAGCGTCTGTCCGAACCTGTTAAACCGCCAGTTTAAACAAGATGAACCCGGTAAGGTATTCGTCACTGATATCACGTACCTGCCAAACCGTTCAGGGCAAATGGCGTATCTGTCCGCTGTAAAAGATGTCGCCACCCGGGAAATCGTCGCCTATGAAGTCACGACAACACTTACGATGGAAATTGTGTACCGCACGTTAAGAAAACTGAAGGAAGCATTGGATAGCAATGTTCACCCGGAAGCGATGATCCATTCCGATCAAGGCTCCACTATACCCATCCCGAATACCAACAACGCGTGAAGGAAATGAAATTAACGCAGTCAATGTCCCGCCGGGGCAACTGCCTCGACAACGCTCCCATCGAATCGGTTTTTGGCCACTTTAAAGACGATGTCGATTTTAAACAAGCGACCAGTCTGGATGAATTGAAAGAGCTAGTGGATGAGTACATGGAATATTATAACGGCACACGAAAGCAGTGGAATCTAAAAAAGATGACTCCGGCACAATACCGAAGTCATCTGATCGCAGCCTAGCTGCAGGGTACCTTTTTTATAAACTGTCCATTAAACGGGGCGCGGATCTCTTTTCTAAAACGTTTACTTAAAAATTCGCTCTATTCTGGCACACAAAACTATCCAATGTATTGAAAAATAAGTTGATATATCGCTATGCAAAATCCTAAAGCACTCGCTTTTATTTTAGCTGGATGATACCTTTTACTGCTATACAGATAAGCCATAATAAAAAGAAATCCTAAGGGGATCCACAATTCGAAAATGCCATTTTCCGTACTTCGTGAATAAATAGGAACAATATAAGCGCTAATTAAAAAATAAAAGAAAATTGTAAAACGACGTGTTTCGATCTGTTTGCTCCATCTAACTAGAAGAACGATAATTATAATTGCGCTAATCGTAATGTGTAAAGAAGGTAAATGAAGAGAAACCCCATTCCCTAAATTGAATTCCATTTTTATCACATCTCCTGATTGAAAATTACTTACTAAATGAGCCTGTTTGGTTTCATTCTGTAAATATACCACTTTATTATGAAAATAAAGGTAAATGACACAATATAGCTGAGAATTTATTTCATCTTGGAGACCGAAATTCCCTGGGAAGTAAGTTGGTTTTTTCAATAACCGCTTAACTCGCTGCGATTGAACACAGTGATAATGGAGCAATTCAAATCTTTGATCTATCATAGTTAGTAGAAATCGTCCGATTTGAAAGGAAATGAAAAATGATAATAGAAGTTATTGTGCAAAATGAACAAGAAGCAATCCGAGCAGAAAAAATGGGGGCGGCCAGACTAGAACTTGTTTCAGCTATCGATGAGGGAGGGCTGACACCGAGTTTTGAGACTATCAAGCAAGTTTTGAACAGTGTTACGATACCGGTTCAAGTGATGATACGCCCTCATAGTCGAGATTTTTTCTATAGCGATTTAGAAATGAACACAATTATCGAAGACGTCAAAAATGTGTTGAATTTAGGTGGTCACGGAATCGTATTTGGAGCTTTGACAAAGGATTATACAATAGATGAAAAAGCACTAGAAAAAATTATCGCGCTCTCTGATCAACTCGATATTACCTTCCATCGTGCGTTTGATGAAATTGACGATCAGTTGAGCGCCTACAGGGTATTAACTACCTATAAAAAACAGGTGAACAGGATTTTAACATCTGGCGGTCATATGGATTGTTTGAAAGGGAAGCATGAGTTAAGAAAGTTAGTCGAGCTATCAAAAGAAATGGAAGGCCCTTCTATTCTTTGTGGTGGCTGATTAACTTAGATGAATATAGAAGAAATTCATCAAGCTGTAAAAGCTAGTGAGTACCATTTCGGGAGCGGCGTTCGAAAAAATGGTTCTTATTCAGAGGGGTTCGACAAAATAGTGTTTGAACAAATCACAGCATTAAAAAGTTAGCACAGAAACCCAATTTGAATGAAATGCATCAGAAAAAATAATAGACTTGTTCCAGATTGATTTTTATAAAAGATTTGAAGATCATACAAAGCGCTAAAACCTAAACCCCAAATGGGATCACTTCATAAAGTGTCCACCATTTGGGGTTTAGGTTACGCTCTTATAAATGCTTCCTAATTAAAAATCATCAGCCAACAGCTCTTTTGAATCGGTCTGTTCAGACGGAATTTCTGTTTCTTTATCTCCTAAAATTAAGGCAGTGAAATAGGTGAGTATAGCCATTAATAGACCAGCAGCAAATAGAATACCACCCGAAACAATAAAGGCAGTAGTATACGTTTCTATCACCATCATAAACTGGCTAGTATCAGCAATACTATCTTGTTGACTCATAAGCCAAGAGCTTCCTAAAGAAATTCCGAACGAAGCACTCGCAAACATTAAGACCAAGCCTACAATTGCTAATAAGGCCGAAACGATTAACAATCCACTAATATGGTTTTTGAACATCTTCTCTACTCCACTCGTAATCTTTCTTTAAAACTTACTAACATTTCTCCAAACACTTTAAAGTTACTCTAGAACTTCAAGCTCGAAATACTTTCCGACTTCAGAAGAGCAACCGCTCAAGCGGTATATTCTACCTGTTTCGCTCCTTTCACTTTCTAGATTTTCGCAAGTGCCACTTTGTGTTCCTTTGTTTGTACCGCCATATTCATCATGAGAATTATCATACGTATACGTAATAGTTCG
>JBBSRA010000048.1:0-14783 GCA_038243515.1 Caryophanales bacterium
AAAAGCGCTCTCTTTTTTATGCAAAGAAAAAAGCTGACACCGTAAAGGCATCAGCTTTTTTCAATCAATTAAAGAGCGGGTGGATAACCTTGTGTGACAAGTGTAGCAATAGCAAAGCCGCCAAAAATTACAAATGATCCAAAGTTAAAAAGAAAACCTAGAACTTCTTTGTTTTTAAGCGTTTGTACAGTGCCGATTGCTGCAAGAATTGCAATAAGTCCAAAAATAACTACTAACATCCAACTCATCGATGACACTCCCTTCAACTTAAACAGCCAGTGCCGCTTTGTTCTCTCTATATTGTAATGATATTCAGCTGTTTTGTCGAGGATAAAAAGTGTCAGTATCTTGACAGTGTGACAGAAGAACGACGTGTTATAATTAGAGTGAGGTGAAAGTAGATGTTAAAAATTGACCAACTAGAGCTGGGACCTATCCAGACCAACTGTTACATCATTTCGGACGATCAGAAAAATTGCCTGATTTTCGATCCGGGAGAAGAAAGTGCTAAAATTGAAGCATTGGTGAAAAAGAAAAACTTGAAGCCACTAGCGATTTTATTGACACATGCTCATTTTGACCATATCGGAGCAGTAGACGACATCCGCGAACGTTATTCGGTTCCTGTTTATTTGCATCACTTAGAAAAAGACTGGCTTAGCCGTCCAAATTTAAACGGTTCAGGAAAATACGCAGAAGTACCTGATTATCGAATAAAAGATGCTGATGTGTTATTAACAGATGAGAAGACTTTACAAATCGATTCTTTTGAAATGGATCTTTTTCATACGCCAGGACATTCGCCGGGCAGTGTCAGCTATTCATTTGGCAAAGAAGGATTTGCGATTGTTGGAGATACAATATTCCGTGGAAGCATTGGTCGGACAGACTTAATCGAAGGCTCTGAGAAAAAGCTTTTGCAATCTATACAAGAGTCGCTACTGACGCTCTCTGAACACATGATCCTTTATCCAGGACATGGCCCAGAAACGACGCCAGCGCAAGAAAAGAAAAGCAATCCATTTTTGGTTGGATTATAAATAAACAAAAGGTGTACCGGAAAATCCGATACACCTTTTGTTTATTTTCTAATTCGCATTGATTAATGTCCAGCGCCAGGAACGTGGATGAACGTAGAGTAATAAGTAAAGCCTACGAAAAAGATTGTTAAGTAAGCACCAAAAATATACAAATACATGCGTTCAGAAATATTTAAAAATCCAAGAAGAACAAAAATACCGGTATTCGCTACCATTAGCAATGATACTTCAACCATATCGCCTACATAAAAGAGAACTGCAAATATTCCAGTCCACCATCCCATTAATTTGAACATATTATTCATGGGTAATCCCTCCTTTGCCACAACACAATAATCTCTCATTCATTATATAGGAAACAGAGTGAATGTGTAAACAGCGAGTTCATCTTTCTTTGTGACAAACACGTGTACGGTTCGAGTTTGATCATTAAATTTTGAGAAATTTTGTTCTGCACACAATAAGTGGTCAATAATAACCCTGTCAAAAATGAGATTTGGCTTGATTTCGGAAGTCAAAAATTTATTTTGACCAATAGTATTCCTTTCTCAAAAAGAGCTAGTTATACTATGTGTGAACAAAGAAGCGGCCTTTGTTCAAAGCGAAACAGGAGGTGGGTATGCAAACAATTATTGAGCGTCGCTGTGTTGATCTTTTGCACGATGCGGCAAAAAATGGCACAACAGACATCCACATTAAACCCGAACCATCCTGCTATACCGTTTCTTATCGCTCGTTCCAAAACTTGCGGCAAGTGACACAACTCCCCTTTGATTTAGGTGATCGCATGATTGCTTATTTCAAATACTTATCCCTTCTAGACATGAGTGAAAAAAGAAAACCCCAAACCGGTTCTTTCCAGCTTGCCATCAACGACTTATCCCATTATTTTCGCATTTCAACCTTGCCATCGGTTCTAACAAAAGAAAGCATCGTCATTCGTATTATGCCAGACGATACGGCACAATCGATTCATCAATTGGCTGCTTTTCGTGATTCAGCACGTTTGCTTGAGAAGTTATCAGAAGCGTCTCAAGGATTAATTTTGTTTACAGGTCCGACGGGATGTGGAAAATCAACGACTTTGTATTCTTTGTTAAAACATTGTGCTGAAAAACTAAATCGAAATATTATTACACTTGAGGATCCTGTAGAACGAAAAAATCAAGCTATTTTGCAGATTCAAGTAAATGAAAAAGCAGGTCTCAGCTATGCAACCGGGTTAAAAGCGATATTACGTCATGACCCCGATATTATCATGATCGGAGAAATTCGTGACGTAGAAACGGCTCAAATTGCAGTACGTGCCGCTTTGACCGGACATTTAGTGTTTTCAACTATTCACGCTAGACATTCTGTTGGTTGTTTACATCGTTTATATGATTTGGGTATTTCGTTTGAAGACATGTCTCAAACCTTAATCGCCGTTTCGGCTCAAAAAATTATTCCGATGTATTCTGAAATCGGACAAACAGAGCCTTGTTACCGAGCGCTTTATGAAATTTTAGAAGGACAAAGATTAGAGCAAGCCTTATCATCGGCTAATGACAAGAAAGCATATGCTTTGCCCAGTCATTTATCATTTGATGGACAGGTAAAAGAAGGAGTGAGGATCGGTGCCATTGAGGCTTCCTATACTGTCAGACAAGATCCGTCTTCATGATCGTGAACAGTTTTTGACACGTTTAGCTGTCTTGATGAAAGAGGGGTATTTGTTGCCGGTCGCCTTAACTTTATTGTTGCCGATGCATACGCAAAAGCTAGAACAAGCATTGAATGGCATAACTGGAATTTTAAAAAGCGGAGGCAATGCTGCCGAAATTCTGAAATTTTTAGGATTTAAAGATCATGTGTTGTTTCCAATAGAAATTGCAGAATACCATGGGCGTTTGCCGGAATCCATCGACAGCATTGCGAAAAGTTTTGCGCGAACAGAACAAGTGCAAAAAAAGTTAAAAAATATACTCATTTATCCAGTGTCGCTGTTGATATTCACATCTGTTTTGTTTTTGTTTTTTCGAACCAGTTATGTACCAAATCTAACTGAAATGATGAAATCACTGCAATCAGGAAGTGAAGAGAGCGGAGTTCCAGCTTATTTGTTAAGTCTTCCCGATTTCTTTATAGCGCTTTTTGTAAGCATGGCTTTTTCAATTTACGTCTTTAGACTATTGCTCAAAAGGCAAGTGATACAAAAACAAATCACTTGGTTACTAGCTGTACCCATTTTGCGGGGGTTTATGAAACTATACTGGTCGCATTTGTTGGCACGCGAGTTAGGAACTTTATTGCATAGTGGAATTTCAATGCAAGAATCACTAGATTTGTTACAACGTCAAAATTATCACAAAATCATTCAGTATATGGCGAATTTGTCCCATGAAGAGCTAATGATGGGGCAGTCATTTTCAGTGTCGTTGGAACGTTTTTCATTTATTTCTAAAGACATGCCTGCTTTTATTCGGCACGGTGAACAAACCGGATATTTAGGGAAAGAGTTGATTCTTTATAGCGAAGTGCTAATGGAGAGAATCGAACAACAAACGCAACAATTATTGCGAATTATTCAACCTAGCTTTTTTATCATGATTGCTATTTGCATAGTGGGTGCTTATTTAGCAATTTTGATGCCAATGTACAACTTAGTTCATACCATATAAGGGGGAAACATATGCGTTACTTAAAAAATCAAAGAGGGTTTACATTGATCGAAATGTTAATCGTTATGTTAATCATCACTGTGCTAATAGCCATTGCGATTCCGAACGTCACAAAACAATCGTCTGCTGTTGATGAAAAAGGATGCAAGGCTTTTGTGCAAATGGTTCAAGGCCAAGTAGAGTCTTATCGAATGGATTTTAAAGCCGTTCCAACTATAGTTAATCTTGAAAGTGAAGGGTATTTAAAAAATGGGGAAACAGATTGTCCAAATGGAGACTTGATCACTATTTCAGCTGAAGGCGTGGTGACTTCTGCCAAGCCTTAAAGAACAAGGATTCACGTTGCTTGAGATGCTGTTAGTGCTAGCGGTATTGATGACTGTCGTTTCGATTATCATTCCAAGTTACCAAAACTATACGGTCAAAAAAGAGGAACAACGGTTTTTTGACCTTTTTCAACAAGACATCTACTTTGCACAAAGCCAAACTCGTTCTGTAAATCAAACGGCGAAAGTGGTTTTTAGAGAAAAGAAAGAAAGCTATGAAATCTTTACCGATATTCAATCGATTGTTTTATCCAGAAAAATACCCAAATCGATTCAATTGAAAAAAACTAGCAATCTTACTGAAATCTACTTTAATTCAAACGGCACAGTTGTTCAATCTGGAACACTGCGATTTGCTACAAGTAGTGGAGAAAAAACAGTAACCGTTCATCTCGGGGGAGGGAGAGTGGTATTTTCTGAATGAAAAAGGCGTTTCATGGGCAGAAACAATGGTCAGTTTGTCGATTATCTTCGTAATTTTTGGTAGTTTGCTTCCTGTGATGATCGGTGCACAACACAGTCTTCACGTAAAAAAAGAACGAGTCAATGCCTTTGAAACTTTGCATGAAGCGGCAAGAGAGTGGAATGCAACAGGTAAGATGCAAGGGCAACGAACGGTAAACGGCATTTTCTATCAATGGCAAATGTCAGACGAGCTCTGTGTAGAATATATGGACTATAAAAAACATCGGCGACAATTATGCATCGAATAAAGCGATTAGACGACAAAGGGTTTACTTTTTTAACAGCGATTTTCGATTTATTCGTGCTTATGCTTATGTTGCCGCTTATTGTCTTGTTTTTTGGTTTCATAGTTCGGTTCACAGAAGATTTGGATCCGCACCGGGCAGAATGGCAATTGTTTGCAATTGATTTACAAAACTACTTGCATCAAAGTGACTCGATTGAAGTTATAAACGGGGGCAATGGAATTCGCGTCGTCCAAAAAGGAGAGGAATTCGATATTGAGCTTTATACAAATATGATTCGCAAACAAAAAAACAGAAAAGGTCATGAAGTCATGTTGACACGGATCTATCAAAGTCAATTTTCGTTAAACGGTAATACGTTGCAAATCCGCGTAGAATTTGCAACAGGTACAATAGAAGAGGCTGAATATGTTTTTACGTCAGCTCCGTAATGAAAAAGGTGCCGTATACCCGATTGCAATCGTTTTTTTCATATCAGCATTAATGCTGTTATCCCATCTGTTTATGCAGTATTCCATTCAATATAAAACATACGATGGTTTGGAAAATATGCATAGACATGCTACTATACAACTACTGAAAGATTTTGAGCAAAATAAAATACCTGAGTAGAGGTAAGTATCGGGTGGGTAGGATGAACAGAATATATTTGATTGGATTCATGGGCTGCGGAAAAAGCGCAGTCGGCAGAAGGCTGAGCTTTCTGCTAAAACTGCCCTTCTATGATATGGACAAAGAAATAGTTCGACAGACAGGGAAAACGATCCCTGAAATTTTTGAGCAGCATGGTGAACGATATTTTAGGGATCTCGAAACACAGTTTTTGCAAAATTTTAAAAACGACCATTGCATCATTTCTACTGGAGGTGGTGTAACAATGCGGAAAGAAAATCAGAAAATCATGAGGAATACAGGACTGGTGATGTTTTTAGATGCACCTTTTCGGGAAATTTGGCGTCGCATTCATCGGGATCCGAATCGGCCGATTGTGCGACAATCGACGCGCGATGAAATAGAAGCGTTGCATAAATCGCGTTACCGGGATTATAAACAAACAGCTCATATCACGATTCGAACGGAATTTCGGACCTTACGACAAATTACACAATATGCTGCTTTTCAAGTAAATCGGCTAAAAGGCGAATGATCCTGGTTTAAATACCTTGGTCATTCGTCTTTTGTCCTACTATGTAAAATAGATTGCGCTTTCCAATAATCAATGTTAAGATATATACAAAGTTATATTATTCTGTATAACGGTTTGGACCAATCATTTTTGAATTGGGCGGATGATTGTACGAGGAGAGAACGCGAATGCGTCGCCGAAGGAGCAAATGACAAAAGTCATGAATCTCTCAGGCAAAAAGACTCGTACAGGACGCATCTCTGGAGAATGCTGCATGTCAGCTACCAACGAGGAAAGCCATTACGGTAAACTTTCAGGTTCCAGGACAGAGATTTCCCTTTAAAGGGAAATCTCTGTCCTTTTTTCGTGCCCAGGCATTTTTGAAACTGGCCGAAAAAAAGGTGAAGAATGAGGAGGAATTTCATTGACACAGTTAAAGCGTACACCTTTGTTTGAAACGTATTCGAAATACGGTGGCAAAACAATTGATTTTGGCGGTTGGGAATTGCCTGTGCAATTTTCGAGTATTAAAGAAGAGCATGAGGCAGTTCGAACAAAAGCAGGTCTTTTTGATGTGTCACATATGGGTGAAATTTTCGTCACGGGTGCAGATAGTTTAACGTATCTCCAGCATCTCGTAACGAATGATGTGTCCAAAATTCAAGATGGCCAAGCGCAATATACAGCAATGTGTTACGAAGACGGTGGAACAGTAGACGATTTATTGATTTATAAAATAGCAGACGAGCATTATTTATTAGTTGTTAACGCATCAAATATCGAAAAAGACATGGAATGGATGGAAAGAACAAAAACGGGTGCTGTGACAATTGATAATGCATCAGATCGTTATGGCTTGCTGGCGCTACAAGGACCTTTAGCTGAAACGGTGCTTCAACGCCTTACAGAAGAAGACTTGTCTGCAATCAAACCTTTTCGCTTTAAGCAAAATGTAGAAGTTGCAGGACAACCTGTGATTTTATCTCGTACGGGCTACACAGGCGAAAACGGCTTTGAAATATATGCAGCACCAGATGCGTTAGTTACATTGTGGGAAAAAATTCTATCTGAAGGTGAGCCTGAAGGGGTTGTCCCGGTTGGTTTAGGTGCTCGAGATACATTGCGTTTTGAGGCGTGTCTTGCGTTATATGGCCAGGAATTGTCGAAAGACATTACACCACTAGAAGCAGGCATTGGTTTTGTAGTGAAACTGAAAAAAGAACAGGATTTCATTGGCAAAAAAGCGTTAGCTGCTCAAAAAGAAGCAGGTGTTCCGCGTAAATTAGTAGGTATTGAAATGATCGATAAAGGGATACCACGTTATGGATATCTGGTTTATCTTGGAGAGCAACAAATTGGTGAAGTAACAACCGGTACGCAATCACCGACACTTAAGAAAAATATTGGATTAGCTTTAATCTCAAGTGAACACGCTGAATTAGACATCGAATTAGAAGTTGAAATTCGTGGTAAACGATTAAAAGCGAGAACAATAGAAGCACCATTTTATAAACGATCCAACTAAATTTAATTTGAAAAGGGGACAGCACTCCATGAAACATCGCTATTTACCAATGACCGCTCAAGACAAACAAGAAATGTTGGAAACAATCGGCATTGATTCAATTGATGAATTGTTTGCAGACATTCCAGAAAAAGTCCGTTTTAAAGGCGAATACAATATCAAACCGGCTAAATCTGAGTCTTCACTGACCAAAGAATTGGCACAGCTTGCTGCTAAAAACGCCGATACTAATCGTTATGCTTCATTCCTTGGAGCTGGTGTATACGATCATTACAAGCCAATTATTGTTGATCATGTGATTTCGCGTTCTGAGTTTTACACAGCATACACTCCTTACCAGCCAGAAATTTCACAAGGTGAATTGCAAGCAATTTTTGAATTCCAAACAATGATTAGTGAATTGACAGGCATGGACATTGCCAACTCTTCTATGTATGACGGCGGAACAGCACTTGCTGAAGCAGGTATGCTTGCTGCGGGACACACAAAACGTAAGAAAATTCTTGTATCTCGTGCAGTTCATCCAGAATCACGTGACGTTGTGCGCACATATGCACTTGGCCAGTCGATTGATGTAATAGAAATCCCATTAAAAGACGGGCATACTGACTTGGAAGCATTAAAAGAAATGATGGATGATGACGTTGCGACAGTAATGATTCAATATCCAAATTTTTTCGGTCAAGTTGAAAACTTAAAAGAAATTGAACCAATCGTACATGAAGCAGGCGCGTTGTTGTCGGTTTCTTCAAATCCATTAGCACTTGGTGCATTAACTGCTCCAGGTCAACTGGGTGCAGATATTACGGTGGGTGATGCACAGCCTTTCGGCATTCCAGAAGCATACGGTGGACCGCATTGTGGTTATTTTGCAGTAACGAAAAAATTAATGCGCAAAGTTCCAGGTCGTCTTGTTGGAGAAACCACAGATGATGAAGGCCGTCGCGGATTCGTGTTGACGTTGCAAGCGCGTGAACAGCATATTCGTCGCGATAAAGCAACATCTAATATTTGTTCGAACCAAGCGTTGAACGCATTAGCGGCTTCAGTTGCGATGACAGCTCTCGGCAAAGTAGGAACACAAGAAATTGCAAAACAAAATATCGTTAAAACACATTATATGAAACAACAAATGGAAAAAGCCGGATTCGAAATTGTCTTTAAAGGCGCTCACTTTAATGAAATCGTCGTAAAAACAAAAGAATCAGTCAAGCAATTAAACGATCGTTTGTTTGAACAAGACATAATCGGAGGATATGATCTTGGATTGAGCTACGACGAATTCCAAAACCATATGCTAATTGCAGTTACAGAACAACGGACAAAAGAAGAAATTGATGCATTCGTGCAGGAAATTGCTGCGAAAGTACAGGAAGTGGGGGCTACTCATGCATAAGGACAACCAAGCGCTAATTTTTGAATTGACCAAAGAAGGTCGCATCGGCTATAGCTTGCCGACACTTGACGTACCGGAAGTTGATTTGAGCGAGTTATTACCAGCAGATTTAATTCGTACAGAAGCAGCAGAACTGCCAGAAGTATCAGAACTTGACATTATGCGTCATTACACAGCTTTATCAAACCGTAACCACGGTGTAGATTCAGGATTTTACCCACTCGGCTCTTGTACGATGAAGTACAATCCGAAAATTAATGAATCTGTTGCGCGTTTCTCCGGATTCGCAAATATTCATCCATTACAAGATGAGAAAACAGTTCAAGGTGCTCTAGAGTTGATGTTTGATTTGCAAGAGCATTTAAAAGAAATTACCGGTATGGACGAAGTGACATTGCAGCCGGCTGCAGGCGCACACGGTGAGTGGACGGGCTTGATGATGATCCGTGCGTACCATGAGTCACGTGGCGATTTGAAACGAACGAAAGTTATTGTTCCGGATTCGGCACACGGCACAAATCCTGCTTCAGCAACTGTTGCTGGATTTGAGACGGTAACGGTCAAATCGAGTGACCAAGGACTTGTTGATTTAGAGGATTTAAAGCGCGTTATTGGAGATGACACAGCGGCGTTAATGCTGACAAACCCAAATACACTCGGTTTGTTTGAAGAACAAATTTTAGAAATGGCAGCGATTGTTCATGACGTTGGTGGAAAACTGTATTATGACGGTGCCAACTTGAACGCGGTTATGTCAAAAGCACGTCCTGGAGACATGGGCTTTGATGTGGTTCACTTGAACTTGCACAAAACCTTCACAGGACCTCACGGCGGCGGTGGTCCTGGATCGGGTCCAGTAGGCGTGAAAAAGGATTTACTGCCTTACTTACCAAAACCACTATTAGTGAAAAAAGACGATGCCTATACGTTTGACTACAACCGTCCAGAATCAATCGGTCGTGTTAAACCGTTCTATGGTAACTTCGGTATTAACGTGCGCGCGTATACGTACATTCGCTCAATGGGACCAGATGGCTTGAAGGCAGTTACAGAATACGCCGTATTAAACGCCAACTACATGATGCGTAAATTGCAGCCTCATTTTGACTTACCGTACGATCGTCATTGCAAGCATGAGTTTGTCTTGAGTGGCCGTCGCCAGAAAAAACTGGGCGTCCGCACATTAGATATGGCAAAACGCTTGCTTGACTTTGGCTATCATCCGCCAACCATCTACTTCCCATTAAACGTAGAAGAAGGTATGATGATTGAACCAACGGAAACAGAATCTAAAGAAACTTTGGATGCGTTCATCGATGCACTGATCCAAATTGCTAAAGAAGTTGAAGATGATCCAGAAATCGTTCAAAATGCACCACATACGACAGTGATTAACCGTTTAGATGAAACAAAAGCTGCACGTAAACCTGTGCTTCGTTACTATAAAGCTGAATAGAATTTAAAAAGGCGTGAAAGCTATTTGGCTTTCACGTCTTTTTTTGTATAGAAGCGTTATGAGATGTAGAGATTCTTTTAAAACAAGAAGCGGTGCGACGCTATTAACGCACCTGAGTGGCTGTTAGGGTCTTAGACAGTGAGGAAGTCATGAAGATAGAAAAAACCCTTCCAAGCATAGGTGGAAGGGTTTTAAGTGTTTAATTTTTAGCTTTAATTTTTCCGGTCCATTGTTTAAACCCGCCTTGCAGTTGGAACAATTGATTATAGCCTTTTTTCTTCAAGAAAATTGCAACACGGCCACTACGTGCTCCGTTTTGGTCGTATAAATAAACCGGCTTGTCTTGACGGATTTCTTTATAACGCTGACGCAATTGTGTTTGAGGAATATTGCGGGCTCCTAAAATGTGACCTGCCGCAAAATCTTTCGGCTCGCGGACATCAATTAATTGAGCTTTGCGATAACCTTCGATAAATTGTTCTTGTGTCAAGTTCGTGACAGCTTTTTTCATGCGGAAATAAGTAATTACCGCATAAATGAGGATTGCTAACAGTATTGCGATCGTAATGTATAAAAACTCCAATGTTCTTGCCCCTTTCTACTCTTCCTTTATTATAAGAGAAGAGATGACGGATATTCAATGCCAATGTTACACTAATTATCGGAAATAGGAGGCGATCTTGTGAAATATCCAAAATGGAATTTTATAAATTCAGGTGCGGGAAGTCCATCTTTTAATATGGCGTTAGACGAAGCCTTGCTAACATGGCATAGTGAAGGACTTATTCCACCTGTGATTCGTTTTTACAGTTGGCAACCAGCAGCTCTTTCAATCGGCTATTTTCAAAAAGTAGAAAAAGAAATCGATATGGAAGCAGTAGACCGGCTTGGGCTTGGATTTGTTCGTCGACCAACTGGTGGCAGAGGTGTTCTTCATGAACATGAACTTACATATAGTATTATTGTGAGCGAAGCTTATCCGGGTATGCCTGAAACAGTCACAGAGGCCTACCGGGCATTGAGTGAAGGTTTATTAAAAGGTTTTCATAACTTAGGATTAGATGCTTACTTTTCGGTGCCTGATACAGAAGATCAGCGAACGGATTTGAAAAAGCCAAAATCAGCTGTTTGTTTTGATGCGCCAAGCTGGTATGAAATGGTCGTTGAAGGCAAGAAAGTAGCAGGAAGTGCTCAAACGCGCCAAAAAGGAGTTATCTTGCAACACGGTGCCATTTTGCTTGACTTGGACGCTGAAAAACTTTTATCGGTTTTTAAATTTTCAAGTGAAACGGCGAAAGAGCGGATGCGTCTTAAAATCCCAGAAAAAGCCGTTGCTATTAATTTACTAAGCGAGCAGCCAGTCACACAAGAACAATGCATCCGAGCTTTTAAAGCTGGATTTGAACAGGCTTTATCAATCAACTTTACTCCATTCCAACTGACTGCTCAACAACTTGAAGAAGTCAAGACCATTGAACAAAAAAAATATGCGAATTCTGAATGGAATTTCCGCGTGTAGTGTCTTTCGGCTCATTTTCATTGGAGAAACCTTGATGAATCGAGCTTTCCAAGCAAATTGGAAATTCCGTCAGAAACTTGTTATTGAAAACAAGTTTCAATATGTAGTATGATGGGAATCGAAGTAATACTATATATAGTATTTAGCTCCATATAACATAAAGGAGGAATTGTCAAATGGTTTCCGCCACACAACAATCCCAGTATTCATTAAACACACAAGCTTTAAATGAAGATATCAAAACGTTCCCACAAGTTCATGCAATCTCACCCGATATGAAGTTAACGCATAAAGGGGTATCGCGCCTTGTTATGATTGACCGTTATTCGTTTAAGGACACAGAGAAAAAAACACTTAAAGCAGGCGATTTTGTTGTTTTAACTGTTAAAGAAGATCCGAAGTTTCCAGCTCGCGGCCTTGGATATATCGTTTCAATCGATAAAGATGCAAACAAAGCAAAAGTTTGGATTGAAGAAGATTATAGAAGCGCAATTGATAACCCAGAAGAACAAGCAGCAGGCGTTGTTAATCGTCCGATCGAAGTGATTGAAAAGCCGATGGAAGTTTTCTATGAGCAAATTGCAAAACGTAACGCAACTGGTCTTGCTTCTGTTGAGAAAACAGTTGAAAAGCGTCAAGAATGGTTTGAGAAATTCTATCAGCAATTGGTTGATTTGAAGTTTATTCCAGCTGGACGTGTTCTTTATGGAGCGGGAGCAGATACAGATGTAACTTATTTTAATTGTTACGTAATGCCATTTGTTGCGGATTCACGTGAAGGCATTTCAGATCACCGTAAACAAGTAATGGAAATCATGAGTCGCGGAGGAGGCGTCGGTACAAACGGTTCAACCCTTCGTCCGCGCAACACGTTAGCTCGTGGAGTCAATGGCAAATCATCAGGATCTGTATCTTGGTTGGATGATATTGCAAAACTGACACATCTTGTTGAACAAGGTGGATCACGACGTGGTGCGCAAATGATCATGCTTGCAGACTGGCATCCAGATATCGCAGAATTTATCATTTCGAAAATGCAAAACCCACGAATTTTACGTTATTTAATCGAAAAAACAAATGATGAGACGATTAAAAAGTTAGCTTACGATAAATTGAAATTTAAACCGCTGACAGCTCAAGAAGATGCAATGTATCAAGGAATTTTGAACTACCGTACAATTCCTGGCATGGGCGGATTTAATGAAAAAATTATGCGAGATGCTGACACGAAATTGCGCGATGGTGGTACGTATTCTGTTCATAACGAAGAATTCCTAACTGGAGCGAATATTTCAGTTACATTGACGAGTGACTTTATGACAGCAGTCGAAAATGATGCGGATTTTGACTTGCGTTTCCCGGCAGTTGAGTCATATTCAAAAGAAGAAATGGCTGTTTATAACAAAAAATGGCAAGAAATTGGTGATGTTCGTGAATGGGAAAGCATGGGACATGGCGTTCGTGTTTACCGCACGATGAAAGCGCGTGAACTCTGGAACTTGATCAATATTTGTGCAACGTATTCAGCAGAACCGGGTATTTTCTTTATCGATAATGCCAATGAAAAAACCAATGCTGCAGCATATGGTCAAAAAGTTGTAGCAACAAACCCTTGTGGAGAACAACCATTAGCGCCTTATTCAGTTTGTAACTTAGCAGCAGTCAACTTGGCGCAATTTGCAGATCCAAAAACAAAAACAGTTGATTTTGAAAGCTTAAAAGAAACTGTTCGTGTCGGTGTCCGCATGCAAGACAACGTAATTGACGCAACACCATATTTCCTTGAAGAAAACCAAATACAAGCACTTGGCGAACGCCGTGTAGGTCTTGGAGTTATGGGATTAGCTGATCTACTGATTTACTGCGACAAAGAATATGGTTCACCAGAAGGCAATGAACTTGTGGATGAAATCTTCAAGACGATTGCTACTGCAGCTTACGAAATTTCAACGGACATAGCGGCAGAACGTGGCAGTTTTCCATTCCTAGTTGGTAAAACAGATGAAGAAACAGCGACACTTCGCAAAGCATTTACGAACACTGGATTTATGCAAGACATGCCAGAGCATGTTCGCGAAGCAGTTCTTGAAAAAGGAATTCGCAACTCTCATTTATTGACAGTCGCTCCTACAGGATCTACTGGTACAATGGTAGGCGTTTCAACAGGACTCGAACCTTATTATTCATTTACTTATTACCGTAGTGGACGTCTTGGTAAATTTATTGAAGTTAAAGCGGATATTGTTCGTGAATACTTAAAAAACAATCCAGAAGCTGATGAAGAAAACTTACCAAAAGCATTTGTAACATCAATGGAACTAGCACCAGAAGCACATGCAGATGTTCAATGCATTATCCAACGCTGGATTGATTCTTCTATCTCGAAAACGGTTAACGCACCACGCGGTTATACGGTCGAACAAGTAGAAGGTGTATATGAGCGTTTGTATAAAGGTGGGGCTAAAGGCGGCACAGTTTATGTCGACGGCAGCCGGGATTCTCAAGTATTAACATTAACAGCAGAAGACAATAACTTTGAAGATGAAGAGCAACCAGAAGAAACAGGTAGACGCCCAATCGTATTAATTGATACGATTCAAGATATTCGTTCAACAAACGTTTCAATTGGTTCTGAAGTAGGCGACACATGTCCAGTTTGTCGAAAAGGAACAGTCGAAGAAATGGGCGGCTGCAACACATGCACCAACTGTAGCGCTCAATTAAAATGTGGATTGTAAACTAATGAACGCGGTGGCTAACTAGCCATCGCTTTTTTATGTGCTTAGCTTGAGAAGGCCGCTAGGGCACTTGCGCTTTTCTTGTGTCCAGGCTCCAGCAGCCAGATTCTAGGGTCATAAGCCACTCTAGCTGTGCGGCTGAAAAAACACCGCTTCGCCAGAGCGTCTTATGCCCGTCGAATCTACACGGCTGCTTGCGCTTTTCTTGTGTCCAGGCTCCAGCAGCCAGATTCTAGGGTCATAAGCCACTCTAGCTGTGCGGCTGAAAAAACACCGCTTCGCCAGAG
>JBBSRA010000049.1:0-14706 GCA_038243515.1 Caryophanales bacterium
ACGACTCAATGACAGAACTAGTTAAAGTCGGGTTGATCGGACCGAATGACTCGGTCAATGAAACGATGAAAGCGGCAAACAGTTTGGAAGGCATCGAACTAGTTCCGTTTATTTATCAGCATACCGAAGAAACAAAAAACATTATCAATGAACACTCAACGCGCATTGGGCATTGGCTTTTTTCAGGCCCCGCACCTTATCATTTTGCATTAAAAGAAAAGTTAATAGATGCAGAACACGCGGATTACATTTTGCTGCATGGGTCGAGTCTGCTCGGGACGATGCTAGACGCTATTATGCAAGAAGGTGCGGTGTTGTCGAGCATTAGTGTCGATTCGGTTCCGCGTCGGGAAGTGTTAAAGATGCTCAAAGATTTTGATTTAGAAAAAATGAACATTCATACCGCTCCGGAACTTGGCTATATTCCTGCCGAAGAGTTAATCGATTACCACGAAAAACTCTATCGCTCAGGTGAAATACAAGCAGCTCTCACGTGTGTCCATGCCGCCTACAACAGCTTGAAAAGAAGAGGTGTGCCGGTTTACCGGATCAGCGTATCGGAACTGGCAGCGCATCGAGCAATTTCCGTTATTAAAGAAAGAAGTTTAGCCAATCTGTACCGAATGAAGCAATTGGCAATGATCGGCATTGAAATTATCTATCCGAGCCAAGCCCAACAACGCAAATCGCCGTTTAAGATTGAACGTCAAGAACTGGCGATTAACCGGGTGCTTATTGATTTCGCTGAAGAAGTCAAAGGCTCGAAAGTGAACGTGGGAAATGGCATTTATTTCATCTATACAACGCGAGGAGAGCTGGAGCTATACGGCAAATTCCACCATTTAAAAGAGTTGCAGGAAGAAATTTTTGTCAATAGCACCATGCACGTTCGCATTGGAGTCGGGTATGGCAAGACTGTTATGGAATCCGAGCAGAACGTTAGGTTGGCACTAGACTATGCTCGGGAAAAAGAAAACAGTGTCATCATCAATCTTGACGAAGACGGAAAAGTGACAGAAATCAATTCACTGGGAGACCGGCTCGACTATAGTCGGCGCAGCAGTGAAGCAAAATGGCAAGAAGCGCTAAAAGGCGCCGCAATCAGTCATACCATTATCGCGCGGATTGAGTCGCTGTCTCATCATTATGCGAAAGTAGAAGTGACTGCTTTGGAGCTGTCTCAGTGGATGAACAGCACAGAACGCAACGCGCGCAGAATTTTAAAAGAACTTGAACAGATTGGCGTTGCAGAAGTCGCGGGAGAAGAATCCGGCCAAAGAGGACGTCCGCGGATAGTATACCGGTTACTGTTCGAGACGGAAAAATGATAAGGGAGGAATGGCAATGACATCACCCGTAGAACAACAAGGCAAGAAAGGATTTTTAAATTTTATTGAAAAATGGGGCAATCGCTTGCCCGACCCATTCTTTATCTTTGTATACTTAGCAGTGTTTGTTGTCTTATTGTCGTGGTTGGTCAGTGCGTTTGGCACCACGGTCATCCATCCAGGAACTGCTGAAGAATTAGCGATTCGAAGCATCGTCTCAGGAGAAGGAATCCGCTATATTCTAGCAGAGACAATCAATAACTTTACCGGTTTTGCGCCGCTCGGACTCGTGCTTGTTATGATGCTCGGAATCGGGTTGGCTGAACGAGTTGGATTGATGGAAACAGCGATTAAGAAATCCATCTTGAATGCACCAAAGTCACTGATTACTTACGCAGTTATCTTTACAGGAATCATGGGGAACTTGGCATCAGATGCGGCATTTATCCTAGTGCCACCGCTCGCTGCAATGGTCTTTGTCTCGGTCGGCAGACACCCGCTCGCAGGTCTTGCGGCTGGATTTGCTGGAACAGGCGCTGGCTTTACAGCAAACATGCTGATCACCGGAACAGATGCATTGCTATCCGGGATCTCGACGGAAGCTGCACGAACTATTGATGAAACGTTTGTAGTGACACCCGTCGATAACTGGTATTTCATGAGTGCATCTGTTATTGTCATGGCGATTGTCGGAGCCATCATCACGGAAAGATTGATCGAGCCGCGACTCGGCAAGTATGAAGGCAGAACAGATAAATCGTTCGATCCGGTGACAAAGCAAGAAAACAAAGGGTTGTTAAACGCCTTAATCGCAGGAGTCGTGTATATTGGCTTGATCGCTTTACTCTTGTTCTTCCCAGGCTCTCCTGTTAGAAATGAAGACGGCGGCATTATCCCGTCACCATTTTTATCCGGCATTGTGCCAATCATTCTATTCTTCTTTATCACGGTAGCTGTAGCATATGGGGTCACAGTCAAAAAAATCACGGATTCAAAAGACATTCCTGCTTTTATGGGAGATGCTATTAAAGACATGTCGGGCTATATCGTCCTCATTTTCGCGGCTGCTCAGTTTATCAATTATTTCAATTGGAGCAATCTAGGCATTTGGCTAGCTGTCAACAGTGCGGAATTCCTGACGAGTATCAACATGACAGGTTTGCCAGTTATGGTCTCATTCAGCGTTCTCGCAGCATTACTGAATCTGTTGATTTTCAGTGGTTCTGCACAATGGGCATTGATGGCACCAATCTTCATCCCCATGTTTATGTTGCTTGACTACCATCCGGCTTTTGTTCAGTTGGCGTTCCGTATCGCAGATTCTTCGACGAATATCATTACGCCACTCAATCCTTACATTTTGATCGTTCTTGCCTTTATGCGAGAATACGATAAAAAAGCGGGACTCGGCACATTGATTTCGTTGATGCTGCCGTACAGCCTCATTTTCTTCGGAGTGTGGCTCATTATGATGATTATCTTCGCATTGACTGGGCTTCCAATCGGACCAGGCATTAGCTTGCGCATGTAAATGAAAAAAATCGAGCAATGCACTCTTTAATAGAAAACGGCCGTGTCAGAAACTAACTTGTTTCTGACACGGCCGTTTTTCAATTTATTCTCTCGCTTCTTCTGCTTCTTTCGCAATCTTCACACTACCCGGATCAAAAAACTTATCCACTAACTCATAAATCGTGATGAGCTCGTAAAGGATTTTAAACTCTGCTGGGAACTGAGTGGGATGCAAGGCATCACTTGCTGTTATTCCTTTGCTATCATCCCAGAACAAGTCGGTAATGTTCTTTAATTGGTGCTGATGCTTTTCGGGATCGTAGTCGATAGAATGCTGCAAGTCCTGCGCAAGCTCCGTTACGGCGTGCATAATGATTTCTCGCTCAGCTGTGGTCCACTGGATCGTGTGCAGTGGGATGTAGAGTAACGAACCTAAATGAAATTCGAGATTATGTATAAAGAGCAATTGCCTTTCCGCCATGAGCAACTCCGCTTCTCTTCCGTGAACCCAAGGATAAAAACTAGACTCATCGCGCTGGAAATGGATTAATTTCTCTGTCTTTTTAATCTCTGTAGTCAGTCGCTTGACAAGCTTTTGCTCTTCTTGACGGCTGGTATCACCAGCAAATAAGATCGTACGGAATGTCTGTTCCAACATCGTTCCTGCATGTTCACTAATACTTTGAATACTCGTTAGAATATCTTTCCGGTAGTCTGGCGGGAACACGAGCATGTTTACAGCAGTAGACACAAGCAAACCAACAGTCGTTGTCCCTAACCGAATGAAGAACGAGATTAAGACATCTTCATGGATCACTTCGACCATCGCGACAGATGTCAATGTGGCAACAAGTAAGCCGGCATGCAGATTGAATTTATAACAAGCTAAGATTGTGGCAACCGCAGCGAGTGTATAAGTAATCGGGGAATTCCCGAAAAGTGTAATAAAGAGAACGGCGAATGCAGAACCAATAGCAGATGCCGGGAATCGAACAAGTCCTTTTTTAATCGAATCGCTAACAGTCGGCTCAATCGAAACAATGGCCGTGATCACCGCAAAGACAGGCGGCCAGTTGAACCATTCACAAATAACGGCTGTTAAAAATATGGCTATTCCTGTTTTCACAATTCGGCTGCCACTGAATTGAAAATATCGCTTCATGTTTTAACCACCATCTTCTTTACGTAGTATTTTTTCTTGTAGTCCAGTATAACATCCATTTTCACATGTACTCTAACACAATTTAAATTGCGCTATCGTATAAGAGGATATTTTGATCATACAATACAATTCTATAACAACATTTGAAGTATTAAATTTTTTTGTGAAATAAACAAAGACAGTCTCTTTCGAATAGAAAGAGACTGTCTTAATATGCTATAAAATGGCTTCTGCAATAAGTTTATCTAGCTTGCGAATATCCACTTTTTTATTTAAGTTTAATTTAAATTTGCCGGCTTTTGTCCAAAGCTCGAGCTCGGTGTTGAAGTCGAATGTGCCACTATTTTCAGAAGAATACATAATAATTGATTTGAATGGAATCGAATAAATCTCGACTTTCTTACCAGTTAGCCCTTGTTTGTCAGAAATGATAATCCGTTTATTAGTCACTACCGCTGTATCGCGAATCGTCTTGTACGCAATCGCCGCTATTTCTCCAGTAATCAACAAATCGTTAACCGAATCTGGTATATCTATTTCCTGCGTAAATGTCCAAGCCATCATTGCATTTAAATCTGCCATTTAATAATTCCTCCTCAATCTATCTAACTATAGTGTGACATAAATTGGAATGTGAATAAAGGATAAAAAGAAAAAATGTGGAATATGAGTATATGTGCAAATAGTAACGGATTTTCAAAACAATGCTGCTATGTCTAAAAGGATTTTAGTTAGATAAAGCAGAAACTTCTAGAAAAGTGGTTCGAATTTTTTCGGGAATACAGAAAAAGAGATTATTTAATGCAATTTGCTTATTTACTATGATTAAGAGAACCAAATGCTTACCGATATTGAAAAAACAAAAAACTACTCAGCTAGCTTAATCTTATTAGTTAGTTAATCCTGTAATAAAGTGACGCATGGTTTGATATCTACGAACAGTACAAAATAAAACTCTAAAAGAAATGAGGGGTAGCCAATGGAATACTTCATTCTATTAATAACGGTAATAGTAATAATACTAGCTATCGTATTTATTTACTTTAAAAAGAACGAAGAGGTTTCTGTAAAAAATGAAGAACCGGCTAACGAAGAGGCTGCGGAAGAAACTGAAACGGATGAATCGGAGATGGAAGAAGATGACGATAGTCATTTAAGACCACAAGTTTCAGAAATTCAAAATGAAGAAATCCTAAAGAGTGACTATAAGAAGATTGAAATTCCTGCGAGCGCGATTCCGCTTATTGCGCAAACGTTGAGAGACGGTTCGATGATTTTACAAGAAAGCAAGACTTTCAAGGTGGAGTTCAGTCCTGAAGTGATTAAGGGGTTGAAGGACAAGAGCATGACCTTGATGGAACGCGCCAATGGCAAAGGGTATGTTCCCGCAGTCAAAAAAGAAGGCGTGAAAGGGATTTATGAACAAGCAATATTGGTGAAAAGAGTGAATCCTGCGCTTATTGCCCATGCGAGCCTGAGTCTATTAACCACAGTTGTCGGGCAACAACAACTCATGGAAATTCAAAGTTCCTTGAAAAGTATGGAACGAAAATTAGATGATCTTATTCAAAATCGCGAAAATGACTTTGCAGGGAAAATTGAAGCAAGGTTTGGCTATTTTAAAGAAGTCATCGAACGTTTCCGGAGAAATGGAATTATGCTCGGGGGCGTAGAAGATGGTGAAATAGAAAGTTTTTATACGAATACGCTTCAAGATCTTAAGATATTAACAAAAGAACTAAAAGGTATCTCTATGAGAATCCAAGGTATGAAAGAACATGAAACTCTCCGCAAATGGGGAGAAGCTCCTGTGAAAAAGGAGTATGAGCAACTCATTGAGCAGTTCAACGCTAAACAAGAACTCGTGTTGTTGAATGTACAATTTATTGAAGAATGTTATGAGCCTTATTTGAGGACCATTAGGAATTATGAAGAAATCAATGTGAAATCACAAACCTTAGCTGAGGTGATTGCTGAAAATCATTTCATCGTCCAGAACATTGAAGAAAAAGTCAGAAGTATTGAAGAAAACTATAAAGTGAAGATCCACTTCGGCGTGAAAGCGTTGAAATACCGCAATTTAGAGAGTTTAAAAGAACGTGCCCCATTGAAAATCAGTCAACAAAAGACTCAAGTTCAAGAAATTCCGTCTGAAATGTTGGTAGAGGTCTCAGAAGACGGCAAAGCGTATGCGTATGTGCCACGCTAGATTTTAATAAAGCCAAACGATTTGAAGATAGCGTCTCTGAGGATGAAAGAATTCGAAACGATTCCGTTAATACTATAAAATTTATAGTTCATACTTATTTCCACTCGATACATCAACAGTCGAAAGAGAAGAGTGGCTTGTTATACAGCCGTATAAATTGCGAGTGAAAGGTTCCGTTCACCGGTACTGTGTGAGAATTGTACGACTCCCAGAAAAGCGAAATGTGAGAGGTGAAATAATTGAATCCAAGTGAACTCATAACATTTTTTCTGATTGGACTTGCCGTTTTGTTTGTGATTGCAATAGTCTGTATTATTTTTAGAAAACGGAAAAAATGGGCAATTGCTTTAACTAGTGTATTGGTTGTTGGATATATTGGGTATGTTGCGTATTACCCTTACTTAAAAGTCAGTATCCATGCAGAGAAGTATGAGCAAGTCAGTGAGTATTTAGCTACCACTTATCCAGACCGGGAATTCATGATTATTCCTGGGCAGTATGAAACAGGATATACGGTCGGGCGTTTTGATGTCAACGATAAAGAAACGCCCGATGCAGGCGTGACTTTGTACGTCGATAAAAATGGACAAGTCCAGCAAACAGGCAGTTGGACAACTGGTGAGTTTCCTACACAACAAGAGCTATGGCGGGGGCTCGAATTTGATTACGGAGAAAGTTATACGCTAGACAGAGATAACATCGAGATAACAAAACAAGATGAATGGATGGATGGGGAACTTACCGTGTTTGCATTAACGATAGATGGAATGCCAGCGATAGCGGTTTATGAATACTCAAGAGCCGGTTATGGCTTAATGGATTTGCAGGTAGCAGAAGATGATTTAATCGTTTCTACTAGTGCAGAAGGACATACGTTCATCTATGTTGATGAACGCTACGAAGAGGAAACAGCAGCCGTTCCAATGGGAGACGGGGAAACGATTTCTGTGGATGCGACAGAGCATAAAGGGAAACTTTTTGTGATAGAGTAGAATATGCGTGAATTGCTAAAACAGAAAGTAGCATGGCAATTTATTTTAAGTTGTATTTAGTATAAAATCTAACACAACTATCGTGTGCTTGTGTAAAAAAATCCAAGCAATTCTACTAATACAATACAATTCATACTCTATACACGTATCCATTTGTTATATCAACATTCCAGAGAGAAGAACTTCTTTTTCTGCAGCCGCATAAATTGAGTTCCTAATTGTTCTGCTCACACGGAACATTTAGGAACTGCTGAAAATATGGGATTTTACTGATCGGTTACAACCCAATACAAACAAAAAGCGAAGCTGCATTCGGGCTCCGCTTTTTTACATGTTCTATGAATTGTGTGACAGTATTTAAAATGCCACATCAATAAAGAACTACTTCAATACAGACTAGGGTTCTAAAGCCCCGATTCATCTCGAATGTCTTCTTCAGTGATACTGCCGTTTTTTCCTGTGCCTTTCACAGCATCCAAATCAACACTAAGCTCTTTCGCAAGTCGGCGTAACCTCGGAGAAACGCGAACAAAGCTGCTAGACTCTTCGCTAATAGAATCGGTTTCATTACTTGGTGCAGTCGCAACTGGTTCATCTTGAGTGACTGATTTTTTCTCGGTTCCGTCTGGATCAATCATTGCTAGTACTGCTCCAATTTTTGCAGAGTCGCCACGTTTAACAAGTATCTCTTGAATGGTTCCACTACTTTCTGCGGCGATTTCAGAAACTGCTTTTTCAGTTTGGACTTCTACTAATGGAGCGCCCTTTTCTACGAAATCGCCAACGGATACAAACCACAAAACCATTAAGCTTTCATCCACATCATCCGCAAGTTTTGGCAAACGAACTTCGATCATCTTTACACCTCCAATATTCCTATTAAGCGTCTTCCATGATTTTTTTCACTTTTTCGTAGATGTTATTGGGTCCTGGAATGATGAAGTCTTCCAAAACACCACTATAAGGAATCGGTACATCTGGAATCGCGATTCGACTGATCGGCGCTTCCATTTCAAAAAACGCTTCTTCAGCGACAATCGCCGAGACTTCCGCAGTCATTCCATAAGACAGGTAATCTTCATCGACAACGAGGAGGCGATGTGTTTTTTTCACCGATTCAATAATGGTGTCTTTATCAATTGGTGCCAGTGAGCGCAAGTCAATGACTTCTGCATCGATACCTTCTTTAGCAAGACGCTCTGCTGCTTCAACTGCATAATGAGTCATCATTTGGATGCCAACGATGGTGATGTCTTTTCCTTCGCGGACGACTTTTGCTTTATTCAATGGAACGGTATAAGATTCTTCGGGCACATTGTCAACGGCGACATCAAGTTGCTCCATCCAGCCGAGTCCTTGAAGCGATTTATGGAACATGAATACTACCGGATTATCATCACGAATCGCTGAAACCATCATGCCTTTTAAATCATACGGATTGGAAGGCGCGACGATTTTCATACCTGGCATATGGGCAAACGTTGCGTATAAAGTTTGCGAATGTTGGGCCGCATCACGATAGCCACCACCGACCGCCGTCATTAGCACCATTGGCAGTTTGATGTTGCCACCCGACATGTACTGAATTTTCGCCATTTGATTGTAAATTTGATCCATGCAGACACCAAAAAAGTCAACAAACATTAATTCCGTGATGGGGCGCATTCCTTCAGCTGCCGCACCAATGGCTGCACCGATAAACGCTGTTTCGGAAATCGGGGTATCCAGTATGCGTTCAGCTCCAAATTTCTCGATTAATCCTTGTGTTGAACCAAAGATGCCTCCGTATTTACCAATATCTTCTCCTATTACAAAAACATTCGGATCTTTTTCCATTTCCTGCGAGATTGCTTCAGCCATCGCTTTATTGCCAGTTAACATTCTTTTTTTCGCTGTTTCCACAATAGATCGGCTCCTTTCTTGTTTTATGAATTAAAGACGTCTTCTAGTGCGGACTCGGGTTCAGGATAGCTGCTGTCTCTCGCAAACTGGTACGCTTCATCGACTTGTTGTTTGGCTTGTGTCTCCATCTTTTCTAGATCTTCATCACTGACACTCTCGGCTTTAGAAAGCATCATTCGTAATTTCGTAATGGGATCGAGTTGGCGAAGTCCAGGTACTTCCGTTTCATCACGGTACAATTCAGGATCTCCTTGGAAATGACCTAAATAACGATAGGTTTGGATTTCGATAATAGTTGGTCCTTGGCCAGTACGCGCTCTTTCGACGGCTTCTTCTGATGCTTTATACATTGCAATGGGATCATTGTCTTTTACATAAGCGCCGGCAATGCCGTAAGCCGAAGCTCTCAAATCATTGGACTCGACTGAAGTTGACGCTTTTTTGGACACAGAAATACCATATGAATTATCTTCCACGACAACAATCAGTGGCAAATTCCATACAGCTGCAAGGTTAAGCGATTCATGAAAAGAGCCGGCATTTGCTGCACCTTCACCAATAAATGCAACAGCTACCGAGTCTTTTCCTTTCATTTTACTGGTCATGGCAGCTCCAACTGCATGGGGAATACCGGCACCAACAATTCCACCACACGAGAATTTTACTTCCGGGTCAAACAAATGCATATGTCCGCCTTTGCCTTTGCCAAGTCCTGTTACTTTTCCGAAAATTTCAGCGGTCATTTTCTTCAAATCGACGCCTTTGGCAAGAGCATGATGATGCGGTCGGTGAGGGGCGGTTACCGTGTCTTCTTTTGTTAAATGTACACACATGCCAACCGCAGCCGGTTCTTGTCCTGTAGCCAAATGCATTTCACCAGGTACAGTCCCAGCACCGATATTGAATACCGGTGTTTTGCCTTCCATATACACTTCCGCCATCTGGTCTTCGTAGTAACGAATCTTTACCATCTGTTCATACATCCATTTTAGTTTTTTCAACGATACAGCTGATTGCTTTTCTTCAAAAATAGTCACTGCTTTTCCTCCTTTCAATTAAGTAACGCTGTGCATCCACTGACTGAAGAGTATCTAAATAGCCTAAACATCTCCATGGTAACACTTTTATCTAAATTAAGTAAATATTCAGTTTTTTAAAGTGGTACGCAAGAGGCTCTTTTGAGAATACCCACTCTCAATACACCAATAAGTTAGATCTAGTTTCAGAAAGGGTATATAATGAAAAAATCAAATAAGGAGGGACTCTATGAAAAAAATAGTCGGTTTTGCATTGATCACTCTGCTGTTACTGGTAGTGTCGGCTTGTGGTAGACCCAGTGATCCGTCTTCTGCTTCAAAAGAAGAAGATGGTGAAGACGTATATACCATCAGAATCGGTTACTTGGTTCCTGAAGAACATTCTGCTCATATCGAGTCGTTGAATTTTAAAGAAAAGCTGGAAAAAGAATCAGATGGACGACTGAAAGTAGAGCTTTATCCGAACGGTCAACTGTACGGATCGGACCGGGAAGCGATTGAAGCTGTGCAGTTAGGAAACTTGGAAATGACTATTCCAGCGGTTGCGCCGTTGTCTTCATTTAATGAGAAATTCTTGGTATTTGATTTGCCGTTTTTGTTTAATGACTACGATGCCGCTTATAAAGCGTTGGACGGAGATTTAGGCCAGGAACTACTGGATAGTCTAGAGCAAAATGATTTAAAAGGACTAGCTTTTGGAGAAAATGGATTCCGACATGTATCTAATAATGAGGGACCGATTGAGTCACCAGAAGACATGGAAGGGCTGAAGTTACGGACACTCGAGAACCCACTTCATACGGATACGTTCAAAGCGTTCGGTGCGAATGCTTCTCCGTTTGCTTTCGGAGAATTGTACACGGCTTTGCAACAAGGAACTTACGATGCGATGGAGTGTCCAATTTCACTATACTACACAAATAAATTCTACGAAGTGCAGGATTATTTAACGTTGACTGGGCATGTATATGCAGCGGCAATTTTATTGGCAAACAATGATTTTTACAACAGTTTGCCTGATGATCTTCAAGCGTTGGTGATGGAAGCATCTGAAGAATTCCGTGATGACCAGCGTGAACTTGCTCAACAACAAGATGTAGAGTTTATGGAGAAATTAGAAGCAGAAGGCATGCAAATTAATGATTTAACGGTTGAACAACGAGATGAGTTCCGTCAAGCAGCACAATCTGTATATAAAAAATACGAAGATCAGATTGGTAAAGACTTAATTGACCGTGCATTAGCTACAAATGACTAGCTTGGTCTCATGCGTCAAAATTTGATAAACCAGGAACTTGCGTGAGAAAGGTATAAGCTTAAGTAAATCGCGAAGAACAAAGATGCGTTTAAACCAGTAAGTTGTTAGAATGTGGACTGCCCTTAAAGTGGAGGTAACAGGGAGAGACTCCACACTTTCTGCAAGTCTGGCGCGTATAGTTAACGTGTAGACAGATAGCAGAACTAAACATGGGAGGCAGAAAGAAATGATGAGACACGGATCAGGTATGGACTGGGGAATGGGAGGTGGATTTTTGATGTTTTTTTTACTATTAGTCATCGTTGGTGCCATTGTGTACTACGTTATGAAGAACAACAATGCTAATCGTGCTCAGAAAAATATAGGTGACGACGCAATGGAAATCGCTAAGAAACGACTTGCAAAAGGTGAAATCACGACAGAAGAATTTGAAGAAATTAAGAAAACACTCCTATAAACATAAGAAACCGCAATCTGGATGTAAGAGTTCAGGTTGTGGTTTTTCTATATAATTAGAAAGGAAGTGGAATAATGCTGGATACGGTTTTGTTTGATGGATGGAAAAGCGTTTTGCGAGTAGTGATTATGTGCTTATTGGCGTATCCTTTCCTGATTGTGTTGCTGCGTTTGTTTGGGAAAAGATCCATCACGAAAGTGAATATTTTTGATTTTATTATAACTGTAACGTATGGTGCGACTTTATCGAGCATCATCACGAGTGATAAAGTTTCTTTTGCTGATGGTGCCGCTGTGTTGTTTATGTTAACTTTGCTGCAGTACATTGTCACCAAACTGGCAGTGAAATCTAGTAAGTTTTCAAACTTTATAAAAGCCACACCGACATTTTTATACCACAAAGACAAATTTAACGAAGAACTGCTACTGAAACAACGTCTGCGGAAAGAAGATTTAAGAGGAAAGTTGCGTCAAGAAGGTTTGAGTTCATTTGAAAAAGTAGAAGCAATCGTCCTTGAAGGCGATGGTTCGATATCCGTCATTAAAAAGGCAGATGTGGAATCGAAAGATGCACTAGAGGGTGTGGCAGAAAAATAGAAGACGATCGTAATAACTTCTTTTAAGAAAATTATTATGCCGAATCATCCGGAAACTGCTGAAGTTGCGCAATGCTACTGGCCTGTTACAATTAAACACAACCAGAAAGCAAGGTGACCAAAAGATGAAATCATACATTATCCGAATTGAACTAGAACACTCAGATCCACTCGTTTGGCGTAAAGTGGTTATGCCAGCAGGAGCTACGTTTAATATGCTGCATGATATCGTGCAACAGGTCAGCAATTTTCAAAGCGGCTATCCATCAGAAGGCTATCACTTGTTCGAATTTGATTTGACAGAAGACGGAATCCGCGTGACAAATGACGAAGAAGCTTACCAAGAACATCAGCATTTTAAAAAGAATAAAAAAATGTTCGCGGAGCGACTAAAGAATATGGAGCCGAAGCATAAAAAGTATGAAGAGGCTTATCAAGAACGGCTATCGTCAGTTGTGCGAAAACCTTCAAGTATTAAAATGGATGAGTTTTTGGAAAAGCACAGAGAGCTAGTTTATAACTACGATTTTGGAGACGGCTGGCAGTTCCGTATTAAACTAGAGACAATCGTTGATGATTATTATTTCGGTTTCCCAACGCTGCTGGATGGTGCAGAAACGGCACCGCCGGAAGACGTGGGTGGCATTCCTGGATTTTACGAATTCCTACGAATTTATAAAGACAAAAAGCACACGGAGCATAAAGAGATAAAAGACTGGGCAGATAGCCAATACTTTAAAGAGTATGACCCTGAAGAGATTAACAGTCAACTGAAAAGCCGAATGTATAAAAAGACAGAATGGGATAAAATCCATCATGAAAACTATAAGGTGATTGAAGATAAGTATCGAAAAATTTAGGGTTTTGGCGGTTTCATTAGAAAGAAGAACAGGCTTGTTAGGAGAGGTAAGTTGATAAAGATACATACAGGCTCAAAAAATCTTGTCATTGTACTCCATGAAATTTATGGAGTCAACTTGCATATGAAAGAGGTATGCAGGTCGTTAGCAAAAGAAGGTTTTGATATGAGTTGTCCGAATCTACTACAGCAGCAAAAGTCGTTTGAGCATACTCAAGAAGAAGCAGCTTACCGCCATTTTACGGAGAATATAGGATTTGCAGATGCTGCGGCTGAAGTCCAGAAAATCGTGTTGGATGCTCAGGACAAATATGAAGAGATTTACATCGTCGGTTTTAGCGTGGGCGCGACGATTGCTTGGCTATGCAGTGAGACAAACTCTATTAATGGTGTCGTTGGTTACTATGGATCTCGGATTAGAGACTATTTGGAAATAAATCCGCGATGCCCAACTCTCTTGTTTTTTTCAGAACAAGAACAGTCCTCCGGTGTGGCTGAATCGATATCTCGTTTGAATAAGAAAAATGTTGAAGTGCATCAATTTAGCGCAGAGCACGGTTTTAGTGATCCTTACTCGACAAAACATCATGCACCATCTCGGGATGAAGCATATAACAAGATGCTCGATTTTCTTTTGCAATCTTGATGGAAACGTACTGCAGTAGCTGATTTCTAGAGGGATGTTACTTTGTAATAATGAATATAGTGGAATAATTATTATTGCGACATAGTGGAAAGCATCCCGCTACTTGGAGTTGAACGCACAGCCTACTGGTTTACAAAACTCAATCCCATTGGTATATTGAGCGTTAATACCATCGCCCACAAATCGCACGAGGAAAAGAGGTTGGAAAAATGGATGTGAAATATCCAATTGGAAAATTACAAGTTCCTGATCACGTAACAGCTGAACAAGTCAAAGAATGGCTTGGAAAAACCGAGACTTACACAACGCGACTAAGAGAAGCTGTTGATTCATTAGACGATGAGCAATTAGCTAAGAAATACAGAGAAGGCAGTTGGACAGTCCGCGAACTTGTGCATCATATTGCAGATTCGCAATTGAATATGTATCAGCGCTTGAAACTGGCTTTGACGGATGACAATCCAACAGTTCCTGCTTTTGATCAAGAAAAATGGATCGCGCTTCCCGACAATGAGTTGCCGGTAGAAAGTTCGGTTCGCATGCTCGAGGGACTGAACGAACGAATTGTGGCAGTTGGCAAGCATTTATCTGAAGAGCAATGGGCGCACGTCTTTACACACGAAACAGATGGCGAAATTAGCGTCGCAACAAAACTAGCAAAATTGTCTTGGCATGAAGAACATCATTTGGCGCATATCAAACTGGCCTTGGAAAACTGAAAACACACTAAAAAAAATTGAAAAGATTAA
>JBBSRA010000050.1:0-14662 GCA_038243515.1 Caryophanales bacterium
AGTCCAGTGATGATGGCAAAGAGGCCACACCCGTTCCCATCTCGAACACGGCAGTTAAGCTCTTTTGCGCTGATGGTAGTTGGGGGTTTCCCCCTGTGAGAGTAAGACGTCGCTGGGCAACAGAACCACACGAAAAAAGTCATTACCGATTCCGGTAACGGCTTTTTTTGTGTTTAGTAGCAACCTATCTATTTCAAAAAATTTTTATTTGTCTCTAGAATTTTAATGAATCTTCCAAAGTGTATCATCTAATCCCCCTTGATTAAATCATGATAATCGATTATTCTAAATATTTTTTCTTTTAGTAGTTTCTTGACACGCTATATCGTCGCTGATAACCTTAACAATAATATTTAAAAGGAAGCAGGAGGCGCGTTCACTTATGTGGGAATCGAAATTTGTAAAAGAAGGCTTAACGTTTGATGACGTATTACTTGTACCAGCTCATTCAGAGGTTTTACCGAAAGATATTGATTTGTCAGTTGAATTAACTCCAACACTTAAGTTAAAAATTCCAGTAATCAGTGCAGGCATGGATACAGTCACAGAAGGCAAAATGGCTATTGCCATGGCTCGTCAAGGTGGACTTGGAGTTATTCATAAAAATATGAGCATTGAAGAACAAGCTGAACAAGTCGTTACGGTAAAACGTTCAGAGAATGGTGTTATTACAGATCCGTTCTTTTTAACTCCTGAGCACCAAGTATATGACGCTGAGCATTTAATGGGGAAATATCGAATTTCTGGTGTCCCAATTGTAAACAATGAAAGTGATCTTGAACTCGTTGGAATTATTACAAATCGCGATTTGCGCTTTATTCAAGATTATTCTTTGATGATTAATGATGTCATGACAAAAGATAAATTAGTCACTGCTCCTATCGGAACAACTTTAGAAGACGCTGAAAAGATCTTACAACAATATAAAATTGAGAAACTGCCAATTGTTGATAGCAATGGTCGCTTAAAAGGATTAATCACTATTAAAGACATTGAAAAAGTAATTGAATTCCCGAATGCTGCGAAAGATAGCCACGGTCGCTTACTAGTAGGCGCTGCTGTAGGCGTTACTTCCGATACAATGAAGCGTGTTGAACAGTTAGTTAAAGCTTCTGTAGACGTTATTGTATTAGATACAGCCCATGGTCATTCACAAGGTGTTTTAGGAATGGTTAAGCAAATTCGTATGACTTATCCTGAATTAGCAATCATTGCTGGAAATGTGGCTACTGCTGGAGGCACAAAAGCATTAATTGAAGCAGGTGCTGACGTAGTAAAAGTTGGTATTGGACCCGGTTCGATTTGTACAACTCGTGTAGTAGCAGGCGTTGGTGTTCCTCAAATTACAGCTGTTTACGACTGTGCAACAGAAGCGCGCAAACATGGTAAAGTAGTAATTGCTGATGGCGGAATTAAGTATTCTGGCGACATCGTTAAAGCATTGGCAGCTGGTGGTCATGTCGTTATGCTAGGTAGTTTGTTGGCTGGTACGACGGAAAGCCCTGGAGACACAGAAATTTTCCAAGGTCGTCGTTTTAAAACATACCGTGGAATGGGATCTATTGCTTCAATGGAAAAAGGTTCGAAAGACCGTTATTTCCAAGACGATGCAAAAAAATTAGTTCCAGAAGGTATTGAAGGACGCATGCCATACAAAGGACCTCTTTCCGATACGATTCATCAATTACTAGGTGGTATTCGTGCAGGGATGGGCTATTGCGGAACAAAAGATTTACGAGTTTTGCGTGAAGAAGCGCAATTTATCCGTATGACTGGTGCCGGCTTACGTGAAAGTCATCCACACGATGTACAAATCACGAAAGAATCTCCAAACTACTCACTTTAATCCATTTCAAAGCACCGTATCCATCATTTCAATTGATGGATGGGGTGCTTTTTTCACGTTTTTGTTTTCGAGTCTATAAAATATGCTAAACTAGCAAGTGGAATCTTATTGATGGAGGTATTTAAACAAGTGATAAATTTAATAAGTAAAGGATTACTGATAGTAGTATTAGCTGTTTTTGCGATCGTTTCGATTGTTCCAAAGCAAGTAAAAGCAGAAGAGTCATTAAACGTAATGGCAGAAGCTGCGATTTTAGTAGATGCTACAAGTGGTAAAATTCTCTATGAAAATAATGCGGGAAAACCTCTTGGAGTTGCCAGTATGACCAAAATGATGACAGAGTATTTATTACTTGAAGCCATTGCAAAAGGACAAGTGACATGGGATCAAGAGTACAAAGTGACAGATTATGCATACCAAATTTCTCGAGATATGCGATTGAGCAATGTTCTATTTCGTGAAGATGGGTCTTATACCGTTAAAGAAATGTACGAAGCCATGGCAATATTCTCCGCAAACGCAGCAACCATTGGCATTGCAGAAACCTTAGCAGACACAGAAACTGAATTTGTTGATTTAATGAATAAAAAAGCAAAAGAAATGGGCTTAGAAGACACAACATTTGTTAATTCAACAGGTCTTAGCAATTCTAGCTTAATGGGCATGCATCCAAAAGGAACAAAAGAGTCGGATGAAAATATTATGCCAGCACGTTCAGTTGCAAAATTAACAAAGATTTTATTGGATGATTATCCAGAAGTACTAGACACAACAAAAATTCCAGTTAAGATGTTCCGTGAAGGAACGGTAGATGAGACTCGGATGGAAAATTGGAATTCGATGCTTCCTGGGCTGATTTATGAATACGAAGGCATGGATGGGTTGAAAACGGGAAGCACAGATTTTGCGGGTTATTCGTTTGCAGGAACCGCAAAACGTCAAGAAACGCGTTTGATCGCTGTAGTGATGGGTGCAGTGGATGATAAAGGAGAAGGCTCTTATAAAGCTCGTTTTGATGCGACACGTGATTTATTTGACTATGGTTTTGGAGAATTTACTGTAGAAGAAGTCGTTCCTGCAGGACATCAAATTAAAGGACAAGAAGCGTTGAAAGTTGAAAAAGGCGTAGAAGAAGAAGTAGCGATTGCTACGAAAGAACCAATAACGATGATGATTCGAACAGCCGATAAAGATCAATATCAACCCAAGGTGATACTAGATGATCAGCTCGTTAAAAACGACAGTTTAGAAGCAACAGTTGATAAAGATTTAGTAGTCGGAACAGTAGAATTAACAAAAGCAGAGGGCACAGACTATGGCTATTTAAGTGGCAATAAAAAAAAAGTGGAAGTAGCCACAACAGAATCGGTAGAACGTGCAAGCTGGGTCTCTTTAATGTTGCATAGCGCTGAAGAATTTATGTCTTCTCTTTGGAACGATACAAGCACTTTTGTAAAAGAGTTATTTTAATAAAGGAGCTGTTCACTAAAAAATGAACAGCTCCTTTAATAGATATCCCAACAAGTCATCAATTCGGTAATTCCTGAGTGAATGTCTTCTTCTGACAAGCCTCCAAATCCAAGGACGATTTTGGGAGGTGTATCAGCTCTTTTATGGACATCATAGGATTGTAGGCCAGTTACACGAATCCCAGCTTGTTTAGCCCGTTCTACAAGTTCTTGTTCACTCAATGTAGTTTGAATAGTCAAGACGATGTGCATACCAGCTTGTTCGCCAGAAACTACAACTGCCGGGGCGTATAAAGTGAGAGATGCACTGAGTTGTTTAATTTTCTTTTGATAAAGTTTGCGCATGCGATTTAAGTGACGCGCAAAATGACCGTCTTTCATAAATTTGGCGACCATGTGTTGATCGTGCCTGGGTACGGATGAAGAGTAATGACGAAACGTTTGCTGATAATCACGCAAGAGTCGTTTAGGTAATACCATATAAGCAAGACGCAAAGAAGGCATAAGTGATTTAGAAAAAGTACTAATATAAATAACGCGATCGCTTAAATCCATGCTTTGTAAAGCCGGAATCGGGCGGCTCGAATAACGGAATTCACTGTCGTAATCATCTTCAATAATGTAACGTTCAGGTCTTGCTGCAGCCCAGTTAAGTAATTGTGCTCGTTTTGTAGCACTTAGCACAGAACCAGACGGAAATTGGTGAGAAGGTGTTACATACGCCACGTCTACGATAGATGCTTCTAACTGACTAACATTTAATCCATCTGGATCTAAATCGATGGCAATGGCTTGGCGGTCATGATGGTTGAAAATACTATGAGTTAATGCATAGCCTGGGTTTTCATAGCCGTAAACAAGTTCTTTACGGAGCAAACGGATCAATAAAGGCAATAATTGTTCTGTACCAGATCCAATCACAATTTGATCGGGCTCACAAACCACACCGCGTGATTGGTACAAATAACGAGCAATTTCTTGGCGCAACACATCATCACCTTGAGGATGTCCCGATAATAATAATTCATGATTGGAATCATCTAAAATATCCCGTGTGAGTTTGCGCCATGTTAGAAACGGAAAAGAATGCGTATCAATGCTACCAGAGTTAAAATCAATTTTATACGACACAGGTTCTTCCATTAGAGGCTCGTCATGCGGAATATCCAAATACGCAAGTTCTTCAACCGGTTGAGCATAAAATCCTTTACGTGGTCGTGATTCAATAAACCCTTCAGCTACAAGCTGCGCATAAGCTAATTCGACAGTTGTTTGGCTAATTTGCAGATAATCAGCTAATTTTCGCTTACTTGGCAATTTTGTATCAACAAGTATTTTGCCTTCGATTATGGCTCCTTTTATTTCCTGGTAAAGTTGTTTGTATAGTGGAATGACTGATTTTTTTTGAAGTTGAAACATGAGCATGTCCATTTTTTTCCTCCAACTGACCTTATTAAAATAGATGAATCTGAATATTTTTATGAGGTCAATTTCTATTATACTAAATTTATTAACGAATAGGTGTACTTATTAAAATGAACCAACGTGGAGCAAATCGACTTTATTCGAATATACGGAGCAGAAGCTATTTCCATCAAAAAGGCTAAAGTTCCTGAAAATCTAAACGAATTGATTTTGCTAGGAGTGGGAAATACAACGAAGGATCGTTTACTGGATTGCCACGGTTTGATAGAACTATTACAAGAATTGACTGAAGATCACCTCATTACCGCTTATTTTTTGAGCATGGTGGAAGATAAGTCAGACCTTCTCTTGCCAAAGACATCAACTTATAGTAAAGTATGATTAATTTAACAAACGAAACGTCGATGGGAAGTAGTAAAACGATTGTTTTTCCAAAGAGAGCCGGTGGTTGGTGTGAACCGGTGAAAAGCGCGTTTGAATCCACCCCGGAGTTGCATGGCGAAAAAAGCCATTGCCGGTTTTAATGCCGTTATGTGATGAAGAGGATTGGCTTTATGCCGATCAATCAGGGTGGCAACGCGGGTAGCTCTCGTCCCTTTACCAAGGGATGGGGGCTATTTTTGTTGTCTTTTTTTAACTAAAAATTTTGAGGAGGAAACACGATGTTGGATATTCGTTTTGTACGTGCCAATTTTGAAGAAGTAAAAGCAAAGCTTGCGAAGCGCGGAGAAGATATTTCAGTGCTTGATGATTTTGAAGGATTGGATTCAAAGCGTCGAGAACTGATTGCGCAAACTGAAAAGTTAAAAGCAGAACGCAACGAAGCGTCTCAAAATATCGCGACAATGAAACGTGCGAAAGAAAATGCAGACAGAGCCATTGCCAAAATGCGTGAAGTTGGCGATCAAATCAAAGTAATGGATGATGAGTTGAAAAAAGTAGAAGAAGACTTGAACTATATCATGATGCGTTTGCCAAATATTCCGCATGATAGCGTTCCTTACGGTGATTCTGAAGACGATAATGAAGAAATTCGCACATGGGGCGACAAGCCTGCTTTTGATTTCGAAGTTAAACCACATTGGGATTTAGGTACTGATTTAAATATCATTGATTTTGAGCGCGCTGCTAAAGTAACAGGAAGCCGTTTTGTCTTTTACCGAGGACTTGGTGCACGTCTAGAACGTGCATTGATCAACTTCATGATGGATCTTCACCAAGAAGAGCATGGCTATGAAGAAATGTTGCCACCTTATTTGGTCAATCGCGAAAGCTTGACGGGCACGGGTCAATTACCAAAATTTGAAGAAGATGCGTTCTTAATTGAAAAAGAGGATTATTTCCTCATTCCAACTTCTGAAGTGCCGGTAACTAACTTTTACCGAGACGAAATTTTAACTGCGGAAATGTTGCCGCAAGCCTTTGCTTCTTATAGCGCGAATTTCCGTTCTGAAGCGGGTTCTGCAGGTCGCGACACACGCGGGTTAATCAGACAGCACCAATTCAATAAAGTCGAACTCGTGCGTTTTGTAAAGCCTGAGAACTCTTATGATGAATTAGAAAAATTAACAGGACATGCGGAAAAAGTACTTCAGCTTTTAGGACTGCCATATCGCGTATTGAAGATGTGTACAGCAGACCTTGGCTTTACTGCAGCTAAGAAATACGATATCGAAGTATGGATTCCAAGCCAACAAACATACCGAGAAATTTCTTCTTGCAGTAATTTTGAAGATTTCCAAGCAAGACGTGCAAATATTAAATTCCGTCGGGAAACAACAGGTAAGCTTGAATTTGTTCACACATTGAATGGTAGCGGATTAGCAATTGGTCGTACTGTGGCAGCTTTACTAGAAAACTACCAGCAAGCAGACGGATCAATCCACATTCCAGAAGTGTTACAGCCTTATATGGGTGGTAAAAAAACAATTAAATAATCAAGAAAGCTCAAAAGTAATCTACTTTTGAGCTTTCTATTTGGTAAAAAGGGTAAAGGAGAAGTAGCGAGTCAGTGTGAAAGGAGTTAGCGACATGAAAAATGTGAGCTTTCAGTTTGTCGAAACGAATGGCATCAAACTTCATCTAGCTGTAGCCGGTCCACAAGACGGCCCTTTAATGATTTTATTGCACGGCTTTCCAGAATTTTGGTTTGGTTGGAAAAATCAACTACAACCTTTAGCAGAAAAGGGGTACCGAGTAGTTGCTCCTGACCAGCGCGGCTATAATTTGAGCGATAAGCCAAAAGGAATCGATAACTACATGGTAGATCATTTACGTGACGACGTCATTGGCATCATTGAGCATTTTCAAAAAAAGAAGGCTATTATTATTGGACATGACTGGGGTGGTGCAGTAGCTTGGCATTTGGCGGCCACGCGGCCCGAGTATGTGGAAAAATTGATTGTTTTGAACATCCCACATCCAAAAGCTATGCCAAAAGTACTCAAGAAAAACCCACTGCAATGGATGAAGAGCGCTTATATTGCTTTTTTTCAGTTGCCCAATCTGCCTGAAAAAGCTCTTGGCGTGGGAGAATTTAACGCTATGCAGCAAGCGCTTGAACAGTCTAGCAAGCCGAATGCTTTTTCAAAAGACGAAATCGAACAATACAAAACAGCATGGTCACAATCGGACGCATTAACAGCAATGCTGAATTGGTACCGTGCAATCCGAAGAGGTAGTTTGAAGCAAGTGCCTGATACAAAAATTAAAGTGCCTGTCCGAATTATTTGGGGACTGGGCGATCAGTTCCTGTCACCTATGCTGGCAAAAGAAAGCATGGCTTTTTGTGAAGAAGTAAATTTAGCGTTTGTTGAAGAAGCGACACATTGGATTCAACACGAGCAACCCGATATCGTCAATCACTTGATCGATCAATTTATTAACGAAAAAAAACGGAAACCCCTATAATTGGGCTTTCCGCTTTTGTTTTTTCACTTCTCGAAGATTTCGGAAAAACTGCTTTAGCAGCTGTCCACATTCCTCGGCCAGCACATTTTCTGTTACTTGGCATTGGTGATTGAATCGTTCATCATTTAACAATCGGTAAAGAGAATCGACACTACCCGCTTTCGCATCGCGTGCTCCATAAACCACGTGGGGAATGCGTGATTGCAAAATAGCGCCTGCGCACATCGGACACGGCTCTAACGTAACGTAAATCTTCGTGTCTTCTAATCGCCAATTGCCAAGATGCAAACAAGCTTGTTGGACAGCTAGTAGTTCGGCGTGTGTCACGGCGTTTTGCGTTGTTTCACGTAAATTATGTGCTCGCGCAATGACCTCATCTTTGTAAACAATAACTGCACCAATCGGTACTTCTCCTTTTGCTCCTGCTTTATTAGCTTCATCAATCGCCATATTCATATAATAATGATCTTTTTCCATTCCGTTCATGATGCATCGCTCCTTAAAACTAGTGTAGCATTTTCAATCCATTAAAAGAGTCGTGCAGACAAAAATTACAGAACAGCGTAAACTAAAGAAAAGAAATATTAAACAGTGGGGAGTGATCAAAGAATGAAACAACACAAAAAAGAAAAACCTCTTCATTTTACTCTGCGATTTGTCTTTATTTTTATAGGAGCTACTTTGGCAGCAGCAGCCATTGAATTATTTTTAGTTCCAAACTCGATTATTGATGGTGGAATTATTGGAGTTTCTTTAATACTGAACTATTTAACGGTTATTCCTTTTGGTGTATTGATGGTCGCCATCAATTTACCGTTCTTATATTTTGGTTACAAGCATATTGGCCGCAATTTTTTTGTTTCTTCTATTTTTGCGATCGTCACGTTAGCGTTAATGGCCATTCCAATGCATAAATTTGAACCGTTTGTGAGAGACCCACTTCTTGCTACGATATTCGGTGGATTACTTCTCGGTATGGGTGTTGGACTTGTTATTCGTAATGGAGGAGCGCTTGATGGGACTGAAATTCTCGGAATTTTATTGACAAAAAAGTTGCCGTTCTCAATTGGTGAGTTTGTTATGTTCTTTAATGTGTTCATCTTCGGGTGGGCTGCGTTCGTTCTTGGGATGGAGCAGGCGATGTATTCGATTTTGACGTATTACATTGCTTCTAAGACGATCGATGTGGTTATACAAGGTCTTGAGGATACGAAAGCTGTATTAATCATTTCAGAAGAATACGAAGAAATTGGTTTAGCAATTAACGATCGTCTTGGTCGAAGCTTTACCAAGCTGCATGGTCAAGGAGGCTATTTGAATACATCAAAAGATGTCATTTATGTAGTGGTCACCCGTCTTGAACTAACAAAGCTCAAACAAATTGTCACAGACGTTGATCCAAAAGCCTTCCTAACAATAATGGACACCCAAGAAGTCCATGGTGCGACTTTTAAAAAACCAATTCACTAATAAATCAGCTGTTTTTTCACTCTACTTTTAGCTCGAGTGGTGTGTTAAAATAAATGGCATTGTAATTTACTTGAATCGAAAAAGGAGGACTTCGCATGCCGGTGCCATTTATTACGGTAGAAGGTCCGATTGGTGTAGGTAAGACTTCGCTCACCAAAGCGCTCGCCGATCAAAATCAATTTCAGTTATTAAAAGAAATTGTTGACGAAAACCCATTTTTAAATAAGTTCTACGAAGATATAGAAGAGTGGAGCTTCCAAACAGAGATGTTCTTCTTATGTAATCGCTATAAACAATTATCGGATATCCAGAAAAAGTTTATCTCGAAAAAGGAACCGGTTGTAGCAGATTATCATATTTTCAAAAACCTCATTTTTGCGAAGCGGACATTGCCAGAAGCTGAGTATACCAAATACGAAGCTATCTATAAAATTCTGACGGTGGATATGCCAAAACCAAATATGGTTATTTACTTACATGCGAGTTTAGACACTTTGATGAAACGAATTAAATTGCGTGGACGTGAGTTTGAACAACTGATCACTCCGGAATACATGGAACAGCTAGCGGCTGATTATCATGAGTTTATCGAACGCTTTGAACGGGAGCATCCAGAAATTCCTGTGTTGCGTTTTAATGGGGATGAAATCGATTTTGTTCAAAATGATGACGATTTACAACTGATTTTGGACAAAGTGGAAGGTACTTTACAGAAAAGGAGTTTGACCTTATGAATTTACGCGAAAAATACGGTATTCCACCAAATGCGGTAATTACAATAGCGGGTACAGTCGGTGTTGGAAAATCAACGATGACAAAGGCATTAGCAGATGCTTTGCAATTCCGCACGTCATTTGAAAATGTCGATACCAATCCATATTTAGATTTGTTTTATGAGGATTTCGAGAAATGGAGCTTTCATTTGCAAATATATTTCCTTGCGGAACGCTTTAAAGAACAAAAGCGGATGTTTGAGTACGGTGGCGGTTTTATTCAAGATCGTTCGATTTATGAAGATACCGGTATTTTTGCGAAAATGCATTGGGATAAAGGCACGATGAACAATGTTGATTATGAAACGTACACGAATTTGTTTGAAGCAATGGTCATGACCCCTTATTTTCCACATCCAGACTTACTTATTTATTTAGAAGGTTCGATTGAAGACATTCTTTCGCGCATTCAAGAACGTGGACGGGCAATGGAGCAACAAACACCAGTAGATTATTGGTTGGAGATGCATCAGCGTTACGAAAGTTGGATTAATTCTTTTAATGGCTGTCCTGTATTGCGTTTAAACATCAATGACTATGATCTTATGACAAATCCCGAGTGTTCTGAAAAAATTGTTGAACGCATCGGCGGTTTTATGCAACAAGCTTCTATTCTCCGCAAATAAACAAATCCCTTGAGCTCTGGCTCAAGGGATTTTACATATTTCCCGGGAAATATAAAAAAAGAGCATAAAAAACCGGAAAGCCTAAGCTTTCCGGTTTGATATATCAAAGTTATAAATCACTTAAGTTAAAAATGGAGGAGGAAGAGGGATTCGAACCCCCGCGGGATTTGACTCCCCTGTCGGTTTTCAAGACCGATCCCTTCAGCCAAACTTGGGTATTCCTCCGTATTGGACAAGAATTAATTTATCATGGATGAACAATAGCTGTCAACAGTTTTTCATCTTTTTTAAAATTTACTGCGAAGAAAGTTAAGTATAAAAGCGTATTAGCCAGTCTGGTGAATAAAAAATCTGTTTTCTTAAGTGTCGTAACAATAACATGAGATAAAATGAGTTAAAAAGAAATTGTCATTAAATGAAGGTTACGGATTGATTTTTCCTCGATTAATTCGTATACTAGTAAATGCCGTGCTAGGTGGGAAGATAGCGGTGTCCTGTAACCTGCAATCCGCTTTAGCGGGACTGAATTCCTTTCTGAGGCTGTCTGTCTGTAAGGTCTGCCTCATGCACGTAGTGTTGACATCTGGGTCCTGCGCAATGGAATCCCATGAACCATGTCAGGTCCGGAAGGAAGCAGCATTAAGTGGAATATTCCATGTGCCGCGGGATCGCCTAGATCGAGCCAGCGACATGGGTAACGCTTATGTACAGCAGTCGAAGAAAGGTGCACGGCAATAATATGTAAGTTCAAACCTGTCCGCTCTTGTAGCTGGCAGGTTTTTTATTATTGAGTTCCAGAGTCATCTTTTGGACAACAGGGAATCGTTCAGAAAAACCGAACTTTTATGATATAATGATAGGATGAAAAACAGATTCTTCAAAAGGAGAGAATAAGTTGGCGTATCAAGCTTTTTACCGTGTTTACAGACCACAGTCGTTTTCAGAAATGACAGGTCAAACGCATGTCAAACAAACCCTTCAAAATGCTCTCCTTTACAATAAGACGACACACGCTTATTTGTTCTCAGGACCAAGAGGGACAGGGAAAACCAGTGCCGCTAAAATATTTGCAAAAGCGCTAAACTGTGAGCAAGCACCAACCGCAGAGCCGTGTAATAAATGTGCATCTTGTCTCAGCATTAATGAAGGGTCAAATACCGATGTTATTGAATTTGACGCAGCATCCAATTCGCGTGTTGAGGAAATGCGTGAAATTATTGAAAAAGTCCGTTTTTCGCCAGCGAATTCACGTTTTAAAATTTATATCATCGATGAAGTGCATATGTTATCAAACAGTGCTTTTAACGCGTTGTTGAAAACATTAGAAGAGCCACCGGAACATGTGGTTTTCATTTTAGCAACGACAGAACCTCATAAATTGCCGTTAACGATTATTTCTCGTTGTCAGCGTTTTGATTTTAAGTCACATACACAAGTCGATATTGTTTCACGAATGGTAGAAGTACTAACAGATGCGGAAATTCCATACAACGAACAAGTGCTTAAAATTATCGCGCAAGCTGCTGCAGGTGGAATGCGTGATGCATTGAGTTTATTAGACCAAGTTGTATCGTTCAGTGGAGACGAGATGACTGTTGAAGATGCGCTGCTCGTAACAGGTTCTGTTAGCCAAGATGTATTCTATGGAATAGCAGAAGCCTTGCTTGCAAAAGATGTTGGACAATCATTAACGCTTTTAGAACAACTAGTGCGTGATGGCAAAGATCCTGTGCGTTTGGTTGAAGACTTTATTACCTTCTACCGGGACTTGCTATTGATTCAAACAGCTCCCGACCTTCACGATATGTTGGAGTTGGTAACGCACGAACCCCGATTCGAAGAGCTAGCTAATCGATTCGAACCAACAACGCTTTATAATTGGATTGATATTTTATCAAAAACTCAGCAAGAAATGCGTTTTTCAAACCACACAAAAATTTATATGGAAACGGCTTTGCTAAAAATGGCGCAAGCAGACGTGCCAGTTCAAAGTACAGCCTCGGCTGTATCACCCGAACTAGAAGCAAAAGTGATTCAGTTGGAAAACTTAGTGCATGAATTGCAACAACAAGTTAAAAATGGAGCAGGCGGTAGCGTACAGGTAACGCCTGCTGAGCAAAAAAAACGTCAGCGCGTACAAAGCAATTTTAAAATACCAACAGGACGCATTCAAGATGTCTTAAAGCATGCAACGAAAGTTGATATTCAAGCAATTAAAACCAATTGGGCAACTGTAATGGATCAATTGCAGCGGTCGCATTCGGCTTTATTGAATGATGCAGAGCCAGTAGCGGCATCAGCAGATGCATTTGTGTTAAAATTCAAGTATGATATTCATTGCCAGATGGCTTCTGAAAATCAGACCTTTGCTGCGACGTTTAGCCAATTGCTGGAGCAATACGCAGGCAAAGCATATACACCGGTTTTTGTACCAGATGCTAGTTGGCTGAAAATCCGTGAAGAATTTATTAAAAAGAGCGGATTGAAGTCGGGTACTGAAGAAAAACAGTCAGAGGCTGAAGAAGAAAATCCGTTTTCGGGTGAAGGAGCAGTAGCGGAAGAAGATCCGTTCGTTTCAGAAGCTGAGCGTCTTTTCGGAAAAGACTTTGTCGAAGTTCATGACGATTAAAATGAAAATTCTAAGGAGGAACTAATTATGCGCGGTGGAGGAAATATGCAAGGCATGATGAAGCAAATGCAAAAAATGCAAAAAGAGATGGCAGTGGCTCAAGAAGAGTTAGGGACATTGAAATTCGAAGGAGCAGCAGGCGGTGGCATGGTTAAAGTTACTGTATCCGGACATAAAGAAGTATTGGATATCGTTCTTGATCCAACAGTTGTAGATCCTGAAGATGTTGAAATGTTACAAGATCTTTTAGTTGTAGCGACAAACGATGCGTTTAAAAAAGCGGACGATCACGCGAATTCCACAATGGGGAAATTCACGAAGGGCTTGAACATGCCAGGAATGTTCTAGGAGGCAATAACTATGCATTATCCAGAACCTATTTCGAAATTAATGGAGAGTTTTATGAAACTGCCAGGGATCGGGCCGAAAACAGCAGCCCGTCTGGCGTTTTTTGTACTTGGAATGAAAGAAGATACAGTGCTTGATTTTGCTAAAGCGCTAGTGGATGCTAAACGGAATTTAAGCTTCTGTTCTATATGCGGTCATATTACCGATGTGGATCCTTGTTACATATGTCAAGATCAACAACGTGATCGTACGACGATTTGTGTAGTTCAAGATCCAAAAGATGTTATTGCGATGGAAAAGATGCGTGATTACAAAGGCTTGTATCATGTTTTGCAAGGAGCGATTTCTCCAATGGATGGAATTGGCCCTGAAGACATTAACGTTCCGTCTCTATTAAAGCGTCTCCAAGATGAAGAAGTAGAAGAATTGATTTTAGCTACCAACCCAACAATCGAAGGAGAAGCTACAGCGATGTATATTTCTCGTCTTGTCAGACCTTCGGGAATCAAAACCACTCGAATTGCCCATGGGTTACCAGTAGGCGGAGATTTAGAATATGCAGATGAAGTTACGTTGTCTAAAGCATTGGAAGGTCGGCGAGAGCTTTAATAGAAGAAAAAACCACATATTAGAAAGTTTTTTGCTTCTAGAAAATGGAAAGTATTCTGATTTATTATGTTTTGCATATAATTAATGATAAAGAAGAATAGTATTGTATAGATAGAGTCGAAAAAGAAGTTGATGAAAAATGGCTTTCTTAAGGTTGTTAATCGACTTCTTTTTTAAACTCTTGTATAGAAGGAAGAGCAAGTTCAACAATAAATGTTTTATAAATATAATTTCATTTACCAAAAGTGTTGACAGTCTGAAGTTTATGCTTTAGTATCATAGGAGTCGTAAAGAACGACGCAACAACTTAAAACAACTTGAACCTTGAAAACTGAACAGCAAAACGTCAACAAACATGCAACGGTCGCGCAAAACGGCCCGCGCACAACTTACTGATCAGCTTTTATGCAGATCAAGCCATTTTCGGATGGTGCCAGCAACAACTAGAGCAGTCAAATGTTCTCTATAATGGAGAGTTTGATCCTGGCTCAGGACGAACGCTGGCGGCGTGCCTAATACATGCAAGTCGAGCGGAACCATTGGAGCTTGCTCCTTTG
>JBBSRA010000051.1:0-14385 GCA_038243515.1 Caryophanales bacterium
TCTTCAAAAAGCTTGACGTCTCCTCTGAATTTGTTGATGATCAAGCCCTTTACTCGTTCTTTTTCCGGTATCAACGCAAGCGTGCCGACAATCGATGCAAATACACCGCCACGCTCGATGTCAGCCACAAGTATTACAGGAACGTCTGCTCGTTTGGCAACCGTCATATTCACTAGCTCGCGGTCGTTCAAATTCATTTCGGTTGGACTGCCTGCACCTTCAATGACGATATAAGTAAAATTTTTTGCTAAATTGGCTAATGCATGATCGATTGCTTGGAGACCTTTTTCGTAAAATCGAGCGCGGTAGTCCATGCCATCCATGGTTTCGATTTTTTTGCCAAATAAAATCACTTGTGATTTCATACCACTCTCGGGTTTCAACAAGATCGGGTTCATGTCGACAGTTGCTATAGTGCGAGCTGCTTCTGCTTGGACACCTTGAGAGCGACCAATTTCCTCGCCCCAAACCGTCACATAAGAGTTATTCGACATGTTTTGTGATTTAAAAGGAGCCACTTTTATTTTTTGATCAGAAAGTATACGGCACAGAGCGACACAAATCATACTTTTTCCGACATCTGAAGCAGTTCCTTGAATCATTATTCCGCGCATGTTTTCACTTCCTTTTAAATGCCAACCCATTTTCCATTTCGATAGCTTGATCGGCTTGTTGCACGAGCCAAATATGGATGCGCCCAAGCCAAGCTTGATAATGCTCATCACGCACAAAGTCATCTAGCACTTCATTTGAAACGATGGTCAATAAATCTACAGTGTCTAGCATTTTGATAAGGGTTTCTTGCAACTTGGTCCACTTGGCTTCCATGCAGCCTTCAATTTCAGAACACATTTCACCTGTTTCCCACCCTTTGTATAATTCATTAGCCAGCCAAGTTGTTACACAATCCCACAACACTAAGTCACGCGGTTGCAATATTTCTGTCACGTTCTCCAGCTCATATGCTTGTTCGATTGTTAGCCAGTTGTCTTGAAGCCGGTCCACACGATGACGTTCGATGCGTTCTCTCATTTCTTCATCATATACTTGACCGCTAGCTAAATAAACTTTGCGGGTGTTGCAAAAATTGCGGACAATCGATTCTGCATAAGCACTTTTACCACTGCGAACTCCCCCGCTGATGAAAATCAGTTGACCTCGAACCATTCGGCAATCGCCTCCCGCAGTTTTCCCATGTTCTGTGCAGACTTCATACCAATTCGAAACCACTTTCCATTCATGCCACGGAACGTTTCCGTATGACGCAAAACAATCCCCGCCTTCAAAAGATCTGTTAAAAATAAGTTAGCATTTTTTGATTCTGGTAGTTGAAATGATAAGAAATTTACTGCCGAATTTGTTGTCTTGCACCCGTATGATGTTAAAAACTGTTGCATTTTCACGCGTTCCATTGTTGCAGCTGCAATTACGTTATCACGATAATCCGTTTGCTTTAAACAATCCGCGCCAATTGCAGCCGACAATGCATTGACGTTCCAATGTGCTGCACCTTGCTTTAACTGTTGAATCGTTTGGGCTTGACTAACAACATAACCAAGACGCAATCCCGGAATAGCATACATTTTGGTCATTGATCGCACAATAATGGTATTGGGGAAATCGTTCAAAAATGGAATGAACGAAGCTTCTTCACCAATAAAATCGATAAATGCTTCATCTAGCACTAGTTCGCAATCTTGCTTTAAACACATTTCCGCAATAAGTTGAAGCATGTTTATATTTACTAACACACCTGTTGGGTTGTGCGGATTGCATATGTAAATCGCCGCACAGTCTTGAATGGCATTTGCAACATGTTCTTTTGTTAATATCCAATCGTTTGCTGCATGCAATTGAATTTCCTCTATTTGAACATTTTCTGCTTCTAGCGTTTGACGGTATTCAGAAAATGCCGGTTCAATCAGTGCGACTTTTTGGTTGCAGTATCTTCTGGCCAACCAAGTAAACACTTCAGCAGCACCGTTTGCTGTAGCTACTTGCGCTACTTTTACACCATGAAATTCAGCAGCAGCCGTACGAAACGGTTCACCGTCTGGGTCAGGATAAGAACCAATTAACGGCAACATTTCTGACCATTTTTTCAAAAGAAATGTTGGTGGACCGAATGGATGAACATTTTCGCTAAAATCTAACACCTGTTGGGGTGGAGTGATTTTCAGTTGTTTATATAAACGCAGTGGATTGGCTCCGTGGTTAGGCAATTCCAAGTAAAATTCCTCCTAAAGCAAATAAGAGAGAAAATCCAATTGTCACTATTTGCATATGTTTGACAGTTTCTTTAATATGGCTCGCTTCTAGTTGATAAACCGGTGTTCCCATAAATGCACGATGCGACTCAACACCTCGGTAACGATTTACTCCACCTAGTCTAACGCCTAATTGCACAGCCGTTGCCGCTTCTAACCAGCCGCTATTGGGACTTGGATGTTTGGGTGCATCTTGCAGCCAAATTCGAAGGCGCTGACTTAAGGATAGGTTTTGGTGACTGTTTGTTAGTAGGATTAGTAAAAAGCCGGTTATACGACTGGGAATAAAATTTAAAACATCGTCTGCTTTTGCTGAAGCAAATCCAAACTTCTTGAACTCCTTAGTTTTGTAACCGACCATGGAATCGAGCGTGTTAACAGCTTTGTATAGCCATAAACCTGGTGCACCTAGTAAAAATGCCCAAAATAATGGTGCGGTCACTCCATCACTCGTATTTTCAGATACTGTTTCCACTACGCCACGCGTAATTTCACTTTCACTCAAATTATCTGTATCTCTTCCAACAATCCATGATAATTTCTCACGTGCTTGTTCGAAATCGTTGTTTACTAGCGGGTCATAAACATCCATCGCTGCGTCTTTCAAGCTTTTTTGTGCAAGTCCTGAAGCGATTAGCAACGCTTCTACAGCAATACCGATTATCGGGTTGATGGAATAAGCTAAAAAGACAATGCCGTAAACTAGTATAAAAACTACCGTCACTATTGTGCCAAGAAGTACAAATCCATTTTGAAAAGTGTTAGTTCCGCGATTCCAGCGATTGGTTAATTTTTTTATGGCGGTACCGATCCAGCGCACTGGATGCGGCCAATTGGGTGGGTCGCCTACAATGCGGTCGATGATTACTCCTAAAGCAATGGCTACAATATGCGCCATCATAAATTTTTCGCTTTCGCTAATTCGTATAACTCGAGCGCTTTAATGGTACATTCAAAAACACCCACGCCAATTAATTTCCCAAGTTCTGTAATTGGACCTGCATATGGCAAACTCTCACCTTGTTGCGTGGCTGCAACTAAGCAGCTATCCGTAGAAGTACCTGTTGCAATCGTTCCCGTTAAGGGATCTCGAACTTCTCGAACTTGAAGTGCTTTTGTTTTGGCTTCAGTTGCTGTGATCATCGCTTGAATAAATGCTTCATTTGACAATACCCCGTTAACCAAAATCCACGTATTAATTGTACCGACACGCACTGAACGTTCTACCGCTTTTGAAACGTCCACTCCGTTACCAACTCCTGCTGTTACGGCAATAACGACCGATCCAAAAAGACTTTCGTACTCTTTGACGATAGCATCTTGTGTTTGAACGGCTGTCATCATCCCTACCGTATCCGTCGTTTTTAAACCACTTTTTTCAATAAAATCAGTCATTTCTTGGACACTGTCGTCTACATTATAAGACGCATCTACATGACGGTTCATGAAATTACGAAACCATCCTGAACCTGCATTCACAACAGCAGAAGAAACTGTTTTTAATGGTGTTGGGCTCCGATATAACACCATTCCGTTAGAAATTTCAAAGTCTTCTGCACAAATTTGGTGAGTTGCTATTTTATTTTTAACGCCTGGCAATAACGTAATTTGTGGCTTTGGTAATTCCGGATGGGGATGATTGCTAATTCGGGTTTTGTAGACGCTTCTTATATCTTTTTCCCGAACAACTTCATGCGGTTCGCCAATTCGGACTACAGATCCTTTGTCTAAGAGCAACAATTGATCACAATACATAGACGCCAAATTAATATCGTGAAAAATCGAAACAATGGTTAACTCTTTTTCTATAGCTTGTTTTTTTATTGTATCGAGCAATTCTTTCTGATGATTAATGTCCAAATGGTTGGTTGGTTCATCTAACAATAAAATTCCTGCGTCTTGCGCTAATGCTTGTGCTACAAAAACACGTTGCTGTTCGCCACCGGACATTCGGTCAATTTGCGTTTTTTCGTAATGGCGAATATCCATTAAGCTCATGGCCTCTAAAACAGCACGTTCATCTTCTGCTGACCAAGAAGAAAACCAGCCTTCTTGATGCGGATAACGGCCAAGTGACACGGTTTCCCGAACGGTATGAGCAAAAGAATGAGTATGAAGTTGTGGCAATACCGCCATTTTTCTTGCAAGTTGTTTTGGCGGAAAAGTCGAAATCGAACTACCTTCGATCTGAACTTCCCCACTTTCCGCTGGCAATACGCCACTAATTAGTTTCATTAGTGTGGATTTCCCACTACCGTTTGGTCCTAAAATTCCAAGTATTGAGCCTTTATTCACTGTAAATGATACGTCTTTAACGATTTTTTTATCGCCATAGCCACCTGTTAGTCCAATTACTTCAAGCATACTCAAGCCACTCCTTTGCGTTGACGGAAAAAGATAAAAGCAAATACTGGTGCTCCAATAAACGCAGTAATAACGCCAATAGGTAATTCTGTCGGTGAAATGATGGTTCTCGACACTAAATCACAAACGATTAACAGTGCCGCTCCGTTAATAAAAGACAAAGGTAACACATGACGATGATCTGATCCCCACAATAAACGAGTCATATGAGGCACTACCAAGCCAACAAATCCGATAGTTCCAGAAACTGAAACCGCTGCTCCTGTTAAAACTGATCCGCCAATTAACACAGTCAGTTTACTTTTCTTCACATCTACACCAAGATGCTGTGCACGTTCTTCCCCAAACAACATAGCATTCAATTCACGACGCTTGAGCCATAAGATGAACGAACCAATTAGTACAAATGGCAACGCCATCCGCACATACGGCCAACCGCGCATCGACACACTGCCGAGTAACCAGCCAATGATTTGGCGCAACTCTTCTCCGGTTAAGGCAATCATCAAGGAAATAATAGAACCCAGAAATGAACTAAAAATAATTCCTGTCAAAATGACCGTTTCCATTTTCATCGAACGATCTACCAATTTTGCGAAGCTCATCACCGCAAACATAGTCAATAACGCACCAATCATGCTCATGACTGGTAGCGTAAATGGGCCTAAAAACGGGATGGAAATACCAAAAAAGAGCGTCATCACAGCGCCGACTGAGGCACCGGAAGACACTCCCAGGGTGTAAGGGTCGGCCAAAGGATTTTTTAAAAGCCCTTGGAATGCAGCGCCAGCAATCGCCAGAGCCGCTCCAACAAGTCCTGCCAAAATCACACGAGGCATGCGGATATTCCATAAAATATTGGCTGCTGCTTCATCTGACGAAGGATTCCACAATACAGATGGTGATATGGATACCGTTCCAACCGTTACTCCTAGTAAAATCGTTCCTACTAAAATTAATAGAGAAACGCCATAAGCTATTATATTTTTACTCATTGAATACATCAGGGTAAACCGCCTGCGCCATTTCCATTAATCCTGCTGTTAATCGCGGGCCTGAACGAGTGAGCATATCCGAGTCCAAACTATAGATAGCATCTTCTTTAACAGCTGTTACTTCTGCAAAGCCGCCACGTGTTTTAATTTGACCTACTGGATCTTCAACATACCCGCCTTCAGTCGTGATGATCACGTCTGGATTAGCTGCAACGATTGCTTCTGGATCCATGCTGATCCAGCCTTCTAAATCGCCGGCTACGTTTTCTGCATTGATTATTGATAGCATTTCATCCATGAATGTGCCGCTTCCTGTCGTGAAGATGTCTGGCTGGCTGCCGACTTCCAAAAAGACAGTTTTTGGTTCTTCAATCGTTGCTGCTAGTTTTTCAATTTCAGCTACTTGTACTTCCATTTCAGATACAATTTTTTCTGCTTCTTCCATTGCACCTGTCGCTTGTGCGATAGTTGAAATCGTATCATATACTTCATCAAAGCTCACTGCGTTTTGAACAACAAATACTTCAAGACCTGCATCACGCAACTGTTGCAACCCAGCATCGCCCACACCAAGTCCTGATTCATGTGCGAGTACTAAGTCTGGTTGAAGGCTAATAATTTTTTCCACATTAAATTCTTGCCCACCAATTTTTTCAACGTCTGCTGTTTCTTCTGGATAATTGTCAAAATCCGATACCCCTACAATTTTCTCATCTAATCCGAGTTCGTAAGCAATTTCTGTATTCGATGGAATCATTGAAACGATTGCTTCAGGTTCTTCTTCAATGATAATTTCATCGCCAACTGCATCCACTAATGTTACTGGAAATTCAACTTCTGCTACTTCTGTCGGTGGTTCTGCTGGTGTTTTAACATCCTTTTCAGGTGTTACTGTTTCTCCACACCCTGCCAGTAAAACTGCAGCTAATCCTGCTGTTGCGCCAAACTTCCAAAACTTTTTCATAAATATAATCCCCTTTAGTTGTAGTTTTTTTGTGTAATAGCAAATGCGTTCAATTGTTCTTGTTATCAGAATAAGAAAAAAATCCTCCGCAACATTCTGCGGGGGATTAAAAGGACGCCATAAACGAGCATGCGCATCCAGCCTTTCCTCGCAGGCATATGGGGTAGTTGTCATAAAGGCAGGTCTCCTGGCTTGTGGTCGTTGGTTTCTGCACCTTCCCAAAGCGTTGCTTCAGTGGCGTTTACAGTTCCTCTCACATACAGTGGCGGGACCGCGCCGGAGTATAACCGGCTTCCCTTTTAACTCATGTTCTTAGACATAAGCACCTTTATGAATCGCTATTAAGTTCTGTTTCTTGGTTTCATTATACACGCAAATGATCTGTTTTCGCTCACATTTTTTCAGGAGCTTCGACGCCCACTGTTTTCAATGCATTGGCTAAAGTTGTTTTCACAGCTGTGATCAATGCTAAACGCGCACTTGTCATTTCCACATTGGTCGCATCCAATACTTTATTGGCATTATAGAAGCTATGAAAATGTGATGCCAAATCTTGAATGTAAGTAGTAACGCGATGAGGCGCACGTTGTTTGGCTGCATCTGCGATTACTTGTGGGAAATCTCCAATTTTTTTCAAGACATCAATTTCTTTTTCAGAAGTCAATAAATTCAAGTGCTCTTCTGATGCCAACAAGCCTTGTTCTTCTGCTTGACGTAAAATGGAACTAATACGAGCATGTGCGTATTGCGAGTAATACACTGGATTTTCGTTTGACTGTGAAACGGCCAAGTCCAAATCAAAATCCATATGTGAGTCACCTGAACGCATCGCGAAGAAATAACGCACAGCATCCAACCCAACTAATTCTACTAGTTCACGCATTGTTACAGCTTTACCGGTACGTTTACTCATTTTCATTTTTTTGCCATCTTTATACAATTGCACCATTTGAATAACGCTAACTTCAAGCGTATCGCGATCATAGCCGAGCGCTTCAATTGCTGCTTTCATACGTAGAATATAACCGTGATGATCAGCACCCCATACGTTAATCAGCTTGCTAAATCCACGTTGCAATTTATCTTCATGATACGCAATATCCGGCATTAAATACGTATACGTGCCATCGTTTTTAATTAATACACGGTCTTTGTCGTCACCGAATGTCGTTGACCGGAACCAAGTTGCACCGTCTTCTTCGAATACGTGACCATTTGTGCGCAGTTTAGCCAATGCTTCGTCAATTTTGCCATTTTTATAAAGAGCTGATTCTGGGTACCACTCATCAAATTCAACACGGAAGTCTGCTAGATCTTGTTGCAGTTTAGCCAATTCGACTTTCAAGCCGTGTTGACGAAACGCTTCAAAACGCTCTTCGTGTGTCATATCGATAAACTTGTCACCATGCTCTTGCACTAATGCTTGCGCGATGTCTTTAATGTCTTGTCCGCGATAGCCATTTTCTGGCATGCTATTGCCTTTACCAAGCGCTTCAAAATAACGTGCTTCAATCGACAACGCCAAATTATTAATTTGATTGCCAGCATCATTGATGTAATATTCACGTGACACATCATATCCTGCAACATCTAATACGTTACATAGTGAATCACCGACTGAAGATCCACGAGCGTGACCTAAGTGCAAGTCACCAGTGGGGTTAGCCGATACAAACTCTACTTGAATGCGTTCGCCAGCGCCTGCAGTTGAACGACCATAGTCAGCTTGTTGTTCGAGTACTGTTTTGATAACGGTTTGTAAATAATCTTTTTTGATCGTGATGTTGATAAATCCGGGTCCTGCGATTTCTACGGTTTCAATGTTTGCTGCATCTTTATCCAAGTTCGCTACAATTGCTTCTGCAATTGCACGAGGTGCTTTTTTAGCCAACCGCGTTAATTGCATCGCAATATTAGTCGCGTAATCCCCATTTGTTTTGTCTCTAGGCGATTCTAATTGCACTTCAACGGTTTCTGTTGTTAACTCTGCTTTTTCAATTGCTTCTGCAAATGCTGTTTTGATCGAGTGTTGCACTTTTTCTACTGCGTTCATCATTTAGCCTCCATAAACTGTATTTCCATTTCGTATTCGCCAGCATAATCCGCGCCCAGCGAGAGATCGTATCGGACCATAAATCGCGTATCGCTAACGAACAGCTCGTGCGCTTTTGTCGTCAACATAAATGACCCTTGTTCGTTTGTTAGATTGCCCGTTTGTTCTTTATGTAATAAAAAAGGTAGCCGCATCTGCAAGCCCCCACTTCTCATAATCACCGCTTCATCTTCTTGAAGTTTGACCGTCGTTCGAATCTGAAGATCATCCTGCTGCTCTGCATATTGAAGATAGCGCAGTTGGTTTTTCTCCGTCAACGTGCCACTAGATTCTAATCTCATCACTTGGTCTTCTGCATCCGGCTGGCGGATCGTCGTCGTCAGTTTTATTATTACTGTCTTTTGCATGTCTTTCCGCCTCCCCGTCAAATAATAACCTTCTCATTATAGCCCGATTCACTTGGTTTTTTCAATACGACGCCCATTGTTTGCACCAGTTCTTTTAATCTTTAGGCGGTAAGTTCAAACTTTCGCCCCTTTCATAACAAAACCGACCCCATTATTTTCAGGATCGGCTCGACTTTACTCTATTTTTTATTTTTCTTGAAGGCCTAATTTTTTAATTAGCGGTTTGATGGTTAAGCCTTGAATTACTAACGAAAACAAAACAACGGCGAACGTCAGCAATAGAATCGTTTCACGTCCTTCGAAACTTGTCGGGAGACTTAAAGCTAAGGCAATCGATAAACTACCTTTTAATCCGCCCCAATTTAGTAGAATCCGTTCTTTGCGATTCAACTCTTTGGCGGGCATGGTACTGAAGAAAAGAGCAACGGCTCGTGCACCAAGAACAATCACAATGGCCAATAAAATAATCATCCATTGACCATTAAAATCAATATTGCGTATTTCGAGTCCAATAATTAAAAAAATGAGTGAATTTGCGATCAAGGTAATAACATCCCAAAACGAATTGATGTTACTTTTTGTCGTTTCGGACATCCCAATCCTGCCACCATAATCATTAAAAACAAAGCCACCTGCCACGACAGCAATGATGCCTGAAACATGTAAATGTTCAGCGATAAAGTAACTACCAAAAAACAATAAAGCAGAAATGGCGATTTCAAAAGGATAATCGTCATAAAAACGAATAACTTGTGAAAAAAGAAAGCCGAGAATAACTCCAACTAAAATGCCTCCTACTGCAAAACGAAGAAACAATAAAACGCCGCTTCCTAAACCTGCCCATCCCATATCAATATAGGTTAATAAATAAACGGAAGATATTTGAAAAAGAACGATGGCGATTCCGTCATTAAAAAGGGATTCACCTTCCATAATTGTTGAAATTTTTTCCGAAACGCCAGCTGATTTAAAAATCGACAAGACACTAATGGGATCAGTAGCACTCATTAACGCGGCAAACGTAAACGCCACGGCTAGTGGCAAGCCAATCAAGAAATGCGTAGCAAATCCGATCAAAATAAACGATAGAAAAGTTCCGCCTAAGGCAAGCCCGATGATGGTTTCCTTACGCTTATATAAATGATGAAACGGAAGCTTTAACGTAGCATCACCAAGCAGTATGGGTAAAAATAAAGAAATAATAATAACTTGAAAAACTTCCGACTGGGTAATAAATTCTTCCGCATGATCAATAAAAGGAAATGGTAAGCTAGTAGTCCCAAGTAAAAGACCTACCAAAACCAGCGCGATGGTATCTGGCTGTTTGATTTTTTTTGCGATGCCGACGACTGTTATCGCAATGGCCAATAGTATTAGTATTTGAATAAATACCTCATCAAACTCATTCATAAGCCACTTTCCTCTCTGTTTGATCGCTTTCTTTATCTATATCTCTTATTGGGATTTGGTAAACGTAGCATCCCAAATTTCGCACGAATTCACTAGTTTTAAAACTTAAAACAGCCGGAAGAGAATTTTTCTCTTCCGGCTGTTTTGGGTTGATGTTACTTCGTATAAGTTGTGACAAAAGAAGGTCGCGGGAAAATATTTGGACGTTTGTCGATGCCTTCTTTTGTGCCACGTTTCGCATGTGCATGACCATACGCTTGTGACTCTTGCCAATCTTTAAATGATTGTTGGTCTTTCCATACGGTCAAAATGGTATAGGTGTCCGAATCGAGCGGACGCAATACACGAATGGCTGCAAAGCCAGGTTCATTTTCTACCATTCCAGCTCTATTTTGGAAACGCGATTCAAAAAGTTCGCGGCCTTCGTCTGTCACTGGAATGTTGTTGAACACTGCGTAATGCCCATCAGCTAGATCGCCTACAGCATTCAGCACTCTGTAAGCTTCAAATTCTTTTAATCCTGGACCGCTTGCTGTTTCGTAAAGCACGACCGCTTCTTCATCGTTCTTTAAATAAGTTAGCTGCGCGTTGGATAGTTCGTTCACTAGCTTTTCCGCTCTATCTTGTTGACCCGTCCATTTATACAATTCCATTATGAGCACCTCTTTTACTTAGTTCGTTTCTTTTATCTTACTGTTTTTAGATGAAAGGTTCTAATTTCGACGCTTGTGACTATAACAAAAAGCAGTCTGGAAAATTCCAGACCGCTTTTTGGTGTGCTTATGTGAGTAGTAAAACGCCGCTTCACCAATCTGTTTTATGCCCGGCAGAGCTACACGTGCGCTTCCGCTTGTCGGGACTTAACGGCAGCTTCCGCTTTTCTTTGTCTAGACTCCAGCTGCCAGTCCCTCGAGTCATAAGTCACGCTGGCTGTGCGGCTGAAAACATGCCGCTTCGCCTGCGCGCCTTATGCTTGTCGGGACTTAACGGCAGCTTCCGCTTTTCCTACTTCACCCAGCCCAAAATCATTTCGCGCATTAGTTTGCTTGCTGTGTTGGCGGTTTGGTCGGAATGGTCGTACACGGGCGCTAATTCTACGAGGTCAAAGCCGACGACGTTCACACTTGATGCTGCGATGGCGTGGATCGATGCTAGCAATTCGCGAGACGTGATGCCACCCGCGTCGACTGTTCCGGTACCCGGTGCGTGCGCTGGATCTAATACGTCCATGTCAATTGTGACATAGACATTGCGTCCTTCTAGTGTTGGCAGTACTTCTTTTAAAGGCTCCAGCACTTCAAATTTCGAAATGTGCATGCCGTTTTCTTTTGCCCAATCGAATTCTTCTTTCATTCCTGAACGAATGCCAAATGAATAAACATTTTTTGGTCCGATGCGGTCCGCAATTTTACGGATGGGTGTTGAATGCGAATATTCTTCACCTTCGTAGTTTTCGCGAAGGTCGGTGTGCGCATCAAAATGAATAATCGCCAAGTCGTCGTATTTGCTGGCGACTGCTTTCATGACTGGCAATGATACCAAATGCTCGCCACCCATACCCATTGGGATTTTTTCGTCAGCTAAAAGCGTGTGCACGTAAGTTTCAATTTCTGCTAAGCTTTTTTCGGGATTGCCGAATGGCAATGGAATATCACCCGCATCAAAAAACTTGACGTCTCCTAGTTCGCGGTCAAGATAGGGGCTGTACTCTTCCAGTCCAATCGATACTTCACGAATTTTATTTGGACCAAAACGAGATCCCGGACGGTAACTAACGGTCCAGTCCATTGGCATGCCGTAGAGAACGGCTTTTGATTCCTCGTAATTCGGATGGCTTTTAATGAATACTTTTCCTGAATACGTTTCGTCGAATCTCATGTTTTACTCTCCTGTTAACTCTTTCACGAATTTTGGCAACACAAATGCAGCATTGTGCAGCTCAGGTGTGTAGTATTTTGTATCGATTTCATGGAACCGTTCAGCTGGAACTTCCAACGGATTGTATTTTTTCGAGCCAATTGTGAATGCCCATAAACCGCTCGGGTACGTTGGGATATTCGCCAAATAAAGTTTGGTAATGGGGAAAATTTCTTGAACATCGCTTTGAACTTGTTTGATCAAGTCTGCTTTAAACCATGGGTTATCTGATTGTGCCACAAAAATGCCGTCTTCTTTTAATGCCTTCGAAATCCCTGCATAAAAGCCTTTTGAGAACAAGTTTACAGCGGGTCCAACAGGTTCTGTTGAATCCACCATAATGACATCAAATTCGTTTTCAGATTCTGCAATGTGCATAAATCCGTCTCCAACGATGACTTCTACTCGCGAGTCTTCCAAGCCTGACGCAATGCTAGGTAAGAATTTTTTCGAGTACTCGATCACTTTGCCGTCAATATCAACAAGTGTTGCTTTTTTAACAGATGGGTGTTTTAAGATTTCACGGATGACGCCGCCGTCTCCCCCACCAACAACTAATACGTTTCTTGGGTTTGGATGCGTGAACAATGGCACGTGCGCTACCATTTCATGATAGACAAATTCGTCTTTTTCTGAAGTCATAACCATGCCGTCTAAAAACAACATATTGCCCCATTCTGCTGTTTCTGCCATTTCAAGATATTGAAATTCTGTTTGTTCTGTATGAAGGGTTTTATTGATTTTCATCGTGATCCCGAAATTCTCTGTTTGTTTTTCTGTATACCAAAATCCTGCCATCTCGTATCAAACTCCTTTTAATATGAATAAAATCCACTTAAAAAAGTATAAGTGTTTTCGCTAAAAGTGCAATATTTTTTTCATCCCTTTTATCTAGTAAAATAAAAAGGTTTTCTGTACAGGGAATTTTTTCCCTTCACAGAAAACCTTTTAAATCCTGACGGTGCAGAGCAAGAGACATGAGGCATTGGGCTTGGGTTTTATCGCAATGGCTCATGGCACTCGCTCGCTATCAGGTGTCCTAGCTTTCTATTGAAAAGCTGTAGTTACAGTGTACTGCCTTTTATACACAACTTCAACTATCTGCTGGAAGCAAATTGAAATGTCACATTCTGTTCATAAGGCTATTTTTATTAAATAAACACATTTATTTATCATTTACCCAAATCTGCATGCAGTTGTTCTGAGCTATTATTCCACATCTCGGAGTTGTGGGTCTCTAAATACTCAGCTAACAGACGCTTCGATGGCTCGTCCATATGATCGACAAGAATTTTGCGTTTCATCGATTTGTCCATGCGGTTGACGTGATCAGCTAAAATCTTGTAACCTCTCCGTTTTTCACGATTGATGACCATTTCACACGCTGCAACGCCTGCGTAATAAGGGCCTACTGGATTAAAATCAATAGTAATCCATACGAGCCAATAATCCTTGCCGCCTGCAGAATCTTCCGCGTTCGTAGTAAATTTGATGCCCCGTTCAACTTCGCTGCGCGCGTGCATCGCCCCAATATCAATAAATGCTTCTTCTTCTTTCACGTCAATAAATAGTGGAGATACGTTTTCCAAAGATAACGACCCGATGCCGTATCCTTTATGACCGCCCGTTGGATCATTTTTTATAATGGTAAATCCTACTTTTTGTTTTGGTTTTTCTCCGTTCGCCATTGTCTGAATCCTCCGTTCTGCTATGATGATACTATTCTTAAGAAAAGGAGCTGCATCTATTATGCCATACGTCACTATAAAAATGCTCGAAGGGCGCACAGAAGATCAAAAACGTGCACTTGTCGAAAAAGTATCTGAAGCTGTTTCTGAAACAACAGGCGCACCCATTGAAAACGTAACCGTCTTTATTGAAGACATGAAGAAAACCGATTACGGCACAAAAGGAAAACTTTTTAGCGATCAATAGAAAAGCGGAGATGGCCGCTCAGCTCCGACAAGCATAAGGCGCGCTGGCGAAGCGACATGGTTTCAGCCGCACA
>JBBSRA010000052.1:0-14232 GCA_038243515.1 Caryophanales bacterium
ATTTGACTGCTCTAGTTGTTGCTGGCACCATCCGAAGATAGCTTGATCTGCATAAAAGCTGATCAGTAAGTTGTGCGCGGGCCGTTTTGCGCGACCGTTGCATGTTTGTTGACGTTTTGCTGTTCAGTTTTCAAGGTTCAGCTCGTTTGTCACTTTATGTAATGGCGACTTTTCAATACTACCAACTTCTTTTACAGAAGTCAATAATTTTTTTCTTTTTTATTCTCCGCATCTTTTAATTATGAAAAACGCGACAAAGAGTAGTATAACCCTATTCGAGTTTCAACACAAGTACTATTTATAAAAACACCGATTTAAAGATCAAAGACCTTTAAATCGGTGTTACTCTTCATTTATTTATTCTTTCGGGCGCATTTGCGGGAATAATAAAACGTCTCTAATAGATGAAGAATTAGTTAATAGCATAATCAATCGATCGATACCAATTCCCAATCCACCTGTTGGAGGCAATCCGTATTCAAGCGCCTCAATAAAGTCTTCATCCATTTCATGCGCTTCGTCATTTCCTTCTGACTTCTCAATCAATTGCGCTTCAAAACGCTGGCGTTGATCAATAGGATCGTTTAACTCTGTAAACGCATTGGCATGTTCACGACGTACAATAAACAATTCAAAGCGATCAGTAAAACGGTCATCTTCTGAATTCTTCTTAGCTAAAGGTGAAATTTCAACCGGATGTCCGTAAATAAAAGTTGGTTGAACTAATTGTTCTTCTACTTTTTGCTCGAAAAACTCGTTTAAGATATGGCCTACTTCCATTGTAGGCCTAATTTCGACACGATGTTCTTTCGCTAAAGCCTGGGCTTCTTCTTTAGTCGTTTGTTTCCAAAAGTCCACGCCTGTATATTCTTTAACAGCATCAGCCATGTGTAGTCGTTTCCAGCCTACAGCCAAGTCAATTTGGTCTTCTCCGTATTGAACTGTAGTAGTCTCGAGCACTTCTTGTGCAATATGAGCTACTAAGTTTTCCGTAAGCGCCATGATGTCGTTATAATCTGCATATGCTTCATACAGCTCTAACATCGTAAATTCTGGGTTATGACGAGTCGAAATTCCTTCATTACGGAAAACACGGCCAATCTCATAAACTTTTTCTAATCCCCCAACAATTAAACGCTTCAAGTGAAGCTCGATTGCAATACGAATATATAATTCCATATCTAGCGCATTGTGGTGTGTTATAAATGGTTTTGCAGCTGCTCCTCCTGCAATTGAATGAAGCATCGGCGTTTCAACTTCCAAGAAACCTGCATTGTCTAAGTAACGCCGCATTGATTGGATAATACGACTACGTAGAATAAACGTCTCTTTACTGCCTTCACTTGTCAACAAGTCTAAGTAGCGTTGACGGTAACGTTGCTCGACATCTTTTAAGCCGTGGAATTTTTCGGGTAACGGACGCAATGCTTTAGTAAGAAATTCCACTTCTTTTACTTTAATGGATAGTTCGCCAACATTTGTTTTAAATACAATCCCTTTAATCCCTAAAATATCTCCTAGGTCAACTGTGTTGTAAAATTCATAAGCCTCATCGCCAATTGCATCTTTACGAACGTATATTTGAATTTGCCCTTTTAAATCTTGAATATGCGCAAAGCCGGCTTTCCCTTTCCCGCGCTTTGTCATCACTCGTCCGGCAATAATTACTTCATGTGGCGTTTCTTCTAATTCTTCTTTAGAAAGCTCTCCGTATTGCTCAATTATTTCTTGAGATAAGTGAGTCCGTTCGAAACGACCACCAAATGGATCCATTCCGTTATCTCGAAACGCCTGCATTTTTTGACGTCTAACTACTAGTTGATCGTTTAATTCTTCTGACATGCCCTACACTCCTTTATCTGTTTAACACTAAATCTCATTCATGTATTTCTCTATTGTACACAATTTCTTACCATACTACATAAAAAAGCTGCCACAAATTTGTGGCAACTTCGCGTTCTACCAATTTTTCAAGATAGAAATTATGTCAGGATCCATTTTGCACGTCTTGTAAAAACGCTTCTATGCCGTCATACAATTTCCATAAACGAACGCCATCCCGTTCAAAGTGATTATCTACTTTAAATTCCGGATTTATTTCGAGTAAAGGCACAAGTACAAAAGCTCGTTCACACATTCGCGGATGCGGAACAATCAACCTGTCATTTTTCAAGTTCTCTTGGTTGTACAATAAAATATCAAGATCAATTGTTCTCGGTCCCCATCGAATGAGCCGCTCTCGATTTAAATTTTGTTCGATCTCCTGACAAACATCCAGTAAGTCTAGTGCAGTTAACTCAGTTTCCAATTGGACGACCATGTTAAGGAAAGGTTCTTGCTCTGTATATCCCACTGGGTCTGTTTCGTAGAGAGAAGAGATGCGAGTAACTTCAATATCAGGAAACACGACAAGCTGCGCGACGGCTTGCTTTAGCATCTCAAAACGATTGCCCATATTAGAACCGAGCGATAAATAACTTTTGTTCATAAAAATTCCCCTCGCGTTATGTCGATGGCTACAGATTTATAATGACCTGGAATCGGTGGGTCTGGTTTGATCAGTTGCACGCGTATGCCTTGCACTAGAGGGAAGCCGGCAAGAATTTGACTTGCTACACTTTCTGCTACCGCTTCTACTAATTTTTTCGGTTCGCCTTCGACAATCGAACGGCAAGCTTCGTAAACTTCTCCGTAATGTACCGTATGCTCAAGCGCATCTGTTTCTCCAGCTTGCTGTAAATCTACTGCCAAGGAAACGGTTAAGCGAAACCGCTGACCCAGTTTGGTTTCTTCCGGGAATACGCCATGGTAACCATAGAACTCCATATCATTTACGTGAATAAAATCCATTATTTCTCCTCCTCATATGGGCGTTTCCCTGTTAACGCATCCAGCATGCGTACTGTGCGAACTGTTTCTTTCACATCGTGAACGCGTACGACATGGCAGCCTTGTGTGACACCATAGCAAACTGTTGCAAGAGAACCTTCTAACCGCTCATCTACTTTGGTATCTAAAATTTTACCGATAAATGATTTTCTAGAGCTGCCGAGAAGTACCGGATAACCCAATTCGACCATTCGCTCAATCAACCTGATTGCTTGAATGTTTTGCTCTACTGACTTCACAAATCCAACACCTGGGTCGAGCCAAATGTTTCGTTTTGAAACACCAGCAGAAAGAGCGAGCTCTATACTTTCGGTAAGATCTTGTATCACATCTTCTCGGAAATTTGAGTAGAATGCATTGTTGCGGTTATGCATCAAAATAATAGGTACGTTCCATTTAACAGCAACTTTCGCAATTTCCGGATCGTATTTAGCTCCCCAAATGTCGTTAATAATATGAGCCCCTGCTGCAATTGCCGCTTCAGCAACACGAGATTTATAGGTATCAACAGAAATCAAAATCTCAAATTGTTGTCGCAATGCCTTGATCACAGGCACGATTCGCTCAATTTCTTCTTCGTCTGAAATTTGCACATGACCTGGTCGCGTGGATTCGCCACCTACGTCAATGATGTCGACACCGTCTGCAATCATTTGCCCAGCATGAATCAGCGCATGTTCTAAGCCACTATATTGGCCTCCATCAGAAAAAGAATCTGGCGTGACGTTTAATATGCCCATAACAAGCGTTTTATTTTCGAAATTAATTTTCATAGAATTTCACCATCCAACATTCAAATATGTAACTGTTCTCAGCAAATTAAAGCGCGCCTTCATCTTACCTTATTTGAACTGTTTGTTTCCATAAAAAAAGAGCAGGAAACATACCTGCTCTTTTTAATCGTTTAATTAGATTCATCAAATTGATAAAGGGGTGTGCTTAAGTAACGTTCTCCATTAGACGGAATAATCGCTAACACTTTTTTACCTTTACCTAAACGTTTAGCAACTTGAAGTGCCGCATAAATAGCAGCACCTGAAGATACCCCGCCGAGAATGCCTTCTTCGCGCGCTGCACGTCGAGCTGTCTCGTATGATTGATCATTCGTTACTTGAATGATCTCGTCATAAATTTTAGTATCTAATACTTCAGGTACAAATCCTGCTCCAATTCCTTGGATTTTATGAGGTCCCGGCTTGCCCCCGGATAAGACTGGTGAATCAGTAGGTTCCACTGCCACTATGCTGATTTCAGGATACTTCTCCTTGAGTGCTTGACCAGCGCCTGTGATAGTTCCGCCTGTACCAATACCTGAAATAAATGCATCTAATTGATCGCCCATTGTTTCGATAATCTCTGGACCGGTCGTCAAACGATGCACTTCTGGGTTTGCTTCGTTGTTAAACTGTTGCGGCATGTACCAACCATTTTCAGCTGCGTTTTTTTCAGCTGTTTTAATAGCGCCATTTGGACCATTCATACCATCTGGACCTGGCGTTAAAATCAATTCCGCTCCGTAGGCCCGCAGCAAGGTGCGGCGCTCCATACTCATCGTCTCTGGCATCACCAAAACAGATTTATAGCCTTTTGCTGCTGCAATCATCGCCAAACCAATTCCTGTGTTGCCACTTGTTGGTTCAATGATGGTATCGCCTTCTTTTAAATCTCCAGACTTTTCAGCCGCTTCAATCATAGCAAGTGCAATTCTGTCTTTTACACTGCTGCCTGGGTTAAAGTATTCCAATTTCAAATACACGTCTGCATCTTCAGAACCCGTTAACCGATTTAACTTTACAATTGGTGTTTGCCCGATCAATTCAGTAATTGAATTTCCTATACGCGCCATTTTCAACACTCCTAATCCCTAGTAAATTTGTCGACTTTAATAAAGCTAATGTTATCAATACAGCAGGCAGTTTGTCAAATAGCGCGAACTCATAAAAAAATAGACGTTTCGCAATGAAACGTCTACTTCTATTATTCACCGTAAAACCATTCAGCATCAAACTCTTGCCAAAATGCTTCGGGAGTGACGGATTGCGGCAATTGCTCAAGTGCCAGTTCACGGCTGATATGTCCAGCTACATCTTTATACGAAAATGTCTGGCCATCTACTTTTTCTGTTACAGAAATAACGGCTGTTTTGCCGTTCTCAAGTGGCAATGGCGAAGACCATCCGCCGACTTCTACTTTCGTAACCGCTTTTGCAATATTGGCATCTACATCCGGTTCGCCGTTGGTAATATAACCAATGTCGCCACCAAGATTTCCTGTAGCATTGTCAATTGAACGTTCACGAGCAGTCGCTTCAAACGAAGAACCTTTTTCAAGCTCTTTAATAGTTTCTTCTGCTTCTGCTGTGGAATTCAAGACAATTATGTGTGTGCGGTATGAATCTTTAACATCGTAAAGTGACTCATTGTCATCGTAAAACGCTTTAATTTCGTTTTCTTCAATAACTATATCTTTCGTTAATACTTTTTCTAAAATTAATTGTGCCTTTACTCTTTCGCGTTGACGCACCTCATCAGCTGCATATAACACTGATTCTGTGCCGTCGCGTGACGAGCGTAATAACGCCAACTCTAAATCGATTTCTTTATCACTTACTTCGATTTCATAGTCTTTAGCTGCTGTCGCCATTACTTTTTCGTTAACTAACTCAAGCAAGGCTTCGCGGCCATGTTGCTCTTCCATAGAAGCAAGCCACTCTTGTCGTGTAATTGCTTCTCCACTGACAGAAGCCACTTTTTCCGCTTTGCCTGTATCAGTTGGAATCAACCAAGCGATAAACCACAACATATTAACTAATACTAATACCCCAATGATAATCAACACCGGTTTCGTCTTTAAATGTCTTTTAGGCTTTTCTGTACCTGCCGGTGGCACAGGTCGCCGATTATTATAACTGGAGCTCATTGATAAAGGACTCTAGTTCCTCTTTAGAATAATGATATGCCTCTAAGCAAAAATGACATTGCGCTTCTGCCATGCCATCTTCATCGATCATGTCTTGAATTTCTTTTTTTCCAAGTCCTAAAATGGCTGTTGCAAAACGATCTTTAGAACAATTACACTCAAAATTCACCGGCATTTTATCAAGAATCTGGACATTTCCTTCTCCAAGTACTGCTTCAAGAATTTGTTCTGGCGACAATCCGCGTTGAATCATATGTGAAACAGGCTCAATTCCCGCAAGATGTTCTTCGATTTGTGTGATTGTTTCATCATCTACATTTGGCATCAATTGAATGATAAATCCGCCTGCTGCCAAAATTGAGTTGTCTGTGTCTACTAATACACCTAGTCCAACTGACGAAGGTACTTGCTCAGACGTAGCAAAGTAATATGTGAAGTCTTCTGCAATTTCTCCTGAAACAATTGGTGTTTGCCCTGTAAAGTTATCACGCATACCTAAGTCTTTCACAACTGACATCATGCCCGTTGTACCCACAGCACGGCTAACATCTAATTTCCCTTGTTGGTTTAAATCAAAATGGGTTTGGGGATTCGAAACATAACCACGAACGCCACCTTTTGCATTGCTGTCTACTAACAAAACACCAACTGGTCCGCCACCTTCAAACTTAATCGTTACTTTATCCTCACCTTTTAGCATCGCTCCAAGCATAACGCCGCCTGTCATTGCTCGTCCTAAAGCTGCCGAAGCTGTCGGCCACATCATATGGCGACGTTGCGCTTCTCCTACTGTCTTCGTGCTATCTACTGCAAATGCGCGGACACTCCCATTAAATCCGAGACCGCGAACTAAATAATCTGACACATTTATCGTCCCTTTCTTTACGCTTGATTGCGTTTGTAAATCAAATGCAACCCTTTTAATGTTAACAAAGGATCTACATAATCAATAATCGTAGTTTCACTAGCAATTAAAGAAGCCATACCTCCTGTTGCAATAACGATCGGCTTTTCTTTACTTGTTTTTTTTATTCTCGCTACAATTCCTTCTACTTGGCCGACATATCCGTAAACAATGCCAGCTTGCATAGCCGAAATCGTATTCTTTCCAACTACATGGTCTGGCATCGCGATTTCAATACGAGGTAATTTAGCTGCACGCGCATAAAGCGCTTCTGTTGAGATGTTGATGCCTGGCGCAATAGCTCCACCCATGTATTGTTGTTTTTCATTAATATAGCAAAACGTGTTGGCCGTACCAAAGTCTACGACGATTAACGGACTGCTGTATTCATGAATGGCTGCGACGGCATTGACAATTCGATCTGCGCCTACTTCGCGAGGGTTATCGTATTTAATATTTAATCCTGTTTTAACGCCCGGCCCAACAATCATCGGCTTTTCATGAAAATACTTTTCGCACATTCGCTCAAGCGTAGCAATGATTGGGGGTACAACTGATGACAGGATAATTCCATTTATTGACGAAAAACTTAACTCTACGTCTTGAAGAAACGCTTTGATTTGCATGCCATATTCATCTTCTGTTTTACGACGAATCGTTTCCATACGCCAGTGGTACATTAATTGGTCTTGATCGTAGACTCCAAGGACTATGCTCGTATTTCCAGCATCCAATACTAATATCATAATTTGACCTCACTTATTGACGATTTTCCAAAACATCATACCACAATTTGAAGAAAGCAAAAAGCTGACCGCCTTCCCCTTTGAAAGGGAATGAGCAACCAGCTTTTTTATTTTACATTATTTACGTTTTTCTTCAATCGAATCTCCGACATAATCTGTTTGAGGTTGTTCTGATGGCAAGTCTCCTGATGAAGGGTCAGATGGTGCACCAACCGCTTCTGAAACATCACTGTCTTTTTTCAAATCAGGTTTGCTTTCGTCTCCGAAATCACCGTTCAATGTTTCGTAATCACGTTCAGGAAGTGTCCCATGTTCTTTCAAATGAAGGATTTGACCTGCATCTAGAGTTTCCACTTCAAGCAATGTAGTCGCAATCAATTCAAGAAGTTCTTTCTTCTCAGTCAGAATTTCTTTTGTGCGAATATATTGTTCTTTAATGATACGTTGCATTTCTTGATCAATTTCAAAGGCAATTGCATCCGAATAACTTTGTTCAGAATTAAAGTCGCGTCCTAAGAATACGTTACCGCCTTGTGCTGTACCGAATTGAACAGGACCGATTTTGTCACTCATTCCGTATTCCGTTACCATGCTACGAGCAATCGCTGTCGCACGTTGGAAATCATTATGAGCACCCGTTGATACTTCGCCGAACATGATATCTTCAGATACACGTCCACCCAGTAAACCAGCAATCTTATCAAGCAATTCAGGTTTCGTCATAAAGTAACGATCTTCTTTTGGTAGCATGACCGCATAACCGCCAGCTTGTCCGCGAGGAACGATTGTTACTTTATGGACTGTTTCAGCATCATCAAGCGTCAAGCCGATGACTGTGTGGCCAGCTTCGTGGAATGCCACGATGTTGCGTTCTTTTTTCGAAATGACACGATTTTTCTTAGCAGGACCTGCAATAACACGGTCAGACGCTTCGTCAAGATCGGACATATCGATTTTGAGTTTACTGCGACGAGCTGCAACAAGTGCGGCTTCGTTTAGTAAGTTCTCTAAGTCAGCACCTGAGAATCCAGGAGTACGCTGAGCGATTGCTTTCAAATCAACGTTTTCATCAAGTGGTTTATTGCGCGCATGAACTTTAAGAACTTCTTCGCGCCCTTTAACATCCGGACGACCTACAGTAATTTGACGGTCAAAACGTCCCGGACGAAGCAAAGCCGGATCCAAAATATCTGGACGGTTTGTTGCGGCAATAATAATAACGCCTTCGTTTACACCAAAGCCATCCATCTCAACCAATAGTTGGTTCAATGTTTGTTCACGTTCATCGTGTCCACCACCGAGACCGGCACCACGTTGGCGTCCGACTGCGTCAATTTCATCGATGAAAATGATACAAGGTGCGTTTTTCTTAGCGTTTTCAAACAAGTCACGAACTCGTGAAGCTCCGACGCCGACAAACATCTCGACGAAATCTGAACCACTGATAGAGAAGAATGGAACACCCGCTTCTCCAGCTACAGCACGAGCTAATAAGGTTTTACCAGTACCTGGAGGTCCAACTAGCAAAATTCCTTTTGGAATACGAGCGCCAATTGCAGCGAATCTGCTTGGATCTTTCAAGAAATCAACAACTTCTATTAGTTCTTGTTTTTCTTCATCCGCTCCAGCTACATCGTTAAAGCGAACTTTTTGTTTTTCATCATCATATAGCTTCGCTTTACTTTTACCAAAGTTCATCACACGGCCGCCGCCTCCGCCACCTTGTGATTGGCTAAGTAGGAAGAAGAAAAGGATGAAAATGATAATGAATGGGATGATCCCTGTGAAAAATGAAACCCAACCACTTGTTTGTGGAGCTTTCAAATATTCAATTTCAACACCATCTTGTGCTTTTGCCACTGCATCAATTTCAGCAGTTAATGCTTCGTTTTCTAACGGAATATTCGTTACAAAGGATTGACCCTCTTTGTATCCAGTCATTTTCCCCGTCACTTCATAAACCATTGCATCTGGCTGAATTGTTACTTCTTCAATCTTTCCATCTTCAAGTGCTGCCAAAAATTCGTTATATCCTATATTTTCAGTCGGCTGGTTACTATTGTTAAAGGTACCCAGAATCCCGATAATAACTAGGAAAATCAGTAAATAAAATATGGTGTATCGAAATATCCGATTCATCCCGCGCCTCCTCATAAAGTTTCCCTAAAACTAAACTAAATACTACCATAGTAACATTTAAGCATACAACGAAAAGCCCTTATTCTCGCTGTAAAATTGGTAGTCTGTGAACGATCGTTGTCTATTCTTCTTGTTCGCTGTAAATTGCCGGCTTGAGAATTCCGATATACGGCAAATTCCGGTATCTTTCCGCGTAATCCAATCCGTATCCTACAACAAATGCATCAGGTACTTCGAAACCGACATAGTCTGCTTTTAAATCAACTTTGCGTCCTGTTGGTTTGTCCAATAACGTAACAATTTTAATTGATTTTGCTTTACGGTACTTGAACAAGTCGACTAAATAACTAAGTGTTTTTCCACTGTCAATAATATCTTCAATGATTAACAGATCGCGTCCTTCAACACTAGCATTTAAATCTTTGACAATTTTAACTTCTCCAGACGATACAGTTGCGTTACCATAGCTCGAAACATCCATGAAATCCATTTCAACAAAACCATCAATTCGTTTCATCAAATCTCCCATAAAGGGCATTGCACCTTTTAATACACCGATAGCCAATGGGTATTTGCCTTTATAGTCTTCCGTTAACATCGCTCCAAGCTCACGCGCTTTGTCCTGTAGCTGCTCTTCACTAATCAATATGTCTTTAATGTCGTTTTGTAACATGGTGAACCTCCTAATATTCCTTGTTTTACACGCTATAAAAATTGTTCAATTAATACCCAATTATCTCCATCACGCTTTTGCTGGCTAACGAGCGCGGATGGTCGTAAGCCTGGCACCAATAAAAGTTCGTTCTTGTCGATGGTAATGACAGGCCAACTTTCTCTCATAGGCACAGGAATTTTTTCATCAATCATCAATCGCGCCAATTTTTTCGGCTGTTTCATTCCTGCTAATTGAATGCGATCCCCAGGTTTTCTGCTTCTTAAAAAAAAAGATGCATTTTCCGATGCTCGAAAATACCAATTAACTGCTTTTTCGACATGAAGTAATTGGTTGGTTGGCACCACTTTATAACGCCGACCATTATAAAAAGATGTCCAATCTGTTGCGATGTTAACAGGCGCAAATGCAGATGCTTGTTTTAACGATTGGCGACTAAAAACAACAACATCGTATTGGCGAGTAGCTATATAACTTTGCGGCAAATGTAAAAAAACAGTCCCCGACGAACTTTGCATCATTTCCTGCACTTGTTCGACCAACTGTCTCGTTAAAGGAACCTGCTTCGGATTATATAGATAGTTTAATAGTAGTAGAACCATTCTTTTTTGTAAAGCACGTGCTTCAACTCTGAAACTTTTGGCAGACAAAATAATTTCTTCTTCCTTCATTTCCATCATTTGGTGCAATTTTTCTCTAGTTAATTCTTGTAGAACCTGTTGATCTTGTTGCATATCTTCAGCCAACTCAACAAAATGTTGAGACACTTCGCTGTTTTCGGCTTTTAAGAAAGGCAAAACTCGCTGACGCAGCCGGTTTCGTGTGTAAGCGGCTTCTGCGTTACTTGAATCTTCATGATGCGGAATGTCTTGTTCTTTTGCGTAGGCTGCGATTTGTTCTTTAACTACTGCCAATTGTGGGCGAATCAAATACCCAGTACCAAACGAGCGACTTGCCAGCATACCAAACGAGCCATCTTGCAAACTTCCTCTTACTGCTGACATCAAAATCGTTTCGAGCTGATCATCTGCGTGATGCGCTGTTGCAAATTTCGTTGCACCGGTGTGTTTCATAACTTCAAGAAAGTAAGCATAGCGTTCTGTTCGGCATAGTTGTTGTTTATTGCCGCCTTGTTTTTCAAAAATCTCTGGAATCGGAATTGCACGACTAAAGCACTCAATGCCCCACCGAGCCGCTTGTTGTTTTGTAAACAAGCGGTCTTCGTGAGATTCTTTGCCTCGCAACATATGATTTACGTGGACTGCCACAACAGAGATACCCAATTCATCTTTTTTTGAATTTAAAAAGTAAAGCAAAACCATGGAATCAATTCCACCTGAACAGCCCACGAGAACTTTATCTCCAGCTTGTAGCAAGTTATGCTTATTCATATATTGCATCATTGATGCTTCGAAGCTTGTCATATCTCCATTTCACCTACTTATATCTATCTTTGTATTTGCTCGGAAACAAACAACTAAACTTATTTCAACTTGCAATTGACAGACGTATCCATCAATAGTATGCTATTAAATGTTCGTTTAAACAAGGCGGCGTAGCTCAGCTGGCTAGAGCGTACGGTTCATACCCGTGAGGTCGGGGGTTCGATCCCCTCTGCCGCCATCATAAGTACTACGTTAAAGCAGTGTCCTTTAAGGGCGCTGCTTTTTGCATGAATAAAATAAAAAACGCTTCCCAAGTGAGAAGCGTTTCCATATAACGTTCAAATTGCATTGAAGCATTTCCCTATACTATTAAAACAGCTAGCAAGTTAGCCTCTTTTCGCCCCTCTGCCGCCACGTTTTGATTCAGTCGCGCGCTTTAAGGTCGTCATATTCTCTTCGCTATCTTTCAAGAACTTCGCCATTTTTGTTTCAAAGTTCTCTTTTGGAGCGCGATCAAATGAACGATTGCTACTTGGGCGTGGTCGTTGTGGTCGTTCTGTGCCGCCAGCTGGTTGTGGCTTTGCTTTACGGATCGAAAGCCCAATTTTACCGTCTGCTTCTACATTCATGACTTTCACTTCTACCATTTCGCCAACTTTAAGATGTTCGTTAATATCTTTTACATAGTTGTCGGCTACTTCACTTATATGCACGAGGCCTGTTGCACCAGTTGGAAGCTGAACAAATGCTCCAAAATTCGTAATTCCTGTGACTTTACCTTCTAACTTGCTGCCTACTTCAATCGACATAAAAAAAATGCTCCTCCTTAAAAATTAAGATGACTCCAAAGAAACTGGGCCATGCTGTCATTTTGCGGGACTTCTCCCACTTTTATTATAACCATCAAAAAAAGAGTGTCAACCGACTACTCTTTTTCTGACGGTTTTTCTTTGTCTTTTTTTTCATCATTTGGTGTGGTAAAGATGATTTCTCCTTCTTCTGAAAGGAAGTATTCTTTACGCGCTAATTTTGCTAAGTATTCTTCGTCATTCAATAATAGAATTTGTTCTTCTAATTGTATTTGTTGTTTTTCAACTTTTTCAAGCTCTAGTACGGCTTCTTCGCGAAGTTGTGCTTTTTCAGAAATTGTTTGTGTTTGCGCATAAATAGTCGAACCAATCCAAATAGTGGCCATCAAAACGACCAATCCAAATACTGTCAGTCTTCTGAATAACCGTACTCTATGGCCCGTTTTGCGCTTTTCTTCCATTTCAACAGAACGGACATAGTCATTGCGAATTGAGGTTACTTCACGCTTTTCCGCCTTGTTGTCTCTCTTCAAACTCATGACCCGCTCTCCTTTCATACTAACTTTGTCATTATTATACATGAAACCCTTTACTATTATAAGCGTTTTCATTAATTATTCCTTATTTTCATTGGTTTTTTCGTAAAATCGTCATATAATTTTCATTCTATTATAAAAATACAGTTAACTTAATTTTTACGCAAGCATGTAATGCTAATCATTATCGTTTAACTATTCTTTATAAAGTTTTTTGTAAAAAACTCTTCACTCTTTTTTATAAATATACATTTATAATGAATAAAACAGAAGATGAGAGCAAATTAAATGTATACATATTAGCAAATGGACACTCATTTGGCTAAGTCGATTGTAATGAATGGAAAATACTCGGTCTCATAATTGTTACAAAAACCATTCAATCTTTTAATGAGTGGCTTCGAACAGCAGACAAAAAGCCTTATGAATCAACAGATTCATAAGGCTTTTTCTATTTTAGTTAATATTAATTTCAACGTATTCTTCTAAAGTCTTGCCGCTTTTTTTCACTTTTTTAGCCAGGTCTGAACCTAAATAACGATAATGCCAAGGCTCGTACATATACCCGGTAATTTTTTCTTTCCCTTTGGGATAACGAAGAATAAAGCCGTAATCAGATGCGTTTGCTAATAGCCATTTCGCTTCCCTAGTTGTTTCAAACGACTCTTCTAGCCACTTGGACCGATCGTTTCCACCAAAATCGAAGGCTAGACCTGTTTGATGTTCACTATAACCAGGTTTTGCACTAAAACGATTTGCTTTGACTACACCGTGTTTACGAACATAGCTATTGTATAGCTCTTGTTGATAAGAATAAGAACGAAACGTACTAAAAGCCGTAAGCGAAATACCTTGTTTTTCCGCTTGACTCACCATTGCATTCGCTGCTTGTTGAGCCCACTTGTCGACGCCGGGATTGTGATTAGAAGGCAAACTATAGGTTTTATTCACGATCAACACACTTGTCACATAAGTTCCTTTTGTGCCGACGGTCGGTTTAGGATAAGGATCTATTTTATCGCTCAAGTAAGCTGAATTGACCCAACCAATTGTTGTTTCGTATTGAACTTTGTACCAATTGCTCGATTTTTCAAGAAATGTCACTGTTTTACCGTAAGGAATCGAGCCGACCACAGGGTGGTTAACCCCCGCTTTTGAACGCATATTTAATTGGTCAGTGGTCATATAAATCATTGGTTTTGTAGGTAGTGTTGGCGTAATCGGAAAGTCTG
>JBBSRA010000053.1:0-14102 GCA_038243515.1 Caryophanales bacterium
AATGATAGAAGCAGTATGGTAAAGTTAAAATAAAAGGGGCAGATGTGAATGAATACTCTTTTTATCGCAGGTCATGCTAGACTTCCAGCGGGAATGGCGGCACAAAACATGTATGAAACGTTGACTATTACTGCAGAAATCGATAAGAAATATAGTGTGATTATATCGGCAAGTTGCACATTGGCAACGGCTCATGGCCAAGAGTTTGTCCAGAATTTACTGAGAGGCTATAGTTTGCAAGACGGCATCGAAAAGCCATTGGCAGATATAAAAGCTCATTACCTTGGAAAAGCAGGAAATGCTTTGGCTTCTGCATTGAAAGACCTTTTTAAGCATTATGAAAGCCATAAAGAAAGCTCTCGGTCATCATAAAAAATAGTAATATCCTATCAAAATTTTGGTTCTTAGCCGAAATATGAGTAAAGAGATTAGTTTTGGTTACGTTGGGTATACAACAAGTAAATCTTTGGAATCGGAGTGATCATAATGGCGAGAAAAGGCACAGCAGGAAAAACACAAGACCAGCAATCAGCCCCTACAGAATCAGCAATTGATAAAGTGGTTCAGAAAACAAAAAAAACGTTAGACGGCGATAACGAAGCAACCAATTACGATGAAGCGACAGATGAAATGGAGAAAGCAAAAAATCATTCGAAAGATGTGCCCACCACTGAAAAATAGTATTTAAACTCTTCTATTTACAAAAGTTCAGAATAATCATTCATTTCTGTTTACAAATGCTTCTTTCTGTATTACAGTGACAATAAGAATCGTGTCACAACGTTACGCGTTTGTTCCACACGATCAGTTTTGCACGACACAGAAAAAAACCATACTGCCTAGTCTGCTGAAACTTCTTTCCAGAAGTTTTATTCGTAGATAAAAGCCAGTTCATCCAGACAAGCAGTTTTGCTGTTGTCTTTTTGGACTGGTTTTTTGTATGGAACTAAAAGAGAGGGGATATTGGGAATGCCAGGAGCCTTAACCGGTATGAAAATACTCGACTTATCACGTGTACTCGCAGGTCCTTATTGCACAATGATTTTAGGAGATTTAGGCGCGGAAGTGATAAAAGTCGAAGCGCCTGGTGGCAGTGATGAAACACGTAATTGGGGTCCACCTTTTCAAAATGGTGTCAGTGCTTATTTTTTAAGCGTTAATCGAAACAAACAATCAGTCACTGTCGATTTAAAAACAACAGAAGGAATAGCTGTTATTAAAAAGTTAGTAGCAGAAAGTGATGTTGTGGTCAGTAATTTCAAGACCGGAACAATGGAGCGCCTTGGAATTGGGTATGAAATTTTATCCGTTATTAATCCCCAAATCGTTTATTGTTCTATTACTGGCTTTGGCGAAACAGGACCCGATCGTGATATGTCCGGTTATGATTTCATTATTCAAGCGATGAGCGGGTTGATGAGTATTACTGGTGATAAGAAATCCGGACCGCAAAAAATGGGAGTTGCTATTACAGATGTGTTGACGGGATTATATGCTTGTATCGGTATTCAAGCAGCGTTGCTCGAACGCATCGGTTCTGGCAAAGGTCAAAAAATAGATCTTTCTTTGTATGACACGGCTATTAGTGCGCTCGTCAATATCGGTAGCAATTATTTAATGGATGGAAACGTGCCAACTGCTTTAGGTAACGCTCATGCCAATATTGTTCCGTATCAAACATTTCAAACAAGGGATGGCGAAATGGTTATTGCGGTTGGGACAGATCAGCAATTTACAGCATTGTGTCACATCTTGAAAGAGCCAGAATATGCAGAAGACAACCGGTACTTAACAAATCCTAGACGCGTAGAAAATCGAGAAAGTTTGATACCTCCATTGCAACGAGCATTACTAAAAGAAAATACGGCGCACTGGCAACAACTATGCCGAGAACATAACATTCCAGCAGGGCCTATTCAGACAGTAGAAGAAATGGTTCATGACAAGCAACTGCAAGTACGAAACATGTTTGTCGAACAAGACCACCCAACTGCAGGGAAAATAACTATGATTGGCAGTCCGTTAAAGCTATCGCGTACACCGGTTGAAATGAAACGTCATCCACCAGATGCAGGAGAGCACAATGAAGAAGTTTTAGGTAATAATCAACCGCAATAAACCATCAAAAGTAAGGGGCGATTCCTAATGGATTTTTCATTCACAGAAGAACAAGAAATGTTACGTAACACAACACGTGGATTTGTTGATAAAGAAATCATGCCATATATCGAAGAATGGGACCGCGAAGGTAGATCAGATCCTGCTATTTACGCGAAGTTGGCAGACCTTGGATTAATGGGTGTTTGCATACCTGAAAATTACGGCGGCAGTGGCATGGACTATAATTCGCTTGCCATTGTTTGCGAGGAATTAGAACGTGGAGACACAGCATTTCGTACAGCTGTTTCTGTTCATATTGGATTAAACAGCTTGACCATTCTTCAATGGGGAACCGAAGAACAAAAACAAAAATATTTGATCCCGCAAGCGACAGGAGAAAAAATCGGAGCATTCGGTTTAACAGAACCCGGTGCAGGGTCAGATGTGGCCGCGATGAAATCGACTGCTGTTAAAGATGGCGATCATTATATATTGAATGGACAAAAAACATGGATTTCTTTATGTGATATAGCTGATCATTTTTTAGTGTTTGCTTACACAGGCGAACAAACAGAAAAACACGGCGCAATTTCTGCCTTTATTGTAGAACGCACGTGGGAAGGGTTTTCTTCTAAAGCCATTAAAGGTAAGCATGGAATTCGTGCAGGGAATACGGGAGAATTGTTTTTCGAAGATGTTAAAGTGCCACAAGAAAATTTGCTAGGAAAAGAAGGCGAAGGATTTAAAATTGCGATGGCAGCACTTGATAATGGCCGTTTTACTGTTGCTGCTGGAGCGGTTGGTCAAATTATGGCATGTTTAGAAGCAAGCGTGGACTATTGCCGAGAACGTCAAACATTCGGCAAGGAAATTGGTCGCCATCAACTTGTTCAGCAAATGATTGCGAAAATGGAAGCAGGCTTTCAAATGAGTCGACTGCTTGTTTATCGTGCAGGTGAACTGAAAAATCAAGGAAAGCGCAATACACGCGAAACGTCGCTTGCAAAATGGCAAGCTTGTGATTTTGCCAATCAAGCGGCTGATGACGCTTTCCAAATTCATGGAGCTTATGGCTATTCTGATGAATACCCAGTTAGTCGTTATTTGCGTAACTCAAAAGCACCCGTTATTTACGAAGGAACGCGTGAAATTCACACCATTATGCAAGCAGAATATGTTCTTGGATATAAAGAAGACAAAGCGCTGTCGCATACATTGCCAGCTTGGGAACAATCGAGTGATTTTGTTGTGAAATAAACGAGCGTCTTCGCGAACAGATTGTTAGTTCGCGAAGACGCTCGTTTTTTATATATAGAAGGACTTGGAAACTAAACTGAATTTTCTCTTTCTACTTCTTACCTAAAGACAGAGATGCGGTATACTAGAAGAGAAATATTTTTAATCTTCTACGTGTATTTGTAGACAGCCAGTTGTTTGCAAGCTTAATCTTTATCGATAAAGGGTAATTTGTAAAGAAGCTAAAAAACCACAAAAAGAGGAGAATGATGATGGAAATTTTAAAACGGTTTAAAGATATTATGACAAGTAATATTAATGCTTTACTAGACAAAGCAGAAGATCCAGAAAAAATGATTGATCAGTACTTGCGTGATTTGAATAGTGATTTAGGTAAAGTAAAATCAGAAACAGCAGCGATTATGGCAGCTGAAAAACGTGAGCGCCGTGAATTAGCTGAAAATGAAAAAGAAATCGATGATATGCAGCGCTATGCCGTAAAAGCATTAGAAGCGGATAATGAAGCTGATGCGCGTAAATTCTTGCAACGTAAAGCTGAGCTAACTGAAAAAGTAACAGACAAAGAAACTGCAGTAAAACTAGCTGCCGCGAATACACAACAAATGCGTCAAATGCACGATAAGCTAGAATCGGATATTGGTGAATTGGAGTCGCGTCGTTCAGAGCTAAAAGGCAAAGCTTCTGTCGCAAAAACGCAAAAGCGCATGAACGATTTTGCTTCATCTGTAGATGGAGCAGGTGAACGAATTTCTGCTTTTGACAAAATGGAACAAAAAATCAACCAAGAGCTTGATGAAGCGAATGCCATGTCGGAGTTAAATAAAAGCTCTGGAAATGATATTAAAGACTTAACCTCAAAATACGATAGTGATTCATCTGTTGATGATGAGCTAGAATCATTAAAAGCAGGTATTAACGTCGACGACGAATTAGCTGCATTGAAAAGCCAAGTTGGCAAAAATGAATGATAACCGCAATCTGGATAGTTTCCTGTAAGTTGAAGGGAGGAGGACAGTATGGTTATTCAGTATAAATGCCCAAACTGTGGATCGGATATGTCCTTCGATAGCGAATCGGGCCATCTTTCTTGTCCAAACTGCGGCAGGCAAGATGAAATCGAGACATTTCCAGAAACCAATATTATTCGAAAGTTTGACCCGGATGAAGCGAAAGAATATCATTGTGAAAACTGCGGAGCTGTTATTTTAACAGAAGCACAAACCACCGCGACACATTGCAGTTTTTGTGGTGCACCAGTGCTGCTTGCAGACAGGTTAACGGGAGATTTGGCTCCGGCTAAAGTTATTCCTTTTACCATTAGTAAAGATGAAGCTGTTGCTGCATTTCGGAAATGGACGAATAATGGAAGGTTGACGCCAAGAGGTTTTACTAGCGGTGACCGCATTAAAAAAATGACTGGTATGTATGTGCCGTTCTGGTTGTACGACATTGAAGGCAAAGCAGATGTAGAGGCGCTTGCGACTAGAGTGCATAGCTACACGTCGGGCGATACAATTTACACAGAGACTAATTTTTATGATGTTCGTCGAGAAATAGACCTCAGTTATTTAAAAGTTCCGGCAGACGCATCTGAAAAGATGGATGACGAACTGATGGATAAACTCGAGCCCTATAATTACGGAGAACTCAAAGATTTTAAAATGCCTTATCTCGCAGGATATCTTGCTGAGAAATACGATTACGGTGATGAGGAGCTATTTTCACGAATTGAAACGAAAATTGTACCTTATATCGATTCGTACATAGGGAGTACCATTTCAGGTTATTCAACCCTTAGTTATACGAATAAACAAATTCAAACGAATAAAAAGAATGTTTACTATACACTGTTTCCAGTGTGGATGGTCTATTACGACTTCGACAACAAAGAACACACTTTTGCGATGAACGGTCAAACTGGCAAAGTGGTAGGCAAGCCGCCAATCAGTGCATTTAAAGTCGCAGCTTGGTTCACCGGCATTGCAGCTTCAGTTTTTGCGGTGATGAAAGTGGTTGCGTTCGCTGTAGGAGGTGTTCTTTGGTGAAGACATGTCAAGTTAACTGGCTAAGAACTCTTTGTTTAATGCTCGTGTTCATTAGTGTAAGTGGAGTTGCCGCGTTGGCTGCTGCAGATGAGCATATTTATGACAGTGCTAATTTATTAAGCGAATCGGAAATCGCTGACTTAGAAGCGGTTGCAGCCAAATACAGTCAAGAACAAGATGTCGACTTTTTGTTTTTAACAACCGCAGATGAAAATATGCCCCTTATTACCGATTACATGGGTGATTTTTTTGATGAGTGGTCTATTGAAAACAATCAAAAAAATGTAGTATTGCTAACTATGAATATTGCGACGCGTGATGTTTACTTAGCTGGTTTTGGAAAAGCAGAAACCACATTGGATAATAAGCGCGTCGATATGGTTTTAGATCGAATTGTTCCTGAAATGCAAAATGGTGACTATGCGGATGCTTTTCGTGAGACAGTGACTACGTCAAGTCGTTATATGGAATATCGTCCCGGCGTCAACCCCGAAAACATTCTTCTTAAAAGCTGGTTCCAACTTCTTGTTGCATTATTGCTGGGAGCAGGTGTTGTTGGGTTCATGCTTTACAATTCAGGTGGGCGTGTGACAACGACTGCTAGTACTTATTTTGATGGTGATCATACAAGAGTGACCGGTACGCGTGACCAATTCCGCAACAAAACTGTTTCACGTCGCAAGGTTCCGAAGAACGATGGCGGAAGCGGAGGCGGCTTTGGTGGTGGAGGAACTACCGGAGGCGGCACTTCTTTCAGCGGAGGCGGTCGCAAGTTTTAAAAACAGATCAAACCAAAGGAGGGAAAAACAGAATGGGGTTTTTCGGCAACCAATTTTCAGACGTAGTGGAATGGGAAGAATTCAGAGAAGACATGATTTTCTGGAAATGGACGAATAATGAAGTGAAAAAAGGCAGTAAGTTAATTATTCGTCCGGGCCAAGATGCTATTTTTATGAACAACGGCAAAGTCGAAGGGATTTTTGAAGACGAAGGCGAGTACGATATTGAATCAGAAATCGTGCCATTCCTATCAACTTTAAAAGGCTTCCGATTTGGCTTTAATAGTGGCATGCGTGTAGAAGTATTGTTTGTGAACACAAAAGAATTTACAGTTAGATGGGGCACACAAAACCCAATTAATATTCCGTCACCTCAATTACCAGGGGGCATGCCAATTCGTGCAAATGGAACGTTCCAGTTTAAAGTTAGCGAATATATCGGCTTGATCGATAAAATTGCCGGAGTTCGCGACAGTTATGTAGTAGACGATGTGAAAATTCGTATCACTGCTATACTAGATCAACTCCTAATGAGATGGATCAGTAAAGAAGGCAAGGATATGTTTAACTTGCAAGCCAATGCACGTGAAATCGGCAAAGGGATTCAAGACGACTTAAACATGCAGCTAATGGATGACGGCATGAAAGTGACTGGCTTCCAAGTCATGAGCTTTAATTATCCGAAAGAAATTCAAGACATGATCAACAAAAGCGCATCGCACGGCATGGTGGGTGACGTCTCGAAATACCAGCAAATTTCTGTGGCGGATGCCATGGGCAAATCATCGGGATCCAATACGGCTTCTGACATGGCAGGTATGATGATGGGCATGAACATCGCTAAAGACATGATGAATGACCAAAAAGAAGATAGCAACAAGCAACAAACTGTTGTAAGTCCGACTGAACCAACTCCACAAACAGATAGTGGCGAAAAAACCGTACCAAAATTCTGTCCAAACTGTGGTCAGAAAAACGAAGGTGCAAAATTCTGTCCGAATTGCGGTCAGAAATTAAGTTGAAAACGATTGAACCACTGTAGGAGTTAGCTCCTACAGTGGTTTTTGTCTTTATAAATACATCTTTTTATTCTGTTTATATAGTAGAATAGCAGAAAGACATCGCTTAGGTTAACACATTCAAGATTTTGATCAATAAAAAAATGACGACTATTCGCTAATAAGAACGGAGTAACACGCAATGAATTCACCACGTTTTAAACTAAGTTCAATCATTATCTTCTTTATTTGCCTTGTGGTATTGATTTCGTTATCAGTCACCATCTTTTTGATCACGAACGTAACGAGTGAAAATATAGAAAATCAATTAGAGCAAAAAGCGATAAATACTTCTCGTACAGTTGCGGAATCGCAAATAGTTAAAAATGGCTTATTGTTTTCTGAAATGGAAAAAGGAATTCAAGAATATACGCAAGCGGTTCAGCAAGCGACCAATGTGCTATTTATTGTCGTAATAGACATGGAAGGGTTGCGAAAATCGCATCCCGACCCAGAAAAAATCGGTAAGCCATTTATGGGTGGAGACGAAAAACAAGCATTAGTAGGTAAAGACTATACGTCAAAATCAACAGGAACCTTAGGAGAATCTTTGCGTTCATTCACTCCTGTTGTGGATACGGATGGAAACCAGCACGGAGCTGTAGTGGTTGGTATTTCACTTGAAGAAGTGCAGTCGGCTATCCAACAAAGCCAACTCAAGATTTTAACGGGATCTGCCACTGGTTTATCAGTAGGGATCATAGGTGCTTTTTGGTTGGCTTGGTATATCAAGAGGAGCTTGTTTGGTTTGGAGCCCTATTCAATTGCCCGCATTCACGAAGAGCGAAACCAAATGCTGCAGTCTGTTTACGAAGGAGTTATTGCAATTGACGTAGATTCAAAAGTTGTTTTAGTCAATAAATCGGCGAGACGAATTTTTCAACAAGCTGGTTTGATGACTGAAGAGCCGATTGGCATGGATATAGGTGATTTTCTGCCAGGAGCCATGTTAGAACAAATGCTAAACCAAACAGAACCCGAATTGGATGAAGAGCAAAGTTTTAATGGCGTGTCTGTGATTTCAAATCGAGTGCCGCTTATCGTCAACGGTCAAGTGATTGGTGCAATTGCTACATTCCGAGACAAAACAGAAGTAAATTTACTAGCAGAACAGCTGACGGGCATTCGGTTGTATGCAGATACGTTGCGCGCACAATCTCATGAATTTATGAATCAGCTTCATGTATTGCTTGGTATGATTAAGTTAGAAGAGTATGAACAAGTTAAGCAATTTATCGTAAAGTTAACAGATCATCAAGCATATGAAGTAGGAGCAGTCACGCAACATATTAAAGATCCCGTTCTTTCAGGTTTTATTATCGGGAAAATCAGTTACGCGAGAGAATCGCAAGTTGAACTTGTGGTTCACTGTGAAACAGAAATTCCTCAACCAAAAGATGCGTCAGTAACACATGAACTCATCACGATTCTTGGAAATGTCATTGATAATGCAATAGACAGTGTGCAAGATCAACAACAACAGGTTGTAGCTGTTCGTTTTTCTTACATAGATGAATTGTTAGAAATGACTGTAACGGATTCAGGTCCTGGTATTGCTCCGCACATGCAAGAAACCATCTTTTCAAAAGGAATCTCTTCTAAAGAAGGTAAAAATCATGGGTTTGGACTTTACTTAGCTAAACGGAGTGTTGAGAAACTCGAAGGGTCTATCGATATTCTCTCTGATGAAGACCAAACTACCTTTTCAATTGTTGTTCCATATGAAGCTGGAGGTGAGCAAGTGTGATTAATGTACTAATTGTAGAAGATGATCCAATGGTGGCAGAGCTAAACCGACAATATGTGGTAAAGGTAAATGGCTTTAGCGTCATTGGTCATGCTGCTGATTCCAGCAAAGCATTTGAATTACTGACAACAGCGGAAGTAGATTTAGTATTACTGGATATTCATATGCCTGGAATGGATGGACTCGACTTTTTAAGACAGCTTCGTGAAGAAAAAGAAGATATAGATGTTATTCTCATCACTGCAGCATCCGACGTTGGTCAAATTCAACAAGCGCTTAGACTGGGAGCAATAGATTACTTGATCAAACCGTTTGAATTTAACCGTTTCCAGGAATCACTTTTGCAATACAAAGTTCATTATTCTGGCCTGGATAGTAAAAATAAAGTAGACCAACAAGAACTCGATCAAATGCTTCAAAAAAAGAGTCATTCTACTCAAAGTAGTGGCGAAGTGCCAAAAGGATTGACGAAAACCACTTTGAAAAAAATTATTGAATTGACCTTAGTAGTCGATACGGATACGTTTTCAACAGAAGACATTGCGGAAATCAGCAGTATTTCACGAGTATCGGTGAGAAAGTATTTGAAATTTTTGACGAAAATCGGTTATTTGGAAGAAAATCTAGATTACGGAATTGGCCGTCCGATTTATCGCTACTTCGTAAAAAGAACAAATCGACACGTGATTACACCCTACTTATAAAGCAGCCATATTGGCTGCTTTTTTTAATTACAATAAGTTCAATACTTTCAAATGGTATCTGTTTTCTGACTATTTAACTAACATAAAAAAAGTGGAAGGTTGAAAGCGCTTTCTGTTCGGAGCTATCAATTAACTAAAAATATAGGAATAGTCGTAACGGAAATACTTTATCGGATAAAAAATAGAGGACGGAGTTGACAGCAATGAAAGATACAAAACAAAACACACCGTCAAATCTGTCGGTAAGAAATAACTTAGGAACATTCTCGATTTTTAATATCCCAATTTTATGGTTTGCAATTTTTGCAGCAATTGCACTTTACGCAATGTATACAGATAATTTACCGGCAGGCATGATTGGCGCATTGCTAATTATCATGGTTCTAGGTGAATTGCTAGGATGGATTGGAGATCATACTCCGATCATTCGTACGTTTTTAGGTGGTGGAGCAATTGTCGCCATATTTGGTTCAGCTTATATGGTGTACAGTGGCTTAATGCCTGAAACAACAACTACGCTCATTACAGAATTCATGAAAGATGGAGACTTCTTAAACTTTTATATTGCGGCGTTAATTACCGGAAGTATTTTGGGGATGGAGTCAAAAGTATTGGTGAAAGCGGGTGTTCGATACGCACTGCCATTACTCGCAGCGGTAACAGGTGCTGTGCTACTTGCAGCATTAGTTGGCCTAGTGCTTGGATTTAGCATTCAAGACGCTATACTGGTCATTGCCATGCCGATTATGGGTGGAGGCATGGGTGCGGGTGCCGTGCCGATGTCACAAGTTTATTCAGAAATGCTGGGGAATGAGCCTGGATATTATTTGTCCATTCTAGTACCGGCGTTAGCACTAGGTAACGTCTTTGCTATTATTATTGCTAGTATTTTAAATATTGTTGGTAAGAAATATCCGAGTTTAACTGGAAATGGCCAATTAATCAAAGGCTTTCATTATGAGAAAAAAGAAGCACCCGAATACAGTTTAGCTAAAATGGGCATTGGAGTTTTAGCGGCCGTATCGTTTTATATGTTAGGAAATCTATTAGGTGATTTAATTCCGCTACATCCTTACGCGATCATGATTATTTTGGTTGCTGGTTTGAAAGTAGCGAATATTATGCCAGAAATTATTGTTGAAGGCGCAAGCCAGTGGTACGAATTTGTTGCAAGAAACTGGACCAATGCGTTATTGATCGGTATTGGTGTGGCGTATACAGATTTAGCTGCTGTGTTGGATGCGTTAAGCATTGAGTATGTTCTTATCGTACTTGCTGTTGTTATTGGGGCAGTTATCGGTTCAGGAGTTGTTGGGAAGTTTATGGGCTTTTATCCAATCGAAGCCGCTATTACAGCAGGTCTTTGTATGGCGAACATGGGTGGTACTGGAGACGTAGCTGTATTATCTGCAGCACGGAGAATGGAATTAATGCCATTTGCACAGATTTCTTCTCGTTTAGGCGGAGCATTAATCTTACTGCTGGCCAGTATATTCATCCCATTTTTTATTTGATAAACAGAAAAAAATCCACTCACAGTCTTCGTGAGTGGATTTTTGTTACATGTTTTTTCAACTCTCACTCGCCTAAATTTTAGAGCTAAGGTTGTTAGAGTCCCGAAAGAATGCTATGGTTAGTTAGTTGAATCAATTTAATAATTGGTTTTATTTTAAAAGTTCCACCATTTAAGCTGTGATTTATGGGCTAGTTATAAGTGGGTTTATCAAATGCTTAACGCATATGAAATTGTTGTAAACTGGAAAAGTCAGTGCAAATTGCTAAAAAGTCTTTAGATGATTGAGGAAATGTTAAATAAAATTACTCTCTTTACATAAGCTGTATGTCTATACAGAGACATAGAGACATCTCGCCTATCTATTTAAATGGATGAGCGGGAAGTCCTTTTTTTATGGAAGAAAAAAGTTTGGCGGCTGAGGAGAGAAGTCTGGTTCAACTACTATAGAAGGAGGTACTCATGCTCAAATTTGAAAATGTAAGCAAAGTGTTTAACGGTGGATTTAAAGCAGTCGATTCGGTCAGCTTTGATATTCCTGAAGGCGAGTTTCTCGTACTTATTGGTCCAAGTGGTTCAGGAAAATCGACGACCATGAAAATGATTAATCAGATGGTTCCTCATACAAGTGGAACGATTTCGATTAATGGGAAAGACATTATGAGTTTGAATGCTTCCGAGCTCCGCCGGAATATCGGTTATGTTATCCAGCAAATTGGTCTTTTTCCTCATTACACGATTGAAAAAAACATCGCGACTGTTCCTGAACTAAAAGGCTGGTCAAAAGAAGAAATTCGTGTGCGTGTTAAAGAACTGATGGAATTAGTTGGTCTTGATCCTGAAGTTTTCGCTACGCGTTACCCGAAAGAACTATCTGGTGGGCAACAACAACGTGTAGGTGTTGCACGAGCACTTGCATCGAATCCAGAAATTATCTTAATGGATGAACCGTTTGGTGCATTAGATCCAATCACACGAGACCAACTGCAGTTTGAGTTGATTTCACTACAACGGAAATTAAAGAAGACGATTGTTTTTGTTACGCACGATATGGACGAAGCGTTAAAACTAGGCGATCGTATCGCAATTATGAAAGACGGCAAATTACTTCAACTCGACACCCCGGAAAAATTACTGCGAGAACCGTCCCACGGTTTTGTAGAAGAGTTTATCGGCAAACATCGGATTACCCAAAATCCTGAACTGATGCCTGTCTCTGCTGTTATGACTGAGAAAGTAATAACTGCACAAATCGGTATGTCTCCATCAAAAGCATTAGTAATGACACGACAGCACCAAATCACCAGTTTGATTATCGTTGACGAAGCAGGCGCATTAGTAGGCCTTGTTTCTTCTTACAAACTAATCAAGAAAATAGATGAGATCCACTCGCTTGAAGAAATCATGGAAGCGCCAAAAACCGTATTGCCATTGTCGGCAACAGCGAAAGAAGCTATTGTTTTGATGCCTTCGGCACAACTTGGTATTATTCCAATACTCGATAAAGTGCTTCGAGTAAAAGGTCTTGTTACAAGCGGTACATTACTTTCTGCATTGTCCAGTCAGTGGACAGAAATGGAGGAAGTAAATGAATAATTTAAATATCATTGAACAACTCGTAGAACAAGCGCAAATGCGTTGGCAAGATGTGATTCAAGCCACATCTGTCCATATCCAACTTGTTTTCTTCTCGATGCTAATTGCCGTAGTACTAGGTGTCACTCTTGGGATTTTAATTACACGTGTTCCATCACTTGCCACTGCAGTATTAGGCGGAGCGGGTGTAATGCAGACCGTTCCCAGTTTAGCATTGTTAGGATTCATGATTCCAATCTTCGGAATTGGTGTGAATACAGCGATTGCTGCGTTATTCTTATACTCGTTGTTACCTATTATTCGAAATACGTATACAGGAATTAAAGATGTCAATAAAGCGACCGTCGAAGCAGCAAAAGGAATGGGTATGACCAGCTGGCAAATTCTAATTAAAGTCGAATTGCCGTTGTCAATTCCCATGATCATGGCTGGTATTCGAACAGCCGCTGTGATTAACGTTGGTACTGCAACACTTGCCGCATTTATCGGAGCGGGCGGACTTGGCGACTTTATCTTCTTAGGTATTACTCGAGGAATTGATGGCTTAATCCTTCTTGGTGCGATTCCAGCTGCTTTGTTGGCTATCATTTTGGAAATCTTCTTTGGCTCTTTGGAACGCTGGACGACTCCAAAAGGCTTGAAATGAGGATGGTATTATGACAAAACGCATTATGTTAAAATTTCTATTGCTGTTAGTCGTCACATCATCGCTTGCCGGTTGTATTTTCATAGAAGAAGATTCATTGATAGTTGGATCAAGAAACAATACAGAAAGTATTATTCTATCGAATATTATGGGCCAGTTAATTGAAGCAGAAGCAGATATTGATGTGATTTATAAAGAAAACTTGGGCGGATCCAATGTGGTTTGGACCGCAATGTTAAATGACAATATTGATGTGATTCCAGATTACACAGGAACAATTGTCATCAATTATTATCAAGAAACTGCAGGAAATGCTGATGAGACATTAGCTTCTACAAAAAAGCTAGTCTCTGCAGATGGTGTTACGGCATTAGAGTCGTTTGGCTTTAACAATACGTATACACTGGCACTCGATGAAGACGAAGCAGAGCGACTGGATTTAGTGACGTTCAGTGACTTTGCTGAAGTATCTGCTGACTATACGTTAGGTGCGGTCTTTGAATTTATCGATCGACCAGATGGGTTGCCAGGCTTTAAAGAAGAATATGATTTGGCCTTTAAAGATGTAAAAGGCATGGATCATGGTATGATGTATCGCTCGATCAACGCAGACGAAGTGGATGTCATCAATTCGTACACAACGGATGGACAATTGCA
>JBBSRA010000054.1:0-14020 GCA_038243515.1 Caryophanales bacterium
CTTTATTGAAGACATGAAGAAAACCGATTACGGCACAAAAGGAAAACTTTTTAGCGATCAATAGAAAAGCGGAGATGGCCGCTCAGCTCCGACAAGCATAAGGCGCGCTGGCGAAGCGACATGGTTTCAGCCGCACAGCCAGCGTGACTTATGACTCGAGGAGTTGGCCATTGCAGCTGGATCATAGAAAAGTGAAAGTGCCTGTTCAGCTCCGACAGGCATAAGGCAGACCAGCAGTGTGGCGCTCTTTGTTACACAGTTGGGTTGACTTATGTCCCGAGGAGCTAGGCACTTGCAACTGGACAATAGAAAAGTGAAAGTGTCTGTTCTATTAACTTCTCGAAAAACTCCCGTAACGGGAGTTTTTTATTCGGATTTTAATTCTTTAATAAAAGCGAAAGATTCTTCGATTTCTACTGCGGTAAAGTTTAGTTTTCCTTTAACCACGTGCAGCTTGTCTACTTGTTCTTGACGATTTAAGTTATCAAAATACAAAAGCGTTGCAGTTAGTTCCAGGAACCGACCACTTTTGGCATTTAACTTTCCGGCAGTTAAAGGATTTTCTAAAACGGATTTCCCCAAAACTTTACGGAACTCTTGGCCTTCTTCCGTTACGTCATACTTATATTGAACGTAAGAACCTTTATCTTCTAATGCTTCTGACAAAAACCCCATATCGCATAACTCTTCTACACGAGCAGTTAATTCTTCTGAATACGGTCCATAAATATGAAACTCATACTTTTCGTGAAACGGAATATCTAATTTTTTCATTATGTAAATCATTTTTTGCAGTTTTTTGCGGCCTGTCACACCTTCAGCTGTGGCGATAAAATCTACAATTTTTGCGTGTTCTTGGAGCAACTATACCCCTCCTTCTCGAAGCATTTCCAAAATTCGATGCTTAATGGCTGTTTTCTTACCATCAATTAATAATTCAGCTGGAAAATACAATTTGTAATCGGTTCTGCGTTTCCCAGAAATGGCGTCCACAATTTGGGACAAACGCGACAGTTCTTTAATATCACCATTCGGCATCAATAAATGAATCGGCAGACGTTCTTCTTCTTCTCCCGGGCGGTAAAAATCATACGGTAAGTCAGACGTAGAATCATCAATCAAGTAATATTCCGGATCAATGCCCGCTGAGCGGAACAGGTCAGCTAGTTCACCCAGTTTTTTATAGTCTTTGCCTGGATCAAAATCAACATACTGGAACAAGTGCCGATTGACGAATCGGTCACAAAGATCCGCTAAAATCGGATCGCGTTCTGTCATCCATAATTGGAAATATGTCATTAAGACGCCTTCATCAAGCGCTAAATATTCTTTTAAAGTAAAGCTTTGATCAAAGAACGATAAGAAATGAGTCGGCGGCTGTTCAAATTCATAGCCGCTTTCACTTAACTCTTTCGCACGTTGAAGAATCTTTCGTAAAATAACTTCTGCACTACGAGCAACTGGATGGAAATACACTTGCCAATACATTTGGTAACGACTCATGATGTAATCTTCAACCGCGTGCATCCCGCTGGATTTGATTACGACTTGGTCGTCTAACGGGCGCATCACACGAAGAATTCGCTCCATATCAAAATGACCATAAGAAACACCTGTATAATAAGCATCTCGTTGGAGATAATCCATGCGATCTGCATCAATCTGACTTGAGATTAACGACACAACTTGTTTATTTGAATAGGTTTTAGCGATTACTTCTGCCACTTTCATCGGAAAATCTTCTGATACTTGGAGGAGAATTTTATTGACTTCGGTGTCTCCCAATAAAATTTCACGCGTAAATTCTTCATGATCGAGCGCAAATACTTTTTCAAATGAATGTGAAAACGGGCCATGCCCTAAATCATGAAGAAGAGCTGCGCATAACACGACAAGACGTTCACTTTCATCCCATTCTGGGCGCCCGTGAAAAATATCATCAGATATTCTGCGGACAATTTCGTAAACGCCAAGCGAGTGATTAAAGCGACTATGTTCTGCACCGTGAAATACTAAATAAGAGGTGCCCAATTGCTTGATTCTGCGCAAACGCTGAACTTCACGCGAATTGACGAGATCCCAAATCACTTGGTCACGCACGTGGATGTATCGATGAACTGGATCTTTAAAAACTTTTTCTTCAGCTAGTTTTTGTGTTGCGTAGCTCACTTGTGCACCTCCGTTTTTTCATTTAACAGCTATTCTACACTAGCGTCACTCTTCTATTCAAGAGGACGTTCGAGCATTTTTTGATTGCGTTCCACAACTCGATTTAAATAAAACGCGTAAAGGTCCGTCTCATCTGACTGTAGCGGCGTAGGCACCGGCGCGCCCATTAAAGCGTGCAGGTCTAAAACCACTTCTTGAACCGTAATTTGTCGTTCTAATAGTTCACTAAGCGAGGCCATCGTCTCGGGTTTTATTTCTGGATAGGCAAATTTGGTTTTTTCCCTTTGTAGTCCTGCATTGTAAAAATCACGAATGATGTTGGCGCGTTCTGAACCGCTACCTTCGATACATAAGTAAACTTGCACGGCAATACCACGGCGAATTCGCCGTTGTGAAATACCAGCGAATTTGCGGCCGTTAATGCTGAGGTCATACGAACCCGGGCAATACGAGCCCACAATTTCATAAGCTTCAATCGTTGCTTCTGGGAAAAGCTCTCGCACTAAATCGAGCATCAAGTCGTAGCCTACTGAAATATCGATAGCATTATCTTTTTCCGATAGTACTAGCGAAATGTTTAAAACACCAGCGTCTAGTACGACTGCGAGTCCACCAGAATTCCGAACTATCGGTTTAAAGCCATGGTTTTTTAGCACGTTCATACCCTTTTCAATATGTGGCAAGCGGTGGTCTTGAATTCCTAAAACAACGGTGTCATCATGAACCCACGTTCGAACGGTTGGCGCGCTTTTTCCTGATCCGACCAACTCGCATAATGTATCGTCCGCTGCAAATGATTCCAACGCTGAGCGACTTTTCGCGCTTATTGATTGGTCCCAAAAACGCCAAGATGTTTCTTCAAAAAATAACGGCATGGCTACTTCTCCTCTTTCTACAATTCCTTACCTTTAGTTTACCCTTTTCAGCATGTGCTGAAAAGCCGTGTGGGCTATGTCGAATTCGTGACAGCTGGTAGTTTTAAAGGAAGTTGCATGCTGGTTGTGCTAAACTGAAAAGTGAGAGATTCACATTAAAAGGAGTGTTTGAATAATGAATGAAGCAGCAATTACATTAGACGGCTGGTACGTTCTCCATGATTTCCGCTCGATGGACTGGGTTACGTGGAAAATGCTAACGGATGAAGAGCGTCAATTCGCAATCGAGGAATTCCAAGCATTTATGGACAAAATCAACCAAGCCGACGAAAATAAAACCGGTGCACACGCATTGTATTCAATTGTTGGCCAAAAAGCTGACTTGATGTTAATGATGTTGCGCGAAACAATGGACGAATTAAATGAACTTGAAACAGAATACAACAAGTTAACATTGATTGCTTATACAGTTCCTACGTATTCTTACGTATCCGTTGTAGAGCTTTCCAACTACCTGGCTGGAAAGTCCGATGAAGATCCTTACCAAAACCCGCATGTTCGTTCGCGTCTATACCCAGAACTTCAACGTTCGCAGTATATTTGCTTCTATCCAATGGACAAACGTCGCGATGGTGATGACAACTGGTATATGTTGCCAATGGATACGCGTAAAGAATTAATGCTATCTCACGGGAAAATTGGCCGTAGCTATGCAGGCAAAGTAAAACAGATTATTTCTGGGTCTGTCGGCTTTGACGATTACGAATGGGGCGTTACACTGTTCGCAGACGACGTTCTCCAATTCAAAAAATTGATTTATGAAATGCGTTTTGACGAAGTTAGCGCGCGTTACGCAGAATTCGGTTCATTCTATGTAGGTACACGCCTAGATGCTGAAAGAACTGCTAAAATGCTAGAAGTTTAATTGATCAAAGCCGCCTTTTGGGCGGCTTTTTTATTGGAATTTTTGGTAACCGTACCTCGCGATGGGACCTCTAGCGAATTCTTATGAATTTATTCCAGTTATTTGGATATACTGTCCGAGTGGAATGAAATACTGTCCATTTCGCAACAGATACTGTCCAAACTCCATGGAATACTGTCCAAATCACATAATTTACTGTCCAAACGCCAAAATACCCAAAAAAAGGGCAATTCGCGCGAAGCGAATTGCCCTTTCAAATCCAATTACAATGCTTTTACGGCTGCGATGATGACCATTATCCATGCAGCGATAAACGCGACGCCTCCAATAGGAGTAATTGCACCAAGAATGCCAATGCCTGTTAAGCTCAGTACATATAAGCTACCTGAGAAAATAACAATTCCGGCAAGCATCAAATAGCCAGCCCAGCTTAATGAACCAAGCGAACCGAGAAACGATGAACTCATCAAGATTGCGACAACAATCAAGCCGATCGAGTGGAACATTTGATATTGTACAGCCGTTTGCCATGTATCCAAATATTTATCTGCTACGCGGCCTTCTAGGAGGTGTGCTCCGAATGCGCCAAACGCAACAGATAAAAGAGCGTTAATTGCTCCAGCAATTAAGAAAAACTTCATAGTCAACTTCCTCTTTCCATTTAAAATTCAAACAACGAATCGCCGTTTGCGTCTTCTTCTTTCAGCTTGTTGACAGCAGTTACCGTCTGCGGCTGAGGGGAAGAAAGCGGCACGGCACGTGGTGCTTGAATGTCGCTCATTGATTGATCATCTTCTAACAGCAAATCGCATAACGCTCGGATTGCTACGACTGAGTCGCGGACTTTTGCCGCATCGCCACTTCGGGCGCGTATGATGTGCTTGTCGATTTCGCTTAAAATACGTGCAGTATCGATGGCCATACTACATCCCCCTCTCCGTTTTTAGTTAGTTTCAGTTTAACACGCCTTGCTTCACTAGGTCAGTCTAAACAAAAATCGATGGGCTGTTGTCCACGACTTTGTAACAGACTGTTCACTTTTGAATACGGACGGCTGCCGAAAAATCCGCGATGGGCGCTGAGTGGACTTGGATGAGGCGCTTCAAGCACGTCATGTTTGTTTAAATCAATCAATGCTTTTTTCATCTGAGCAGGTCTGCCCCACAAGACGAAAACAATCGGCTCATCGCGCTCAGATAATTTGCGGATAACTCTGTCTGTGAACGTCTCCCATCCTCTGTTACGGTGGGAATGCGCTTCGCCCGCTCTCACTGTCAAAACGGTATTCATCATCAGTACGCCTTGATCGGTCCATTTTGTTAAAGTGCCGTCTTTTGGTTTGTCGCAACCGATATCTTCTTTTAATTCTTTAAATAAATTGCGCAAACTTGGTGGATGAGGCACTCCTGATAACACAGAAAAGCTAAGCCCATGCGCTTGGCTAGGACCGTGATACGGATCTTGTCCGAGAATAACAACTTTCACATCGTGATATGCCGTATGTTCAAATGCTGACCAAATGTTTTCCATTGCAGGATAGACAGTTTGCTCGGCATACTCTTTTTTTAGAAACTCGCGCAACTCCACATAATACGGCTTATCGAATTCTTCGCCGACAACTTGTTGCCAGTCATTATGAAAAATCCGTTTTTCCACCTCAATCACTCCTTAAATTTGACGGTCACATCGTAATCGACTAAGCCAAACATTTCTTGAACAGAACGTGCTGCATTGGTTTCAGCTGTTTGGAGCACGCCTTGGCCTTTTGTTTCTTCTAACATCATTTTTTTAGCTTCGTCAGCCAATTCATACGCCTCAGAAATATCCGTGCCACTGCGGAACAAGCCGTCATATGTGTAAACTTCTACTTGATCCATAAACAATTCGGGACCTCCTAAAAATTCAGCCGGTGGCAGCGTTAGTGTAGCCGTCTTCGTTTCTTCATTTAACTTGATATCCCCTTCGGATACTTTGGAAAAATCAATTCCTGCGCGAACCGAACCCGGAATAACAACAAGTAGTTGGCGTTTCGTACCTGGTAAATCAATTCCGATTTCTTTTCCAAATAACGCGTTGTCTTCACGTTCAATAATAACTTTCGAAAACGCTTCGGCTGTTGATAATTCATTGAGTTCTTGTATCTGTTCTAAAAAGACGCCTTTGCTTTCGGTGAACGTGCTGCCTTGAATCATCCAAAATGCGCCTAAAGGCAATGCCACAACTAGTAGCAACAGGACTGCAATTAATACAAGAAAAGTATTGCGCCAAACACTCATCAGTACTTTTATACTCTTCCAGAAGCCAGATTCTTTTGTTTCTCCTTGTTCTTTCATTTCTTCTAATAGCCGTTCGATCTCTGTTAATTTTGGATCTTTCGCCATTATTCATCCTACTTTCTTGTATTTTATTCATCCCAACTTCGTGGTACGATTGCTTAAAGGAGCGATTACGATGGCCGATTGGCGTGGGAAAATCACCAGTGTTTCAAAAACAAAAGGCTCTACGGCTCCTGAAAGCGCAAAACGCGCTGGACTGGGCTGTCTAGGTGTTATTATTGCAGTTGTTTCCATTCTAACATTACTTATAACGATTGGTCTTTTCAAAAGTGGCTTTGTGTTAATGGGCGTTTTTTCGACTGCCTTCTTATTTATTTGCACCGCGACAACTGCTTTGTTGCTTGTACCAAATAAGCGCAATCCGTTGTAAATGCTCGGATTTTTGTTAAAATAGTGGCAAAGACATTCCAATTAGAGGAGCTAATGAAATGACACTCAAAAAAACCTTGACCATTGCTGGATCCGATACTTCTGGCGGTGCTGGCATACAAGCAGATTTAAAAACATTCCAAGAGCACGGAACATACGGCATGAACGCATTAACAGTTATCGTCACAATGGATCCTGAAAATGGTTGGAGTCACGGAATTCATCCGATTGCTTTAGATACGCTAGATGCTCAGTTAAAAACAGCATTTTCTACAGGCATTGACGCACTTAAAACGGGTATGCTTCCAACAGTCGACATTATCAAAATGGCTGGAAAAGCAATTGCTGATTCTGGAATCAAAGACGTTGTCATTGACCCGGTAATGGCTTGCAAAGGTGAAAATGAAGTGCTATTCCCTGAAAACGTTGACGCCATGATTAAGTATTTATTGCCAAACGCGAAAGTGGTTACACCTAACTTGGTAGAAGCAGGTCAATTATCTGGTTTAGGCACATTGCAAACGGTTGAAGATATGCAAGCAGCAGCTGAAAAAATTCATGCACACGGTGCTGAATTTGTTGTGATTAAAGGCGGCAAACAGCTAAAGCATGAAAAAGCAGCAGATTTATTGTTTGATGGCGAGAAACATTATTTACTAACATCTGCAAAAACAGACACAACATACAACCACGGCGCAGGCTGCACGTTTGCTGCAGCTATCACTGCCAACTTAGCGAATGGTCAATCTGTGAAAGATGCTGTTTTGAACGCGAAGATTTTTGTCGCAGCAGCTATCGAGCACGGTTGGAAACTCAATGAATATGTTGGCCCGATCATGCACGGCGCCGCATCAAAATTCACGAAACCTGAAGTCGAAGTTACTGAATTATAAATTCCATTCGAAAAGGCTGTCACGGAAAGCTAAGAAAATTGCTTTCTGTGGCAGTTTTTTTATGGCATTTGAGAGTGGATGGTTCTGCATATAAGCAACCTAATCGCATTCTTTACGCGAATTGCCTATACTGGAAGAATACCGATTTTATAGGAGGAACATCATGGAATTAGTTGAAGTAAAAAAATTACAAGTCCAGTTAGATGCATTTGCTAGCAAAGATGTTTACCTTCATTTGGAAACAACCAATGGCTCATATGCATCACATTTTAACGAAAGCTTTTTCAACGCCGGTGCCTTTATCCGCAACATTGTGATTAATTACGAGCTCGGAAAAGTCGTCGGTGACAGCCCACACCGTGTTGGATTGAAATTGCCGCATGGTTGGGTTTACGCTCAAGGCATTACTCATTACGAATTAGACGAACAAGGTCGGTTATTACTTGCTGGACACGACGGAAACGGAAAACTGGCGGTGGCGCTACAAATTAGCGAAACACCGTTCAGTTATTAAAGGGGGGACTTCTAATGACAATTTCACAAGAACGTCATGTGCTGGTCGTCTTTCCTCACCCAGACGATGAAGCGTTTGGTGTTTCCGGAACGATCACGACACATATTCAACAAGGCACTCCCGTTACATATGCGTGTCTAACACTTGGCGAAATGGGCCGTAATCTTGGCAACCCGCCATTTGCGACAAGAGAATCATTACCAGAAGTTCGCAAAAAAGAACTTCAAGCTTCTGCCGATGCAATGGGATTGACCGACCTTCGTATGATGGGCTTACGTGATAAGACCATTGAATTTGAAGATGACGAAAAAATGGTTAGCATGATGACTGATCTGATTACAGAACTAAACCCTTCTAAAATCATCACTTTCTATCCGGGTTTTGCAGTTCATCCAGATCATGAAGCGACTGCTCGTGCAGTTGTTCGCGCAGTTCGTCGAATGAAAGACCGTCCAATACTTCACGGCGTTGCTTTTGCTAACGACACGTTAGAACATCTAGGCGCACCGGATGTTGTTTACGATATCCGCGAAGTTCGTGATCAAAAATTGAATTCGATGAAAGCGCATATATCTCAAACCGCTTGGATGCTTGAAGAAATGGAACATAAACTTCAAAATGGCGATACTGAAACAGAAAATTGGCTGACAAAAGAACGTTTCTATAATTATCGCTGGCACGAAGATTTCGAAGAATCCTTTTAAAAACTCCCCTTCAACTTTTTTTAGTTGAGGGGGTGTTTTTTTTGACCTTTTTCAGATAATATAAACATTGATAATAAAGCGCTTTCAAGGGGAGAAACGCTGTATAATCAGTTATTATCATGTGTATTCATACACAGAGAAAAGGGGAATTGTTTATGAAAAAGTTTCATCTTTCAACATGGTTATTGTTCTTGATTCCTTCTTTACTCGGAATCTTGCTGTTCTTAGTACCAATCCCAACTGAAGATGGTTGGATGGTAACGATAGCAGTTCTCGCTAACCTGATGGCTGGCGCGATCGAATCCATTGTACCGTGGATTATGATGGGCATATTAATTGTAGCCGCTTTAGGTTCATTGTTCTTTATTATGAAGAAAGTGAACGAAACCGACTACGTTTCCTTTGTCGATAAGCTTTTTAATGTCAATCTTTTTTGGACTATCGTACGGATTTTGGGTGCAGTTTTCTCTATTATGGTACTGTTCCAAATTGGTCCTGAACCCATATGGAATGAAAATACTGGCGGACTGCTTCTTGCAGGAGACGGCTTGCTTTCTTTCCTATTCACCATTTTCCTTTTTGCCGGACTTTTCCTTCCACTATTGATGAACTTTGGCTTACTGGAGTTTTTCGGAACGATGATGGTCAAAATCATGCGTCCACTTTTCCGTTTACCTGGCCGTTCATCTATTGATGCTTTGGCATCTTGGGTTGGAGATGGCACGATTGGTGTCTTATTAACGAGTAAACAATATGAGGCCAATAAATATACGCAACGTGAAGCAGCAATCATTGGAACGACTTTCTCCGTTGTTTCGATTACATTTGCGATTGTCGTAATTCAAGAAATCGGTCTTAGCTCTTACTTCCTACCTTATTACGCAACGGTCATATTAGCAGGTGTGGTATTAGCATTAATCATGCCGCGCATTTACCCGTTAACGAGTAAGCCAACTACGTTTATGGATGGAACACCTCAAGAATCTCAAACAGAAGATGTTCCAGAAGGTTATAGCGTGGCGACACACGGTATTGAGAATGCATTAAAAAAAGCAGAAAGCAACCGCTCTATCAGTAAGTTCTTTGAAGACGGCTTTAAAAACGTCTTGGATATGTGGATTGGCGTTGCACCTGTTGTTATGGCATTTGGTACAGTCGCGTTAATTTTAGCTGAGTATACACCTGTATTCACTGTTCTCGGTATGCCATTTGTTCCTTATTTAAACTTACTGGGCGTCCCAGAAGCGGCTGAAGCGGCTCAATTGATGGTCGTTGGTTTTGCAGATATGTTCTTACCCGCTATTCTCGGGGCAAGTATTGAGTCTGAAATGACACGTTTTGTTGTGGCTACGTTGTCGGTTACACAATTGATTTACATGTCGGAAGTCGGCGGATTATTGCTTGGTTCTAAAATTCCTGTAAATATTTTAGATTTGATCATCATCTTCCTACTTCGCACAGTTATTGCTTTGCCAATTATTGTTGGTGTGGCACATTTATTATTCTAATCTACACAAAAAGCCATCCGCAGCCTGCGGATGGCTTTTTTATTGGATTTTATTAGATTAAGCTAGTTGAAGCTTTTTTTTTAGTTTTTCTAGCATATCAACTGTCATAGCATCTAAATCGTATGAAGTGTTAAAGCCCCATTCCGCTTTTGCAGCTGATGCATCGATATTATCTGGCCAGCTGTCCGCGATTTCTTGTCTGATTGGGTCAACTGCATAGTCTATTTTAAACTCAGGAATATACTTACGAATAGATGCTGCAATTTCTTCAGGAGTGAAACTCATCGCTGTTACGTTAAAGGCATTACGATGAATCAGTTTATCCGCATCTGCTTCCATCAAGTCCACAATTGCTTGCAAAGCATCTGGCATATACATCATGTCCATAGCGGTCCCTTCTGCAATATATGAAGTATAACTACCTTTTTCAATCGCTTGGTAGTATATGTCTACTGCATAATCAGTTGTACCGCCACCGGGTTGTGCTACGTTGGAAACTAATCCTGGGAAACGAACACCGCGTGTATCGACACCGAATTTTGTATGGTAATAATCACACAGTAATTCTCCAGCAACTTTGTTAACACCATACATAGTCGTCGGGCGTTGCAAGGTGTCTTGTGGCGTGTTGTTTTTAGGCGTTGACGGTCCAAATGCTCCAATAGAACTAGGTGTGAAAAACTGCATACCGAGTTTACGAGATGCTTCAAGCGCATTAACAAGTCCACCCATATTTAGGTTCCATGCAAGCAGCGGTTTTTCTTCTGCAGTTGCGGACAATAAAGCGGCCATGTGAACCATGGTATCTGCTCCAAAATCTGCTGCTAAATCATGCATTCTCTGTGCGTCTGTTACATCTAAAATTTCAAAAGGACCTGACTGATCATCAGACTGACGAATATCTGTAGCTAATACGTTTTCATTGCCGTATATGCTGCGCATTTTTCCGACCAGTTCCGACCCTATTTGTCCTAAAGCACCTGTAATCATAATCCGTTTCATTTTCAACACTCCTTTTCCTAAAAAACATTTGTCCTTTCTAAAAACACAAATGGAATTATTAAAACCTTGTTTATATAAGCTTTATTATTAAACCATTATAGGATGTTCTCTTTAAAAACACAAATATTTTTGAATAAATAACACTATGTTTCTTTCGTTATTGCTTTTTTCGAGTATATCATCGCGTAGATAGTGATTAATCTGCCATCAAAATTTGTTTATTCACTGTATTTGAGACTCTGTGATAAGCATGCTATAATAAATCAGCTTTGAGATTCGTGTCAGTTTGCATGACATCTATATTTTTTTGTTCTTAAACCAACTAAACAAGTAGGTAATGTTTGTTTTAAAAATTAGATGAACAAAAGAATAGCTTCTGTCTATTGACACAGGAATCGAGATGCACAAAATAGTAAAGAATTGAGGAGATTTTCTATGAAGAAAGTAAGTTTAGCATTTTTATTAGTAATAGCATTAATGGTTTTAGCTGCTTGCAGTGGTTCTAAGGAAGAAGACCCAATGACGGATGATGCTCCAAAAGATAGCGTGTCGGAAGATGTACTGGCGAAAGTTCAAGAAGAAGGAACGTTGGTGATTGGTACAGAAGGCACTTACCCTCCTTTCACGTTTCATGATGCATCAGGAGAGTTGACTGGTTTTGATGTTGAAATTGCACGCGAAGTCGCCGATCGTCTTGGCGTTAAAGCAGAGTTTTTAGAGACACAATGGGATGCTATGTTTGCAGGGCTGGATGCGGGTCGCTTTGATATGGTTGCGAACCAAGTCGGCATCAATCCCGATCGTCAAGAAAGCTACGAGTTTTCAGATCCTTATATTACATCTACAGCTGTTTTAGTTGTTGCTGAAGATAACACAGAAATCAAAAGCTTTGAAGATTTAGAAGGCAAACTGTCTGCACAGTCACTGACAAGCAACTACGGCAAAACCGCAACTTCGTTTGGTGCAGAACTTGAAGGCGTCGAAGGATTTAATCAAGCGATTGAATTGTTAAATTCAGGTCGAGTTGATGCAACGGTTAACGACAATTTAACGGTTTTGGATTTCATGAAAGAACGTCCTGACGCAAAAGTAAAAGTGGTCGATAAATCAGAAGATGCTGCACAAAGTGGATTGCTATTTAGAAAAGACAGCGGCGCAATTGTAGATAAAGCAAGTCAGGCATTGGTAGACATGATTGAAGACGGCACATATGAAGAGATTTCAGAAAAATGGTTTGGTGAAAATGTACTTGAATAGTATTTTTGCGGATCCTGTTAGAATGGAACGGCTTGTGGATATTGCGCAATCCTCATTTCTTCCACTGATTGAAGCAACAATTCAATTCACTTTACCTTTATCCGTTATTTCTTTTATTTTTGGATTGGCATTAGCGGTTTTGACAGCTTTAGCTAGAATTTCGACGGTTAAGATTTTTCAAGTCATTGCTCGTATCTACGTTTCCATTATTCGTGGTACACCTTTACTTGTTCAACTATTTATTTTGTTTTATGGATTGCCGACACTTGGCATTACCATCGATCCGTTTCCAGCGGCGGTCATCGGCTTTTCTTTGAATGTCGGTGCGTATGCTTCTGAAGTAATCCGAGCAGCGATTTTGTCGATTCCAAAAGGGCAATGGGAAGCGGCTGGCACGATCGGCATGTCGTATGCGCAATCTTTACGACGCGTCATTTTGCCACAAGCATCTCGTGTTTCGTTGCCTCCTTTGTCTAATACCTTTATTAGTTTAATCAAAGACACATCACTCGCATCACTTATTCTTGTTACCGAAATGTTCAGAGTTGCCCAGCAAATCGCCGCAACCAACTATGAATTTTTGTTGTTATACGGACAAGCGGCGTTGCTTTATTGGGTCATTTGCTTTGCCTTGTCATTAGTTCAAGGCAGACTTGAAAATCGCTTTGACCGGTACGTTTCCAGATAACAAAAGCAATTTATTGATTGCAGTAAGGAGTTTGACATGATTCTAATTAAAAATTTACACAAACAATTCGGCAAACTTGAAGTATTAAAAGGCATTGATGCAGAAGTTCAAAAAGGTCAAACAATTGTTGTGATTGGCCCATCTGGTTCTGGAAAAACGACTTTTCTTCGCTGCCTCAATACCTTGGAGACTCCCACTTCTGGCTCCGTTACGATTGATGAACAAACAGTGGATTTTTCAAAGCCTTTGTCAAAAAAACAAGTCATGGCTTTTCGAAAACAATCGGCCATGGTGTTCCAGCATTATAATTTATTTCCTCACATGACTGCTCTTGAAAACGTCATGGAAGGTCCTGTCGTTGTTCAAAAACAAGATAAAAAGCTAGCCAGACAAAAAGCCGAGCAACTTTTAACAAAAGTCGGACTGGCTGAAAAAATGAACGACTATCCTTTTCAGTTGAGCGGTGGCCAGCAACAACGCGTCGGCATCGCGCGTGCCCTCGCACTCGAACCAAAAGTCATGCTATTCGATGAACCAACATCCGCGCTCGATCCTGAGCTTGTCGGAGAAGTGTTGCAAGTGATGAAAGACCTCGCCACTGAAGGCATGACAATGGTTGTCGTAACACACGAAATGCGCTTTGCTAAAGGTGTTGCCGACGAAGTGCTGTTTATGGACGAAGGACGCATCGTCGAACGTGGCACGCCCGAAGTTATTTTCAACCAGCCATCAGAAGAACGAACTAAGCGCTTTTTGAGTTTGATTCAGGATACGGATTAA
>JBBSRA010000055.1:0-11829 GCA_038243515.1 Caryophanales bacterium
AAGCAGGCTGTTGCGTTACTAGAAGAATTGATTGTTGAAGACCCAACAGAAGAAACGTTTTACGCAGAATACATTCGGTTGCTCGTGGATATGCAAAAAACGAGTAGACTTCATAAGCAATTGAAAAAACGCTTGAAAGGTGAAGAGTTGGCAATAGCTGAAACCTACAGCGCCGATCAATTGATCGAATGGGTAGAAGCCGAAAGCGGCGAGTCGAAAAGCATGTTTGGTAAGTTACGCGGCAAGTCACGACGCTTTATGATGATTGGTCATATTATCGCACTATATAATGATGCCATGAAAAAATTCAGAGACAGTGAAGTACCCGTGTTGCACTTAGCTGAGTTTTATATGGTGCGTGAAATGCACGGAGAAGCGGTTCGAATACTCGCACCGTTTGTTAAACGCACTGGTCATTTTGCTGCAGAGAAATTGTTGCTTCAAGCAACACTTCAACAAGCAAATCATGAACAATCTGAAAAGCTACTCCTTAAAGCAGTTGGACAAGCAGAAATGCTTCATAAAAAGTACCCTGAAGATGTGGATATTGTATTGTGGCAAGGGGACATGGACGCGATTCAAGAAGATGTGAAAGGTGCAGAATTACGTTACGAACGAGCCATTGCCATGAACAGATACCGCAGTGACGGCTATGTTCGCTTAATGCATTTATTAGCAGAAAGTCGTGGCGAAAAACCAGCAAGCTTTGAAAAGCGGTTGCCAGAAGCGTTACGAGTAAACGAGTGGATTTGTTTAACACTCGCGACAATGTCGATTACCATAGGCGACAGTGTTTCGGCAATCGCTCGTCTGCGTGCTTTACAAGAAGAGTTACCGGAGTATTTGCCAGCTAGTTACGAAATGGCTCGCGCGGCAATGGCATCCGGCAAATCCACTCAAGCAACCCAACTGCTCGTTCAATTGTTTGAAAAAGACGGCGGAGACCAGTTTATGGAAGCTGCCGTAGAAGAAGAATTGTTTGAAGACATACTGGAAGACGTTTTTGCTGTAGGAGTTTAATAAACCACAAAACAAACGCCGTCATGGTTTTCATGACGGCGTTTGTTTTAGTAAAGCAGCTCTAAAAGAAAAGGGTTGAAAGCAACTTTCTTATCCTGCATACTAAAATAGGAGTATTGTCGTATGTAAAAAGACTAACCCGAGGAGTTGTAAAACATGAATTCACTAATCAAAACAATCGTAATAAGTATAGGTGTATTGGCATTACTTGCTGCGGGCGGTTATTATTTCATTACGCAAAATGCCTCAGGTGAGAGCGAAATCACAAAAGTGGCCGAAGAAATTGAGAGTCGCGACGATAGTGAGATCTCAGCTGAACAACAAACAGTGGCACAAGATGGCGAATTTGATGACACGGATGCGGATATGAAAGAAGTTACACTGCAAATCCACATGCACCAAATGACGCACCAAAAAATCGTTGCGACTAAAAAGAGAGGCGTCGTCGAGATGAGTCCGGTGAACATCGAATCTCTTTTACTAATTGTTCGAGAAAACGCGGATCATTACGAACACGCCGATTTTTATGAATCGACATTAACAAAATGGCAAGAAAGCGATTTCTCCAACGCCGTAGCTGTTCACAATACCATTTGGGATTGGCATAGCGGAACTGTCGGAAGAGCTACAGGATTGATGAGTGCTGAACAAGAACAGGAATTTGTGGAAAAACATTTTAGGTAAAAAAGAGGCGTCCCTTAACCGGGAACGCCTCTTTTTTCGCATTATTGTCTATGTGCTCTCAAGTTGTTGTAGTTAGGCACCACATAACGGTCAACAAATAAGTGGAAGAACCATTCGCAACCTGCGAGAAGTAATGCTGAAATTAATGCCGGTGTCACCATCGCGACATTTTCACCTGTCAGCAACCAGCCGATTAACCAGATGAATAAGAACGCCATAACAAAGTCGATAAAAACGGCAATGCTGTTGCGCGTTTTTTGATTTCTGGGACTGCCAATGTTTAAGAAAATCAACAAGTCACCCACTACATAGGACAATGGTGTTAAAGACAAGCTGATTAGTAAAGCGTTAACAAACGATACGTCAAAAATCAAGTTCAGAATAATCGATAAAACAATAGCAATCATTACAAACTTAACCACAAGTGCAACAACGTGTCTCACGAGATTCGCCTCTTTCCATAAAATTTGAGTCGTAAAGCCGAGTATACCGAAAACAGAAAAACCGCTCTTTTAAAATCAAAAAGAGCGGCTTAGAACAATTAACGCGAGTTCATTTCATTCGGATGCGGTCCGTTTCTTTTTTCTTTATTTAAGGCGTTGATTGACTCCATTTCGTCTCTGGTTAACTCAAAATTAAAGACATCAAAGTTTTCTTCAATGCGTGACGGAGTTACCGATTTTGGAATCGCGATTGTGTTGTTTTGCAAATGCCAACGCAAGACAACTTGAGCCGGTGACTTTTCTTTCGACTCAGCAATTTTAAGAATGGTTGGATCTTTCAATACATCTCCACCTTGTTCAAGCGGACTCCACGCTTCCACATAAATATCATGCTTGGCACAAAATTCCTTCAAGCTCTTTTGCGCTAAGTAGGGATGGCATTCCACTTGGTTCAACACGGGTGGAATATCGCATTCATCTAGCAAACGCTGCAAATGCTCAATTTCAAAGTTACAAACGCCAATCGCTTTTACGCGGCCATCGTTATACAGTTTTTCTAACGCTTTATACGTATCGACATAATCATCAAATTCAGGAGTCGGCCAATGAATCAAATACAAGTCGACGTAGTCCAGGCCCAAACGCTCAAGACTTTCATCAAATGCACGTAAAGTGTTGTCATATCCTTGGTCCGTGTTCCACACTTTCGTCGTAATAAACAAATCTTCGCGAGGCACTTTCGTATCTTTCAACGCCCGTCCAACACCAATTTCATTTGTGTAAATCATCGCTGTATCGATCGACGTATAACCCGTCTTCAGCGCTTTTGCAACAACTTGCGTCGCTTCGTCATTTTCCACTTGCCACACGCCAAAGCCTAGCTGCGGCATTTTTAATCCATTGTTCAACGTAATAAAATCCATTAAGCATAGCTCCTTTTTATGTAGAGTCGATTGAACTTCTAGTTTACCCCGTTTGTCTGAAGATTAATCATAAGTACCTTGAATTTATTAGTGGAAGAATCTGGGGATACTGTCCGAATGGGTTAAAATACAGTCGAAGTTGACTCGAATACTGTCCGTACGAGCTAGAATACTGTCCAACCCTCGAAAATACTGTCCAAACGCTAAAAAAGAGCTTCTCTAGCGGAAAGTGCAGCATGCGCTTTCCTGGGCTTGGGCATCTAAGCGATTTCGAACTTTTTTAAGGGAGAACCTGGGAATACTGTCCGAATCGGCCGGAATACGGTCGAAGTTGACTCGAATACTGTCCGTTCGAGCTAGAATACTGTCCAACCCTCGAAAATACTGTCCAAACGCTAAAAAAGAGCTTCTCTAGCGGAAAGTGCAGCATGCGCTTTCCTGGGCTTGGGCATCTAAGCGATTTTGAACTTTTTTAAGGGAGAACCTGGGAATACTGTCCGAATCGGCCGGAATACGGTCGAAGTTGACTCGAATACTGTCCGCTCGAGACAGAATACTGTCCAAATTCCCAGAATACTGTCCAACTCCAACCTCAAACGCCAAACCACATGATAAAAAAGATTATTTCGTGCCACACAGGGTAAAGGATATCAACTAAACCTATGGAGGGATTCACGATGACAAAAAACAATCCACAAGGAAGAAACACGGATCACCAAAAAGACGATAACAAATCGACGGCTGATAAAATTCTTGAAAAAACGAGTGAGATGCTGAGCGGTGGCGACGAAGCTTGGGAATCTTCAGGAAAAAACGAAGTGGACGAAAGCAATGACACAAAAGATGATTTTCAAAACACGCCCGACGAAAGCGCGGGCGATGTCCCAACTGAAGACAAAGTCATTCGCGATTCAAAAACAGGTGAAAAGACCGTTATCAAAAATGACAATAAAAATTGGTCACGCTGATCAATAGAAGAAACCCTTTTCCGTTCTGCGGAAGGGGTTTTATTTCATTAATTGTGATAAACTTTTCTTAAAGGTAATTATTAGAATAATTAATTTTTTAACCCGCAAATAAAACAAAAAAGACGAGCTTTTATTCACCGAGAGGGGTTGAACAATGTGGTCAACAGCATGGAACAAATTCAACAAGATGCGCTGCAGCGGTACTTAGCATTTGAAAAAGAACGTAAAGCAGAAGATCAAGCAGTGGCACCAAAAGAAAAAATGGTGACACGGTCGAGCATTATCAATCAACACGACAATTTAGCGATTGAGCGCATTATCAACAAAAGCGATTTGTTTCCGATAGCGTATTTGCAAGTTGGACTTGATGTCAGTAAAGCGGTATGCCGCATTGCTATTCGAGGACGCACGGGACAGCTCGAAGGCTATGGCACCGGATTTCTTGTGGCACCCAATTTATTGCTGACAAACAATCATGTCTTAGAAACAGCAGAAGCCGCAATGTACGCAGTAGCTGAATTTAATTACCAAGACGATGTCGATTTTATGCCGCTTGAAATTATTAGTTTCCGACTCGATCCGGATCTTTTGTTTATGACTGATGAAGCACTCGATTTCACGCTTGTTGCGATTGAACCAAACAACTCCAATGCGGTTTCCATTTCAGATTTTGGCTATTTGCCGTTACTTCCAAAACCGGGAAAAATTTTAGAAGGCGAGTACGTCAGCATTATTCAACACCCAAACGGCGGACCAAAAGCCATTACCATTCGTGAAAACGAAGTGAAATTTATTTCATCTGATTTTGTTCATTATGTTAGCGACACCGAACCCGGTTCATCGGGCTCACCTGTTTTTAATGATCAATGGATGGTTGTTGCTCTGCATCATGCCGGTATTCCAGATCCAAATGACAACAAGGTCTGGATTGCTAATGAAGGCATTCGCATCAGTTCGATCATTCAACACTTGAGTGAAAAACGGAGCAGCTTAGAAAAAGAAGCGTCGCGCAAGCAACTAGATCAATTACTTGCAGTCGTTATGCCAGGATCAATGGCGCCGCCGATGGAAGTTGGTGTGTTGGACGCAAATTGGTATGCCGATGCAACGGGATATGACCGCATCTTTTTAGGCAGTCGATTTACTGTGCCGTTGCCAACTTTAAGTGACACAATGATGGAAGACGTAGCGAAAACAGCTGACGGCAACGTTGTACTGGATTACACACATTTTTCGATTGCGATGAGCAAGTCGCGTCGTCTCGCTTTTTTCACAGCCGTCAACATCGATGGCAATCAACTCGTAGACGTCAAACGCAGCAACGACCGCTGGTATTTTGATCCGCGTATTGACCAAGCAAACCAACTGGGGAACGAGTTTTATAAATCAAATGATATTGATCGTGGTCATCTTGTGCGACGTCGTGATCCAAACTGGGGCATTGATGCGGTAAAAGCCAATGAACATACATTCCATTTTACCAATAGCTCACCACAACATAAGAATTTCAATCAAAAAGTGTGGCTTGATTTAGAAGATTATTTGCTCGATAACGCGCGTGATTACGATATGAAAGTATCGATATTCACAGGGCCTGTATTTAGTGACAGTGACCGCGTTTACCGAGGTGCACAAATTCCAAATCAGTTTTGGAAAGTGGCGGTCATGGTAAAAAATGGAGAAAAACTGTCAGCAACTGCTTATTTGCAGACACAAGAAGATTTGATAGGTGGTGATTTGGAGTTTGTGTACGGCCAGTTCGAAACCTATCAAGTGCCAATCACAAAAATTGAAGAGTTGACTGGGCTTGATTTCGGCGAACTAAGACAAGCCGATCCGTTAGCAGAAAAACGAGCCGCACGTGTCCAAAAAGTAGGAGACATTTCTTTATGACGATGATTTTAGAACTCGAAGGAGTTACGCGTAGAAGAGACGGAAAAATGTTATTAGATGGTGTGGATTGGCAAATCCAAAAAGGCGAGCATTGGGTGTTATACGGCTTGAACGGTGCTGGAAAAACATCTCTTCTCAATTTAATCAATGCCTATTTTTTCCCGACACACGGAAAAGCTACTGTGCTCGGCATGGAGTTTGGCAAAACTTATTTAGCGGAGGAGCTGCGCAGCCAAATTGGTTTTGTATCTGCATCGATTCAACAAAAATTGCCGACTGCTGACAATGCATATGAAGTGGTGTTGAGCGGCGCGTTTGCGTCTTTCGGGTTGCATCAAGAAACAACAGCAAGACTCGACCAAAAAGGCGTCGATATTCTTCGTGAACTCGGCTGTCTTGAGTATGCGAATCGGAATTACCATACGCTGTCACAAGGTGAAAAGCAGCGTGTATTGATTGGACGTGCGTTAATGGCAAATCCGAAACTGCTTATTCTCGACGAACCAACAGCAGGACTGGATTTTATTGCACGTGAAGAATTGCTCGAGTCGATCGCGACCATTGCCAAAAAGGCACATAGTCCCACAATCATTTACGTCACGCATCATATCGAAGAAATTTTACCGGAATTCAATAAAACTTTATTGCTTAAAGCTGGCCGTGTTTTCGCTTCTGGAGACACGAAAAAACTCGTCACTAGCACACAGCTCACCGCATTTTTCGAACTTCCGGTAAATGTGACGTGGAAAGAAGATCGCCCTTTGCTGTCAAAAGCCAAAATCGAAAAAGACTGAATGACTAAGTGCCGGGTTCCAAAAAAACCCGCTTGGAACCGATCCTATATGACTTCGAAGTAGAGTATTATCTAATCGTTTTTAGGCAACAGAAAGCATATCTAATTTAATGGAAAAAAAGAATGCTAGTAGCGTTCTTTTTCCAAGACAACCCTGTTGGTCAAGACAAACTCTTGCCAGGCAGGGTTTTCATTTCATCAAATCCAGCTAAAAAAGTCTGAACTATCTGTAAACTATGCTAAACTATCGATAGACAGCTTAGATTCTCAGACGTTTTAAAATCATTTAACTGGAGGGACTTTCTATGACAGAGGGCATTCACAAGATTTTAGAAAGACGTGGAATTCAAGTACCAGAAGCGCATCAAGAAATGTTGACGCAACAAATGAAAGCCGTGCAAAAATTGCGAGACACGGTGGACAACTCGCAGTTGAAGGATTTCGATATGGCATTGACGCATGTGCCTGGAGGTGAGCGACTATGACGAACGATTTAGCCGCACAATCAATTGGCGAATTGGCACCAAAATTACGTGACAAACAAGTATCACCCGTAGAAGTAACAAGCGCGGTATTGGCAAATATGGACGCTTATGACGAGAACATTAACGCTTTTATTCGCATGCAAAAAGGTGAAGCGATGGAATCCGCGCGACAAGCAGAGCAAGAAATTCAAAGCGGAAATTACCGTGGCTTTTTACATGGCATTCCGATGGCATTAAAAGACATCATGTATTTTAAAGACGAACCAGCAACTATGGGTTCGGAAATTCATAAAGATTTTATCGCCAACTATGACGCTACGGTAGTTTCAAAACTCAAAATGTCAGGTGTGACATTTCACGGCAAGCTCAATATGCACGAATATGCATGGGGTGCAACAACAACCAATCCGCATTACGGCGCTTGCAAAAACCCGTGGGACCTCACCAAAATTCCAGGTGGTTCGAGTGGTGGATCGGGTGCTGCAGTCGCTGCGAATATGACGATTGCGTCGCTTGGCACAGACACGGGTGGCTCGATTCGAATTCCAGCAGCGAGTTGTGGCATTATCGGACTAAAACCAACGCATGGTCGCATTAGCAAATACGGCTGTTTCCCACTCGCATGGAGTCTTGATCACATTGGCCCCATGACCAAAACTGTTTTTGACGCTGCGCTATTGTTAGAAGTGCTTGGCGGATACGACCCTAAAGATCCCAGCTCTGTCGACCGACCGACGCAAAACTATTCAGGCCTGTTAACTGAAGACGTGAAAGGTCTGGTCATCGGTATTGAAGAACGTTATTTCTTCAATAATGTAGATAATCGTGTCAATGAAGCTGTGCAAAATGCGTTGCAGCAATTAGAAAAACTGGGTGCGCGAATTGAACCGGTTAAAATTCCGTCTCTAGCACAAGCAGAATTTGCTGAACTCGTGACGATCACGACAGAAGCAAGTGCCATTCATCACGACAATCTCGTAAAACAACCGGAGAAATTCGGAGAAGATGTTCGCTTTTTACTCGAAGTAGGCGAGTTGATGTCAGGTGTGGATTATGTACAAGCACAACAAATTAGACACAAATTAAATCTAGAGTTTGCAGCAGCTTTTGAAAAAGTAGATGTTTTAATTTCTCCTACATTGCCGTTTTTACCTTCAGCTATAGGAGACAGCGTCGTTGATATTAACGGGCAATCGTTAAGCTTTTTAGATGAAGTGATTCGGTTCACAGGTCCTGGAAATTTGACAGGTCTACCGGCATTAAGCATTCCGTGTGGCGTTAAAGACGGCTTGCCAGTAGGTCTGCAAATTATGGGGCCTGCATTCCAAGAAGAAAAAATATTGAATGTTGCTTATGCGATAGAGAAGTTAGAGCTAATGAAAGGAAAAAAGCCTAACTTAATAAGTTGAGACGGAAAGCGCAGTAAGCGCTTTCTTTGTTTTATGAAAAGTCAAATTAAAAAGGGTGAGCATTCGTGTCCAAAACTCATACATTTCCAAAAGACCGCGTTCATTACACGTGGAAAACAGATCCACAACCGGTGCTAACGATCGACAGCGGAGACCAAGTGGATTTTTTCACGCGAGAAGTAGCAGATGATCAATTTAATGAAAACTCCACAACAAAAGATATTGAAACGCTCGATTGGGCAAGAGTGTACCCACTTGCAGGACCCGTTGAAATTCGAGATGCCGAACCAGGAGATACTTTGGAAGTAGAGATTTTGGATTTGGTGACAGGGGACTGGGGCTGGATGTCGATCTTGCCAGGACTGGGCTTGTTACCAGAAGAATTTCCAGATGCCTATTTGCGTATATTTGATTTGAGCGACGGTGAATTTATTCATTTCACAGACACCATCAAAGTGCCAATTACCCCTTTTCTAGGCACGATGGGTGTTGGTCCAGAAAAAGCAGAAGGGCAAGTGATTATGCCGCCCGGCACGTTTGGCGGCAATATGGACACGCGTCACTTGACCGTTGGCACCAAATTGTATTTACCCGTGCAAGTAGCCGGTGCCATGTTTAGTTGCGGAGACGCTCATGCGGCACAAGGAGACGGTGAAGTTTGCGTCAGTGCCGTCGAATGTTCGGCGCACGCATCATTAAAATTCCGTTTGATTAAAGGCAAAACAATTCCAGCACCGCAATTCCAAACAGCTGGTGCGTTGACGCCAAAAGTTGACCATAAAGGCTTTTACGGAACAACTGGTGTAGGTCCTGACTTAATGGAAGCTTCGCGTGACGCCATTCGCGCAATGGTTGATCACATTTCGAGCACTTACACTCTTGATCCAAAAGATGCTTACTTATTATCAAGTGCTTGTGTGGACCTGAAGATTTCTGAAATTGTCGATGCTGGTCAATATATCGTGAGTGCGTTGTTGCCACTTGCTGTTTTTCATGAAAAGGAGTAAAAAGATTATTCTAATCATATTTTCTAAATAATCTGCATTTTTAGTTAATTAAATGATAAACTAAATACAGGTAAAAAGTCACTTCCACTATGTCATTAAACTCCTAAATATTTTACTTTTCAGGAAGAGGTTCTTCAGATGAAAGATATTTATTTTGAAAAAGAGTATGCCAAGTTGTATGAAGAAATTGAACAAGGTCAATGTGAAGAATATATTTTCACACATGCGCTAGGAACGATCCACCACTTATTTATTAAACGTGAAATTCCCATCAAGCTAGATGGACAAGTCTTTTACGATTTAGCGACGCCATATGGCTACGGCGGTCCGCGTATTGTCGAAGGGAAAAAAGAAGAAATTCCGAAACTTGTAAAAGCATTCTGGGATGACTTTGGAGAATACTGTCGTGAAAACAGCGTTGTTTCGGAATTAGTTCGCTTTCATCCGGTCATCCAAAACCATTTGGATTTTGCTGCTTGTTACGAATTGGTTTTTAAACGCTCTACTATACAAACACGACTGGAGAACATTGACGACCCTATTCTGACAGAGTATTCAGCTTCAAGCAGAAGAGATATTCGGCGTGGGTTGAAAGATGGAGTGGAATATCGCATTTTGACGCACCCTAAAGAATTAACCGATTTTAAAGAACTTTATTATTCTACGATGAAGCGAAACGCTGCTGATGCGATTTACTATTTTGATGATGTGTACTTTCAAAATTGCATTGATCACCTTAGTGAATATTTAGTTATTGTAGAAGTGACTTATCAAAGCGAGATTATCGGGATGAGTTTAAACTTTTTTAGCGACGACTATATTCATGTGCACCTTACCGGAACACGCCAGGAATACCATCACTTAGCACCAGCTTATATTTTGCAGTATGCCCTCGCGTTATGGGGGAAACAGCAAGGGAAGAAAATGATTCATCATGGCGGTGGACGAACAGGTCAAGCAGATGACAAACTTTATCTGTTTAAGAAAAAGTTTGGACGTCACGAAGAATTGGATTATTACACCGGTCAGAAAATATGGGATCGCTCCACTTATGAGCGGCTAAAGCAAGCCGCTCATTTAACAAACGATAAGAATCGATTTCCGGCATATCGAAGCCGTAAATCACCCGTATCTACAAAGTAAATAGAAAAGATGGTGAGCATGAATAAACTAGTAGCAAGTATTGGGGGAGAACAAATGGAAACGGTATACCCGGATATTTATTTTTTACCGGAATGGGGTAAGTTTTACGAAACAAAAGAAGAACAAGGGAAGCATGCTGTTTTTGAAGTGGAGCATGAATGGGGTCATATTTTTTATCAATTTATTGTTCGCCCGGTACCAGTCAAAATGGGAGGACTGACGTACTACGACATTATTACTCCTTACGGCTTTAGCGGGCCCATCATTTTATCTGGAAACCCTGAAAAAAAACAGCAATTGATTGAGTTGTTCAAAGAAAAATTTGGAGACTATTGCGAAGAACACAGGATTGTGACCGAATACGTTCGGTTTAGTCCATGGTTAAAAAATCGGTTGGATTTTAAAGCGCTTTACGATTTTCGCGATAATGGCCATGTCCAGTCTATTGATTTGACGGGTGAAGACTTTTTTATGGATCAATTTGCTTCTGTTTCAAGAGGACAAGTGAGAAAGGCTTTGAAGAACAATGTAGAAATTGAATTTGATTATACGGGTGAGCATGTAGAGGAATTTCACCGGTTGTATATGATGACCGTTACTAAAAATAACATTGATCCGTATTATGTGTTTTCAGTAGAATCATTGCGTAAGTCGTTTGAGACATTTAAAGGAAAGCAATTTTTTCTTTTTGCCAAGCATGAGGGACGTTATATTTCGTGTTCGTTTATCCTTCATCATGGTGATTATGTTCATTATCATTTGACGGCAAATGATCTTGCGTATTCTTCTCTTTCTGGCAATAGTTTAATCGTTTACGAAATGTGCAGATGGGGAGTCGATCATGGCAAAAAAGAAGTTCAACTCGGAGGCGCTCCTGACGAACGACTGTATCGGTTTAAACGGAATTTCAATAAAACAGAACCATCAGAATTAATGATGGGAAAACGGATTCACAACCAAGCAGCGTACGATGGACTTGTCGAAGCGAAGAAAAACACGGTGGGTATTGAGTATCCCGGCTATTTTCCTTTGTACCGCGGGTAATTGCTGATAAGGTGCGG
>JBBSRA010000056.1:0-10539 GCA_038243515.1 Caryophanales bacterium
GTGCCTCCGTGGCTGTCTGCAAGTGCTGCCGTTGGTACAAGTAGTGCTAGGCTAAGTGGTACGGCTAAAAGTACTTTGTTTAATTTCATCTAAATCGCTCCCTTTTCTCGTTTTTTTTCGTTATACAGGCATAACGCAAAGAGATTTGTTTTAGATCACTTTTTTTAAAATTAATTGAAGTTGTTATTTTCCATAGCATAATTTCTCATTAAACATACAAAAGACCGAGTGCGTACTGCGCACTCGGTCTTACTATTCACGTATCTAAAAAGTTTTTACCTACTAGTTGTCCTGAAGCAAAAATAAATGCCTCTACTAAACGAACAGAGTTTTTGAGATCATCCAAGTCGACAATTTCAATTGGTGTATGTGTGTAACGCGAAGGAATAGATACCGCGCCTGTTGAGACTCCAGTAGAAGTCGTATGAATCGCGCCAGCATCTGTTCCGATGCCCATGAAAATTTCTTGTTGGTAAGGAATGCCTTTTTCTACTGCTACTTTTTCCAAGAGACTTGTAACAAGTGGGTGGGAAATCAATGACTTGTCTGCAATTTTAATGCACGGTCCTTCTCCAAGTTTTCTTGTTCCCGTCATTAAGACATCGTACGTATCGCTTGTTGGCGTCGTATCGATCGCCAACGCGAAATCCGGCTGGAGGCCTTGTGATAATACAGAAGCGCCTCTTAATCCCACTTCTTCTTGAACCGTGAAGACGCAATAAACGTCACCATGCTTCGCTGCTTTGTTGGATTGAAGATTATTGATCAGTTTAATCAAAACCGCACAACCCGCGCGGTCATCTAATGCTTTGCCGATGACACGATTGCGTTTTTCATCGCCCGCCATTTTCAATTTACTACCATAGCTAATAGGTTGGCCGACTTTTATGCCCATTTCTAGCACTTCTTCTGCAGAAGATGCACCGACGTCGATATACAAATCACGATGGGAGTCAATTCGTTTGGGATCGTCCCATTTCACATAATGAACGGCTAACGCGCCGATCACCCCTTCAATATAAGATTCTGAACTTTTAATGGTGACTGGCTGCGCCAACAAGATGCGATTATCGAATCCGCCGAGCTGTTCAAAGCGTAATGTGCCATTGGGTTCGATTTTTTTTACAATAAAACCGATTTCATCTGCATGTGCTGCAAGTAGAATAGAAGGCATTTGTGAGTCTGTCGCTTTTACTGTAGCAATCAAATTGCCAAGCGGGTCGACTTCTAATCGATCTACTTTGTCTTGTATTTCATTTTTGATAAAGCGTAGAACATCTTGCTCGAAACCACTCGGTCCTACTAAATCACATAAATCTTTCAATAGTTTATACAAAGTCCATCCACCTCAAATTATTGGTTTGATAAATATACATCCGTCATCAAATCATTGCTCATCGGATGCGGTTTATAGTCTTCTACATAATCACTTTGTGCAAGTGGTGGCGTTGTATAAGCCAACATTACCCACGGTGCATCTTCTTGAAATAATTGTTGTGCTTCCTTATAAAGTTCAGTTCGCTTATCTTGATCAATTGTTTCACGTGCTTCGGTGATCAAAGAAGTAAATTCGTCACTCTTATAGAAAGCAATGTTTTGTGCAGGAACTTCCGCATTTGTTTTACTTAAGTTTGGATACAAGAAATTATCTGGATCTGCCATGACACCTGTCCAGCCATACATAGCCATACTGTGTTTTCCGTTTTTCGTATCTTCAAGATACGTTGCCCATTCCATCGAAACGATTTCTGCTGTGATGCCCACTTCGGACAAATTCGATTGAATCGCTTCTGCAATCTTCATCGGCTCTGGCAAATACGGACGCGGATTGCTCATCGTGTACAGTTCTGTCTCGAAGCCATTTTCAAAGCCGGCTTCTGCTAATAATTTTTTTGCTTCTTCAACATTGTAATCATATTTCTTTAAGGTTTCGTCATGACTCCACAATGACGGAGGCAATGGGCTTGTTGCCGGATCTGCCATACCATTGTAAAAAGCTTCGACAATTTCTTCTTTGTTGATCGCTAAGTTGATTGCTTTCCGAACCAACGGGTCATCGAATGGTTCTTTCTCCATATTGAAAGCCATGTACCCAATGTTAAAGCTTGGACGTTTCTGCAATTCAAGTCCTTCTGTTTCTTCAACAACATCTGTGTCTCCAGCATTCATTCCGTCTAACACATCAATTTCTCCTGTTTGCAAGGCATTCAATCTTGCCGCATTTTCAGGAATTACTTGATAAATCAGCTTATCGAGATAAGGCTTTCCTTCCATCCAATACTCCGGATTTTTCACCAAAGTAATTGTACTGTTACGGCTCCATTCTTCAAACATAAATGGTCCCGTTCCGACCGGATGCTCAGACAATTCCGCGCCATACTCCTCAATAGCAGCAGGGCTTGCAATCCCAAACATTGAAATAGCTAAATAACTCAAGAATGGTGCGGTTTTACGCTTTAGCACAATCTCAAGCTCATGATCACCTGTCGCTTTGACAGATTCAATCAAATGATTTTCATCGCCTTTAAATCCGCCGTAAAGAAACGGATAATAAGGAAAATCTCCTTGGTGAAACTCATTTTCGGGATCCATCCATCGTTCAAAGTTAAAGACGACAGCTTCTGCATTAAAATCAGTTCCATCATGGAATTTAACGCCTTCACGCAATTGGAAAGTCCACGTTAAACCGTCTTCACTCGAGCTATATTCAGTTGCTAGTTTTGGTTGTAGCTCCAAGTCGTCATCATACTCTAATAAGGTTTCAAAAACATTATGAGTAACGCGAATCGATTCGCCATCTGTTACATTAATAGGATCTAAACCAACCGAATCCGCTCCGCGGCCATAAATCAATGTGCCGCCTTGCTTGTCTTCTTCTGTCATTTCTTTGTCACCATCTCCACTGCTTGTGGTTTCGTCACTTCCTGAACAAGCGGACAATACGACAACTAAGATGATCATGAGATAAAATAGATAATACTGTTTTTTTTTCATTCCTTTTCCCCCTAGTCTGTTATTTAACACTTTTCATCTACATAACGGAAGTCGAATCCGTGTAACTATAGACAATAAGAAGATAAATTTATTATACGCATTTTAATGCACATTATCAAATTAATATTCAAAATATTCTATACATATTTTTAAAAATTAGAAAACCATCCTATCTATTTTAACTAGGATGGCTCAATTTATTAAAATTTCTTAACATTCTGCTTTTCATTTGTATTATAAGACTGGTTAATTACTTTAAACAACTGCTCGATTTTGTTCAACATGTCCAATGCTAACAAGCCATTACCTTCTGCGGTTTTTGGGTAACCAAGCGGCATTGTACGCCGTACCAATTGAGCGTATAATTCAGCTTCTGTCATCTCGCGAGCAAATTCTTTTTCTGCGATGTTTTTAATTAATGCCAAAGCTCCTGAAACATGAGGTGTTGCCATAGAAGTTCCTGACAAACTGGCATACTTTCCTCCTGGATACGTTGAGTAAATATCAACGCCTGGAGCGACCAAATCGATTTCATCGTTAGTATTACTGAAATTCGCAATTCGGCGATCAAAATTTATTGCACCCACTTGAATTACTTCTCCATAAGCTCCAGGATAAGCAAATTCGTTCGTGTCGTGCACATCATCCCCTTCGTTACCTGCTGCACAAACAACTGGGATGCCGGCCCCTACAGCGCGTTTAATCACTTCATGCAACTCTTCTACATCTTCCGGTCCTCCTAGCGACATCGAAATGACACTTACAGCTTCTCCGTTGGGTCCTCTCCAATCGATCGCAAACTGAATACCGTCAATGATTCCTTGATATTCTCCGCCACCTTCACCCGCTAGCACTTTCAAAATGAGTAAGTGAGCTTCTGGCGCAACTCCGGCGATGCCGCCACTTTCTCGGTAAGAAGCAGCGACTGTCCCAGCGACATGTGTACCATGGCCGTTATTGTCATCAAAATTAGTAGAATCCCCGTTAAAGTCAGGCGTGAAATTTTTCCCATCAATAATTCGGTCTTTTAAATCAGCATGATCGGGCTGGCATCCCGTGTCCAAGATAGCAATTACATTCCCTTTTCCTCTGTCTGCTGCTTCCCACACTTCAGGTGCTTGAATCATCCGCACGCCTTTTGGAATCTGAGGTGCTTTTTCTGTAATTTCTTCTACACGGTAAGGAATTAAATTTAGTTCTGCCATTTTGTTCACTCTCCTTAATTTCCAACTTCTTTCTTCCCTAATTCGTCGCATCTTGCTTGAACCCTTTATTTTTTTATGAACTTTATCATTTAGAGAGTTCTATCGTTCTTCTCATAAAACAAAGAGTTTCAGTAATGTTAGACAATAGCGTAAAATAGCGTAAAAGTGAGGAGTAGATCAAATGAGGAAATGGATGATTTATGGAGCTACTGGTTATACGGGTGAATTAATTGCTCGAGAAGCTGTCAGTAGAGGAATGTCCCCTGTACTCGGAGGGCGTAATGCTGATAAACTTCGACCTTTAGCTAAAGAGCTATCGCTAGAATTTCACGTATTTTCATTGGATGAAATCACGGCAGAACAGTTGGAAAATATTCACTTAGTTCTTCACTGCGCAGGTCCTTTTAAACTGACAAGTAGATCCATGATTCAAGCTTGTTTATCAGCGAAGACGCATTACTTGGATATCACTGGAGAAGTTTCTGTATTTGAATACGCCCATGCTCAACATAAACAAGCAGTGGAACGAAATATTATTCTTTGTCCAGGAGTGGGCTTTGACGTTATACCAACAGACTGCACTGCTTTAAAACTAAAAGAAGAATTACCCGACGCAATTCGACTATCACTAGGGTTCGATTCTGATTCAGGTATTTCGCCAGGTACTTTTAAAACAATGATTCAAGGTTTAGGCTCAGGTAGTATGCAACGAAAAGATGGTGTTCTAGAACCTATTGCGCTTGGAAGTCAACGCCGGAACATTGATTTCGGACGGGGCTCTCGTCCCGCTATGGGAATTCCGTGGGGTGATGTTTCTACCGCATTCTATACGACGGACATCCCGACCATTTCAACTTGGATTCCAATGAGCAAATCGAAAATTCAAAGCGCACGTTTAATGGGAACACTCGGTCCTTTAGTTACGTCAGATTGGGTAAAAGCTAAATTGCAGACACAAGTTGAAAAACGAGTTAAAGGCCCAACTAGTGAATTTCGTGCGAACACTCCTGCTTATATTTGGGGAGAAGCAATAAATGAAAAAGGCGTTATTAAAATTGCTCGCATTCAAACAGCCAACGTTTATGATCTGACAATTTACGGTTCCTTAGAAATTGTCCAGCGTCTTCTCAAACAAAAAATTGAAGGTGGATACTATACACCCGCTAGCCTTTTTGGTTCAAAGTTAGTCGAAAATCTAACAGGTTCAGGAACTTTTGAAATTGATACATTTTATCCTAAATGACGGGATAGTTATGATAGAAAAAAGCTCAATTCGAATTTCTCGAATTGAGCTTTTAGACAAAATAATGTTTTTAATAGTTAAATAATCCATACTAACCTTATTATGTTTGAACTAGATCCTGCGCTCCAGATCTTTGAGTAACGTAATTATCCGGCTTATTGGGATTACTTTTATTGGGAAACTGACTAGCAAGTTATTCTCTTTGATTAGGGCTACATGCCTCCCAACCGGTCTGGCCACGAAAACTCCTGTGGGACCAGCGAAAGCTGAAGACCCGCAGGAACGTCAGTGACGAGGAGGCTGAAGCTGAGCCCACGGAAAGCGAAGTGGCCGGACCGGTTGGGTTATGCACTGCTATTCATTTTGTATAGACTTTGTCTACAGTCTAAAGCTCAATTCGAATTTCTCGAATTGAGCTTTTTCTTACTTAGTATCTGTTGTCATTAATTGCATCCGTTGGTTGAACAAAGTTGGATATGACAAGAAACCGAGCATAACACTCGTTACAGCAGCAGTTGTTAAGAGTAGAAACATAATAAGCAACTGAAATTGAACTGCTTGTATCGGATCGGCTCCGGCGATAATTTGACCACTCATCATTCCCGGTAGTTGAACGAGCCCAACGGTTTTCTGGCTTTCAATTGTTGGAATCATACTGGCTTTGATAGATGTGATCAATTGCCGGTGAATGGCTTGTTTAGGCGTTCCGCCGAGTGATAGAATTAACTCGGTTTGATCTTGATGCGATTCTACTTCTGCAGTAAAACGATTAAGGAACAAAATCGATAGCACCATCGAGTTTCCGATGACCATTCCGCTAATTGGAATAATGTACTGTGCGGTAGCTGGCGTAATATTAAAGCCAAGTAATATACCTTGAGTGAGCACTTCTACAGAGATTAACGTAACAGCAATTTTTGTTGTAATGCCTTGAATCGCTGCTCCTTTTTTCTGTGCGTTATGAGTAGCGGCTACCACCATTAAGCCGACCATCATAAAAATATAAATTAAACTGTCTGATTCAAACACAAATTTTAGTACGTAGCCGACTGCCAACAATTGAACAATCGAGCGTAGCGTTGCGATAATGGTATCTTTCTCCAACCCCAATTTCAAGGTCTTGGATAATAACAAAGGAATCAAGACAAAAATTAGCGTAATCGATAATGTTAAGTAACTCACTCTGCTTCACCCCTGACAAACCGTTTGACTTTGTCGTTTACCGGGTCATTGAGCAACTTACTTTCGCCCGTCTCGACCACTTCGCCATCCATCATTACCCATGTATAATCACCAATTTCAAGTGCTTGTTGCAGATTATGAGTAATCCAAATAATCGTAACATGATATTTTCGATTGATTTTAACAATCAGTTCTTCAATTTCTCTCAAAGAAGTACGATCTAAAGAAGAAGTAATTTCATCCAGCAACAGGATTTCTGGTTTATTGACCAATGTTCTAGCAATCGAAACCTTTTGGCGCTGACCACCCGACAAATCTTTCACTTTCCGCTCAAGTAGCTCTTCTTCTAATCCAACGTCTTCTAATAATTCGTATGCTTCCACTTTCGACAAAGATTTATCTTGAAGATCCAACGGCAAATTTAAATTTTCGTAGACAGTGCCCGTAACCATCGGTGCACTTTGAAGTGCGATGCCAACTAAACGACGCAATTCGACCGGGCCGTAGCTTTCGATAGGCTGATCTTTAATATAGACTTCTCCCGTTTGAGCCGATAATAGCCCATTGCATAATTTCAATAGCGTAGTCTTACCTGCTCCTGATGGTCCTACTAATGTCGTGATTTTCCCTTCTGGAAAAGAGCCAGTAATGTCTTTCAAAATAGTCGTTTTTCCGTACGAAAAATCCACTCTATTGAAATGAATAGCGGGTTTATAACTTGTAGACAACGATGTCACTTCCTTTCGGACAAAAAAATAGCACACTTGACACAGTGTGCTGTTGCGTTTCTATTACTCTTCAAGTTTGCGTTGTGCAAACTCATCATCCATTTTCAAAAAGTATTCTCCGCCTTCTTCAACTGCCTTAACTCTCGCAATAATATCACGGAACGATTTTTCTTCTTCCATTTGTTCTTCAATAAACCAATCTAGAAAAGATAAAGTCGCATGTTCTTGTAATTCATCAGCCAAAGTCACCAACGCGTAAATATTACTCGTTACGCTTTTTTCTTGAGACAATGAGTTTTCAAGAACGTCTAATGCACTTACAAAATGGTTTTTGGGTTCAGTCAATGCTTGTAAAACAGGTTTTTCATCCATCGTCACTAAATATTGATAAAATTTCATCGCATGAAAATGCTCTTCTTTTGATTGTATTAAATAGAAGTTCGCGAAACCATGATACCCTTTTTTCGAAAAGTACGCCGCCATTGCGGTATAAGCGTGTGCCGCTTGTAGTTCATTATTGAATTGATCGTTCAATGCGTTCGTTAGTTTTTCTGGTAACATGTTTATTCCTCCTACTTCTTATTTAGAATTATTATAATGTAGTTAATATAACATAGCTCTTTCGCATAATCAAATCAAATGAGAATAATAGTTTTAATTGATAAAAGGTATCAATTAAAACGGTTCATAAACTTTCCTTAATGATAGTAATTATCGTTTAATACGTAAAAATAACTTTTTATAAGAGATTGTAGTACGCTATATTGTATAAGAATTATATGAGGGGATGTAGAAATGACAGATGTGAAGCTAGACCCACAAGTCTTTGCGATACTAAAAGAAAAAATTCAAATGATTCAAACTGAAGAAGGTGCTGTTTATTTAGTGGGCCCTATTCGACTACCTGTCAGTTTATATGAACAAACATGTGTGTTCAACTGGTATTGCTGGTTGACCCTTGATGAAGTTACAGAAGATTACGAGAGCATTATTGAAAAACTCAACTCAGCAAATCTCGCCGAATACCAGCAATCGAGCGTTCTTGTTTATGGAGATTTCAAAAATGATGCAGAGGCATTAGTCCGTATGCACTCAATATGCCATACCGGTGATATTTTCGGCAGCAAACGTTGCGATTGTGGCTACCAACTAAAACAATCGATGAAACGAATTACAGACCACGGAAGTGGCGCACTGTTTTATTTAGCAAACCACGAAGGACGCGGTATCGGTCTTTTTAGTAAAGCAATGGCTTATGTGTTACAAGAAAATGGATACGACACGGTCGAAGCCAATGAAAAGCTAGGTTACGTAGACGATTCCAGAAATTACGGAGACGCTATCGCCATCTTGAAAACGTTGCGTACAAAGCCGGTGACTTTAATGACAAATAACCCGAAAAAAATGGATGCTATCGAGAAAGCTGGACTTCAAATCGCATCGAGAACGTCTCTTTGGGGAGACGAGTCTGAATTTAACGCGAATTATTTACAAACGAAAATCGAACGTTCTGGACATTTGAGAGACGAGGAGGAAGCTCTGCATGTCAAACCATGAATTCTATATGGACCTCGCACTCTCGAACGCACAAACTTTAAAAGGGCAAACTGATCCAAACCCACTTGTGGGTTCTGTGATTGTCAATGACAACCGAATTGTCGGGATTGGAACTCATTTAAAAGCCGGTGAACCGCATGCAGAAATCCATGCACTTTGTATGGCCGGAAAAATGAGTCACGGTGCGACAATTTATGTGACACTTGAACCTTGCTCTCATTTCGGACGAACAGGTCCTTGTGCGCAAGCCATTATTGATGCAGGCATACAAAAAGTCATTGTGGCCACGCTAGACCCGAACCCGATTGTTGCAGGAAATGGCGTTAACATGTTGCGAGAAGCGGGCATTGACGTACTTGTTGGGGTACGCGAAGCTGAATCACAGAAGATGAATGAAGTTTTCAATAAATTCATCGTAGATAAAACACCTTTTGTAACGTTAAAAGCAGCATCTACACTAGACGGCAAAATTGCTACACACACGCTCGATAGTAAATGGATCACTGCAGCTGAAGCGAGACTTGATGTTCACTTACTACGCAGTCAGCACATGGCAATACTCGTGGGTGTTGGAACTGTTATAGAAGATGATCCTGAGTTGACCGCTCGTATTTCAAACGGTCGCAATCCACTTCGTATTGTTCTCGACTCTACCTTGCGCATACCGCTTGAATCCAAGCTTGTTACGGATGGTCTCGTAGACACTTGGATTTTCACAAGCAAAAATCACAATGTTGATAAACGACAAGCATTAGAAGATTTGGGCATTTCTATCTTTGAAACCAGTCATGAAACTCAAGTAGACGTAGTAGACGTTGTGCGCACACTCGGTGAAAAAGGTATTTCTTCGCTCTTTATCGAAGGAGGCGGCACGATCAATGCGGCTTTCCTAGAAAGCGACTTGATTGATAAAGTGGTGTTTTACTTTGCTCCTAAAATTGCAGGTGGCAAAACGGCACCGACTTTTATTGAAGGAACGGGTATAGAATGGATGAAAGACGCCATTGATCTTCGAGATAGTGAATTTAGCAAAGTTGGCAAAGATTTTAAGTTTACAGGCTATCCTCAAAAGCGAGGCACCAGCAAATGAAGTTCGGCTTTGATATAGACGATACCTTGATTAATTTGCGCGAGTACGCCTTTCATTATTATCAAAGGCAATTAGAACAACAAGTAGATATCGCGGCTTTCCACGCCTTAACCCGTGTAGAAATTCATGAAGCTTTTGGATTGAGCAATGAAGAAGGCAAAAACATGTGGAATCGTTCGTTAGATTTTCTGTATTTCACGGACTGTCCAGTGTATCCTGGCGCACTTGACTTGTTACATCATCTCCAGTCGGAAGGTCATGAAATCTTTTATATAACGTCACGTCCACCCGAATACACGGAAAAAACCTTTAATTGGATGGTCCAACAAGGCTTTCCTATCATAAAAGAGAATTTTTTCTGTGGCATGAAAGACTCGGAAAAAGTCGGTATTATCAAAAACTTACGGCTGGATTATTATTTCGACGACAAGCCGGCTGTTCTAAATACTTTAATAGATCATTCGGTGAAAGTAATTGTCAAAGACCAATCGTACAACCGTAATTTAAATCTTCCACGCGTTCATCATTGGAGCGAGTCGA
>JBBSRA010000057.1:0-10481 GCA_038243515.1 Caryophanales bacterium
AGACAGGTCGACAAAGCGGCGTTCTTTGCCGCGTAGTCGGGGTGGCTTATGACCCTAGAATCTGGCTGCTGGAGTCTGGACACTGAAATGCGTAAGCAGCCATGTAGATTTGACGGGCATAAGACAGGTCGACAAAGCGGCGTTCTTTGCCGCGTAGTCGGGGTGGCTTATGACCCTAGAATCTGGCTGCTGGAGTCTGGACACTGAAATGCGTAAGCAGCCATGTAGATTTGACGGGCATAAGATAGACCCGCAACGTCTGGATGAAATTCTAAATTACAAATTTCTAGATTATAAAGAAAAAGGTGTCGCTGCACTTAAGCAGCGACACCTTTTTGTATTATCTTACTTCAACCCAGCCATTTTTAATTGCCGTCACTACTGCTTGTGTCCTGTCATTTACTTGCATTTTTTGCAAGATGCTCGATACGTGATTTTTAACAGTTTTTTCAGAGATGAACAAAGTTTCACCAATCACACGGTTACTTTGACCATCTGTTAACAACTGAAGAACTTCACTTTCACGTTTCGTTAAAAGGTGATAAGGACGACGAATTTCAGTTTGATGGAAAGAACCTTTGTTTTCACGTTCGCTCAAGCGACGGAATTCCAATACTAAGTTACGTGTAACTTTTGGATGTAAATAAGATCCGCCTTTTGCGACTACTTTAATGGCTTGAATAATAGCATCTGCATCCATTTCTTTCAGCATATAACCTAAAGCGCCAGTTTTTAGTGCATGTGTTACATATGATTCATCGTCATGAATAGACAGCATAATGACTTTTGCATCAGGGAATTGTTCCATCAATTCCGCTGTAGCCTCTACTCCGTTTTTTTGTGGCATATTAATATCCATTAATACCACATCAGGTCGATTTTCTTCGTATAATTTGACGACTTCGTTTCCGTCTCCGCCTTCAGCAACCACTTCGAACGAACTTTCAAAGTCTAATATTCTTTTTACACCTTCACGGAATAATTGATGATCGTCTATAATAATAATTTTCGTCATTATGTCGCCCTCCTCGAATACCCTCTCTTACATACCCTTCTTGAACGGTATATGAAACATTAATACAGTACCATTGCCGGGTGAAGAGTTAATTAAAAAGTTACCTTCAACCAATTCAATTCGTTCTTTCATGCCCACTAATCCGAATGACTGATGTTTCACAATTTCTTGGTCAAAACCAGCGCCGTTATCTGTTACATTAATATCTACTTGGTCTTTTAACCATTTCATTTCCACTGAAATTTCACTCGATTTCCCGTGACGGATTGCGTTCGAAATTCCTTCTTGCACAAGTCGAAAAATAGCTGTTTCATAATTATTAGGCAATCGTTCTTCTTTCCCACTTGACAGAAAATTTAATCGAATGCCGTTATTATATTCTTCAATTGTATCCATGTACTTTTTCAAAGTGGGGACAAGACCCAAATCGTCCAATGTCATTGGACGCAAATCGTAAATAATTCTTCTTACTTCTGTAAGGGCTTGTCTCACCATTTCTTTTAACGCCGTAATTTCCTGAAAAGCTGAATCCGCACCTTTTTCACGATACGTTCTTTCAATTAAATCAGAACGGAGTAGAACATTGGCCATCATTTGAGCTGGTCCATCATGGATTTCTCTTGATAATTTTTTTCTTTCTTCTTCTTGTGCTTCAATAATACGAAGACTATAGTCTTGAGTCGTTTTATTCTTATCGATGGCTTCATCGACATTTTTAAAATCCGAAACTAAATAACTGCTGGCAATATTCACTTGAGTAACCAAATTTTCAGCACGTTCAATTGTTTGTAGTAAAATTTGAAGACGTCGCTGCAACTTATCTCGTTTTTGGCGACATTTCTTTTCTTCACTACGATTGGAAGACAGTTGTACTTGAAGATCATTTGCCTGTTCATAAACGTGGCTTACTTGGTTTTCAGTAAAAGAACTGAAAAACTGAGATACTTCTGCTAAGCGTCTTCGCGCAGCTCGCGTTTTTTCTTCTAAAAAATCTCCCGCGCTAATAATAGTTGAGATTTCTGTACGAACATTTTCTAGCTCGTCTTTCATCTGTTCATAACTTTGGCGACTTTCTTCACTAATGACGAAAATATCTTGCTTTGCCTGTTCCATTTCAGCAAGCATTGTATTAAAAATAGAATCAGGTGTTTTTCCACCGATTTTTTTTGCCATTTTAAAACCGCCTTAGCTATACTGATTAAATCTAAGTATGATGCTTGCTTCTTTATACCTTGTCGGTTGTAATAAGTATATCACTATATACGTACCACCATACTAAATATACATTACAAATTATCTGATTTCATTCTACAACAGGAGGAGTTAAATTGCGAGAAAATTACATAACTGTAGGTCAAACTAGCAATGCAGAACTAATTATCCAAAAATCTAGGTTTATTGGACATGCTGCACGAGCGGAAACTGAACAGCAGGCTATAGAGTTTATCGATTCAATTAAGCAACTTCATAAGACAGCCACACATAACTGCTCAGCCTATCTCATCGGGGAGCAAGACTCTATTCAAAAAGCGAACGATGATGGAGAACCAAGTGGAACTGCTGGATTTCCAATGCTCGAAGTGTTAAAAAAACAAGGATTAAAAGATACAGTCGTGGTTGTTACTCGTTATTACGGAGGGATAAAATTAGGAAGTGGCGGCTTAATACGTGCTTACGGAAAAGCTGTTTCAGAAGCACTGTCAGCTGCAGGCATCGTTGAAAGAAAGCTCCATCATTTAATGAAAACTTCTATTGACTACACATGGCTTGGTAAGCTTGAAAACGAAATTCGGCAGTCTACATTTCCATTAGATCACTTGGAATATACAGAAGGCGTGAATCTTTACATTTTTGTCCCTGTTGAAAAAGAAACTGTTTTTAGAAACTGGATCAACGAACTCACTAATGGTCAAGCACATGTTAGTATAAAAGATAGTCAATTTCTCGAATTCATCATTTCGTAAAGTTATTTTATTTACGCATTGTCGAAATAACTGTATAATGTCAAAAGCATTGGAAAATGAAACATCTTCATTAAATCTTACGCAAAAAAACTGAACATTCTTTCAACTATTGGATTGATCCGAACTTAGTATTCGGTTGGCCCATAAACCATCGAGGAGCAACTTAATATGAACCGAAAAAATTATCGGAAAACAAAAGCTGAAAAAAAGAGGACCGTGATTAAAGTAATTGCGCTTTTGGTCGTTTCTTTACTTATTTGTTTTTCTGCCTACGGGATTTACCTAGTGAAAAAAGCACAATCTGCTGTTGATACTGCTTTCGAGTCCGCAGGAAATGAAAATGAAAACGTTGAGCCCCTTACAGATAACATTTCAATCTTGTTTATTGGCGTAGATGACAGCGAAGAGCGTGGACAAAGCGATGACAACATACGCTCAGATGCGCTTATACTTGCAACATTAAATAATAAAGATAAGTCTGTTAAGCTGGTAAGTATACCTCGCGACACCTATACTTACATCCCGGATAGCGGAAAAGAAGACAAAATCACCCATGCCTATGCATTCAATGGGCCAAGTTCTACTATTGAAAGTGTGGAAGAATTATTAGATGTACCGGTCGACTACTATCTCCGTATGAATTTCGATGCATTTATTGAAGTCGTTGATGCTTTAGGCGGAATTAAAGTCGAAGTTCCGTACGATATTACGGAACAAGACGAAAACGATTCGCAAAATGCTATCGAATTAAAAGAAGGAATCCAGTTTCTAGATGGTAGCGAAGCACTTGCTCTTGCAAGAACTCGCCACTACGATAACGACATCGAACGTGGGAAACGCCAACAAATGATTTTAGAGTCAATCATGAATCGCGCTTTGTCAGTAGGATCGATTACAAAATATGGTGATGTCTTTGAAGCTGTTGGAGATAATATGAAAACTGATTTAAGTTTCCGAAATATAAGTTCATTGTTTGAATATGCAAAAAATGGAAAACCTGATATAGAAACAATTACACTTGATGGGTACGATGATATGTCAACGGGAATTTACTATTGGAAACTAAAAGAAGAATCTTTGATGGAAATACAAGACGTCTTAAAAAGTCATCTTGGTTTGAAACCTGATACCTCTAATTTAACTCGCAACGAGACAATCGTTGATTCGTATAAAGACAACGAAACACCACAGTAAATACTGCGGTGTTTTTTTATACCTGGTTGCCTCTATTATTTAGTGATAAGTCAAAAAAAGATTGAATCTAAAGCGCAGCGCTTTAGATTCAATCTTTTCATTTGCCGATCAGTCGAACTAGATTTAACAGCGGGCGATAATTTTTACCTGCCAATCCAACTACTTCTACGAAAAGTTCGATTGCTAGTAGCATAACGCCGATTAACAAGAGCCCTCCCCATAAAGTTGCTTGAGAGAACAAGAGCGCGGCAAGACCAAACAAAGCGGCAATTCCATAAATGATTAAAACAGTTTGCTTATGAGAAAAACCAATATTCAGCAAACAGTGATGCAAATGAGATTTATCCGCTTCCGAGATTGATTTCTTTTCCCGCACTCGACGAACAATCGCGAAAAATGTATCTGAAATTGGGACACCCAGCATAATAATTGGGATAATTAATGCCACAACCGTGACGTTTTTAAAGCCCATCAAAGCCAAGACTGAAATCATAAATCCGAGGAACAACGCTCCTGTATCACCCATAAATATTTTTGCAGGATGAAAGTTGTAAACCAAAAATCCTGAAGTACTCGCAGCCAACAATGCAGCCATAGACATAACATAGACGTCACCCATAATGAATGCCATCGCAGCTAATGTTAATAAGGCAACCGTTGATACACCTGCTGCTAATCCATCGAGACCATCAATTAAATTAATAGCATTTGTAATTCCGACAATCCATAAAATAGTCAAGGGAATACTAAAGTAACCAAAATCCAGTACGCCACCAAATGGTAAATTAATGAAGGAAATTTCAAGTCCTCCGCCAACTACAACAATTCCAGCAGCAACTAGTTGACCAACTAACTTTGCTTTGGCGCTTATTTCATAAATATCATCTAATACACCAGTAATGATAATCAATAAAGCACCAATAATAATCGCCGTTTCAATCGGGATATACGAAGCTTCAATAGCATTAGATATAGGATCTTGAGGTTGAAATATAAAATATGCGATCAAAAATGAACCAAAAATGGCCAATCCGCCTAATCGTGGCATGATTCTCGCATGAACTTTCCGGTAATTTGGTCGGTCAACTGCTCCTACACGAAAAGCAATGCGTTTGACAATCGGCGTTAAAGCAACCGAAGCGATAAATGCCAAGACCATCATGAGGTATAGCATATCTTCCCTCCTTAAAATAACTTACATACACACGTATTTGTTGATATTATAGCATATCCTCTCAAGAAATACAGAGAAACGTACCTATACTAGTAGCTCTACATACAAACGACGATACTTTTTTTATAAAGTTTCTTTTTTGCAGCACTACTTCTAAACCATTTTCTGCTGAATCAATGTCTAGTATCAGCAACACTTCTAAAGATAAGTTTTTACTGAAAATATATTTAGTATTCTAATTGTTTTATAAGCACATATACTTACTTTATCTTCATTTGTGTGATATATTGAATATAATATAGTGAATTTTCCATAATTTTATTAGGAGTGGAAACCGAATGGATGAAACCTTGCAAGTCTATTCAACGAAAAAGGTCTGGACACCTTGGGATGAAGCTGCTGTACTGAAAATGGATCAACATTCTCGTGCAAATCTAGCAAAAATGATTAATTGTAAGGGCTTACTTATTGATTTATCTATGGATCAGCATGCTGAAGTAAGGTCTGGTGTTGCCAAAAATATTCACACCCCTCTTCAAACTTTAGAGAGACTGAGCACAGAAGAGTTATGCATTACTGTTAAAAACACAGCCAAGCAAACTTTATTGAGCCTTTAATTTTCTTGAAGCAGTATTTTAAAATGTTTAACTCCTGATTTATTAGGTTATTGTATTAATAGCTAAAATTTAAAGGAGGAATCAGCAATGAGCGATAATAATGGATTTTCTGACAAAATTAAAGGTGCAGTAAACAAAGGCAAAGGTGAGCTAAAAGATCAAGTAGGTAACGCTACAAATGATACAAACAAACAAGCCGAAGGCAAAATGGATAAAACAAAAGGAAACATTCAAGATAAAGTTGGCGATTTCAAAAACAAAGACAATAAATAAGTAAGAAAAACTCGGTTTCCTAACCGGGTTTTTTTGTGGTTTTTAATGTTTTCAAAAATGGAAGAATTCTGTTATAGTAACTAACTGTGTGAATGTCATTCATTAAGGAGTTCAATATGATAGGGAAAGCGCTTACAAAAATAGATATTTTAACTCTAGGCCTTATGCTATTTGCTTTGTTCTTAGGGGCTGGGAACATCATTTTCCCCCCTTATCTAGGACAATTAGCAGGCGATCAATTAGCAATTGCTATAATTGGTTTTTTACTAACAGGAGTAGGTCTTCCGTTGCTCGGAATTTTAGCGATTGCTAAAGGTGGCGGAGATCTTCAATCTATCGCTGGACGTGTGCATCCGGTTTTCGGAATCATCTTCACACTGATTGTTTATTTAGCGATAGGTCCTTTTTTCGGAATTCCACGAACTGCAACAGTTGCTTTTGAAATTGGCGTTGCACCTTTTCTATCAACTAGTTCTATTGAATCATTTTGGTCATTATCTATCTTTACCATTATCTTTTTCACTATCACTGTTTTGTTCGCGATGAATCCAACAAAGTTAGTCGATCGAATTGGCAAAATTTTAACGCCTTTGCTAATTATCGTTATTAGTTTGTTAGCAGTAAAAAGTTTCTTGACGCCCATGGGCCCAATAAACCCACCGATTGGAAATTATGATACGCAAGCATTTTTTGAAAGTTTCTTACAAGGTTATTTAACAATGGATGCAATTGCAGCGTTGGTTTTTGGCATTGTTATTATTCAATCTATTCGAGATAAAGGCGTTACGGATACGAACTCTATCTTAAAAGCTACTGCGTATGCTGGGTTTATTGCTGCGATTGGCCTGTCTGCCGTTTATCTATCATTAAGCTACATTGGCGCTACGAGTGTTGAGGCAATTGGCTTGCAGGATAACGGCGGTATCATTATCGCAATGGCTGCTCGTGTGCTATACGGTGAAATGGGTGGAATTATTTTGTCTGTTGCTATTACTTTTGCATGTTTAACCACTTCGATTGGTCTTGTATCTGCTACGGCACAATTTTCAAATAAGATCTTTCCGAAAATCCCTTATATTGTTTATGTTTTATTTTTTGCTGTTTTTTCAGCGTTCATCGCAAACATTGGTTTAACTCAATTAATCTCTATCTCACTGCCGGTTTTGCTGGCAATTTACCCTGTCGCAATCGTTCTTGTACTTTTATCATTTTTTGATCGTGTTTTTGATCGTAAACCATTTGTCTATGTGATTGCCCTTTCGGTAACTGCGGTAGTCAGTATTTTCGATGCATTGCGCTCAGCAGGTATATCTTTTGAGCAAGTAGATTCCATTTTTAGCTATCTCCCTCTTTTTGAGCAAGGAATTGGTTGGGTAGTTCCTGCTATTATCGCAACATTAATCGGAATTGTAATCGCGCGGTCCTCAAACTAAAAAAGCTTTCCCAAGACTTCTTGGGAAAGCTTTTTTCTAATTAAAAGAATCTTTGTGATGGTGGGTTTAAATTGTCTTTGTTTTTTTTGCTTTCGATTTCTCTATGTTCTTCAGGATTTCTACCGTGTTCAAAATCAGATGACTGTTTGTCGTTCAACGATTTTTCTTCTTTAGAATCTCTACCAAACGGAGCCGGTCCTAAGTTCGGATCTACACCTGGTGAAGGTTCACTTTGTCTGCGATTAACACCCTCTTCTCGCAACAAATTCTCTTCGCCTTCTTTTGTTTGCAGGCCTGGCTCGTGATCCAATTCTTTTTCGCGGATAGACTCTTCATCCTTTTTCAGTCCAGCAGTGGGATGAATTTCATCTCCTTTTAAGCGAGAATCTTGAAATCGGTCGTTATTGACTGAACGCACATGCTGGTCTTCTCTAGAAACTTCACGTGTGTATATTTCGTCTTCACTGTGATTTTCTTGAGTAGGAGCAGCTTCGCCAGAAATAGCGTTTCTTGTAGACTCTGCTTCAAGATCCATTGGGTTATGTGAATCGTCTAAAGATGAAAAGTGCTCATCTTCTTGTGAACCTGTTTGACCATCTGTATAAAGAAGGATTGCACCTTTTTCGATTTCACGTTGATAATCGTCTGCTCTGTCTTTGTTTAAATTTAGTCGATCTAATTCTTTTGCAACACTGTCTTTTCCGCTAAGAAGAGACTTGAAACTGCTAGAAATAGAGTTGGCCTTTTCTGCATGGACCCCTGTATCGCTAGCTGATTCAACGACTGTTTTCTCGTTTGCCATCACATGAATATCTTGCTCGTTGAACCCTTTTGCTTTTAAAGCTTCTACTGCTGTTTCCATTTCTGACTTGCTATAAACAATTTCAAACTCACGATTTCCTGATTTCATAATTAAATACCTCCTATTTATTTTAGTAATTTTAAATATACTTTTTACTTCATTTATACTTTTTATTACTTTGACTGTGTTTTTCTGCTTCGCTAGATCCACCACGGTTTTTTTCAATTTCTGGTTTTTGCTCAGTAGTAAAAGAGTTATGATGTTCTTCTTTTATTAAAGTAGGATCTTGCGCAAATGATTCTCCATGTTCAAAACGATCTTCTTGCTCATCGTAATTGTTATCAACCGAATTGATAAATTGTTTTCTCTGGTTAGCGTTAGGCGTTTCAGGCGACGCATCAATCTCATGAGTAGTGATTTCATCCATGATTGTTTTCTCGTCTTCATCCTCATACAAAAGAATTCCTCCTTTTGCGAGGTCAGCAGTATAACGTTCTGTTTCTTCATCAGAAAGGTTTAATGATTTTACACCTTCGTGTACGCCACTATCTCCTGAAACAAACCCTTTAAATTTATCAGTAAAAGTATCTACTTCAGTGCGATCGAATCCATAGTCTTCAAAATGTCCAGTATCTTTTGCCATGATATGAAAATCTTGCTCTTTGTAACCATTGCTCTTTAACTCTTGTAATTTTTTTTGTAAATCAGTTTCTGAAAAAACCACTGCTACTATCTTTTTATGTCCACTCATATAAAAACCTCCATAGATTTAATAAACCATTGTATTATATCTTTACCCATTAATAGACAATCATTAACTTCATTTATTTGTTTAGTCTCGAGAAACTACTATTCTACGAAGAAAATAATAGTAGATTTAGATCTAAGTAGAAGTATTTGTATCAATATACCTATTAAAAGACCTTTATCTATCGTATTCCTCATCAATATTTACCGGAGTAAGCATATTTTACCTTTTTTTCATTTTTAACTATTTCCACTCTAAAAAAGCAGTTTATTTAGAAAATTGATGATATCATAGATATAAGATAGACAAATAAAGAAATATAGGATGTGGAGGCGACAATCATCGTACTTGGCGATCTATTTTCTTCATACTTTTCGGACAGTACTAGACAGGTAGAAAACAACTCTCCTATATGGTTAACAGAAGTACTGCCCCTGCAAAAGGAAAGGAGAGCAGTAATGGACACGGGAATGCGTTTAAAATATCATCGATTGAAACAAAAAATCAGTTTAGAAGAATTCTCCTCTGGCATACTCTCTCCACGAGAATTAAAGAAAATCGAAAGCGGCATTAAAGATCCTGCATTAAAAGAGTTAGAAGCTTTATGCAAAAAACTAGACATTCCGTTAGCCCCTAAAGATAATCCAATTGGAAAAGTTCTCGTAAAGAACTTCAAAAATTCTTTATTGCATCCGCAAAACAAAGCTCAAATTATGGAGCAATATAACGATATCCAAGGACATCCTTTACTGAACGCTGATGAAGACGTCGAGTTGGAGTACAGCATTCAACAAATCAGGTATTACATCATCACTGGTGATTTGGATAGCGCTGAAGACAAAATTAAAGAAATGGATCGCTTTAGAGAATTCATGAGTCAAGAGCAGTTTTACTTATTTCATAAGTACAATGGGAATTACAATTACATTCTTAGCGACTTTGAAAAATCATTAAAGACGTATCTCGTCGCTGAAAAAATTGCCCCACCATCCATTTCTGCTTCAGAACTTGGAGATCTTTATTATTCAATCGGGATTGCTAGTACTAAATGCAGAGAAACCGAAATGGCTTTTAAGTATACCGAAATGGCCTTAAAAATTTATCAACAGGAATTTATTCCGAAACGTATTGTGGAATGTCATTTGAATATCGCTATTACTCACCAGCATTTTGGTAATTTCCGCATGTCGATGCAACACTATAAAAACGCTTTGACCATCGGGAACAAATTAGAAATTGATATTTTACGTTTTACGACAGA
>JBBSRA010000058.1:0-10288 GCA_038243515.1 Caryophanales bacterium
CATTTTGCCTTTAAGGAATGTACCGCTCTGTCAGCAGGTCTAGATTACAAAAGAATTGAGGAAATTTAAAACAAGTAGAGAGAGGAAGAAAACTAGTTTGGATATGGCCATGCAGCAGTTTAAAGCCGAATTTTTCAAAGCCTTAGCACATCCGCTTCGAATTCGAATTCTAGAAATTTTAGCCGACGGAAGCAAAAGCGTCAACGAAATCCAGCAACTCACCGAAAGTGAAGGCTCGGCCGTCTCGCAGCAATTAACCGTCTTAAGGTCAAAAAACATCGTCACCGGTAGTAAAGAAGGAAACCGCGTGATTTATTCATTGCGGGATCCGTTAATCATTGACTTGTTAGATGTAGCCAAGAAAATTTTTAACAACCAGCTATCAGAAACGATTACGATATTGGACCGGTTGAATGAAAGTGAGAAAGTAGAGTAGTGGATAGAGTTTGAGAGAGGACAGGACAAGCTTTCTGTTCTTTTTGTATTTAAAAACACAAAACCAGCGACCTCGTCATTTGAGATTGCTGGTTTTGTTCGTAATATATATTGATTAACTCATATCATGTTTTTTCATTTATTTAATTCTTTTTGTGTGTGTTTAAGAAGTGTTTTGCGACCGTTAAACCATTGTTCAAGAAGAAAAACTAGTATAACTAATACAATTAAAATATACGCGAGCGGGCTTGCAATCCGATCAGTGAACAACATCCATGTTAAAACACAGATAGCAATAATAGGAACAATGACTCCCAAATAAATACTATTTCGAGATGATAGGAAATACTGTGCTGCTAAAGCTAAGATTATTAATAAAGGAGACAAAAGTTCATTCATCATTCTTCATCCTTTCAGACTCGTCTTTTTCAATTATGATTTCAACGTCATCTCTACTCTTTGAATAGAGAGCCAAGAAGCACAACAATATGAAAATATTTTTTCGTTTCATTAGGCCGTTCTACCTTTAGTATAAAGTAAGAACTATTTGAGTATTCATTGGAATACACTGTGTTAATCTAACTTTACTCAGCTAAAAACATCTCTTCTAAAGATAATTCACTAACTCCTACTCGCAAAATATTCACTTGGCAGTGAGTGAAAGCACGAATGATTTCGGCGATTTTCTGTTCGCTACTAACGGTAATGGTAGTAGAAGAAGAAGTTTTTTGAAGTTCAGAACCAACAGTTTCTAACCAAGCATCTAACTTTTGGGCTTCACTGGGAGGGATAAGGTCATGTTTTAATTCTATGGTGATAGTTGAACGATAAAATGCACGTAGTTCATCCATAGTGCCACTTTTTACAATGTTACCGTCTTTCATAATAGCTATAGTCGTACATATTTTTTCAACTTCATTTAAATTATGAGAAGTCATGAAAATAGTTTTTCCTTGCTGTTGTAAAGAATTAATTAATTTGTGTATGTGCAAGACGGATTCTGCATCTAATCCAGAGGTTGGTTCATCAAGAAAAATCAAACTAGGATTATGAACGATTGCTTGTGCAATGCCAAGTTTTTTCTTCATTCCGAATGAAAACTTACTGACTTTTTTCTTTCCAGAGTTTTCAAGACCAACCAGTTTTAATATATGTTCGCAATCGGTGTCAGAAACAGATGCACCAGAAAGAGAGGAAAGAAATTTTAAATGTTTTATGGCAGACATAGAGTTAAATAATGTTGAATAGTCTGGCATGACACCAATATGTTTTTTAATGCGTTCATTCGGTCCATTAATGCCTAGAAGAGAAAAACTACCGCTAGTGGGATGTGTGATGCCTGTTAGCATATTGATGAATGTTGATTTGCCTGCTCCGTTTCGACCGAGAAAGCCAAAAATTTCTCCTTTTTCCACAACAAGGCTGATTCCATTAACTACAGATGTAGAACCATAGGTTTTAGTTAAAAAATTAGTTTTGATTGCATTCATCAGAATTCCCTCCCTTTAAAAATTAACGATGCAGCTGTTAGCAGTATCCCAGCAAGACCAAAAACAACTAAAAATAAGTAGTTGTTTTCCGTAAGGTAATAATAAGGACTCGCGAATTTTAACCAACTAATCCATACGTTATTTGTCAGTACAAACCAAAAACCAAGAATTGGAGATAGCAATCCAATCAATACACCTAAAAACATTGTGATAGACGGTTTAGGAATGGTTACAGACAAGAAAGTCGTTAACGCAATTTGAAATGTTAATAAAGCAATCGCTTGTGAAAAAATAAGGAGGTGAAATTGCGAAGAATAAATACTGATTAATAAAAACGAAATGAAGGTACAACTAAACCAAAAAAGCCAGACACCTGAAAATTTACCAAATAATATTTGAAGTCGAGAAGTACGTGTTACTAAAAACCGCATCGTGCGTTCGTGACTTTCTTTATTGATCGTGTCATGTGAAAGACTAGTTACGAATAACTGACCGAAAAAAACTAATAAGAAAACCAAACCGACTGTGTAAGCATCTGTCATTTCTTGTTCAGTCAAAGAAATAACGGTGCCTAAAATACTTGAGTACTTTGCTGAAAAATAAGAAGTAATGAGTAATAGAGCAATAATGATAATTGATTTAATGTTCTTGAACATATCAATAAATTCTTTTTTTCCAATTGCAATCATAGTGGATACCTCCAAATTTTTTATCTTATAGTCCTCTAGGAGAGGTCTATTTTTAGTATAAGAAACCTTCCTTAAGATAAAAAAACCATTACCTTAATTTTTCCTTAATTCTCCTATTTTTAATTAGTGAAATGATATGATGGTTTATAGAACCCACTACGAAAGGGGATAACGTGATGAAAGAACCACGATTATTGATAGTCGAAGATGAACAAGCTATTTCACATATGCTAGTTACTATTCTAAAAAAAGAGAATTTCGCTCATATTGATACAGCAGATACAGCAGAAGAGGCTTTGGCATTGTGTAAGGCAAAATTTTATGATTTAATCTTGCTAGATATCATGCTGCCAGGGCGAAGTGGTCTGGAAATTTGTCCGCTTATTCGAGAAATTTCAGATGCCTCGATTTTTTTCTTAACAGCACGAAATACTGATTTGGACAAACTTTCGGGATTCGCTGTCGGTGCAGATGATTATATTACGAAACCGTTTAATCCGCTAGAAGTCGCTGCACGTATCAAAGCACATCTTCGAAGGCGCCTTGGTAATACCTCGAGGGTTGAGGAGAGTATTTTTGAATATGGTCCGCTATCAGTGAATACGACTGCAGCAACTGTAAAAATTTACGAACAGCCTGTTGAACTAGCGGCTCAAGTATATCAATTATTGTTATTTTTCTGTCGACACCCCAATCAACTGTTCAGCAAAAGCCAGCTTTATGAAAAAGTCTGGGGCGCAGAGTTTTTTGGTGAAGACAATACGGTAATGGTACATATTAGAAAGCTGAGAGAGAAAATTGAAAAAAACCCGAGTACTCCATATTTTATCATCACTGTTAGAGGATTGGGTTATAAATTTGTTCCAGAAGGACGAGATCATGAATCTACATAAGCGCTTTATAGTACAATTTTTTATCCAATTATTTCTTTTATCGTTAATTTTCTTGACGCTGATTTTGATGGTTTGGGGCGTTATCGGTTTTACTCTTATAAAAGATGAAATCCAAGCAGATTTATCAAAAGCGAGTGCTAGTTATTTTACTAATAAAATAACTGATGATACTAAAAAGCAATTCATAAATAAAGAATTAGAGGAATTAGCAGAAAGTCAAAGTGGTTGGTTAATTCTTTTGAATACAGACGGAAAAGTGGTTGATTCTTTTAACGCACCTGAAGCTCTACCAGCAAAGTTTACTGCAGGGGATTTTACAGAGCGATTGTGGGGAATGTCTACAAACAATCAGTTTTTTAGTTATTGGGAGATCGAAATTTTAGATAAAGAACCTTTAATTTTATTGTATGGTAAAAGAAATTGGGCACAAGAATTGCTTGTATCAGCTAGCCCATCAATCAACTGGCAACAGGGAAAATTGAATTTATCAGCTGAAGTGAAAAAGCGTATAAATACAGAAGAAGCTTGGGTGCAGCTTATTAGTCCTGAAGGCCAAGTTTTAGATGGCTATGGGGAAGTCGATAAAAGCAACCAGTACACCATTCAAGAATTAGGGGAATTGGAGAATAAGAATCAGTCTCTTTCTTCTACAACAAACGAAGAATCTGATCAAGCAGTTATGGTAGGAGTGAAGAGAATTCCAACTAATGCATGGGAAACAACTTTTTCTAATCGAAACCTCATTGTGGGTTTACTAATACTACTTATTTTGTTAACGATAGGAACATTTTGGTATGCACGTAAATTTGGCTTACCTTTACTTGTACTGATGCAGTGGATTCAAAATCTAGGAGAAGGCCGATACGAACAACCATTACGGCAGAAGAACGGTTCCTTGATTATCAATAAAAAAGGGAAAATCAAAAAGAAGTACAGACTTTATAAAGACCTTATCGCAACTCTTGAAAATTTGACTGCTACGCTGAAACTTCATAAACAACAACAAGAAACACTTGAACGAACGCGAGAAGATTGGATTAGCGGACTATCACATGATCTAAAAACGCCACTATCATCGATTTCGGGCTATGCTCAAATGCTTGAAGCTGCTGAATATGATTGGTCTGCACAAGAGACTAGAAAGTTTGCATCCATCATGAAAGAGAAGTCATCTTATATGATGGAATTACTTGAGGAACTCACTTTAACTTTCCGTTTAAAAAACCATGCGCTTCCATTGGTCAAAGAATATACGGACATAAACGAATTCATCCGTCGAATTGTTATTCAGTTTATCAATGACCCTTCAGCTTCTAACATGAAATTTAGCTTTGAATCAACCTCATGTAATCCTCGTGCGGAGATTGATCCGAAGTGGTTTCAACGCATAATCGATAATTTAATCGCAAATGCAATAAAATACAATCCACCCGGAACAAAAATTAAAGTTTCCGTTACGACTATTGAACAGCATTTGTTTATAGTATTAATTGAAGATGATGGGAAAGGAATGGAGACAGAAATACTAGACAAGCTTTTCGATCGATACTATCGCGGTACAAATACTCACGGTACGACAAGTGGGACGGGACTAGGCTTAGCTATTACTAAACAACTGGTTCAACTTCACGATGGCTCAATTCATATAGATAGTGTACCGGGGAAAGGCACGAATGTGCGTCTCATTGTACCTATTTGAAAATGTAAATTTGTTATTTGAGCATATATTTCATCTAGTTCTATTAATCAAATGAGGTAAGAGGGGAAACAGGAGCAGTTCCTGTTCTGTTTGTTGTGGGTTAAATTTAGTTTTTTTAAGCAATGGATGATTCAAAGAGTTAGTTTCTCATACGGATATCCGTCACCTATAACTTCTCTTGCGATAAACTTCTGCAATTGCCTATCAGAAAATACACAAAGTACTTTTTTATAAGTTAATTGCCAACAACGTCAATTAAATCTATATGAATCTTTACGAAGTATGCTTCTACTAACTGCTCTAACTTCCCATCAAGCCTGTCGTACGCATCATCAGCTTTTTCAACAAACTCTAAAAATTCATCTTCTTTGCTTTCGTCAATTTCTAACGCGACATACAAGTTCCACATGTCTTGCCCATACGTTCGCTCAATCACTGCATAGTCGTGAGCACCAACTTTCTCAAGAACAGCTAGTAATTCATGTAAATACCTTTCGAAGCTAATTTCTTCTATATACGAACTTGCCCAGTTGAGTAGCATTTCGTGTCCGCCGCTCTCAAGCTCTGAATAGTATTGAAACACAGTGGAAGCTTCTCTTAAAACTAGATCTGGAGTTGGCAAATCAGCTTCGCTTACGACAAGTATAACGGCGTTCCATATATCGTCTTTAGTTAATAGATTTTTTCGGTTTATTGTTGGTTTCAATTTGCTTTCTCATTTTATCTAAAGTTGTGACTTCTAATTATACTCATGATAAAAAGATCTATAAAGGTACTGCCTAATCTATTTTACTCACATACAGTATTTGTTATTTTTTGTGTATTAATTTAATATTAGCATAATGGGATTCTAGATCTATAAATTTGCTACATCATCATTTGAAAGATGGTAAAAGATCATACACAAGAAATGGAGACGTAAAATGAAACCTGGAAATAAGCTATCTCTACCCGTGTTATTCTTGGCGTTACTTCTTGTATTGAGCGGATGTGCAGCAACTAGTAATTCATCAAAACTTGTTCTAGATATTCCAAAAGAATATGAAGGCGTTTTAGTTTCGGATGCATCTTCAGTAGTAGAGACGAGTGACTATAACGAAGTGCTAGTTAATGGCAAAGACGAAGCAAATCGCTTGATTGGTTTCCTTAATGGAAAAGAACTTGTGGAACCAAGCGATGAGGAACTTCAAAAAAGAATGGATAGATTAGAAGAGCCGGGAAGTTATCGCATGTTGCTTTATAATGAACCGGACGTTAACAGCATGAACGAGAGTCTTTATCCTATTCTTTTCTACAAAGATGGAACAATTCAAGTAGATCAAAAAGGAGTTTCGTACTTTATTGAAAACTCTCCAAAAGATTTGCTTAGTCGATTAAAAGTAGATTGGAATATTGCTTTTTAAAGCACGCTTACTAGTGTTGAGGAAGAAGACAGATGAAAGAATATAAGTTTGAAAAAATAAATGTAAAAGGGTTAGCTGGTGTTTATCAAAAAATAGATGAGTACCATGATGTCATTCATGAATCTGCGAAAGAAGGCTGGGAATTGGTACAAGTGTTTACTCCTCCGACTTCCTTATACGGTGGCGCTGCATTTATTGAAATTATTTTTTCAAGAGATAAAGAATAACTTCAGGTTAAAGAGAGAAAAGTGATCAACCAAATTTTCTCTCTTTCTGCTTAATCTACTGGTTTTGTTTGTCATGATTGTTGTGAGAGCGAGTTATTTAATTGTATTACTTTCAAAGTATTTCTTCGAAAAGCAACATAAATCAACTAGTTGACGTCAAAAAAACTACATGGTATTATTACCTCGAATTAAAGATAAATTGTTTCAAAGTAAATTAATAAGAAATAATAATTGTCTTTTTAAAAGAGCAGTTAAATTTTTTTAACTATATATCTCGAATTCGAGATAATTAATTCGACACAGAAGGAGAATGACTAATGAATGAATTAAAAGGAATCCACCACGTAACGGCCATCACTAGCAGCGCGGAAAAAAACTATGAATTTTTTACGTATGTATTAGGTATGCGTTTAGTAAAGAAAACGGTGAACCAAGACGATATCCAAACCTATCATTTGTTTTTTGCGGATGACAAAGGATCAGCTGGAACGGATATGACGTTTTTTGACTTCCCGAACATTCCAAAAGGCACACATGGGACGAACGAAATTTACAAAACGGCTTTTCGCGTTCCGACGGATAGAGCGTTAGACTACTGGATCAAGCGACTTGATCAATACGGAGTGGCGCATAACGGAGTGCAAGAAGTATTTGGCAAAAAAACAGTTTCGTTCGTCGATTTTGACGATCAGCAGTACATGCTAATTTCAGATGAAAACAATAGAGGCGTAGCATCTGGCACACCGTGGCAGAATGGACCTGTGCCGCTCGAGTTTGCGATTACTGGACTTGGACCTGTTCATATACGCATCGCAGACTTTGATAGCTTCAAAGAAGTATTAGAAAACGCGATGTTGATGCGCCAAGTCACAAAAGAAGGTTCGTTTTATTTGTTTGAAGTGGGTGAAGGCGGCAACGGAGCGCAAGTCATCGTTGAGCACAATACGTTACTACCGACTGGACACCAAGGCTTTGGTACGGTTCACCACGCTGCTTTCCGCGTAGCAGATACGAACGTATTGCAGGAGTGGATTGATCGCATGCAAAATCTTGGCTTTACTACTTCTGGCTATGTCGATCGTTTCTTTTTTGAGTCGCTGTATGCACGAGTAGCACAAGGTGTTTTGTTTGAATGGGCAACAGACGGTCCAGGATTTATGGGTGATGAGCCTTATGAAACAGTCGGAGAAAAATTATCCTTGCCGCCTTTTCTTGAACCAAAGCGTGAAGAAATTGAACAATTGGTGCGTCCGATCGACACGGTACGTAGCACACATACATTCGAAAAAGAGTATCTGTAAGCATGAATAGAGTTAGTGAATTAGTTGGAACCAAACAAGAAGAGGAAATAACAACGACACCATTAAATATTAGCATCATTTAAAATCAACAAGCAAAGGGCGTTTAAGCCCACAAGTAGGCAACTGAGTAAGGGAATTGGCGGATAAACGCGGTGACGCAAACTATACAATCATCGACATCGCCGAATATAAATTACCGCTACTTGGCGAAAGCGGTACAGAGCTAAAAGCTGCACCAGTTCAAGCAGATTCAGTCAACCAAATGCTCGACCAAGTAATTCCGTGGTCAACCGCTTTGAAAACAATCCGTTAATCTATTTTTAAAATAACTGACAGAATGTGCATGAACATCCGCACATTCTATTTTTTTAGTTACAATGGGAATATAAATAGCTTGAGTTGAGTAAATAAGTTGAATGAAAGAAGAAATCGCTCCAGACGGACGTTTTGCAACGAAGCTAGCGCAATTTCTTCTTAGCGTCTTCAATTAACAAATCACCAGGATATGGAGCAAACCAGCGGAGACTCCCGCGAGATAGCGAAGTGCCGAAATCCACTCGGGCGTATAGCCCGAGTTAGTTCGGTGCAAGCTCGCAGGAAAGCGTAGCTGGTTTGTGGAATATCCATTGCAGAACATTTCTTACGGAAGCTATGCCCAAAGCGACATGTGAAAATAGCTCATTTATATAAAACAATCTCATCAGCAAAGGAGCAGATAAGTATGATATCAATTGATCCGGAACAAAACGAGGAACGCGACAATTATAAACTATTAGTGGGTTCGATTATTCCACGACCAATTGCGTTTGTCACAACGCAGTCGGAATCAGGAGTCGTTAATGGTGCACCGTTTAGCTATTTCAACATTGTTTCTTCCAACCCGCCCATGGTATCGCTTGCGATTCAACGACCAGCAAGCGGAATGAAAGACACGGCTCGGAATATTTATGGCAACGGTGAATTTGTTGTTCATATTGTAGATCGTGACAATGTAACAAAAATCAACGAAACAGCAGCTTCTTTGCCGCCGTCAGAAAGCGAAGTCGAAATGGTGGGATTGACACAGGTACCGAGCTCAATCGTATCGGTTCCGGGTGTAATCGAGTCGAAAATCCGGATGGAATGCCAATTAGTAGAGTCAGTGCCATTAGGTGAGAACGGTCCAGGCAGTGATTTGTTTATAGGCAAAATCGTCCAGTTCCACGTAGACGAGTCTATTTACGAAAAAGGGCGCATCGACCCGAAAGGACTAGATGCGGTTAGTCGGTTGGCAGGAACAAATTATGCAGCTATCGGCGAGATTTTTTCGTTGGAACGTCCGAAATAGAAAAGGCAATAGAAATTCTGAAAAGAGATAGGTTGAGTTGTTCTCTCTGACAAGAGCAGATGAATAATCCTAATGCGTCAATATATTAGTTAGAATGCATTTTGTATCGGTCAATTGTATTCTGCGAACACACCAAGTTTGTATCTGCTGCTCAAAAGCAGGATACTAGTTTATGTGAAGCAACTGCACGTTAGATGGGAGAACATCAATTTTTTCGGAACTGGTAAAAATCAGCGGAAAAACATGTTCCAAACCCATGAAAGAGGAGGATATTCATGTCAATTTATTCATTTCAACTAAAACAGTCGAATGGCGAAGAGATGTCTCTTGATAAGTTTCAAGACCAGATCCTGCTGATAGTGAATACAGCTAGTAAATGCGGATTGACCCCTCAATATGAAGGGTTGGAAGACTTGTATAACGCGCATAAAGAAAAAGGATTTGAAATCATCGGATTCCCGTGTGACCAGTTTGGTGGTCAAGAACCAGGAACTGACGAAGAAATTTCTGAATTCTGCTCAACTAATTTTGGCGTCAGCTTTACGCTGACCCAAAAGGTTGAAGTAAACGGAGAAGCAGCTGATCCCGTTTATCAGTATTTACGCACCAAACAACCAGTAGATGAAGAGTTTGATGAAGCAGGTGTTTTGCAAAGAGAAGACCGTGATATGGTAGAAAGCTCTGATATCCAGTGGAATTTCACCAAGTTCTTGATTGATCGTAAAGGAAACGTCGTTCACCGTTTTGCGCCAACTGTGAAACCGAAAGAGATTGAGAAAATTATTGAACAGTTACTAAGCGATAAATAAGTAAAAAAATAAAAA
>JBBSRA010000059.1:0-10258 GCA_038243515.1 Caryophanales bacterium
AGAGGTCTTTCATTAAGTTATTAAACTCAATGAAAGACCTCTCGGATAATCTTCTTAATGAAACATGAATATTTTAAAATAAAAACGCTTATAATGTTGTTAAATCAACATTTTTAGACGCTATTACATCATGCCGCCCATGCCACCCATATCAGGCATGCCGCCACCTTGTCCTGCTGGTTCAGGGATGTCTGCAACAACTGCTTCAGTTGTTAAGAACATCGCTGCAACAGATGCTGCGTTTTGAAGTGCTGAACGCGTCACTTTCGTTGGATCGACGATACCTGCTTCTACCATGTTGACCCATTGGCCATTAGCTGCGTTAAAGCCGATTCCAACTTCTTCGGTTTTCAGACGGTGAACGATGATTGATCCTTCAAGGCCTGCGTTTGTTGCGATTTGACGAACTGGCTCTTCAAGTGCACGAAGTACAATGTTAACACCAGTTGCTACGTCGCCTTCTTGTGTTTCAAGAAGCTCAGCTACTTTGTTGTAAACGTTGATCAATGCTGTACCACCGCCGGCAACAATTCCTTCTTCTACCGCTGCACGAGTTGAGTTTAGCGCATCTTCAATGCGAAGTTTACGTTCTTTCAATTCTGTTTCAGTAGCCGCTCCGACTTTGATCACTGCAACGCCGCCAGCCATTTTAGCTAAGCGCTCTTGCAATTTCTCTTTGTCAAATTCAGAAGTTGATTCTTCCAACTGGTTGCGGATTTGTGTAACGCGCGCAACAATCTGTTCTTGGTTTCCAGAGCCTTCTACGATTGTTGTGTTTTCTTTTGTTACAACCACTTTCGATGCGCGACCAAGTTGTGCAATGTTTGCTGTTTTCAATTCAAGCCCTAGATCTTCTGTAATCACTTCTGCGCCAGTCAATGCTGCGATATCCTCAAGCATTGCTTTACGACGGTCACCAAAGCCTGGTGCCTTTACAGCTACTGCGTTGAATGTGCCACGCAATTTGTTAACAACTAATGTTGCTAGCGCTTCGCCTTCAACGTCTTCAGCAACGATTAATAGGGGTTTGCTTTGCTGAACCACTTGCTCAAGAATTGGCAAGATTTCTTGGATATTGCCAATTTTTTTGTCAGTTACTAAGATAAATGGATTTTCTAAAACGGCTTCCATTTTATCTGAATCCGTTACCATGTAAGGAGACTGGTAACCACGGTCAAATTGCATACCTTCTACAACATCAAGTTCTGTTGTGAAGCCGCGTGATTCTTCTAATGTAATAACGCCATCGTTGCCAACGCGCTCCATTGCTTCAGCAATCAGCTTACCAACTTCTTCATCACCAGACGAAATCGCTGCTACTTGTGAAATGGATTCTTTGCCTTCAATTGGTTTTGAAATGGCTTTTAGTTCACCAATTGCATTTTCAACTGCCATTTCAATTCCGCGACGAATGCCGACAGGGTTCGCGCCAGCTGTTACGTTTTTCAAGCCTTCACGAATCATTGCTTGTGCAAGAACGGTTGCTGTTGTTGTTCCGTCACCCGCGATGTCGTTTGTTTTAGAAGCAACTTCCGCAACAAGTTTCGCGCCCATGTTTTCAAAAGCGTTTTCAAGTTCGATTTCTTTTGCGATTGTCACACCGTCATTAGTGATTAACGGCGAACCGAATTTTTTCTCAAGAACGACGTTACGTCCTTTTGGTCCAAGCGTTACTTTTACTGCGTCTGCTAATTTATCTACGCCTCTCAGCATTAAACTGCGTGCGTCTTCGCTGAACTTAATATCTTTTGCCATGTTTAGCTTCCTCCTGTGTCGTTGGTTTATTTTAGCCTAAAACTGCTAATATATCGTTTTCACGTAAAATCAAATATTCTTTGCCTTCATATTTCAATTCAGATCCTGCGTATTTCGAGAAGATAACGCGATCGCCAGCTTGTACGTCCAATTCTGTGCGCTGTCCGTTTTCACGAATAAGTCCATTTCCTACAGCGATCACATGGCCCTCCTGCGGTTTTTCCTGTGCTGATCCCGGTAACACAATACCGCTTGACGTTTTCTCTTCCGCTTCGATGAGCTCAATAATTACACGATCTCCTAGTGGTCTTAACAAATGAAACACCCTCCTCAAATTATCTATATGTTCTCGATTAGCACTCTCAACCTTTGAGTGCTAACCCATAACCAAGTTTAATAAAATCTTCAGTCTTTTGCAAGTAAGAACTATTATGATTTTGATTTCTTTGCGGTTGTCTTCCGAAAGCTCTACAATAGAAGGAGTTTAAAAGTGAAAGGAATTACATTATGCCCACTAAACGCAAGAAATTTATGGACACATTTTTCGAAAAAGATTCTACTGCTAAACCAAGGACTGAAAAAAGCAGCGACAAGCGACCTAAGTACAAAGGCAAAAAAACACCGCTTTACGTACTGCTAATTTTCATCGCCGCTCAGCTTTCACCGATTTTGTTTATCGCACCTACCTTTAACTACTTCCAAGGACAAGGCTTAGACCGTGAAGCTGCCAGTGCTGCTACGTCTGGCTGGCTCATCTTTCTGACCATGGGAATTGGCTTTATTCTGACACTTATCGTTGTTTTCCGAGACAAACGCTTTTTTGATATTTGGAAAGGCACGAAATCTTCTGTACTGATGTCGATTGTTTGGGGCTTTCTGGGCTTCTTGCTATTGCTCATTGGCCAATCAATTGCTGCTTTAATTGAAATGAAATTTCTTGGCATTGATCCCGGTTCTGAAAATACCGCTTCGTTAGTGAATATTGCTGAAGCAGTACCGCTCGCTATCGTTTCTATCGTACTTTTTGGTCCAATTTTAGAAGAATTGGTTTTCCGCCGTGTGTTATTTGGTTCTCTCAACCAAACGACCAACTTCTTTTTTGCAACAGCTATCAGTGCTTTGGTGTTCGCTTTGATTCATTTTGATTTTACACATCTTTTATTGTATTTCACGACTGGCTTTATCTTAGCGTTTTTATACCAAAAAACGAAAAGCATCATCACACCTATTATTGCCCATATTTGTTTGAACAGTTACGTCATGCTCATTCAACTCAATATGGACAAAATCTTAGAATTCCAAAAACAAATGGAAAATTTACAGTAAAAAAAGCCTTCCCCGAATCAATTCGGTGGAAGGCTTTCTTGTTGTTCTTCAATAGCTTGTTGCTGTTCGGCTTTTAAGAATTTGCGATAACCCACTTTGGCAATGAGTACACTAAATTCGTACAGTATGATCAGCGGCAATGTCACAATCATATGCGAGACAATGTCAGGCGGCGTAATAAACGCTGCGATGATCACTAATCCAAGATATGCATACTTGCGGTATTTCGTCATCAGCATCGGCGTGATAATGCCAAGTCTGGTCAGAAACAGCATGACTACTGGCAGTTGGAATATTAAGCCAAATGGCAAGGTAATTTGAAACAGGAATTGGAAGTACTCATTAATGCCAATGGTTTCTTGTATGTTCATATTATCAGAAATCGTTAACATAAAACCGATGACGTATGGAAACAAGATTAAGTAAGCAAAAGCAATTCCACCTAAAAACAACAACACAGAAAACGGAATGTAACTCAACGTTGCTCTCCGCTCTTTATCGAGAAGTCCTGGACTAATAAACGCCCAGAATTGGTACATGATAAGTGGTGATGTCATGATTAACGCTAAAACCATTGTCACTTGCATAAAGATCTTTAACGGATCCGTAACTTTAAACGCATTCAAGGTAAGATTTTTTGCTTCTTCTGTATACTGCAAATACTGAATCAGCGGTTGCGCAAGGAAAAAGCTAATAATAATCGCTAATACAAAGAAAACGACTAGAATGGTCAGTCGTTTTCTAAGTTCACCTATATGTTCTATTAATGTCATATCGTTTTCTGGCATTAGACAAACATCCTATCGTATTTCTTTGTGCTCTTCTTTCTTTTTCAAATCTACTTTATCATCGTCATCGTCTACAAGTCCTTTTGTAGCATTCTTGAACTCACGCAAAGACGAACCAAACGCTTTTCCAAGTTCCGGTAGTTTCTTTGGACCGAAAACAAGTAAAGCAACAACCCCGATAATGATGATACTCATTGGACCTGGCATACGTTGCACCTCCTGTATTATGGCTCTATTTTACATCATTTAAATAGGTTTGGCTATTTCCAAAGGCCTTGAAAATGTGAAGTTTTTAAGTCATTGTTGCTTGATCTGGTAGATCAATGTTTGCAGTTCAACTGACAAGTCGATGGTCTGGACACGAATATGGTCAGGCACCGATATCCGTACCGGTGTGAAATTTAAGATCCCTTTAATATCAGTCTTTGCTAAGCGATCTGTTACTTCTTGTGCAGAGCGTGATGGTACCGTTAAAATAACCAACTCGATTCCGTATTCTTTAATCTTTTCTTCAATTTTATCGGGATGATACGTATCAATATCGTTAATCTTTTCGCCCCCTTTTGGACTATTCGAATCAAACGCAACGATAATTTTTGTGTTGTGGTTGCGATGGAAATTATACTTTAAAAATGCGCTCCCTAGACCCCCAACGCCAATCAATGCAACATTAGTCGCTTCGTCTTGGTCTAATGTCTTCCGGAAAAACAACAATAGTTCTTGAACATCGTAGCCATAGCCCTTTTTTCCAAGAGCTCCTAAATGAGAAAAATCACGGCGGATGGTGGCAGAATCAATTTTCATCGCTTCGCTTAATTCTTGCGAGGAAATCCGTTTTTGTCCGGCATTCTCGAAATTTTGAAGAAAGCGATAATATAGTGGCAGCCTTTTTGTTGTGGCTTGGGGAATTTTAGATGTCTCATGTAACATACCTTTCGCATCCTCCTGAGGTGTTGTCAAATCGCTTTCATCTTACATTAGGAACCTTGATATGTAAAGGCTTGTGCAATTGCGAACAACCACTCTATCAGCTACACTTAGAGAGAATAGAGGTGACCTACATGATCGTTTTACAAGTAAACCAAGTCCATAAATCATTTGGCGCAGAAGAGATTCTCTCAGGCGTCAAATTGGAAGTGCAACACCGCGACCGAGTAGCATTAGTAGGCCGCAACGGTGCAGGAAAATCCACTTTATTGAAAATCATAGCAGGAGAGATATCTTACGACAGCGGCGACATTAGCATACCGAAGGATTTGACAATCGGCTATTTAGAGCAACAAAGCAACTTAGAATCAGAAGCGACCGTTTGGGATGAAATGATGACAATCTTTCATCAATTTCGTGAACAAGAAGCAAAACTTCGTCATTTAGAAGCACAAATGGCGAATCCGGATGTTACTAACAATCCTGAAGAAAACGATAAAGTTATGAAAGAATACGATCTTTTGCAACATGACTTTAAAGATGCCGGCGGTTATCAATACGAATCCGATACACGCGCCATTCTTCACGGCATGAAATTTTTCTCAGAAGACTACGATAAAAAAGTAACGTCTTTATCAGGCGGTCAAAAAACACGTCTCATGTTGGCAAAGCACTTACTCAGCAAGCCTGAACTGCTTATTCTTGATGAGCCAACCAACCATTTGGATATCGAAACCTTAAGTTGGCTGGAAAACTTTTTGAAAAACTACCCCGGTGCTTTGCTCATTGTTTCACATGACCGCTATTTCCTTGACCAAGTCGTGACGCTAGTTTACGAAGTTTCACGTCATCGGGTTAAAAAGTATAACGGCAACTATACCCGTTACTTGGATGAAAAAGCAAAACAATACGAACTTGATCAAAAGCAATTTGAAAAACAACAAGGCGAAAAAGCTAAATTAGAAGATTACGTCCAGCGTAATTTAGCTCGCGCTTCTACAACCAAGATGGCACAAAGCCGGAGGAAAACCTTGCAAAAAACCGATTGGATGGAAGCCCCTGACGGCAGTGAGAAATTAGCTAGTTTCGGCTTTACCATTGGCAAACAAAGTGGTAATGACGTGCTAAACGTACAATCGTTAGCAATTGGTTACGGCAGCGACGCTGTCTCTAAAAATATTTCATTAAAACTATACCGTCAAGAAAGCTTGGCATTAGTCGGACCAAACGGCGTCGGCAAATCCACGTTATTAAAAACCATTATAAAAGAGCTCCAACCACTCGAAGGTACTGTTCATTACGGAGCTGGTATTCAGTTTGGTTACTACGACCAAGAACAAGCCAATTTAAAAGGCAATAAGCTCGTGTTAAACGAATTATGGGATGACTACCCTTTAATCAATGAAAAAGACATACGTGGCATACTGGGACGCTTCCTATTCACAGGTGATGATGTGTTAAAGCCTGTTTCTACTTTATCAGGTGGCGAAAAAGCTCGTGTTGCACTAGCTAAACTAATGATGCAAAAAGCCAATGTCCTTTTACTGGATGAGCCGACCAACCACTTAGATCTCGACAGTAAAGAAGTGTTGGAAAATGCGTTACTAGATTATCCAGGCACTTTGCTTTTCGTATCGCACGACCGTTACTTTATGAACCGTATTGCGACAAAAGTAAGCGAACTCACACAAGATGGTACAACAGAATACTTGGGTGATTATGATTATTACGTAGAGAAAAAACTCGAAATCGCTGAACTAAAGGCACTGGATGAAGCTGGTCAAGTTATCGAAGTAAAAGCAGCAGCGACAACTTCGACTTCGCAAATCGATAAAGAAGCGAAAAAACTGGAACGTCAGTTAGTTCGTCAATCCGAAGAAGTCGAACAAACAATGGAAACACTCGATCTGCAAATTACTGATATTGAAGAGCAGTTATGCAAACCAGAAGTCTTCCAAGATCATGAACGCGTAATGCCTCTTCAAAACGAGCTAGAACAGTTAAAATCAGCACATGAAGAAGTCATGACGCAATGGCTTGAAATTCAAGAAAAAATTGAACAGATATAAGGAAAACCAGCTATTTATGTAGCTGGTTTTTTTATTACTATATATAGGTCAATAGCTGTTTACTAAATATTTATTTCCACAGATTTCTCCACATCTACCGGCTTGTCTCATCAACTGTCAACAGCCTTTTGCACACTATCCACAGTTTGAAGAAATGTTATCCACATTGTTTTCCACTTCGAGGTACACAATATATAGAATAACCTCGTTTTATCCCTTAGTTATGAACAACTTACTAACAAATTGTGCATAAGTACAAATGTTCTCTATTGACAGAACGATTATCCCCATTTACTCAAAGTCTGAATTTTACGCAAAAAAAACGAGCAATTTTGCACATTTCAGACCTCCTGAAATGATGAAATTACTCGTTTTTATTAAATCCATGAGGTTAAAGGCATACCTGGTCGACCGTTCATCGTCATTGTGCCAAAAAGACCTTTTTCGTACATAATCGTACCCGCTGCTGCGATCATTGCTGCGTTGTCTGTACACAACGGCAATGAAGGAATATAGAAAGGAATTTCTTTTTCTTGGAATGCCGATTCCAATGATTTTCTCAATCCTTTATTCGCTGCAACGCCACCTGCTGCAATCACTTGACGAACGTTGTATTCGCCAGCTGCACGAACTGTTTTACCTGTTACGACTTCAACAACACTGTTTTGAAAACCTGCTGCCACGCGTTCAGGTACCACTGTTTCGCCTCGCTGCGCAGCATTGTGCATATAGTTTAGTACGGAGGATTTCAATCCACTAAAACTAAAATCATAAGATCCTTCTTCTAACCAAACCCGTGGAAATTTGATAGCTTCTTCACTAGCATGTGCTAATCGATCAATATGCGGACCACCGGGATAAGGCAAATCTAAGGTACGAGCAACTTTGTCATACGCTTCTCCTGCTGCATCGTCACGCGTTTCACCAATGACAGTAAAATCTCCATGTTCTTTCATATAAATTAATTCTGTATGGCCACCTGAAATCACCAATGCTAAAAGAGGAAATTCCATTTCCTGTTCTAAGCGATTGGCATAAATATGACCGGCAATATGATGAACACCTACAAGTGGCAATTGATGTGCAAACGCAAACGCTTTTGCTGCATTAACACCAATTAATAAAGCACCAACTAGACCAGGACCTTCTGTTACTGCTACTGCATCCAATTGATGAGGCTCTATATTTGCTAATTGCAATGCTTCTTCGATCACTAACGTGATTTGCTCGACATGATGTCTTGAAGCGATTTCTGGTACTACACCACCAAATCGTTTATGGCTTTCAATTTGTGAAGCAACCACATTTGAAATGATTTCTGTCCCATTTTTTACAATAGAGGCTGCTGTTTCATCGCAACTTGTTTCAATTCCTAATACATAGATATCTTTATTCATCAAATTTCACCCACATGACTATAGCATCTTCGTAATTATCCGTGTAGTACCGCTTACGAATGCCACCATTTTTAAAGCCTAGTTTTCGATAAAGGTTTTGTGCCACTGTATTACTTACTCGTGCTTCAAGTGTCATGAGAACAGCACCGTTTTCTTTCGCTGCGTCAATTGCCGCTTGCATTAAGCCACCACCCATTTTTTTACCCCGATAGTCTGGATGGATCGCGATATTGGTGACATGTGCTTCATCGAGAACGAGCCACATTCCACAATATCCAACAATTTCTTCATCTGTTTCGGCAATTACATAATACGCATGTTTATTATCATTCATCTCGTAGTAAAAAGCTTCTTTTGTCCATGGCAATGTAAACGACAAACTTTCAATTTCATATACGCGTTCAACATCATCTATTGTCATTTTTCGATAGTTTACAGATCTGTTCATACACGTTTACCTTCTTGCGCTTTGTTGTAGTTTGCTTCTGCTTCTGTGATGCGGCGATATTCCGGTACAGCATGATGAACAGCACTTTCTTCTGATTGTTGAGCCAGTAAAATCAAATTAGATGCACGTGGCAACTGGTGTTGAATCCCACTCCACTGTGCTTGTTCACCTAATACTTCTTCAATAACTGCTTTATGCACGACTGTATCCATCCCCGTAAACAACACAAGACGATTGAGTTCTTTAACTTTAAGTAAAAACTCTTTTACATCGCTATGCTGATCAGCAATCACTGTTTCCAAACCAATACCTTCATACAAACCAATAAAAGCAGTTCCCCTGCGAGCATCTATTACTGGGCAAATCAATCCTTCAAAGCCTTCACCATTTGCTGCCAGTACTTTTAAACTAGAAACAAGATGGAGTGGGATTTTTAGTGACCAAGCCAATGTTTTTGCAATGGTTAAACCAATACGGACACCTGTGTAAGAACCTGGACCTTCAGCTACTGCAATATGCGTCAAATCGGCAGGTGTGATTTTTGCCTTTTTCATCATTTCTTCAATCGCAGGCATCACCGTTAACGAGTGATTGATTTTTAAATTAGATGTTTCTTCTATTAAAACTTTTTCGTCCTCGACTAACGCGAGAGACAAAGGAGAATTTGAGGTGTCAATTCCAAGATAGATCATAAGTTTAGCTCCCTGCAAAGATTTTCATACCGTTTGCCAATCGGCGTCAGGATCATTTTTCGTTCCTGTTCAGATTGTCGGTTCATGGTGATTTCTAAGCGTTCTGTTGGCAAATATTCTTCAATGAAACTTGCCCATTCTACAACTGATACCGCATCACTACTGAAGAATTCATCAAATCCAATGTCTTCGTCACTGTTTTCAAGACGGTACACATCGAAATGATTTAATTCCAAACGACCCGAATACTGTTTTAAGATTGTAAACGTTGGACTGTTTACCATACGTTGAATACCAAGACCTTTCGCAAGACCTTTCGTAAAGGTTGTTTTTCCAGCACCCAAATCTCCTTCAAGTGTTAGCAAATCTCCGGATTCTAATAATTCCGCAAGATGGATCGCAAAGCTTTCGGTTTCTCCGAGCGAGTTCAGCATTTTTGTATACATCATTTATCAAGTCACCTCTATTGAGTCTTTACATAGTTTAGCGAAATAGTTGAAGTAAATCAAAATATATTGTTTTTCCTTATAGATTTTGGATAAAAAAAATGAACACAGCATGTTCGCTGTGTTCATCATCAAAATTACGGTCCCGACCGGGATCGAACCGGCGATCTCCTGCGTGACAGGCAGGCATGTTAACCGCTACACCACGGGACCAAAAAAAATAGACCAGCGACGTCTTACTCTCACAGGGGGAAACCCCCAACTACCATCAGCGCAAAAGAGCTTAACTGCCGTGTTCGAGATGGGAACGGGTGTGGCCTCTTTGCCATCATCACTGGACTATTTTGGTTGAGTGCTTGTTCACTCAAAACTGGATAAACGACAGGTGAAACAATTACTGCATGCATTCG
>JBBSRA010000060.1:0-10199 GCA_038243515.1 Caryophanales bacterium
CCGTGTAGATTCGACAGGCATAAGACGCTCTGGCGAAGTGGCGTGTTTTCAGCCACATAGCCAGAGTGACTTATGACCCCGAGAATCTGGCAGCTGGAGCTAGACAACGAAAAAAAGCGCAAGCTGCCGTGTAGATTCGACAGGCATAAGACGCTCTGGCGAAGTGGCGTGTTTTCAGCCACATAGCCAGAGTGACTTATGACCCCGAGAATCTGGCAGCTGGAGCTAGACAACGAAAAAAAGCGCAAGCGCCCGTGTAGCCCAAACAACACACCAAAATCAAAAACCCTCAAAAATGGGACTGACAAACAAGATTCAATCTTGTGTCAGACCCATTTTTTTCTGTATTCTTTTTGCTTGCCGCTTAAAGAACAATTGCATTAACACTTCAGCAAATACCAATCCCATTGCTACAGCGCCTGAAATCATCATAGCCTCTGAAGCAAATGCGATGGCTTCTAAGTAGTTATTTTCGACGATGTTGCGCATAGCATTATATGCTTTACTTCCGGGTACCAATGGAATAATTCCAGCAACACTAAAAATAATCATAGGCATCCGAAATTTTTTGGCAAGTAAGTGAGCTACAAACGAGACGGCAAAAGCCCCTGCAAAAGAAGCTTGCACCGGATCGTCGAATGCTAGAAAGAATATACGGTAAATCAGCCAGCCGCTCATGCCAACTAATCCGCAGCTAATTAATGTTCGCTGTGGTGCATTAAACATAACACCGAATGCGCCTGCTGCTAAAAAGCTAAGCAATGCTTCCAACGGCCAGTTCATCAAATCTCCTCCTTAAAATGATAAAACCACTGCAACTCCTGCTCCAATTGCAAAAGCTGTTAAAAATGCTTCTGCTCCTTTAGACAAGCCAGACATAAAGTGACCTGCCATTAAATCCCGTACCGCGTTAGTAATGAGCAGTCCAGGAACAAGCGGCATAATTGACCCGATAATCAAGGTATCTAAATCTGTCGAAAATCCGGTATATACAGTAATCGACGCCAGAATCCCGATAACAAAAGCTCCGATAAACTCTGCAAATATTTTTACTCGTGTTTCTAGTAGAATGGTTTCCACAATGATAAATCCAGTGCCTCCAAAAACAAACGCGAACGGAAGATCATGCCAATCGCCACCTAACAAAATAAAAAAACAGCCACTTGCTACAGAAGCAGCTAAAATTTGTAGCCATATGTTAAAACGATAATTGGTTTGATCAATAATTAGCATTTCATCATAAGCTTGCTGTAGTGTAAACTCTCCCGCTACCAACCTGCGAGAAACTGAATTGATTAGTGCAACTCGCTCAAGGTCAGTACTTCGATTATTAATGCGAACAAAGCGCGTAGCTAACTCCTCACTTGGAGAAAACATGATGCCTGACGGTGTCACGAAGCAATGGGAGTTCACCATATTTTGTGACACAGCCATTCGGATCATAGTATCTTCAACGCGATATGTCTCCGCTCCACTTTCCATCATAATTCTACCGGCCAGCAGAAAACAATCCAAGGCGAGTTCGCGTCTTGTTTCACCTATTTGCGTCACATGTTTCTCTCCTCTCCCAGTCGATACCCGTTCTCATCATATCGCAATTACGCAAAAAACTAAACGCCTCAATAAATTGAGGCGTTTAGTAGGTAATGATTTATATGTGTATTTTCAACTATGGCTTTAAAATGACTTTTGTACAATTGTCTTGATGGTCATTAAAAATTTGATAAGCTTCACTCGCATTTTCCAAAGGCATGATATGAGAAATAATTTCTCGTGGGTCAAATTCCCCATTCTCAATTTTTTTGTAAAGCATTGGCATCAAATGGATAACCGGTGCTTGTCCCATTTTCATCGTAACATTTCGTTCAAACATATTTCCAAGCGGGAATTGATTATAAGTCAATCCATAGATCCCTGTTAATTGAATGGTGCCGAATTTGCTGACAGCATCTTTAGCGATATCAATTGCGCTAAGTGTACCGCCCTGCAGCATTAATTTTTGCTGTGCAGCTTCTGCTGGAGATTTCTTACCATCCATTCCCACACAGTCAATCACGACACGCGCTCCGCCTTGCGTGATTTCATGAATTAAAGCACCTGTGTTGTCATGTTTGCTGAAATCAACAATTTCTACATTATTGATTTTCTTGGCAAGTTCCATTCTGTAAGGAATTTCATCTACAGCTATTACGCGACTAGCACCTTGCATCCAAGCAAACTTCTGTGTCATTAGCCCGATAGGTCCACAGCCGAGAACGACAACAGTATCTCCTTTTTTAACTCCTGCATTTTCAACACTCCACCAGGCAGTTGGTAAGACATCTGATAAGAACAATAATGATTCATCTTCTAGTTCAGAGGATTCTGGAATCACAAGTGGCATAAAGTTCCCGTAAGGCACTCGTAAATACTCTGCTTGTCCACCTGAATAATCACCATAGCGCTCTGTTAAACCAAAGTATCCTCCCGTATCGAAATGAGGATTACCATTTGAGTTGTCACATTGACTTTCCATTTCGTTGCTACAATAAAAACACTTACCACAGCTCACATTAAATGGCAGAACAATACGATCTCCTTTTTTCACTTTAGTAACGTCCGGTCCCACTTCTTCCACGATCCCCATAGGTTCGTGTCCAATGACCGTGTCTTTGGTTGTCGGCAATGCACCTTTATAAATATGCAAATCTGTGCCACAAATAGCTGTTGCAGTTATTTTTACGATGATATCATCTTTTTTCTGCAATTCAGGATCTTTTACATTTTTTACTTTCATATCCTTTGTTCCTTGAAATGTGACTGCTTTCATGAATACCCCTCCATATTGTTCAGAATATTCCTCATATTCCCTTTTACTATGAATCAAAACATAAAAAAGAAGCGAAGTATCATTCGCTTCTTTGCAATCCATGCAATTCTAAAACATGAATGGGTTCAAACGTTTCTAAGCTGTAACTTTTGATTTCATTATTTGCCACGGTATATAACTCATCATCGATGTAAACAATACGTTGGATAGCCTCATCCCATTCTCCATACTGATCGTCTGTTTCTTCTATCAAGCTTGCTGTTTGTGAAATCCCATCTGGCGTTATTGTGTAAATAAATGCTCCGTCTCCTTTAAAAGTCATTTCACCATTCGTTTTCTCATCGTATATGCTGGCTGGAAAACCAAACAAGTTTTTTCCCAAATGGGTAAATAATGCTTTGTGATCATATTGAAGGGCAGAATAGGTTCCAGCGCCTCCTATAATTTCAGTGTCTTTTTCTTGAGGATTGGCAAAATCACTGACATCAAACAATGAAATTTTCATACCTCCTGTGACAACTATAGGCTCTCCATTTTTTATAGGTACTAGTTTTGTATCATAGCCAAAACCTATCAAGTGGTCTTTATCTAACGGGTGTAAATAATTAGAGAAACCTGGAATTTTTAGTTCCCCTAATACTTTCGGGGAAGAAGGAACAGAAACGTCGATGACAAAAAGTGGATCTGTTTCTTTAAAGGTCACCATATACGCTTTATCGCTAATAAAACGCGCTGAGTAAATCTGTTCACCGCGAGCCAAATCTTCTACCGAGCCTACTTGTTTCATGTCTTCGTTCAATATGAACAAATGATTTTTTGAAGGAGACTTTAAGTCCCATTCGCTGCCTTCTGTGGTCACTGCTCGAAAATGACCATCGTATTCATCCATGGAAAACTGGTTGAGCAAAGACCCTGTCATTTCTGCAGATGCCAAAAACTCAACTTTTGTGCCCGCTAACTCAAATTTGAAAACTTCCGTATTCGCTTGCTGTGGAAGCCATACACCTATTTTCTTGCTGTCACGCGTGTCATCATCATTTAATGGAACAAAAGCGGAAGCTGTTAAGTACAAATGGTTTTCGTTCATATAAAGTTGCTCACTGCCACCTAAAAATCCGTCTGTAGAGATTGTATTGGTATTGGGCATCGTCAAATCCATAGCTGTAATCACACTATAACTGCCTTCTAATGTTCCAGGTAAAATCGTGATACGGTCATAAGGCAAAGGCTGAAGTTTGCTTCCTTGTTTTGAATCGTAGTGATGAGGTCGTAGTTCTGGCTGTTGTTGTTCTTCTAAAGTCCAATATTCCGGATAGACATTTGTCACAAAATACAACACATTATTAGTTACTCTCGCGCCACTCAAATTTCCTTCTGCTCCGAACTCTCGTATTTGTTTAGGAGACTCCGGATTGCTAACATCGTATACGTAAACTGAAGTAAGTCCTATTTGACCCCGATCTTTTGGGAGCATAGAGTAACTACTGCCTATAACAACAAGCGTATCTCCTGTTAAAAAAAGTTGCTGTGGATACGCATATTCCGGAAAAGTTAGCTCAGCTGCCACCGCCATCTCACGTGGATTTTGCACATCTGAAATCATTACAACTGATTCACTAATTGAATAAATATACGAACCATCTGTTTTGACGATATCCGCCTCGTCTACACCTTCTACTTGCGTATTAGTAGTAGAGTAATCATTTTCTGAACTAGCACCTTCATCTCCACCAGCTGCAGCATCTGAAGTTGTTGCTGAGTCTTTACTACTTTCTGCAACAGTACCTCCATATCGCTCATTGGTTTGGTTCATCTTCAGCAAATGCTTAAAATAATCTGTTAATTGTTTTTCACCAGATAACTTTTCTAATTGTTCATGAACAACAAATGAAACTTTTGTTTCTACCAATTTTTTGATAAATCCATTTTTTAAAGCCTCTTTTTTTATGTGCAATTGATATTCACCTGTTGGGATTTCTGTGATTTCCAAGGTCTTGCCATTGTCTTGAATATACATTTTGACATCAACAGGTCTATTCTTTTGATCCGTAATGTAGACGTCACCTTTCTCTACAGCTTTTTGCTGAAGAGACGAAGAGAAACTAGCTTTCCATCCTTGCTCCACTAAAGCAATGGGAGAGGCACTGACGGACACTTTATTATTGAGTACGAAAAACGTCAACCCCATGGCGACAACGACAACGATTGCAATAATCCAATATCTGCTCTTCATGACTTCACATCCTTTCTGACGTTCCTTTTACTAGTAGACAGGTAATTATCAGAAAAGTTACACAATTAATCTAAATTAGTCAAAGCTTTGTGAAATGCTGCTGAGAAGGCTGCTGGAGTACAGGTCGTCTTGCCGCCACCTTGCGCAAGGTGAATATTCCCACCACCTTTCCCTTCAGTTAAAGTCAAAAGGTGCTTTAGTACGTTTCTCATATCTCCCGCTACTTGCTCTCCTTTTGCACAAACAAAACGAATATCGTCTTTTGAAGTACTCATCAATAGCATTTTGACGGAAGGGTGATGACTTGTAACGAGTCGAGCCAGCTGCTGAAGTTCTTTAATGGGTCGATCTTCAAATATTTTTTCAACCATGTTGTTGATTGGTAAAATTGATTGTGCCTCTAAACTGATTGTATGGTCTTGAAGATTTTTAATTGTTTTGCTGGCTGCTGTTTTATCATTCAATAACACTTGCGCTGCTTGAGTTAACTCGGCAATCGGCGCATTTAATTGAACAACTAATTGATTGGTTGTTTCAAGTAAGAAGTTAAAGTAGTCCAATGCTCGGTTACCACATAAAAAATAAACTCTCAAGCCGTCTTTGTTTTTTTCAGTAGAAATAATTTTTAGCAGTCCAATTTCTGTTGTGTTTTTCGGGTGTGTACCACCACAAGCATTTAAATCAATCCCATCGATTTTAACTAAACGAATATCGCCTTCTACTACCGGGGGTTTTCTCAACTTTACTGTTTTGGCTGTTTCCGCATTAATCCAGCTTGTTGATATCTCTAACCCTTCAGCGATCAGTGCATTGGCTTTCTTCTCAATTTCTCGAAGCTGCGAAGAAGTAACTGTATCTAAATCCAAATCAATCGATACGCGCTCTTTGCCTAAATGAAAACTTTGCGTTTTTAAACCGAGCAAATCTTCCAGTAAAGCACTCAATAAATGCTGACCTGCATGTTGTTGCATATGATCATGTCTTCGATGCCAATCTAATTGTGCAGAAAAACTTTCGCTCGGTAGTTTACTATCCGTATAATGCCGAATTTCACCATCCACCGTTTGCACATCGATTACTTTTGCCGATCCTATTTTCCCTGTATCGGCAGGCTGCCCGCCTCCCTCAGGATAAAAAAAGCTTTGGTCTAAAATGACGTAGTAACCCGTTTCGTCTTTTTCGCTATGTATTACGTGCACGTTAGCTGAGGAAAGCTCAGCATCTTGATAATATAATTTTGTCGTCATATCGACCCTTCTTTCTTTATAATAATAAAATCTCTTTTATTCTATTGTTTATAGAGCCTGGTTAAGTGGAATTACATATACAAATAGATTTACAGGAGGACCGATGACATGCCTAAGTTCAATCGTTCGGTATTATTGTATAACGGTAATGCAGGAGCGTCTACGGTGGACTCTGTTTTAGGACTAGCAGTACCACATCTAGCGCAAGCATCTAAATCGCTCGAAATTATCCAAACCGATTCACCTGAAGAATTTGAAGCTGCTTGTCAAAATGCCGCGACGCGTGCAGACATTTTATTTATTGCCGGAGGTGATGGAACTGTCCATTCTGCAGTCCGTGCGTTATCCACCATTTCCAATCCCGCTCCAATAGCTATATTGCCAAGCGGTACAGCCAATGATTTTGCCCGCACGTTGAATATTCCACTAGAGCTGAATTCAGCGGCATTAGAGCTAATTGAAGGTGAAATCAAAGAAATTGATACTGGAAAGATTAACGGAGGATCGTTTCTAAATTTCGCAGGAATTGGGTTAATTGCTGATGCTTCGTCTAATATCGATCCACTCTTAAAAGAACGCTACGGCAAAATCAGCTATTTCATGAGTGCTTTACAATCGATGAGACAAGCTACACCATTTTCAGTCCAGCTGAAAATTGATGAAATTAGCTATGTTGAAGAAGCTGTATTGGTGCTGGTTATGAACGGAACATCGATTGGAACACATACTTTTCCACTAGCTACAATTGATCCCGCAGACGGTTTGCTCGATTTATTTATTATTCAAACTTCTTCTTTAGCTGCGATTCGTGAATGGTTTTCATTGTCACAACCTGAAATTGTTACAGAAGAATTAGAACATATTACTCATTATCAAGGTAAGTCTATTTCTATTAGTACGTCAGAACCGTTAGATGTTGATACCGATGGCGAGATTTATTTGAAAACACCACTTGAAATTGAAGTGCAGCCGCGTAGTTTAAAAATACTTGTCCCTAAGAAAAAGGAATCATTTTTTTGAAAGTAAAAAAGGCACCTCTTTTTTAGAGTTGCCTTTTTTGTTTAGTTTTGAAGCGCTGAACGGTGAACGGTTTCTTTAATTTCGACACCACGCTTTGCCATTTCCGCTATATACTCTTCTCCGGGAACAATCATTTCAGGAGGATAGGCGCCTCTTTTATCGATGATTCCTTTGCCAATCATTTGCGCTACTACAGAAATGGTATAAGCCGTTGCGCGAGCCATTGCGGTAACCCCGGTTTCTTGGTCTTTTATGGTGACCATATTGTATTCGTAAGTAATCTCTTCATCGTCTTTGACACCTGACACCATTACCCGTAAAACAACAGCATCTTGTTTTTCTCCAAGTTCTGTTATCGGCTCAAGTACAGCTTTTAAAACTGAACGAAGATTTACTTCTCGATTATCTATTGTAACCGTTTTGGTTCGGTCGGTAAGACCTAAATCAACAAGTAACTTAACTTTATCCGCATGTCCTTTATAACGTAAAGTTTTATACTCCAATGAATTAATGTCGCTAAAGGTTTCAGTTAATGTCGATGTGCCTCCAGATGTATGAAAAGCTTCTAGTTCTCCAAAGTCTTCAAACTGAACATGCTCAATTTCAGATAGAGATTCGACTTCTAGTAACTTGCCGTCACGAAGAACATGTGATTTATCTGTGTAATGATCAAACACACCTTCTAAGGAAAAAACGTGATTGTATTCTAACGGTGGTTCTGGATGAACGGGAATGCCTCCCACAAACAAACGAATATCAGACACTTGATCTAGCTTGCTCGCACCGTAGCCGGTAAGGATATTAATCATTCCCGGTGCTACGCCTAGATCAGGAATGAGCGTAACGCCTTTTTCCTGCGCTTCTTCATGCATTTGAAGCACGGCATCTGTGGCGCCACCAATATGACCACCTAAATCCACGGAATGAACTCCGCACCGGAGTGCTGTCGCTGCTACTTTTTCATTGAATGTGTAAAATAATGCATTGATGACGATGTCCCCTTTTGAAATTGCAGTAGCTAAGTCTTCGTCATTGCTGGCATCTACTTGTATCACTTCTAGCTTACTGCTTCCAAGCTTTTCTTTGAACATATTCGCTTGATCTGTATTACGATCTGCTAAAAAAACCCTTTCCACAGCATCATCGGCAATTAAATCTCTAGCTGCTTGTTTCCCCATTAACCCTGCACCTAGTACGACGATTTTCATCTCCCCATCCCCTCTCCATTAAGCTTCGTTATCTATTTGCGCACGCTGTAATTTTCCACTGTAATCAACATAAACGCTCTTCCACTCCGTAAACACGTCTAATGCAGCAACTCCCGAATCGCGGTGACCATTTCCAGTACCTTTCGTCCCACCAAACGGCAAATGAATTTCCGCTCCCGTTGTTCCAGCATTGATGTAGACGATGCCTGTGTCTAAATCACGTTGTGCTTTAAATGCTTGGTTGACATCTGCTGTATAAATTGAGCTAGACAAGCCGTAAATTACTCCATTATTCACTTTAATCGCTTCTTCGAAACTAGCCACTTCAATGATTGATACAACTGGACCAAAAATTTCTTCCTGAGCAATGCGCATATCTGGTGTTACATCGGTAAACATTGTCGGAGCGTAATAGTTACCTTTATCGTAAATGCCACCTGTTAAAATTTCACCGCCGACAAGAAGTGTCGCGCCTTCTTGTTGTCCAATGTTAGTATACGAATGAATTTTTTCAATCGCTTTTTTATTAATAACAGGTCCTACTTTTATGGTTTCGTCAGTGCCATCTCCTATAGTCAGTGTTTCTATTTTTGTTAATAACCGTTTTTGAAGATCTTCTTTAACATCCTTATGAACAATGACTCGACTGCAAGCAGTACATCTTTGACCTGCTGTTCCAAATGCACTCCAAAGAATGCCTTCTACCGCCAAATCTAAATCTGCATCTTCCATAACAATGACGGCATTTTTACCGCCCATTTCAAGTGATACTTTTTTCAAATTCCGGCCTCCCGCTTCTGCTACTTGTCGGCCGGTTTCTGTAGATCCTGTAAACGAGATCACTCGCACACCTTCATGTTCAATAAGTGCTGTACCTACTACTGAACCTGCTCCAAAAACAATATTAGCGACGCCTTCTGGCAGACCCACTTCTTCAAATATTTTAGCCATTTCATAGGCCATCATCGGTGTTTCTGTTGCAGGTTTCCAAATAAATGTGTTGCCTCCTATAATTGCAGGAAACGATTTCCATGTAGCAATCGCCACCGGAAAGTTCCAAGGCGTGATTAATCCTACTACGCCAATTGGTGAGCGAATGCTCATCGCAAACTTATCTGCTAGTTCTGATGGCGTTGTTTCACCAAACATGCGTCTTCCTTCACCTGCCATATAATAAGCCATGTCGATTCCTTCTTGGACTTCACCACGCCCTTCTTCGATGACTTTTCCCATCTCTTTCGTTAGCACTTGAGCCAATTGTTCTTTTCGTTCTTTCATTAAGCGCCCAATTTCATATAAGTAATCTGCACGCTTCGGTGCTGGTACTTTCGCCCATTTTTTTTGTGCAATTAATGCTGCGTTTACAGCTAAATCAACATCCTGCGCTGTAGACATTTGAACTTGCGCTAACTCTTCCCCATTTGCCGGGTTCAAAACTGGTCTAAATTCAGCCTGTTCCGCTTGTTGCCATTTGCCATTCACAAAATTAGTTAATTTCATCGTCATTACCCCTTTCACTTACGCGCTTTTGAAAACGCTTTCACCTTTATTATTTCATAGTTTTCTAGTAAATAGTAGGAGATATCTGAAATTTCTGTATTTAATTATTTTTTTAGTTTTTTTCTAAGATTTTTCATTGTCATAATACAAAAAAGAGTTATTTTAATAACTTTTCATTAAAC
>JBBSRA010000061.1:0-10151 GCA_038243515.1 Caryophanales bacterium
CGACAAATAATGCGTTCCAGCCGTGGCCTTCCACTGCTTTTTGCCATTTCGTCAATACTTCTTTTAACTTTGGCACATCGATACCGGTTGATGAGTCGGTATCCCATAGACCCATACTTTCAAATTGGAACACCATATCGAATTTTCCGTTGTCTTCTGAAATCCATTCATTGATGTCGCTTGCTTCGACACCGTTTGCTTCACCAACTGTCATAATGTCACGCTTCGCAAACGTTTCGTCACGCAATTCTGCAAGCAACGGTTGAATGCCTTTGACGTTCATCATTTTTTCCCAAGCAGGTACATACAAATTTTGCTCTAGATCTTTGACGTCACTCAATTCTTTTTTTATGTGGCTAATTGCATCTACACGGAAACCATCGATTCCTTTATCTAGCCACCAATTGACCATGTCGTATAAAGCGTGCCGAACTTCTGGGTTTTCCCAGTTTAAGTCTGGCTGTTTTTTAGAGAATAAATGTAAAAAATACTGTTTTGTTTTTTCATCGTATTCCCAAGCACTCCCACCAAAAATACTTTCCCAATTGGTTGGTTCGTCACTCCAAATATACCAATCACGTTTATCGTTATCTTTGGAAGCACTCGATTCCATAAACCACGGATGCTCATCGCTTGTATGATTAATTACCAAATCGATGATCAGTTTCATCCCTCTTGCATGGACTTCTTCAAGCAAGCGATCAAAATCCGCCATCGTTCCAAACTCATCCATAATTTCTTGATAGTTACTAATGTCATAGCCATTGTCGTCATTGGGTGATTTATACATTGGACAAATCCAAATGACATCAATCCCAAGGTCGTTCAAATAATCCAATTTGCTCGTTACGCCATTGATATCTCCAATGCCATCTCCGTTCGAATCTTGAAAACTTCTCGGATACACTTGATACGCAACTGCTTCTTTCCACCATTTTTTATTCATAACTAATCCCTCACAAAGACTTTGGGCAGTCTTCTTATCAATCAATCGCTTTTTAACTTTTGATTTGTTCTGAAGATGTCCGAACGCCTATTTCAACTTTTCTCTAATCCCAGCAACATTTTAAAAAAATATTACAGGTGGATAGTGTATCAGAATAAATTCAGAACACCTATCTATTTTGCTCATTTTTTTTCATTAGTTGAACTTAAATAAATGATATAATTAGTAAAATGTCCATTCTCTTAGAATACAGTAATCGACAAATTGTTAATGAGGTGAAAAAATGATCAAATTTATCAAAGAACTGGCTGAAACTTTGTTTCCGTCTTATTTTGCTTTTATTATGGCAACTGGGGCTTTATCAATCAGTGCTTTTTTACTTGGTATAAGAGTTCTTGCTGATGCGTTTCTTTACTTGAACATCGCAGCTTTTATTGTCTTGTGGATTTTGACATTGATTCGTCTAGTTCGAAATTCAAAACGGATTTTCGCTGATTTGACTAGCCATACAATCGGCTCTGGATTTTTTACTACGGTCGCTGGAACTTGTGTGTTAGGAAGTCAGTTGATCATCGTGGCAGAGTCATATACAGCAGCTCTGTACTTATGGGGACTCGGTATATTCCTTTGGGTTATCATTATGTATACTTTTTTTACAGCTGTAACGGTCGCAAGCAATACTCCGACATTAGAAGAAGGCATAAATGGAGCTTGGCTAATCGCGGCAGTGGCGACACAGTCGATTTCGATTTTAGGAACACTTCTTGTCCCACATCTTTCTAGCGGACGCGACGTAGTATTGTTTTTCACCGTCTGCATGTACTTTCTCGGATGCATGTTGTATTTAAACATCATTACCTTGATTTTTTATCGGTTTACTTTTTTGAAACTTGATTTTGCTGCAATGACACCGCCTTATTGGATTAATATGGGTGCTGTCGCAATTACCAGCTTAGCCGGGGCTACGTTAATTTTAAATGCTGAATACTGGTCATTTCTAGTAGAAATCCGACCGTTTTTAAAAGGTTTTACGTTGTTTTTTTGGGCAGCTGGTACATGGTGGATCCCACTGCTGTTTATTTTGGTTTTCTGGCGTCATGTGTATCATCGCTACCCCCTCGATTACGGGCCTCAGTGGTGGGCTATGGTGTTCCCGCTGGCAATGTATACAACTAGTACTTGGAAACTTGCCGTCGCGTTAGATGTTCCGTTTCTCAAAGCCATTCCGCGCGTTATGTTTTACGTTGCTTTGCTTACTTGGCTAGCTGTTTTTTGGGGACTTCTTCATCATGTATATATTCGTACCATCACTTTTTATAGAGCGCAACGACGCGAGACTCGTCGCTTATAACAAATCCTATTAACTTTATAAAATTAGGGAATACAAGTTAGAGAAAGAAATGAAAGGATGATGACAAGTGAAAAGCAAATTAGCAGCCGGGTTACTCGCAATTTTCCTTGGCGATTTTGGCGCACATAAGTTCTATTTAGGAAAACCAGGAATGGGCATTTTGTATTTGCTCTTCTTTTGGACAGGAATCCCTGCAGTTATTGGAGTAATCGAAGGGATTTTATACTTGCTACAATCTGAAGAAAGCTTTCAAGAAAAACACGGCAGAGGTTAAGGGAGATGTTCTGTTTTGCAATTAGAACCGCTTCCTGATCATTTGAAAAAGGAGTTAAAAATCTTATTCGTCGGCTTTAATCCCAGTATCCGCTCTTCTGAAACTGGTTTTCATTACGCCAATCCGACCAATCGGTTCTGGAAAATTCTTTATCAAGCGGGATTAACGCCTCGAAAATACCTTCCTGAAGAAAACGACAAATTGCTAGCTCTTGGATTTGGATTAACGAATATTGTTTCACGACCAACGAAAGAAGCAGCCGATATTTCTAAAGAAGAGTATGCAGAAGGAGCCAAGCTGTTACAAGAAAAAATCCAACAGGTTCGTCCGAAAGCTGTATGTTTTGTTGGTAAAGGTGTGTACCAGCAATTTAGTAAACGAAAAACAGTTTCTTGGGGCGTGCAAAAAGAACCGGTCATTCCAGGCATTATTGAATATGTCGCGCCATCTTCAAGTGGTCTCGTGCGAATAAAGCTAGATGAGATTGTCGAAATTTACAGTGGCTTGAACTCATACACATAAAAAATGCCGTCCTTTCATTTGAAGGGATGGAATTTTTTGTTATTGTAGCAACGACCAAATTTTCGAACTGTGTTGACATTGCGAATGGTGATTCGTCGGTAAAGAGCTGATCCAATAATTTTTGACATTTCGCTTTTGGTAATTTGCTCTTTATCTACAGACCACAAAATGCGTCATTCCCGCTTCTTCAACTGCGCGCTTTAATGCCTTCATGTCGATTTTGTTGTTGTCGCCTACATTAATACCTCTTAGTAATGCCACGTACTTCATCAAAACACACTCTTCGGAAAACAAATTTATATTCAGTTAAATTCGTCAAATCCGATATCTTTTATGATTTTTGCAAATGCTTGTTTTTGAACCGTTTTTTCAAGTTCTTTAATTAACTCTATTAATTCTACCGAAAAATCATCATATTCTCTTTTTGCTAGTACTAGTTTCAATAAACAGTGAACAGAATAAACCGTTGCACCACTTAGACTTCCTTTTGTCATTGCTAACCGTTTTTCTAAATCTTCAAGTTCTACTGGATGCGTAAGACGAAAACGGTAAAGTACTTCTTCATGTGCCGATTTATTGCGATAAGGAAAAACGATCCTCAAAATAGCATCAACTTCACTCGCATGTAAAAATATCTTTTGATGTTCTTCACTATATTCCTCAGCAAAATCATCCGCAATCTGGTCGCGCAACTTTTCGTCAATCACCGCATAGAAATGTGTAATCTGCCCAAGTGATAAAAAGTTGATCAGTACCCAAAGCGGTACACTCTTGTGCTTATCATAAAATTCCCGTATCGCAGGGTATCTTACTTTGTCACGTTTTTTATGACTTTTGATTAAATTAGCGAGCGTTGAAATGATACGATCGCGCTCGTGATGATATTGAATGTCCAAACTGTAATTTTCTGGCTCTAAAAAACTCCCCACGCTCTTGAACTTTTCGGAAAAACGGTAAGCAACTTTCGATTTAATATTTTTTTCGAACTTCAGTAATTCATTCAGTAACAACAACCGTAACTTTCGGTCAAAGCTGTGAAGTGCGTAAATATGACCAAATTCTGTTCCACTTTCAAAACGTTCGAGACCGTAGGGATTAAGTTTTTCATCTCGTTCAAGAAACGGCTCTTTATAGCCATCGATTAATGCGTAATAATTTTCTCGTGATAAAATCTGTTCGGCAACCGCTTTGTTCGGTACGTTCAAACCTCGCTGTTTGAGTATTTCCAACTGCTCGGTGTGGGTAGCAAACTCTTTCACTGTTCTCATCCTTTGCAAACTCTTCTTATCCTAACTCTAAGCGAAACGGCTTGATTAATAAACCTTTAATACATCAAAAAAGCCGTTCTAGTAAACACTTTACTAGAACGACTTTTTCTCATTATTTATCTTTTACTCGAATGCTTAGTTTAAACCGTGACTAACCATTGCGTCTGCGATTTTTTTAAAGCCTGCGATATTGGCACCAATAATCAAATTGCCGGGTGAACCGTATTGCTCGGCTGTATCCGTACATGTTTTATAAATGGTTTTCATAACTTGTAATAGCTTTTCATCTACCTCTTCAGATGACCATGAGTAACGCATGCTGTTTTGAGACATTTCCATCGCTGAAACGGCAACTCCACCGGCATTCGCTGCTTTGGCTGGAGCGAATAACACACCATTATTCGTCAATACACGTACTGCTTCTTCTGTACAAGGCATATTAGCGCCTTCTCCAACTGCTTTTATCGAGTTCTCGACCATAGTTTGTGCACTTTCTCTGTCAATTTCGTTTTGTGTGGCACATGGTAAGGCAATATCACATTTAATTTTCCAAATATCTGATTTTTCATTGCCGTATTGAGCTTTAGGATGATGTTCAAGGTAATGATAAATCCGTTTTCTTTCAACTTCTTTTAATTGCTTAACGGTTTCTACGTCAATGCCATTCGGGTCGTAAATAAACCCTTCAGAGTCACTGCACGCAATAACCGTCGCACCAAACTCAATGGCTTTTTCCATCGCATAAATCGATACATTTCCAGAACCTGAAACGATAACTTTGCTATCTTTAAATGAATGTCCTTGATCTTTTAACATTTCTTCAACAAAGTAAACCGTTCCATAGCCTGTTGCTTCTTTACGAATCAGACTTCCACCATTATCTGGATTTTTTCCCGTAAAAACACCGGCTTCTGAGACGTTCTTTAATCGTTTATATTGACCGAACATATAGCCAATTTCACGTTTACCAACTCCAATATCTCCTGCCGGAACATCGATATCTGGACCAATATGACGACTAAGCTCTGTCATAAAACTTTGGCAAAAGCGCATGATTTCACGATCTGACTTTCCTTTCGGATCAAAGTCAGATCCCCCTTTACCGCCGCCAATGGGCAAGCCCGTTAACGCATTTTTGAAAATTTGTTCAAATCCGAGAAATTTCACAACACTCCCTGTTAGCGTTGGATGAAACCGCAATCCCCCTTTAAAAGGTCCAAGCGTGCTGTTAAACTGTACACGATATCCACGGTTAACGTGTACAGTTCCTTCATCGTCTTCCCATGTTACTCGGAATTCGATAAACCGTTCTGGTTCTGAGATGCGTTCTAAAATGCCTTGCTCTACGTATTCTGGATGCTGTTCAAATACCGGCTTTAACGAATCAAACACTTCCCAAGTTGCCTGCAAAAACTCCGATTGCCCCATATTTCGATTTCTAATTTTTTTATGGACAGCTTGTATATATTCATAAGACGATTGTTGCTTAATTGGATTTTCTTGATGTGCAGATTTCAATTGCCTTCAATCCTCTCTATACGAAAATGCATTATTTCTGAATAATTATTCACATTTTTTAATATTTATCTCTTATTATACAAACAGTTTTGGACCAGCGCAAATGGATATTGTTTATCCGCTAACGCTCCAAACCTTTTTCACAGAGTATTTTAAAAAAAGAAAACGCTATCATTGCTAGCAAATCAATGTTTATGTATTTTTCGACAGGCACAATATTTCTCAAAGAAAGTTTTTTGATTTTCTAGATTTATTGCTCTCCAAACAAGTTATCTGTTAATTATATATCAAGTAGCGTATATTGAATATAAAGTAAAGCTACGTCTGCCACTCTAATTGAAAGGGTTTCCGATGCCAACGCCGGTGAATTGAACCGTGAAGGAGTGAGTGTTTTGAAGAAATTATCAATCGGACTCAGTTTCCTATTGGTCTTGTCTCTAGCGCTTCCTGTTGCTGCAGCCCCAGATGTACCAACATCACATTCATTTTACGATGAAATCAGCTACTTGGTAGAGCGCGACGTATTGCGAGGCTATCCCGATGACACCATGCGCCCTGATGAAGAAGTAACTCGTGCAGAAGCCGTGATTATGATTGGGCGCTTAAAAGGATTTGATAGTAAACAACAAAACACAGGGTTTGCAGATGTGCCTGCTTCTCACAAAGCGAGCGGATACATTGCAGCCGCGGCCAAAGCAAAATTAATTACAGGTTATCCGGATGGTACGTACCGTCCAAACAACACCATTACGCGAGCAGAAATAGCGTTTCTCCTATCCAGATTGTTTATTGTGCCATTTCGTGCTGAAATGGGCTTTATAGATTTGCAACCTAAGATGGCCGTTTATGAACCTGTACAGAAAATCTTAGCTGCGAACATTACTAATGGTTATCCGAATAAAACATTCCGCCCTAACGATAAGGTAACTCGCGGTCAATTTTCTGCATTTTTAGCACGCGGTCTTGAACCTAGGTTTAAAAACAATGCAACAATTGCACAATCGTATTTAAGAGATAAAACAAAAGCCTATGTTTACGATACGGAATATGGCATTGAACGTCACGTCTATAATTACGTGCCCCAGCGCGACGGTTTGCCCTTGGGTTATGTATGGACCATCACCAATGAAGAAAAGTCTATGTTGATGGATTCGTTGGAATTGGAGACTTATGACCAGTACACATTTGGTATGCCTTATTCAGAATCATATACTGAGCTAGTGTATCCTGTAAAAGTTGGTCAAGCATGGTATACCGATATGATAGATATAGCTCCTCGTAAGATTACCAATACAGGCGTCACAGTAAAAACACCATACAAAACGTTCACTAATGCTGTAGAAGTAACGGTAGCAGCGAATCCCGCGTTTTCAGAAGTTGGTCATGTCTACTATATGGTTAGAGGTTTTGGCGAAGTAAAGTCAGTAAATTCAGATGGCACTGTAACAAAAGAATTGAGTTCTGTAGAGTGAAAAACGCTATTAAAAATTGCCCACTATTGCAAGCTCAAAAGTCAAAAAAAGCTCACAGACAAGTTTAGTCTGCGAGCTTTTTAATATGTGTATAACTTTAGTTAAAATCTACAGTATCGTTTAGTTCTTTCTCATCTTTTTTTGTTTCATTGCTTGTCATTTTTTTAACTAAAGTTTTAACTGACTTTAACGTATTCCCTGAATCCCAATATTCTGCTGAATCTGCATCTACTTTGATCAATACGACATTTGGATCGTCATAACTCGTATCTAATACTTTATCGAAAATCGGGTTCCAGTATTCCTTTTTCTTGTTCATATCTTCAATAAATTCAGCAGTCCCACTGATAGAAACATATGATTTTCCTGCATATGCTAAGTTAACATTAGGATTGCTGGCGATTTCCTGATACTTCTCCGTATCTTTCATCGTTAAGAACCAAAGCTCTCCATCAAATTCTACTTCTTGCGTTTGCATCGGACGTGAGATGATTTTGTTGTCTGAAGAAATGGTCGTGAACATAGCTACTTTAATGTCCTTTATTAAATCATTTACTATTTTGATTGATTGCTGATTGTCTGCCATATTGTTTTTTCCTCCTAAATAAAATGTCTATACTCATTATATTTCCCTCTATTGAGTTGTTTAAACGTGAGTTTTATTCGTTTCATACTCATAAATTTTTATAAATATACATTTTACCTTATATGCTTTCTAACTTTTCTTACTGTCTTTCTCATAACAGCATACTTAGCCTAACAAAATCAATAAAATAAATCGAATTGACTAAAAATTTTTTAAAGCTCTTGTCACTCGATTATTCAATCATGTATAGTCTATACATGATTGAATAAAAAATACTAATCATGAATACGCACTAATTAGAGGAGGAATTATAAAATTATGCTCGAAAGTGAAAAAAAGAAAATTAAATCCATTGATACCTGGAAGTTTTTAATTCCTTCTATTATTGGCGCATTGTTATTCTTATGTCCTGTCTCTTATAACGATGAAATTACGATTGGTGTCGGTATTTTGGCCTCTTTCCTTTTAACAACATTCGGCGATGTGATTCCTGCATTTATTGTTTTCTTACTTGGGTTTTCTGCACTTGCTAGCGTACTTGCAACTATTACGAAACCAACTTTCGTTCAAAACTCATCATTTTTACGTACTACGTTTATTAACGGACCGTTTGGCTTAATCGTTCGTGTACTTGCTTTTGTATTTGGCATCATGACTTTTTATGAAATTGGACCAGAAGTAATTTCTTCAAAAGCTACAGGAGGCGTTGTTCTTTTTGATTTGGCGCCTGTGTTACTGACGTGGTTCTTGTTCGCGGGAATTTTACTGCCGTTACTCGTAGAATTTGGCTTAATGGAATTTGTCGGTACCTTACTCAATAAATTTATGCGCCCAGTTTTTACTTTGCCAGGTCGTTCGTCAATCGATGCGATGGCATCATGGATGGGTGCTGCACCTGTTGGTGTATTGGTGACCATGAAGCAATACGATGAAGGCAACTACACAGAGCGTGAAGCATCCGTCATTGCAACAACGTTTTCAATTGCTTCTGTTGCTTTTAGTTTAGTTGTTGCTACTGTTGCTGAAATTCAAGATCTATTCTTTCCTTTTTACTTGTCGGTGTCAGTTGCTTGTCTTGTAGCTGCAGTCATCATGCCGCGTATCCCACCTTTATCTCTTAAGAAAGATGTTTATTACGCGCCAGTTGGCAAACAAATCAACGACACGATTCCTGAAGGTGCACCGCTTTTACAATGGGGTTTTGACGAAGCTCGTCGCAAAGCAAGTAGCGCAGCAAGCCCGAAAAAACTTGTGCAAATTGGAATTGAAACAGTGCTGGATATTTGGTTAGCACTAATTCCTCTTGTTATCGCTCTTGGTACCATTGCATTGATCGTAGCGGAGTACACACCTCTTTTCAAAATCATTTCCTATCCGTTGATTCCAGTACTCACGCTGTTCGGGTTACCAGAAGCCGCTGAAGCTGCCCCTACATTTTTAGTTGGTTTTGCAGATATGTTCTTGCCAGCTGTACTAGGTGCAGGTATCGACAGTGAGTTGACACGTTTTGTGCTAGCTGGTGTTTCGTTAACACAAATCATTTATATGTCAGAAATCGGCATTTTGATTTTACGTTCGAACATTCCCGTTAAGTTTTGGGAACTAGCAGTAATCTTTGTTTTACGTACGATCATTACATTGCCGATTCTTGTATTGTTCGGTCATCTGTTTGTGTAATAGAAAAGCTTCACTCTTTGGAATGTTATTCCGAGGAGTGAAGCTTTTTAGTACTCATTTTGCCCAGCTCTTTTACGCGACAAAATTTTTAACAACATCTTATGCTCTTTTAGTACTCAACTAGTCCGGCTTCTTGCAAAAATTCTTTTGCCACAACTTCAACCATTTGACCTTCATTATCTACTTTGGCATTCATGGCTTGCATAGCTGGTTCATCAATTTTTCCAGCTAGCTGAAGAAGAACTGTTTCAAGTTCAGGATATTGTTCCATGATTTCAGTACGCACGAGTGGCAACGCATGGTACGGCGGGAAGTAGCTTTGGTCATCTTCCAAGACACGCAAATTATGCATTTGCAATTGTCCATCCGTTGTGTACGAATTGATGACATCCACTTCGTCTGCGTTGATCGAGCGATACATCATGCCATGATCCATGCCTTTTACATCTTTAAAGGCCAAATCATATTCTTCTTTAAAACCTGGCAACCCATCAGGTCGATCGATAAATTCAAAGACCGCGCCTAACGTATAGTCAG
>JBBSRA010000062.1:0-10110 GCA_038243515.1 Caryophanales bacterium
CGAAATCGGCCATTATGACGAACGGTTGGTAGTTTATACCGAATTGGTGGAAAGCTAGTCGATAGGTCAAGTGAAGTTCATTTAAAAATCGGACGCTATATGGAACGGTAAAAGAGTCTATCGATTATGATGGACTCTTTTTCTTTTGTTCGTAGAAGTGTATTTTTACGGACGCTTTTTAATCAGCTATTCTTATACCAATAGAGATAGCAGCTGCTAATTATTTCGACATGTGAAATAATTAACAAATAAAAAACCATCTTCAGAATCCAATGATTTCAATGAAGATGGCATTCCCGATATAATTGCTGAATTTAAAATAATTACGATGAAAATGCGACAAGAACTCTTACAATTATGGATTGAATCAGGTTCTATATACAATACACGTGTATTTTTCGAATAGCTTCTTAGACAAAAGCGTGATTTTCTTATATTTTCGCTATTGAGATCCCACCATTTTTATTCCTTCCGGTTGTGTATTATTCAATTTCGGCTCTTTTGTAATACCAATTTGATCAAAACTTTCTTCTTTGGGCAAGGTATGAACTAACACTCCAGATCCCGTTTCATTTGTATTAAATATGCCGGCATTCAAACGTTGACTATCTTTTAAGAGCCATACTTGATAGGTTTCTGTCCCTTCTAATTTAGGCAAGCCATCGACTTGAATAATTAATTTTTTAGCATCATCCTGTTGTACAACGTACGCATAACCGCTTGCTTCATTCATCTGGGCGTCATCCGTTTTCAACTGGAGTGATGTTATAATTTCTGCTTGTCGACTACTTGCATCTTGCACTTCGTTTCCTGACCAACTATTTACATACATTAAAATAGTCGTAACTATAAGCAACATAATAATAAGACTCGACGTCAAGGGCCTAAACTGGCTTTTAAGATCATTTTTCCACGCTACTAGCTTATCTGTTACTGAGAGCTTCTGTTCTTTATCATCATCCATAAAAATAAAACTGAATACTTCTTTCTTAAGTGACTTTGGAACATCCTGATCTTCGAAATCAAACTGCAATGCTTCCCATGATTCACTTAGTTCTTTGTAGTCTTCTCTGCAACTGTCACATGTCTGCATATGGACTTCAAATATTTCTTTATCAGATTCACTAAGCGTATTTGAGATATAAGAAAGCAGGTATTCACATTCTTTTTCCATCTAGGAATCCTCCCGTTCTAACTGTTGTTTAAGTTGTTTGAGTGATTGGTGAAGTCTGCTTTTTATGGTTCCTAGCGGAGCATTTTCAATCTTAGCTATCTCTGTGAGTGTATATCCTCGCCAGTATAATAAATCGATTAATTTTCTTTGCTCTGCAGATAATTTGTTTTTTGCTTTAGCAATATCCATTTTTAGCATCTTTTTTTCTATCAGATCTTTCCGGTCTATCCAATCTAAAGTCGGGTTAGTATCATAGTGTTGATTCGGTTGTACATGTCTTTTTTCTTTTCTGATATAGTCGATGCATACATTTCTTGCAATTGACAGTAACCAATTAACAAATTTACCTTTAGAAGGATCATAGCTACTTTTAGTGGTCCAAAGTTTCAGAAAAACCAACTGAACCATTTCTTTTGCAGATTCTTCGTTTTCATTACTAAATTTGTTTACAAAACTGTAAATCAACTTAATGTACCGTGTGTAAATTTCTTCTAACGCAGGACGATATTTTTGATTTATCAAGTTGATAAGTTCCGCATCTGTATGATCTTTCACTATTATCAGGCCCTTCTCTTCATCGCGTTGATGTTGCTACTGTTATCCTATGTGTATTATACAAGCCGATGAAAAGAAAAAGAACCATCACATTGTGATAGTTCTTTCTCAGCCGTCTTTCTTCGTTTTACTAGTCAAACACTAGTTCATGATTGACAGTACAGTAGACATTTTTCACGTCTTATCCATTATTGTTGTCTTTTGGTTACTTTTTTGAAACATAAATCAGGTTCAAACGGAACTCTATAACAGAGCGATGAATTTTGTCTTCACTTTAAGAAGAAGCTGATTCTTCTTTAAATTGTTCGAGTTGATTTTGAGTTTCCTTAGTCAACTGTTTTACTTTCTCAACATCAGGTTTATCCTTCTGTGCTTCTTCAATAAGGGGGTACAAGCTTTTTTCAATGTTTTCATAGGCCTCTTCATCTTGTTCTTCAACTTTTTTTTCAATCGGCTCCCAGCTTTCTGAAAGCTCTTTCCCTTTTGTATTTATTTCCGCTGTATCATCAGCTGAAGATTCGACTGTGCTATTCAGCGCTTCAAGCGAAACCAGCACTTGATCAACTCCCTCTTCAAGAGAAGCCGATTGGTCTTTGAAATGATCTTGAATAGATTGATCACTGGCAACATACCAGACATCTTTCACACCTTGTCCAGTTACATCTCCTTTTGCTTGATCTTTTTCAAAGTAGTAAAGAGGGTAACCCTTGTATGTCACTTGTTCTTCATTAGTGTCTTCACGTGTTATCGTATCAAATTCATCTTCTTTAAAACCATCTGGCACTTCAAAATCATCTGCCACGAACGCCGGCCAGCTTTCTAAACAGTCCTCTGTGCAATTACTTTTGCCTTCTTCGTCTTTTTTGAAGAGATAGAGTGTCATACCTTCTGAATCGGCAAGGTATTCGCCTGCATTAGTATCTTTCAGTAATTGCAGACTCTTTGTATTACTGCTTGCTTCATCAGTTGTTTTTGTTTCCGTTTCCTCTTTGGGTTGTGAATCATTCCCACATGCACTTAATAAAAGAATGACCGCAATGGCTGTTATGAAAAGCATCCATTTTTTCATGTTAGTCCCTCCTAATAAATTGTCTTCACTTAAGGTAACGGAAAGAAGTTAGAAACGGTTTGATTAAAAATGAAATTCTTTAATATTCATCTTACAGTTGCGAACAACTTAGCATAACAGACATTTGACGAGTAACTTTTTTCAAGTACTCATTCACAACTTTAAAAACGGTGGAGAGCAGACTGATAACGATGACATATACGTCACTAAAGTTAGAAGTCTTTTCAGTATGGCGAAAGTTAAAGCGTTTGGTACGCTAGTATGCTTACGCAGCACATCTTTTCTCCTTTTTTGTTCGTGAAACTGTACTTTTACGAACGCTTATTTTGACTTAATGCTGGAAGATAGCTTTCAGTTGAATTTTCTGAAACGTCTAGTCCACATTTAATTCTAAAGCCCTAAAAAAGGTTCGAAGCTAAAGGCAAGGTTGAAATAGGTAAGAGAGGGTATGGTTGGAGTGTAAATAAAAAAGAAGGAGGACGTAAAATGCAAAATGAAGAAACGATGAAAGTAAGAGAATTTAAAGAAAGACAAAAGTCAGTGATGCTGGATGGAATAGTGGATGAACCTGTAAAAATAAATTTTACGGACGTAGGTACAGGCCCACCGTTACTGCTGCTTCACGGTATTCCTACCTGGTCTTATTTGTATCAAGAAATGATTGTAGAGCTTCAAAAGGAATACCGGGTCATCGCACCCGATATGCTGGGCTATGGATGGTCCGACCGCCGTGACCGATTTGACCGTTCTCTGCACGTGCAAGCCAAAGTTATTACGGGTCTTATGGATATATTACAACTAGAAAAAGTTCATTTCGTGGGTCATGACATCGGTGGTGGGGTCGGATTGGTGCTCGCAGTTGACTCTCCTGACCGATTGGAGTCTCTTATTTTATCCAACAACATCGCTTATGATTCCTGGCCGATTGAAGAAATGATGCAATTAGGGCATCCGTCTTGGACAGACAAACCGGTTCATGAAGTGAGTGCCTTTCTGGAAAAGGCATTTCAAGATGGCATATTAAATAAAGAACAGCAGACAAATGCATTTCTTGAAGGGATCGTAGAACCTTATCAAGACGAAGAGGGCAAGAAGAGTCTGGTTCGAAATGCTGCGGCATTGAATACAAATGAGACAACGATGTTGACACATAAGTTATCGGAAATTCCGCATCCTACGCTTATTTTATGGGGAGTACAGGATCCGTGGCAAAAAGTGAAATTCGGCGAGAAACTTCAAGAAGATATTCCTAATAGCAAGCTGGTTAAAATAGAGCACTCTGGCCATTGGCTGCCGCAAGATGCCCCTAAGGAATTCGCTGCAGAAATAAGAAAATTTCTTCAACAGAAGGCTTAATTGTGTAATTGATGACTGAATACATTTTTAAATGAAGAGGTAGAAAAGTGTAATATTACGAATATTTTCAAAATTTATAAGAGTATATTGTACGGAGAGAGCGTCAAGAATTATGTATGATGTGATAATGATTCTTTCTATTTATCCATCTACACCAGATGGTTTACGAGTTTAAATAACCATTGGTATGCTTAAGTTCTCAAGTGAAAATGAAAAAGGGAGGAAAAGTTATGTTGTTAACTAAGATTCAAGATATGCAATTCTCTGATTTAGAAGGCAATTCAATATCACTCAGCGATTACCGAGGGAAAAACACTTTAATTTTCATGTGGGCTTCCTGGTGAAGATGTCGCGAACAGTTGCCAGGTTGGCAACAAGTATATGAAACGCATAAAGACAATAACTTTGAAATTCTTTCCGTTGCAGTAGATGGTCAAGGTCCGGAAGTCGTCAAACCGTTTGTAAAAGACACAACGTTTACGACGGTTGTAGATGAAAACAATCAATTGGTTAATCTGTTTCAGTTCAAAATTGTGCCCAATGGCATTTTTATCGATGAAGATGGAACGATCCGGTTGCTTAAAGAAGGCTTCAAAGTGGAAAACCCGGAACATGTAAAGGCAGTTGAACAGTTGATTCACAAAAAAGTAGAGAAAATTGAATTTGAAAGCAGTCCATCAAGCAATAAGCAAGCCGATTTTCAGCTTCAACTGGCGCAAACCAAATTTAAACTGGGGATGGAGTATGCCAAACAAAAAAGAAGTGACGAAGCATTGAAAGAACTGGATGATGCGATTTTGTTGGATCCGAATAACTTCACGATCCGTAAACAACGATGGTATATCCGTTTTCCCGAGAAATTCGGTTCGGAAATTGATTTTGACTGGCAGCAAGGGCAGTTGAAAAAAGAAAAAGAGGAAGAAGAGAATCACCGGAATCAAGGGTTGGTCTGCGGACCGGACGGTTGTTTTCTACCTAGCAGATAGATGTCTTCTCCTGTTAAAGGCGGATCAATTAGTTCTCAATAAGAGAAATGCCGCGAACCCCCCTCCCTAGGTCGCGGATGATATTACCGACAGAGAGAGGGATGTTTTCGGTTCTGTATATGAAAGCTGAATATAAATGCTGAATTTGTTAATAATTTATTTAAAGAGCAGTAGTTCTGTGAAGAACAACTCTATCATGCTAACGCAGACTTTGGACAAAAGAAACAGAAGTGATTTAATAAAACTGAAAATTCTATGTATTTTGTAAAGTATTTCACATTTTTTTGTCGATTCAATTAGTATAATAAGAAATTGAACCAACTTCTCCTCATAACAGCTCATCAAAGAAGTTGGTTAAGGAGTTTTGACTTGCCAACTAAAGAGGGTAGTTAGTAGTGTGAAGCCTAAACTAGTAACAAATCTGAAAGGAGTTTTAACATGAATACGATAACTACACCCTCTTTAGCAAAACGGTTTACAGAAATACGTGAAGTCACTATGAAGCTTATACAGCCTTTGGAAAAAGAAGACTTCATCATTCAATCTCATCCGGACGCAAGTCCACCCAAATGGCATATTGCCCATACCACCTGGTTTTTTGAACGGATGATTTTGAAAGAATTTAAAAAGGATTACCAGGAATTCAATCCCGCATTCGATTTTTTGTTTAATTCTTATTACAACACCATCGGACCTTATCAGCCCAGCCACCAGCGAGGGGTGTTGTCGAGGCCAACCGTAGACGAAGTAATAAGCTACCGTATCCACGTAAACGAACAGATTCTTGAGTTGCTTTCTGAGTCTCGGGAGCATGAAGAGCAAAAGAAGATAGAAAGTTTAGTGGATATGGGACTCCAGCACGAGCAGCAGCATCAGGAGTTAATTTTGATGGATGTAAAATACAACTTTTTCGTCAACCCTCTTTTTCCAATTTATTCAGAGGTTGAGGAACGTTCTTCCGCTAAAACGAAGTCCCAGTTTATCGAATTTGAAGGTGGATTGGTTGAAATCGGGCATAACGGGGAGGATTTTTCATTTGATAATGAACGTCCCCGCCACAAGGTCTGGCTGGAGCCATTCAAACTGGCTGCCAATCCCGTAACCAATGCGGAATACCTGGAGTTTATTGAAGCGGGGGGCTATGAGAAACCGGAATACTGGCTTTCGGATGGGTGGAGTGTGGTAAAGAATGAAGAATGGAAAGCACCTCTTTACTGGATGAAGGACCAACAAAACAAATGGCAAATCTTCACTTTAGCAGGGGTTAAGGAACTGAACATAGATGAGCCGGTATGCCATGTCAGCTTTTATGAAGCTGATGCCTTCAGCAGATGGAAAGGAAAACGTCTTCCGACTGAAGCGGAATGGGAACATGCAGCTCAAGGGCTTGAAATCCAAGGAAATATGATGGAGCAGGAAGTTTATCATCCGGTGCCTTTAGGCGAGAGTTCACAGGCACTCTTATCAAAAATGTTCGGAGATGGATGGGAATGGACAGCCAGCGCTTATTCTCCTTATCCGAGAAGCAAACCATTGGAAGGGGCATTAGGAGAGTACAATGCGAAATTTATGTGTAATCAAATGATCTTGCGCGGCGGCTCCTGTGCCACTCCCATCGGTCACATCCGGGAGACTTACCGGAATTTCTTTCCGCCAGAGAAACGCTGGCAGTTCAGCGGTTTCAGATTAGCGGAGGACAAAGGATGAAAACAATCAAGCATCGAGTAGAGAGCTTTGACTTATATACAGCGAAAGAGAACATGGAGGAAGATATCCTGCAAAACCTTTCTCAACAGCAAAAGCAGATTCCTGCAAAGTATTTTTACGATAAACAAGGCTCAGAACTGTTTGAATTGATTACGCAGCAAGAAGAATATTATCCAACACGGGCAGAAACAGAAATTTTCATGAATGATTGCAAGTCAATCGCTCAATACACCGGGCCCATTCATACATTGATTGAATATGGCAGCGGCAGCAGTAAAAAAATTAAGAGTTTACTCAGCTCATTTCAATCACTCGAAGAATATATGCCAATTGATATTTCGGAGGAATTTTTGCTTCAATCTTCTATTGAACTTTCCAATCAATATCCGCATCTATCGGTCAAAGCCGTTTGTGGAGATTATACAGCTCCCCTTGAATTGCCAATAAAAGGGGCAGGCAAGAAAGCAATATTTTTTCCTGGCTCGACTATAGGGAATTTTGAGCCACGAGAAGCAAAAGCCTTTCTTGTCGGGTCTGCCGGCCATCTGAATGACGGGGATGGATTTATCGTGGGCGTCGATACGAAAAAAGACCGCGAAAAGTTAGAAGCTGCTTATAACGATGCCAATGGAATAACTGCTGAATTCAATGTGAATGTCTTAAGAAGGCTCAATCGAGAGCTTGGGGCGAACTTTGATTTGGACCAATTTGAACACAAAGCGCTTTACAATGAAGAAAAGGGAAGAATCGAAATGCATCTCCGGAGTAAGAAAGAGCAGCAAGTCCAGATTTCTAACCGTCTGTTTGAATTCAAAAAAAATGAAACCATCCACACGGAAAACTCTTACAAGTACAGCATTGAAGAATTTCAGCTTCTTGTGCAGCAATGCGGATTCGTTCCAGTCAAAGTGTGGACAGATGAAAATGAAACATTTAGTGTCCATTACATGGAAAAACAGCAAACGAAAAAAAGCTAGAAGAGATGAAAATGAATTCATTGAAATTAAGAGAGCCAGCGCCGTTATTCGAACTCCCTGCAGCAAACGCCGGGACTTATTCACTGGGAAAAAATCTGAACGATCGGGAAGGCTGGAGGTATCCCGATGAAGATTGCTCTTGCAAAAGGTGCTGCTAAAGCGAGAACAGCGACCAATACGGGAGAATCGGTCGTCACCGCATACGAACGCGACAATACAAAGTATTTAATTGGACAGTTTCACCGTGGGGGATGGGTGAATCCTTTAGATCAGTTAAACCAAGTTTTTTCATGAACTGAATCGGGCTGACTTGGTTACGGTCGATAAAGAACTTGCAGAATTTGTTCAAATCAAGTATGCCATGTCTGCTAGAAAAGGATAAACATCTTAGTTCATAAAGAGTCTGTAGAAAACAAGCAAGCAGAAAAAAGGACAAAGGAGAGGATAAGTAGCCTTCCTCTGTCCATCATGAAATATAATTCTGAATAGGAGTGATTGGATGCAACCATTAAAAGCGTTATTTTTAAACGCTTCCTTAAAGAGCACAGACGAACCTTCCCATACCGAAGGGTTTATGAAAGATGTACAAGTTCATTACAAACAGCTGGGCGTCGAATCTGAAATTATCCGGTTGGCACATTACAAAATTGCTCTCGGCTTACAAGAGGATATGGGAGGAGACGACGAGTGGCCGCAAATTTTAGAGAAAGTGAAGATGGCCGATATCCTGATCATCGGAACTCCTATTTGGCTAGGAGAAAAAAGTACACTGGCCACCCAAGCTATTGAACGCCTTTACGGCAGCAGTGCTATGACCAATGATAAAGGACAAGCAGTATTTTACAATAAAGTTGGCGGTGCTGTGGTGACTGGAAATGAAGACGGAGCGAAACATTCAGCGGCATCTCTTCTGTATGGATTATCCAATATCGGTTTTCTGATCCCACCAAACGTAGATGCTTACTGGGTAGGTGAAGCTGGGCCAGGCGCTTCTTATATGGATGCAGGCAGAGACAATGAGTTCACAAAAAAAGCAATTGAACGCCTCGCTTATAACACATACCATTTGGCCGGAATACTGAAGAATAATCCAATACCTGCAGAAGGAAATACTCTTGGTTAAAGAAATAATCCGAAGCAGTGAAGAGAGGCTTTTTTTAGTGAAATTTTAATTTTTTCAACGGTGCTTCCATTTCGGAGGATATATTATAGGAGAATCTGATAAATATTCTTTATGTTCAGAGTGAAATTGAGACCGTCAATAATTATGTGTAAATAACTAATCAGAGAAATTTTGAGCGAGTATTGGTTTTCATATGACACCTTATCAGAAGGGAAGAAGCTAAAAAGAGCTTCTTCTCTTTCGTTGCGTCTGGAAAAATAAAATCACCTACAAACTAAAAATTCCATGGCCAGATATTTAGACTTGTGGGATAACAAAAACCCTGGAGCGATAGTAGAAACTTCGAAATTTAAAACCTTTAAAGAAGAAATGCAAGCAGAGAATATTTTTAGGCAGTGCAGGTAAAGCGCTATTACTTAGCTTTATCTCTTAATAGAATTGACGGTAAAATAAGTATATGAACTTGTTAGTAGAGAGGGCTCTTTGAATATGCAAGGCATCGGGAATCGAGTAAGACTTATGGTGGTATTGACGAAAACGCAGCGCTCTACAAGACAGTCAGTTCATTTTATTGGTGTAATTTTTTTATAGAGAGCCTCGGCTGCTTCATCAACAGACAGATAATATTCAACCTGTTGATTGGTAGTGGATGTCACTTCAAATATAAATGTATCTTTTATGCATCGAGCCTTTAGAATATCTCCTTTATCAACGGTGAAGGAATGGCTGATGGAAGAAGAATTAAAATCGCACGAAAGCTGTAAAAGATTCTTGATGTGTTCAAATGTCATCATAATCGCATTCTTTCCATGTATGACGTGGTGGTTTCTTTTTTACTTAATGAGAGATTGAGATACATTAATTTTACCCGATTCGCTAATTTTTAATCAAAAAACCCCCTGAAGAATCAGGGGGTCGCACTCAAATCATGAGAAGCTATATAAGCCATGATGTACTCAGCGGTTTTTTCAATCGAATCGTTTTGAATAACCTCGTGGGTATGGGAATTAGAAATTTCAAAAGTAGTGGTACCGAACAGACAACGAATGGATAAGCTGGTGCCGTCATTGCACCTAAATACTTGGTTGATTTTAACCGTATTGTATTGACACATTGTCTCGAGGAAAACTTTAATGCTACTGCGTTCCATATATGGAATCTCC
>JBBSRA010000063.1:0-9843 GCA_038243515.1 Caryophanales bacterium
TATAGATTTTAATAGAAGGGGGGTGTTTTCCATGGAACTGATCGACTTGTACGTGATGGAAGTCATAGAAAGGCTTCCTGAAAAAAGACAAAGTGAAATAGCAGAGCAATTGCGGTCGACAATTGACGGCATGTTGGTTAATGACTATTCAGAACAAAACGTTAAGAATGTTCTGGCTGAGTTAGGTCATCCAGCGATTCTAGCGAGCCGTTATGCAGAGCGACCAATGTATTTGATTGGCCCACGCTATTATGACTTGTATCTTCAATTGCTAAAGCTTATTCTACCGATTGCTATTGCTGTGAGTACGATTGTTATTGTGATCGTTACAATTGTGTCGGGTGCAGGAGAAGAAGGAATTTTTAGCATAATTGTATCGCTAATCGGAGGAATTATTTCAGGAATTATCAATACAGTGATTCAAGTGTTATTCTGGCTGACTTTAGTTTTGGTAATTGTTGAGCGTGCCGAGCATTCAGTGTCGCAAAAACCACTGGCATTAAACTTCGAAGAATGGACACCAGATAACCTGAAGAATTTTAAGAAGCGGTCTCATCTCTCAAAAGGGAGAAAGATTTCTAGAAGCCAAGTGTTCGGAAGCTTAATTTGGACGGCAATTTGGACAACCGTTTACTTTAATGCAGATAAGTTGCTCGGAATTTACCAAGAAGGACAACAAGGAAGCCTGGAATTCACAACCCCCATTTTCAATCAAGAAGTTCTGGTATCCTATTGGCCATTGATCATTCTGGTCATCCTACTAGAAATCACTTTGGCAACTTATCAATGGCAAGCTGTACGATGGACCAAAAAATTAGCATTTTTCAACACATTTGTTCAATTAACTTCCGCGCTAGTATTTGTGCTAATATTCACCAATTCGAATTTGATCAATCTGGCATTCCGTCAATGGCTTGGAGACGTATTCGGCGGGTTGGCTAATTTTAACTGGCTAATTGGCAGCGTGATTGTGATCGTGATTATTTCTTCCGCTGTTGACGTGATAAAAGGAATATGGAAAGCCAAAAACTGAATACAATCAAAAGAAATAAAGAACAATGCTTGAAAAACAGAGTCGTTTTTCAAGCATTGTTCTTACATCAACTGAGAAATAAATAAAGTGGCCATTCCAAAATAAATTAGCAGAGACAGAATATCATTGATTGTAGTAATCAACGGCCCAGAAGCAACAGCTGGATCAATATTTAATCTGTACAAAATAAGCGGAATAATAGTGCCAGCTAAAGTACCGATGATTAACGTCATCAATAATGATCCGCCAACGACAACGCCTAATATAAAGTTACCTTGCCACACATAAGCAATTAGCAAAATAAGAACAGAACAGATAACGCCAATAATGATTCCTACCCATAATTCACGAATAATCAGCTTAATGGTTTGTTTGGTGTTTAGCTTTTGTGAAGCCAAGCCACGAACCACAACGGACAGAGATTGCGTCCCTGTATTCCCGGTCATCCCTGCAATTAATGGCATAAAGAAAGTTAATGCCACAACGGCTTGTAAGGTTTCTTCAAAACGACTAATAATACTTCCTGAAAACAAACCAATAAACAATAAGATAATTAACCAAGGTAAACGGCGATATGCAGCAGTTATAGAGGGTGTATCAAAATCAATCGATTTTCCAGAAGCAGATAATTTTTCAATATCTTCGTTAGCTTCTTGCATGACGACATCAATTACGTCATCAACCGTTACGACGCCGGCAAGTGTATTGTCTTCTTCAATAATAGGAAGCGTAACAAAATCGTATCGACTGATTATTTGAGCGACATCTTCTTGGTCCATCAATACATCAGCTTTAACGACACGATTGTACATAATGTCTTCAACTTTGTCTCCAAGATTTCCAAGAATCAAATCTTTATAGGAAATAACGCCGAGTAGTTTTTTATCTTCATCTACTACATAAAGATAGTTAAGGTATTCTGCTATTTCTACGAAATGTCTGATTTTATCAATGGCATCTCGAATTGTATAGTGCTGTGGAATCCATACATATCGATTATTCATGAGGCGTCCCGCAGTTTCAGGCGGGTAGTTCATATTTTTTTGAACAAATTCTGAGTCAACTTGGTTAATTTGAGATAGTAATTCTTCAATACGTTCAGGTTCTAAATCAGCCAAAAACAAGGCTAAATCATCGTTATCCATACGATCTAAAACTTGTGTGGATTTTTCTACACCTAGTTTTTGAAGAATATTAGCTTGTTCCGGTTTGGGAAGCTCTTGCATTAAATCGGTTAGTTGAAAAATCGTTAAATAAAGCAAAAATTTGTTTCTGTGCTTTTCTGGTAAATGTTGATAATGAACACCCATATCATATGGTTGAAGTTCGTTCAATATTTCCTGAAATTCAATGCTATTGCCTTCTTGTAAAGACTGAATTAGCGCCAATGTAATTTCGTCTTCACGTACCGCGGTAGACATAATAGGTCACTCCTTTAATAAATGATATAGGGAAACCCTAACGTTGATTATTGCCTTAAATGCAACATATTGAAAGGGCTATTTAAAAAAGATAGTAAAATCTCATAAATTAACATATAATGAGAAAATCTAAAAAGGCAAAATTTACTGAAAAGGAAGTACGCAAAGCCATGAGTCTATCCGTTGAAAAGCGTAAGGTCGTCAGGTTGCCGAGTCTCATTTCTTAAGCTACGGCTTATAGAGCGAGAGGATAGAGAAAAATGAAAAAATAACGATGGCGGGTGTATGGTTGTTGTTTATGCTGACACAAAGTGGTTTTGGCGTACAAGCGGTTCAAGAGGATACACGAGGCACGTGGCTATGGAATCCGTGGATGATTGACAGTGACGAAGCGGGAACAATCGCTTTTTTGGAAAGTAAAAATGTGAACAAAGTTTATGTGCAAATCGATGAGGATATTCCAGTCCATGTCTATAGAGAGTTTATTGAAAAAGCAGGATTGGCAGGTATGGCCATTTATGCGCTAGACGGAGCAAATGACTGGGTAGCGCCAAAAGGCTTTGTGAAACAGGACCGATTTATGAATTGGTTAACCGCGTATCAGCAACAAGTAGCACCGTCTCAAAAATTCACTGGAGTCCACCTGGATGTAGAACCGTATCTTTACAGTGGCTGGAATACAAACCGTGCAGCAACGGTGAAATCCTACCAATCGCTGTTACACAAGGCAAAGGCGCGTACAGCGGCATTAAAGTTGCCATTAGAAGTGGATATGCCTTTTTGGTTTGATGAAATTCTTTATAAAAACACATATGGCAAAGGCGTACTTGCAGAATGGGTTATTGCTAATACAGCAAGTGTAACGTTGATGGCTTACCGAGATTCAGCAGCTATGATTACAGAACTGGTAAAAAACGAAATAGCTTATGCTGAAATATATGGAAAAGTGGTAGTGGTCGGTATTGAAACAGATCAAACCGACGAAGGCGACAATGTTTCTTTTTATGAAGAAGGCGAAACTTACATGGAAAATGAATTAGCGACAGTAGCTGCTTATTATGCGGGAATACAAGGGTTTGGCGGCATCGCAGTTCATCATGTAGATAGCTGGAAAATACTAAAACCATAAAGTTAAGCTAAAAAATAAAAAACCTGACAGAGAAAAATATTTCACTTTTCTCTGTCAGGTTTTTATTTTTCAACGCTATCTTCTTCGGTTTCTTCAAACGTTCTTCGGATTTAGGTAATTCTCATAAATGAAAAAAACTCCTATAAAGGAGTTTTTGATATTTTTTGCTTATTTATCTGGTATGTAACTGGCGATCAAGACACCTGAGTCAGTAGAACGGATTGTTTGAAGGTTGAACATTTTTTGATCAGCATTTTCTTTGAATAGCCGTTTGCCTTCACCTAATACAAGAGGGAAGGTCATTAAATGCAGTTCGTCGATTAAATCCTGCTGTAGCAAAGTTTCAATCAACTCCGCACTCCCGTAGACTAATAATCGCTGCTCCGTTTTCTTCAATTTAGCGACTTCTTGCGCAAAATCACTAGTGATGAGTCGAGTGTTCCATTCAGTGCGTTGCAACGTTGTGGAAACGATGTATTTAGGTAACTTGTTAATTCGATCGGCAAACCCTTCTTCATCTTCGGCTGAAGGCCAAACGGCGGCAAACCCTTCATATGTTACGCGTCCAAGTAGTAAAGCATCACTGCCAAACAATAAGTCTAGTTGAAATTTAGCTAGTTCATCGTCCCAATAAGGTGCTGTCCACGAGGGTTCTTCCATTACACCATCAAGTGTTAAATACATAGCTACAATAATTTTTCCCATGATCATTCTCCTTTGTGAATGAAATTAAAGCAGATTTCTTTTCTTGCTATAAGATTTAGAACTTATAGCTTTAATTCGTGCTCGACTGCAAATATCCTTTAAATAAAGAATCAAGATTATCAGATAAATAGATTAAAAATAAAATAAATGGATTTTATTATGAAAAAGTAACATTTATTTGAATGTATAAAGTAAACTATGATAAAAGAGGAGGGATAAGAGATGTCATGTAATAGCTGTGCAGTTACAGCCATCAATTTTGAAATTAAGCTAGAAGGACAGAAAAATCTTTCGGCGTTGCAGTTTATTATAGATCATTTGGAAAGAAGAAAAATAGAAGTCATACAAAAAGGCAATAAACTACAACTAGATGAACAAGGTGCTAGAGAATTTCTGGATTTTTGCAATGACTTATTGGAGATGGAAAATGTCGTCTATCGTATTAATCAAGAGGCATGGCAACCGGTAGAAGAGATGTCTGCCATTTTTGCGACAGAGTGGATCGACGATGTTATCAAAAACGAACAACTTGTTTGCCATTATCAACCAATCGTCGATACCAGCGAAACGATTTATGCTTATGAAATGCTTGCACGTTTTCAAAGCAAAGATGGTTCAATGATTTACCCAAATGAAGTGTTTCCTGCAGCGAAAACACGCGGTCGTTTGTACGCATTAGACCGTGTTTGCCGCATGACTGCTGTAAAATACGCAGCTGCATTAAACGGAAAAAAAGCGTTTATTAATTTTATCCCGACATCTATTTACTCACCCGAATTTTGCTTGCGCTCGACAATTGAGTTGGCTGAGCGATTAGACGTAAATCCAAAGTCGTTGGTGTTTGAAGTCGTGGAAACTGAAAAAGTAGACGACCTCGATCATTTAAAGAAAATTCTTCGCTACTATAGAGACCGAGGATTCGATTATGCATTAGATGACGTCGGTGAAGGGTATAGCACGATTGAACTTCTAGCGGACCTAAAGCCGAGGTATATGAAGCTAGACATGCAATATGTCTTTAATGTCGCTGAAGATAAAGAAAAGCAAAAAGTTGCTAAGAGATTTTTAGAAAAAGCTCTAGAAATTGGTTCCATTCCGTTAGCGGAAGGCATTGAAACCTACCAGGATTTTGAATGGCTAAAACAGCTTGGCTATCAATTATTTCAAGGTTATTATTTCGGGAAACCAGCAGCGTCACCTTTATCTGAGTCGTAAATAGAAGTCTAACAAGAAGCCCACCAACCATTGCGGTTAGTGAGCTTTTTCAAAAGAAAAAACGTATACTGTAGAAATGCCAAATCTTCAATTAGGAGCAAGAAGGAAAAATTAGTATGATATCTTTTATTTTAACTTTGAGACGAATGCTAAAAAGTTTTTCAACTCATTCGAAATAAAAAATTCCAAGTATTGCCTGTGTTTACAGCAGTTGACGCTTTGTATTTTAGTGTAGCGATCCTTACAACAGTGGGTTCAGCAACGTTAGAAAAGAAGCGACCAGAAGTAGATGAAACAACTCCAGGTAGGAAAGGACATTAAGAAGCCAAATTATTAAAAACTGGCGCTTTGATTGGTATAGGCTCTAACTACTTAATTGTTTGGCACAATCTAAACAGAGGTATGGAAGATTGTCTAGAGAATTTGGAGGAGGAATTGGTAATGGAGTTAAAAGATTATGGAGCAAAATCGTTTGTAGTGAATATTGAAGAGGCGACCAAGCAAAATGATACATTCCGTACGGCATTATGGACAGGTAAAAACTTGCAAGTTACAGTGATGAGCATTGAAGTAGGTGATGACATCGGTCTTGAAGTCCATCATGGTGATCAATTTCTACGAATCGAAGCTGGGAAAGGCTTTGTTCAAATGGGCGACAGCGAAGATAACCTTACGTTTGAAGAAAACGCCGAAGATGATTATGCCATCATGATTCCAGAAGGAAAATGGCATAACGTGACGAATACGGGCGATCAGCCATTAAAAATCTATTCAATTTACTCGCCGCCTGAGCATCCCCACAGCACAGTCCATCAAACTAAAGCAATTGCTGAAAAAGAAGAAGAATAATAAAAAACGGCCCCAGTGGCCGTTTTTTGTTGTCTTATTACTTATAATCTAAAGCTTCGGCCCGTTCTTTTTTGCCGTGCATGAAATAATACAAGAGCGCGGTAGCTAAAACCACAAAACCAAGTGCGCCGTAGAGGGAGCTATAGCCAATTACCGGAATGATGAATCCCAATAAGTATGGACCAAAGCCAAGTCCTGCATCCATGGAAATGAAAAACGTGGAAGTGGCCAATCCCATGCGATGAGAAGGTGTCAGCTTTATTGCTACAGCTTGTGTCGTTGACTGCATGTTGCCAAAGCCCAGTCCAATCAATGCACCCGCTACTAATAATCCAGTACTGCTACTAGAAATGCTTAACAAGAATAAGCCTGCTGCAAAAATGACGAATGCTGGATACATGATGAAATTGGCACCTTTTAAATCCATCAGCCTTCCTGTAAAAGGACGCGATATTAAGATAGAAATCGCATAAACTAAGAAGAAATAGCTTGCAGCTTGCACAAGATTTTCTTCCATTGCGTAGAAATTAATAAAAGACAGTACGCTCGAATAACAAAGTGCGATGACTAAACAAATAATTGCAATAGGCACAGCTTTCAATTCAATGAATTCTGAGATGTTAAACCCTTTCGCAAGGTCTGTGTTCGGAGGCGCTTCAACAGGGGGGACATAAACTAGTAAAGAGACGACCAAGCTAATTATACCCAGAGCTAAACAAACGGTGAAAATCATTTCATAACTGCTATACTGGCTTAACATCAATCCAATAAAAGGTCCAAAAGCAGCTGCCAGTGTCGAGCTCATACTAAAATAGCCGATGCCTTCACCTTTGCGTGTCATGGGAATAATTTGAGCAACAATTGTTCCAGCGGCCGTACTTGCCATCCCTAAAGTCATTCCATGCAGAAAACGATTGACCATTAAGAATGGAAGTCCAAAATTCAAGAAGTAAAAAAATGTAGTCAACGTAAATAAAGTAGTACCAATAACCAAGGTTTTTTTACGACCAATTTTATCGATGCTACGACCAATAACAAGACGACCAGTTAATGCACCTAAAATGAAAATTCCTGTCACCAGTCCGGCTTCGCTTGTTGAAGCTTCGTACTCTTCGACTGCGTATACCGCAATTGTAACCATTAAGAGATAGAAAATGAGGATTAAAAAGAAGTTCACCAATGAGGTAATGATAAAATCTCTTGTCCATAAAGTGGGCTTAGTAGTATTCATATAGAAATGCTCCTTATTGAGTAGTATCATTCATAGGGCTAAGAAAGAGATATCACAAAAGAAACAGACAGCCAAATCGAGGCTATCTGTCTATTTTTATCAGTTTGAAGTTTTAGCTTCAAGTACGCCAACCACTTTAGTGATTGTTAGTTGACTGCCAAGCATCGGCGATTCTTTTTTCGCTTCGTCACTGGTTGCACTTGCTTCAGGTCGTTTATGTGCTTCTTTAAAGACATCACTCGTTTTCCATGCTTCGTAATTTTCAAGAGTTTCCCAGTACATACTGACATTTAATTCATCGTGCTCAGTTAAATCTTGTGTAATCGCGACTTCGACTTTTATAAATCCATCCATTTCTTGCAACGCACCGGGGCGTGAAAAGTTAGGGGCCATTTTTTCTGCGAATTCGGGTTTCATTTTAATGCGATTGGTTACGATATACATAAAGAATCTCTCCTTTTGCGTTCGGATTTGAGTTGCTAACTATTGTTAACTTTATCACATCTGTCAATTGAATGTATGTGAAGCGCATGGCTCCAAAATGTCTACATAAGTTTTAAAAGTTAATTTATACTTGTATCAATAGTGAAAGCGAGGTTTTGTGTGTGAACAAGAAAATAGATGGTATAACTTGGGTCGGCAGTGAAGATCCTTATATCGACCGATTCGATGTTCTCTCAGTTCAACCTATAGTACTTGGACGATTTGGTGGAAATGCCGCTGCAGGACAAACTAAAAACGAAGATGGTTGTTTGATTTGGTTTAACGGGGAAGAAGAGTGGGAATTCGTTATGGTCTTAGATGCACATCATTCAGCCGAAAGTGCCGAATTGGTTATTGAATACATTGGAAAAAATAAAGAAATTTTTACTTCTTTACTAGCAGGTAAGGTGAGTGTTGAACTTTTTAAGGGAATTGAAAAAGCTTTGTTGGAGCTGTTACAAGCAGAAAGCTTTTTAAAAGCATGTCGGGATACGAAAGGTGAGACGGCTCTTTTGATAGCAGTTAGAAAAGGTAAATACCTTTATTGGTTTTCGGTCGGAGATTGCCTATTGTATGTATTTCATCCAGAACTAGCTGCATTTGGTCAATACCAAATCAATCAGCGTCAATTTTACGAATGGATCGGACAAGTGAATACGTTCGAACAACTTGTGCCTGGTTTTAGCAGTGGTGTTCGCGAATTACGACAAGGAGAAAATCAGCTCCTGCTGACAACAGATGGACTTGTTGAATGTCCAGGACAAGTGTTTGTTGAGCCAAAGAGCATTTCGCAAGTTTTTAAAAACGCCACAATAGCTGAAGGAGTAAATGCTTTATTAACTGCTATTCAAAAAAACCATGTTCGTGACAGCACAACAGTGGTTTCATGGAATGTAAATATAGGAGAACCAGCAAGCTACGCGAGCAATCAATAACTTTCGCTTTTTGCTAAATGAGTAGTGCAATTATACAACGAGCAATGCCATTTGCTTTCAGCACTTGTTAAAATGGTAATGGATGTATTATTTAAAGAAGTTTCTTGAAATTTATCGGGTAATAATTTTTGTAGAGTAAGACCGATTAAAGCACCATGACTGATTAATAACACGCGCTGGCCATTAAAATTGTTTAAAACGTCTTTTGTACAAGCCACTCCTCTGTCGGCGGTTTCGTCTAGACTTTCCATTCCCAAATCGAGTTTTCGATAATCGGCTCCCCATCTTTCAATCCGTTCTTCTTCTGTTGTACCTTCGATTTTGCCCCCACTTCTTTCACGAAGTCGCGTATCGAAATGACCAACTGGCAAACCGAGCTTGTTACCGATGATTTCTGCTGTTTCTATTGCACGAGACAAATCGCTCGAAATGATCAAATCCCAACTTTCTTCTGATTCAAGTCGTTCTGCAAGTGCCTCAGCTTGCTGTATGCCCATTATATTCAACGGAACATCTGCAGACCCCTGTGCAATGCCTTGTAAGTTCCAATCTGTGATGCCGTGTCGTACAAATCCGATTGTTGTCACTAGAGCCAACTCCTTTGCTATCTTCCTTAAAGGATAACTGAAACGGCAAGAGCAGACAAATACTAATATAAAGACCCCTTGAAATGAGTAAATCCTCGTTTCAAGGGGTTTTATTTGTTATGCTGTTTTTCGTTTTTTTTCATTTTTATCAATTAGCGTAGTACCTACTAAGTCTCCTGTAACGTTAAGCCCCGTAGCGCCCATTCCTACTAATGCATCAATAGCAGTTAGTAACGCAACAGCTTCTATCGGCAA
>JBBSRA010000064.1:0-8532 GCA_038243515.1 Caryophanales bacterium
AGCCACTGGAAAAAGTGCTGATAACGGTACAGATACTGTAACAAAGTATCTGCCGAGAGACCGGCCTGTTTTTTGGAACGAACATACTCGACGACATAGAAGGGCATGTCCTTCAGTTGTTTTTCAATTCGTTGAAGGACTTGTAGTTCTTCAGGTGTTAAAGCCATGTTGTGTCGGCCTCCTTTTGGTTATGTATTTCTATATGTTCGCAAAATATAATTTAAGCGAACATATAGAGGTAGTGAATGCTTTTTCTAGAAAATCAGTAATTTAAGAAACTGATGCTACAGAATCGCTTTTAAATAGGTGGTTAAACTTTCTTGCACACACAATGCAATCAACTCAACGAAAGGTTGCGTATTCCCTTGGATGCTTGCTGTTTCCAACGTTTCATAATACGTTAAGCGCTGTGCATTTTCCGCTTTGACGATAGCAGGAGGGAAGCCGTGCCCCATGAGGATCAAGTTCATCAGCAATCTTGCAGTCCGGCCATTGCCATCAGCGAATGGATGAATATAAACGAACTTAAAATGAAACAATGCGGCCAGTTCTACTGGGTGCATTTGATCCTTTTCTTGGTCATACCAGGCAAAAAGCGCTTGCATTTCATTCGCCACCTGCAAAAAATGCGGCGGTTCATGCTGGCTACCGGAGACTCGTACGTTGATCGAGCGATATCTACCGGCATTTTCATCGTCGATGTTCTTTAAGATCAAGTGATGAATCATCTTTAGCGTTCGCTCATCCAACGCTTCAGTTTGAGTGACCTGATCCTCGATAAAACTGATGGCTTCCGCATGATTGATGACTTCAAAATGCTCCTGTAGCCGCTTGCCACCAATTGTTAAGCCATCTTCCATGACGACTTTGGTCTCAATCAACGACAAGGTATTGCCTTCGATAGCATTCGAATTATACGTCCATTCCACACGATACACGTCGCGCAGGTTTTTCACAGCTGCTGCTGGAAGGGGTCTATGTTGATCTAATTGGTTTTTTAATTCGTCGATCCGATTAAATTGATTCACTATGTAACACCTGCTTTTCAGAGGATTTAGGGAATGCTCACTTAATTTCAGTAGATTTTATGCTAAATGCCTTAATACTCTTTATTTTACCATATGCCTACTCTATATGTTCGTTAAATTAAGATTTTGCGAACATATAAAATTTAAGCTTGAGGAAGATAACCTATATTAGCTATCTTCCCTTTTGGTAGTTTATAATTTATTAGTTTTGATACTGCGATATGTAAACTCACTATTTTCTCGACTAATTAATTTTTTAGCTGTGGAATTATATCAAGTTACTTTCCGTCTCTCAGTTTTCATTAAAAGAAGTCGGGATATCATTGAGGTTAATAAAATAAATTAAGTTATCGGTCCACTCACCAAATTCAAAAAATAAATCCCTCTCTTTTACATTCGAACTTCATCCCAGCACTCTCTGCTAATTTCATAGAAGCTGTATTATCAACGTTGATATGTGCTTCAATCCGATGAAATCCTAAATCCTTATGAGCAATGCGAAGAGCTGCTTTGACAGCTTCCTTTCCATACCCCATTTTCCAGTGCTGATTATGAATCGTATAGCCAATACGGCCCCATTGGAAATCCATTCTTTCCAGTGTAGAAAAATCAATCATTCCGATGTGTTTGTTGTCGGATTTACGGAATACTCCAAAAGTATAAGCAATATCGTTTGCAGCACATCGGTCTCAATGATCATTAGCTGTAGTGGAGGTTCTGCAAAAATCTACGTCAGAACCCCAAAAAATAGTCAAGTAATTGACTGCTAAGAAATATGCCTTGCTTTATTTGGCTTATTTGCACCCAAAAAGTTAGCAATTCGAACATTGACCGCTATTCTAAAGAGGAAAGTAAATACCAAGAACTGCATTTATAATACCTACTGCTGAAACAGCTACCAAACTAATTTGAAAAACAAAATAAGTATACACAAAACCAAGTAGCGTTTGAAAGAAGTTTTCAATTACTGCAGATATCGCTAATAAAACAATATTTTTTAGTCGATTTCGATCTGTCTTAAGATGTAAAGCTTTGTCTTTTATCATCTGCTCTTTCATATACTTTTCCTTTCCCAATCCCAAAGTGATTGGAATTAAATGTTTGTCTTATTACTGTGTAAAAATCCCATTACCTCTATCATATAAACTCCATAGAAACTGCATGTTTTTTCTTTAAGGTTTTAGTATCTGAAAGTAACTATTAAACATGAAAAATCGTTGCTTTTCATACGGAGTTATCTCGATTTTTTTTATCTTAATCTTTAAAAGAAGAAATTTTAATACCTACTGAATAAAAAGGAGTGACTATCATGAAAGAGGTAAATTTAACATCGAACAGACAACAATTTAAAAAATGAAAAAGATTTATGAAGTTTTACTTTTATTCTTACATATTGGATGGAGGAACTAAAAATGGCAGATTATAAAAAGAACAGTATTTCATTGACCGGAGCTGTGGGACTAGGAACTGGTGTAATGATCAGTGCAGGAATCTTTGCCTTGCTGGGACAAGTAGCACAACTTGCCGGAACTTGGTTTCCGTTAATCTTTATTGTAGGCGGCATTGTCACTGCTTTTAGTGCTTATTCCTATATCAAAATGAGCAATGAATTTCCATCGGCCGGTGGAGTTGGTATGTTTTTAGTAAAAGCGTATGGAAAAGGAACAATTGCAGCATCTGCGGCGCTACTAATGGCAATTTCAATGGTCATTAACCAAAGCTTAGTTGCAAGAACGTTCGGAACTTATACACTCCAACTTTTTGATGTAGACCAAACAAGTTATCTAGTTCCCTTATTGGGTGTTGGACTACTCACTTTTGCTTTTTTAGTAAACATTTCTGGGAATAGCTTTATTCAATCCTTTACTTCTATCGCTTCACTGCTGAAAATTGCCGGCTTGGCTGTTTTTGGCATAGCTGGACTGAATATTGTAGGATTTTCTTTTGCTCCTGCAGAAAGCAGTGGGAATTCAGTGGACCCGACAATCGCTAGCTATCTTGCAGCCGTTGCACTGACAATCTTAGCTTTTAAAGGATTTACGACCATTACCAATAGTGGATCTGAAATCACTAAGCCAAAGAAAAATGTGGGCATAGCCATTATGATTTCCATTTCAATTAGTTTACTTGTCTACTTACTAATTGCTTGGGCGGTTTTAAGTAACTTGCCGCTAAATCAAATCATTGAATCGAAGGATTATGCGCTTGCGGAAGCTGCGAAACCTGCTTTTGGAAATTACGGACTTTGGTTTACCGTCGCTATTGCCATTATCGCGACTATTTCTGGCATTATAGCTAGTGTATTCGCTGTATCAAGAATGCTAGCAATGTTGACGGATATGAAACTTATTCCACACAAGCATTTCGGAATGCCAGGAAGCATTCAAAAGCATACTTTAGTGTATACCATTGTATTAGCGATGATTCTAACAATCTTTTTCGACTTGAGTCGAATCGCTTCGATGGGTGCCATTTTATACTTAGTAATGGATATGTTCATCCATTGGGGAGTATTCAGATACTTGCGAGAAAAAGTAGGAGCAAATCCGTTTATCGTTGTAACGGCACTATTATTGGATGGCGTCATACTAGCGGCGTTTATTTGGGTAAAACTACATTCTGATTTATTTGTTGTCGGTGTATCCTTTGTATTTATTCTTTTAATCTTTGCAGGCGAGCGTTTCTTTTTAAAGCGCACAGCTTAAAATGTCTAGAGATATTGTAAAACTAAGCAGAAAAATACCCCCAAAAGTAAGGGTTCATCCAAACTTTGAGGGGTATTTTTGCTTTTCAATTAGTTAATATATTTCAATTTGTCCCATCATGCCATTATCTTCATGTTCTAAAATATGACAATGAAAAACGTACACACCTTTTTCAGGAAAAGTGACGAGCAATTTTATTTTTTCCCCGGGATTGACTAACACACTGTCTTTCAAACCTTGTTCACTAGGATCTACTTCTTTGCCATCACGAGAAATCACTTTAAATTGAGTTCCGTGAATATGGAACGGATGAATCATACCACCCATCATATCTTTTTTATTGTACACTTCCCATACTTCGGTTATACCTTGTTCTTGACGTAAGTCAATGCGGTTGGCATCGAACTTCTTGCCGTTAATTGTCACCATATCCATCATGCCAAATAATTTGATATTTTTTTCAACAGGCATTTCTTTTTCCTCTTGCGTCAAAAATGGCTCTTCAGTTGTCCACATTTCAGTTGAATCTGCGGTGGGACCGTCAAGCTCTACATCAAATGGCAACAATTCGACACCTTCATCATTAACAATGGCAAGCGATTCTTCGGGTGTTAGTTTTGAAAAATCGATCAGAATTTCAGTGCGCTCTGAAGCGGCGAGTGTTAATTCTTCAACTTCTACCGGTTCATCGAGCAAACTCCCATCAGAGGCAACTTGAGTGAAACTATCACCATTACTCAAACTGAATGTGTAGTTTCGCGCATTCGAGCCATTCAATAGTCGGAAACGCATAATAGGCTCAGTAACAGTCAGTTTTGAATTTATCGTTCCGTTGACCATGGAAATATCGCCTAGAGTTCCATCTTCATCCATGAGTTTGTCATAATTTAGTTGTTTATCTTCATCAAAAAGACGATCTTGAAAAATAAGTGGGATATCATTAACGCCATATTCGTTCGGAATATTCGAGTCCGCGCTACTAGAACTATCAATAAGCAACATTCCAGAAAGCCCTCTAAACACTTGTTCTGCCGTCATTTCATGAACGTGTGGATGATACCACAATGTTGCGGCTGGCTGATCGGCTTGTAACGTAACAATTCGGCTTTCTCCTGGCTGAACTTCATCGCTGGGTCCGCCATCTATTTCACTAGCAACTTCAAGGCCATGCCAATGAAATGTGGTAGGCTCGTCCAAGTCGTTTGTGATTTTAACATCAACGCTTTTTCCCTCTTCTATCTTAAGCGTAGGACCAAGTAAATCACCGTTATATCCATACGTTTCAGTTGAGATACCCTCAAAAAATTCAGTAGTTCCTTCCTGAGCTATTACTTCATAATCATATTCTTGTCCTTGTTGCTTTTCCAGCAAGGGAGGAATTGCGAGTTCATTTATTCCTTCAGAGGCTACAAGGGAAGGAACATTTCCATGATTCATCATACTCCCCATTCCGCCTTGATTGGTGTCTTCCATACCTGGTTCCATATTGTCCTCGTTCTGCATCATGTTTGAGTTCATTCCTTCACCCATACTCGTACATGCAGCTAAAGTTAATACCGCTAAAAGTGAAAAGAGTCCAAGTAAAAATCTCTTTTGTATCATATTTGTGCCTTCTTTCCTATGTGATTTATTTTACTTTATCAAAGAGTTATGCATATCGAGTGCAGAGATGATGGCGTTTATTTGTACATAAATTTAACCAGTTAAAGAAATAAAGAAATCTGCACAAAAAGTCGCAATTATTCAGCTAAACTTATGATTAGCCATACAAATAAACGGAGCGAAATGATGGAGGCATAGAAAATGAATAGAAAAATACTGATTCTGATTGCAGTTTTGAGTGGATTGATTCTAGCAGGATGTAGCAATATCGGAGACGAAAATGGCGAAATACCTTTTGAAGGGGAATTGAACCACGTTCACGGGATGGGGTATGCTGGAAATAATGGAGGAGTGTATTTTGCTTCTCATACGGGTCCAAAGATTTACAGAGAAGGTGAGTGGTTTGCAATTTCCGATAATTTTTTTGATTATATGGGATTTAATGCAGTAGAAGAAGGCTTTTATACATCGGGACATCCGAGCGCTGATTCTGATATGCCAAATCCACTTGGAATTCAAAAGAGTATAGATGGAGGGAGGTCGTTAGAGCATATCGCTTTTGAAGGTGAAACTGACTTTCACGCAATGGCTGTAGGATATACTAGCCAAGATATCTTTCTATTAAATCCGGAAGAGAATTCGCTATTAGAACCAGGTTTTTATAAGAGTAGTGACAAAGGAGAAACATGGGAAGCCGTGAATGTGAACGGGTTAGAAGGTGAAGTTTCCACACTAGCGCTTCATCCCACCGATTCTAGCTTAGTTGCGGCAGCTACTTCTACAGGAATATATGTATCGGAAGACGGAGGAGAGAATTTTGGTCGTGTGACGGACGAAACCGATCGAGGAACAGCTGTTTTTTTTAATGAAGATTCGTTATTTTATGTGAGTTACGGTACTGACGCTTCATTGATTAAGTATACAATTGAAACAAAAAAAGAAGAGACAGTAAATTTACCAGATCTTCCGCAAGATGGTATTGCTTTTATCTTTCAAAACCCAAATAATGACGAAGAAATTGCGCTGTACACCATACAAGGAGAAGCCTTTTTAACAAAAGATAATGCGAAAACGTGGTTATCCTTGCTTAATGAAGGAAATGTTCAATAACTTGAAATAACAAAAAAGACTGCAAGAATAGCTATTAATGGGTTTGGACGTGTAAGAAGAACGACATTCAGAAGATTATTAGGCACCAATTCGGAACTGGAACTAGTTGCTGTTAATGATTTAGATAATATTGAAAACTTAGCTTATTTATTGGAATTTGACACAACTTGTGGTCGATTAAAACATGATGTTAAGGTACGTGAGAATGTCTGGATTGTTGATGTAAGAAAATGAAACTTTACCAAGACACATTAAATAATAATTCATCAAAAGAGTGTAAAACCGAATCTAGTCAATATATGACCGGTTATCTGAAGCAGTTTAAATAATAAGGGAGAGAAGAGGCTAATCAAAGCATATCTTTTCTTCCTTTTGTCTACTAAATTGTACTTTTACGAACATAGACCAAGTTGGCAACTACATTTTGTATACCAATCATTAATGCATCGATATACTAAAATCTAGAATATGATGTGGATTTAGGATGAGTATTATTTCAAAATCTTTACTAAGCACTTCAGTTATTCATAGCATCTTTTTTGTTACAACATTTGCATCAGGATATTTAAAAGCGACGAATTACAAACTAGATTGGGATGCAGCATGGGCAAACATAGAATATTTACCAACTGAAGTTACTTTCGGGGATGCGTACTCATTTTTTTGTATGCAGGTGAGTTTCTAGGAACAGCTTTGGTATGCGGAAGTCACTTAAGTATGTATGATAAATTCTCATCCAATTCCTGAAAATTTAGGCATCTTAACGACGTTCTCAACCTTTAATTTTTATGTAGTAAATTATCTAAATATTCCGCCTTTAGTATTAATGATTGGATTTTTTTGTTATGGTAATAATGTGGAAGTAACTAGCTGCATTAAAATTATATCGAAGAAGAAGTATTTATATTTTCACCCATACAATCTATACAGAGGAATATTAGTTGCTCTAGTGTATTGCTTCATTTTGTGGAGGCTCTACAATCTAGAAAAGTAAAGAATTCCTTTGGCTATCTATGGTGTTGTTATGCAGTAGGATTTCTTAATTTCATCTGCTTGGATGATGAACTGTTTTAGAGCTACGGAAAGTCTTCCTCGAGACTATTACGATGTATTTGCCAACGGCGTCTTTGCTTTTTATGGTTTGCTGATCGTTCCGTTTATTGTTGCACTGTGCATTCGAGCACACAATACAACTAAAGTGTAGTTGAGATACATTCATAGGGAAGAAACGGAGAGCATATAAGGAATTTCCAAATTCACTACAAATTTTAGTTTTAGAAGATGATTTTTTGTTACATAAAATTAGTATTTTAATGAGCATAATTACGATTTTTTTAGTGCTTTTCAAACTGTTTTCCCCCAGTTCGAATCTTTTAGTGGGTTTATTTTTGCATGGGTAGGATTGCTTTTTTTACTTCTAGGGGGAGAGGAATTCCAAAAGAAAAACAAAATTTTAGGAATCGTTTTCGAAGCCAGGGCATATTTTTAATTTTATTGGTCTTAATGTAGTAGGTAGTTAGTTTTGAATGTGATTTATTGATAGTTAAGTTGTATTCAGTTTTGCCTGTAAGTAAATCAGAAGGAGGGATATTTTGCTTAATGTATTATATTCAATTCTTTCGGCGATTTTCTTTGCTTTGATGATTTTGCCACTTGCACTGCCCTATTCTTCAAGCGGTTTCAATCTTCTAGAGGCTTTCTTAATTATAAGCATATATTTGCCGATTATTTTTGGCTTGACAGGACTTATTTTAGCAATAATCGGAGTGAAAGGGCAGGTTAGATTATACTTAGTATTATTCAATGTTTTTGGTCTAGTCTTTTATATCGTAGTTACTTTTGTAGGAATCTTTGGGTTTAAGGAGCCTTAAAGAAAACTTTGAATCTAGCGACGAGGAGGTGGCAAATTGAAAAAATTACTCATTTTTTTAGGGGTCGTCTTATTGTCTTTTCTGTCAGGATGTAATGATTTTAACGCGAATAGTAATAAAAGTGAAAGAGAGCAGCAGGTTCTAGAAAACGTATGGATATTTGTAGAAGGAACAGAAATGCCAAAAGATGAAGAATGGAAAAAAGCATGGTTAAAT
>JBBSRA010000065.1:0-8085 GCA_038243515.1 Caryophanales bacterium
GTGCCTCCGTGGCTGTCTGCAAGTGCTGCCGTTGGTACAAGTAGTGCTAGGCTAAGTGGTACGGCTAAAAGTACTTTGTTTAATTTCATCTAAATCGCTCCCTTTTCTCGTTTTTTTTCGTTATACAGGCATAACGCAAAGGGATTTGTTTTAGATCACTTTTTTTAAAATTAATTTGATTTGCTAAATAGATTTAATAAAGAGCCTATGGTTTAGTAGCAGAAAAGCTCTCAAATGATAGACGCTAAAGCAAATTGTTACTTGAGTGAAAAGATTTAGTTTTCTTCTTGCTTATATAGAGGAAGAATGTATTTGGTATGTTGTCGCACACTTTTAAACTTTTTCTTTATTAAAAAGTAATCTAATTTCTCTTTTTGTACGTTCTATAAGCAAGAACGAAAAACGAGGAGAGAATAACATGATTACTAAAAAATTTGGATTTCTTCTTGCTGCATCAATTTTGTCATTAGCAGCTTGTGGGCAAGAACAAGCGTCGGGTGATGAAAAGGCTGAAACCGTAATGGAAGAGCAAGAAAGTACTGAAGAAGTGGTAGAAGATGAGCCGGCGGAAGAAGTGACTGATGAAGAAACAACGGAAGCTGAACCTGCAGAAGAAAGCTCACCTGAGGCAAAAAGCGGAACTGCTTCGGAGTTACTGTCAAATGGAGAGATGTCTAGCTTTGTATTTAACGAAACTGGCGAGTATTCGATTTTCTGTGAGCCACATCCTGTGATGCAAATGACTGTTGTAGTAGATGAAAACGCAGACGCAATGGATAGAGTAGCTGTTGATATCGCTGACTATGAATTTGGCGAAGAAACCATCACCGTTGCCCCAGGAACAATTATTACATGGACTAATCAAGATCAAGTTCAACATAATGTCGCATTTGAATAGTATACAATTCCAAATTACTAGGCACAGGCATGAGCTCCATATTGCTTATCCTTTTGAATAAAGCAAATGAGCTAGGAGGTTTTTTGATGAACTATGAACATTTCAAAAGTGTTATTGAACTTAATTTTGGTGAGTCGTTGGAAGAAATACTCTATAAGACATGCGTCATCGAAAAAATGAATGCCGTGCAAGGTTCTAAAAAGTTAGGGATAGCGAAAGAAGTATTTATTAATTGGCGGCATGACTATCGATTTGAAGATAAACAGCAATTATTCGATAAATCAATCTACTCTTTATAACTCAAAAAAACACCGGTAAAAACCCGGTGTTTTTTTATGTACTTATTATTCTGTTGTTTCTATAAGCTCTGGAAACAAATATTCGAGCAATCTCATCGTTAAACGACGTGACTTTCCTTTGTACGGGAAAACATGCATATACATAGATGGATTAAAGTTTGCTTCAATAATTCCATACGCATCATCGTTTGATGCTGGAACTTCAATATCTTTAATAATCAAATCAAGACCACTAATTTTAGCGCCTAGTGCAGCGACTGAGTTTACTGCTATTTTTTTATAATCGTCTCGAATTTGGTCAGTAACATCAATTGAATCTCCACCTGTACTGACGTTGGAATTTTCACGTAAATAAAGGACTTCTCCCTTTTCAGGAATCGAATTTAGTTGCTTGCCTTGACCTTTTAACATCAAAATTTCAAGTTCACCTAATTGAATTTTTTCGAGTGGTGTGCGGTGATCTCTACCTCTTAGTGGATCTTTGTTTTTTTCAGCGACAAGTTCTTCAATCGTCTTTTTCCCGTCTCCTGTAACGTTTGCAGGAATTCGCGACATAACTGCTTGCACTTTATCGTTCATTACAAAAAAACGATATTCTGTTCCGTAAAGAAACTCTTCAATTAAAACAGATGTATCTTCTTTAAACGCTAGTGTGAGAGCTTGTGTGTAATCCTCATAAGTTGCGCCTTCTCTAAAAATAGAAATGCCTAGCCCATAATTCGTTGATTTCGGCTTGACAACAAATGCTGTCGTCGAAAACATATGATACGAACGCAAAGCATTATCAAGATCATTAAATTCTTCACCTTGTGGCACATGGAAACCTTGTTTGTGGAGAATTTTTTTCGTGACTGTTTTATTTTCCATGATTAATGACGCGATATAGCTATCTTTGCTTGTCATATTGCCATTTTTCACATACTCTTCGTGATTATTTAACGCTAGTTTTAAAAACTGATCATGACGATCTATAATGTCTACTCCAATGCCTTGTTGAATCGCATCGAATAGTAACAGTTGCGTAGATAATTCCATATCGGTAAATGCGGCTAGTTGATAAGGGTTGTTCCAAGCCTTGTCGTAATACACTTTGCCAAGACGCGTCGCCACTTGGCTTTGACTGCTTTGTTCACTTTCTTTAAAAAGTCTTCCTGCCAAAGTTTTACTCGGGTCCATCACCATTTCTCTTAACGTATCGAATAAATCCTCAGAAACTGTTAACTCAAAGTTCTCTACCATGTGTTCGATTTCATTTAACATAGCTTCAGCTTCTACTTTAAACTCTGTGATCGCCAATGGATGTTCAAGCGCCACTTTTTCGCTAGTCCGTTCACCTTCTGTTACCCAGTCATCATGATGCTCACTTTCATCTGTCCACAGCATATAAATTAAGAACAGATGAAGAAATTCCGCTTGTTGATAGCTAATGCCATTTTGTTCAAAAGGATTGATATCGATATTTCGTAATTCAATATAGCGAATACCACGTTCTTCTAAATCCGAAACTTTATTTCCACCTCGTAAACGCACATCCGAGTAAAATTCTTTTTCTTCTATTAATCGTCCTTGCTCGACCATCGTCGAAATATCAGAAATGTATTTTTCCACACTACTATATGACACTTGAATATCTTTGCGATTTACATATCCGTATTTACTGCCTCTAATGCTTCTTACGGGCTGATCTAACGACTCATCTTCAAAGAAATTCTTTTCACTGCTGGGAGTCGCACCATACAAATAAGTAATTAACCAACGATAGTGTAAATAATTCCGCGTAATTTTCATATAAATTTTAGTTTTAAACTGATGGTATTCAGTGATTTCAGATTGAGCTTTAAACAGCTTTTGAATCAATTCTTCACCAAACTCAAAATTGTAATGAATGCCACTAATCATTTGTTTGCGGCGCCCATGTTCCTGTGCTAACAGTTCACGGTAACGAACTCCTTCAGCATCTGCTAATTTTGCGAGAACAATGTCTTCCTCATCCGCTGGTAGCTCGGGTGGCATACTTAATGGCCAAATCATTTCGTCTTTATCCATCGATCGGTAAGTTACTTCATGAATCGATGATAAGTAATCAAAAAGTTCCTCTAAGGAATCTGTGACAGGAGTCACTAATTCCAACTGTGTTTCTGCAAAATCTCGTTTAATATACGGATGCTCATTGCTCATTAAAATGGTTTTAGGATGATTTGTTGTAACTAATTTCCCCGACAAATCAACTCGTTGACCTTCTTTTTCCACACCATAGCGAGCTTTTAGTAAATACGGTTTTAAATAATCATTTTCTAACATTTTTTTAAAATCCAAATCATCACGACCTTTTAGTTAACATATTTTTTAGTTCCAACTGAAATTTAATATAATAATAGACTTGAAAAATAATCTCTTCTAATTATAACCGACCGTTGTTCGAACTTCATTGTACTTGTCTTGCATTAACAAAAGTAATGGGCACACTCACATGAACTTCACTGTAAGTATGCCCTGTTTGTATAAATAACTATGTTAACTTTTCGATATGGAAATCAAAATGGTCTTCCAAGAAAGTTGAGATAAAGAAATAGCTATGATCGTAACCTTCATTTTTCTTGTAATTAACCACTTGGTTATTTTCTTTAGCATTTTTCAAAAATATCGCTTCATCCAACTGTTCTGGATAAAACCCGTCTTGTGTTCCTTGTGAAATCATAATAGGCGGAGCTTCTGTCGCTTTAATAAGTTCTGAAGCATCCCATGATTTCCATAGAGCTTGGTCTTCTCCTAAATAAGTTGAAAATGCTTTTATTCCCCATGGAACTTGAATTGGATTTAAAATTGGCGAAAAAGCGGAAATGGCTTTAAAGCGTTTTGCATTTTTAAGTCCAATTACTAAAGCACCGTGGCCTCCCATTGAATGTCCCATGATACTTTCTTTTCCTGAAAAATGAGGTACGAGTGTAGATGCAATTTCAGCTAGTTCCTTTGTGATATACGTATACATTTTATAATGCTCAGACCATGGTTGTTCAGTAGCATCTATATAAAAGCTTGCTCCTTGACCAAGGTCGTATGCATCATCATCTGCAATATTTTCACCACGAGGTGAAGTATCTGGAATCATGACTGCTACTTGATGTTGTTCAGCTAATCTTTGGAAACCACTTTTTTGGCTGAAATTATCGTCTGTGCATGTTAATCCTGATAACCACCAAATAAGAGGAATTTCTTTTTGTTCTTTGTTTGATGGCAAGTAAATGCTAAATGTCATATCGCATTGCAAAACTTCCGAATAATGGGTGTATTTGCGTTGTTCTCCACCAAAAGAAAGTTTTGTTTCAATAATTTTGAGACTCATCATTTCACTCTCCATATGTTAAGATTGTGCGAATCGATTCGCCTTTGTGTAAAAGTTCAAATGCTTGGTTTATATCTTGGAACTGCAATTGATGCGTGATGAACGACTCTAAATCAATGTCACCGTTCATAAATTCTTGCACCATTCCCGGCAATTCCGTACGGCCTTTAACGCCCCCAAATGCTGATCCGCGCCATACACGACCTGTGACTAACTGGAAAGGACGCGTGCTAATTTCTTTACCCGCTCCGGCAACACCAAGAATAATACTTTCTCCCCAACCTTTATGGCAACATTCCAGTGCAGAACGCATCACTTCTACATTTCCGATACATTCGAAGCTGTAATCTACGCCGCCATCAGTCATGTCCACAATCACTTCTTGAATCGGCTTATCAAATTTCGATGGATTGATAAAATCAGTCGCACCCATTTTCTTCGCCAATTCAAATTTATCTTCGTTTAAGTCGATCACGATAATACGACTAGCATTTGCTTTTACCAGTCCTTGCACAACAGCTAACCCGATTGCGCCTACTCCGAATACAGCTGCTACCGCACCTTCTTCAACTTTGGCTGTGTTTTTCACAGCACCCATTCCTGTTGTTACACCACATCCAAGTAAACAAACTTTGTCTAGTGGCGCATCTTTCGCCACTTTCGCTAAACTTACTTCGTTTACTACAGTATATTCACTAAAAGTACTAGTTCCCATATAATGATAAACCGGCTCACCGTTGTAAGAAAAGCGCGTTGTGCCGTCGGTCATTAACCCTTTACCTTGTGTTTCACGGACGGCACTACAAAGATTGGTTTTGCCTGACAAACAGAATTTGCATTTGCCACATTCTGCTGTGTAAAGTGGAATCACGTGATCTCCTGGCACCACAGATGTCACTCCTTCACCGACTGAAACTACGACACCGCCGCCTTCATGTCCTAAAACTGCTGGGAAAACGCCTTCTGGGTCATCTCCAGATAATGTGAACGCGTCTGTATGGCAAACTGACGTATATAAAATTTTGACCATTACTTCGTTTGCTTTTGGTTCTTCTACATCAATTTCTACTAGTTGAAGTGGTTCTCCTGCTTTAAATGCTACTGCTGCTCTACTTTTCATAGTTATAATCCCACTTTCTTTTTGGTTTATTATTGTCTATACCCATAATCCCATAGAAAAATACATTAAACAATACTGACGTTTTTGTCACTATAGGTTATCATTACGTTAAAGGAGTGAACATGCATGGAAATTCATTATAAAGATAAAACTTACTTTTCCGGCAAAGACTTGGCTTTGTCCGCAGTTGGAGGACGTTGGAAAATTGCTGTGATTTGGTGTCTCTTGCAAGAGTCTCCGCTCCGACTAAGTGAAATACAGAAAAAACTTCCGCAAGCCAATCAACGTATGTTAATTAGACAGCTTCGAGAATTAGAAGAAGACAAACTCGTTACGCGCTATGTTTATCCTGTTGTCCCACCAAAAGTTGAGTATGAATTAAGCGAGATCGGTCGCCAGTTAGAACCCGTTGTCACGTCGATTTGTAATTGGGGCGATGAATTTAGTGCCTTCGTAGAAAAAGAGGCTGCTGAATCTTCACTAGAATAATTCACTTATTAAAATGTCATTGTCTAGTAAACAGTTAAACAATGATCTTTACTAATTTGTTCAATAAAAAAAACTGCGTATTTCTACGCAGTTTGCTCTTTTAGTTTTCGTTTACTAGTCGATACGCTTTGCGGTTTCGCAAGCTAAGGACAAGCAATAACAATAAATTAAATACAATTATAAACGCTACGAGTACAGAAATACTCAAGATAAACGTATTTATTCCATAAGCTGAAGACATTGCTTCTCGGAAGCCAAGAATTGCATAACTCATTGGAACAAAGTCATGGGCGATTTGAAAGAATTTATTGGTTAACTCTACAGGGAACATTCCTCCACTTGATCCTAATTGAAGCACTAATATGATCATCGCAGCAAACCGTCCTGGGTTGCCGAAAGTGATGCTTAAAAACATAATCAAAAACATATAAGTAAGTGAAGTTACTATAGAAATCATCACAAACTTACCGATGTGATCTACTTGAAGATTAAAACCAAGTAACATAATTGCGTCAACGATGCATGCAGCGGCCGTCGCTTGAACAAAACCAAGTGAGAATTTACTTAGCCACCAAGCTTTGCCTGAAGTTGGACGGCCCACAAGTGAGTTAATTGGAAACACTAAGTTGAATGATAACGCACCAACAAATAAAGACAATGACAAAATATAAGGTGCTAATGCATGCCCATAGTTTGGCACATCACTCCGTTTAATTTCAGTAGCAATTGCAGGAGACGCGATCATGTCATAATTATCATCCGAGACAAGCGCACCTTTTACATCTTGTGCACCGTCAGACAAACTTGAAGCGAGTTTAGCTGCACCTGACTCTAGTTTCCCCATGCCTTTGCCGAGTTCACCAGAGCCGACTTGAAGCTTACCGGTACCATTGTGCAATTCTACTGCACCATTAGCAAGTTCACTTGCTCCATCTGATAGAGATGGTGCGCCTTGTGCCAAACGATTGGCTCCAGTTACTAATTCATCAGCACCAGAATTCAGTTCGTTTGAGTTAGCAGCAAGTTCTTCAGTTCCTTGTTGAAGTTGACCGACTCCTTGTGCTGCTTGTGATACTCCAGCTGTGTATTCTGTTGCGCCTTTTTCTAGTTCTGCAGAGCCTTGTTGCAAGACACCCACACCTTCTACAAGTCCAACAGATCCAGAAGCAAGAGAAGACACGCCATCATTTAGCGATAAACTACCTTGTGCTAAACGGTCTACCGCCTCGGCAAGCTCAGGTAATTTTTCTGCTGTTTTTCCAATGCCTGCTTGCAGTTTCCCATTTGCCTCTAAAGCTATTCCAGCTCCCGACGAAAGCGATGTAGCTCCCGGAATAAGCTGGTTGGCAAGTGCATTTTTAACAGCTGAATATCCGCTAAGTGCTTCTGTAGCAGCTGGATTCACTCCAGCTATCGCACCATTTAACGCTGAAACTTTCTCAGGTAATGCTCCAAGCGATTGAAAAGCAGGAAGCAATTGTTCATCGACATTTGCCGACACTGCCACTAAGCTCTCTTTAAGCGTTTCTAGCGTGCCTTGTTGCGCTGCAGATTGAGCTTCTAAACTGCCACTTATTGCAGTTGCTAATTCTACTTGTTGTTCTGCAGCTAAACTACTGTAAGTAGGAGTTGCTTTAATAGCTGCCAAAGTTGTTTCAGCAAAACTAGTTTGAATCTCACTTACAGCTTGTTGTGCTGCTGCTAAATTCTCTTGAATTTGCGTAACACTATCACCATTCCCTGTAGAAACAACGCCATTCAATTGACTAGCGCTTTCTTCTATCGTTTTAAGTCCTTGCTGCAAACTTGCAATTTGGTCTGCAGAAGGAAGCTGATGGTTTAACGACTCGAGTCCTTCTTTCAAAGCCGAACCACCTGCAGCTAAATCTGAAAGTCCATCACCGAGTGCTGCTTGTCCTGTCGCCAATTGCTGAAC
>JBBSRA010000066.1:0-7827 GCA_038243515.1 Caryophanales bacterium
CGTTCGTAAAAGTACACCTTTACGAACGCACTAAAAAGGGATAAAGATGCACGAGGAACTCGTTCGCAAACATGGATAACCACTTTACGAACGTTCGCGAATTTGCACATACTTTTACGAACACTTTGCAAGTGAACACAAAGGTGATTCTGTTCCCACTTCGTATGAATTTTTAAAAGAGATATACATAAAAAGCAGTGGCCGCAGCCACTGCTTTTTAGATGAACCGAAAAGGTTCTGTATTTGTTTGTGACGGCAAAAAATCACATTGCCACGTAGGCTGTTGTTTAGACATGTGATCAACAACACCTTGAATCATCACTTTTTCTACGTGATGACCAGGATCGACAATATTTAGCCCGATTGCTTGTGCGTCTTGAGCAGTATGGAAATACATATCACCGGTGACATAGACATCCGCTCCGGCACGCTTAGCTTGTTGGAAGTATTTATTGCCATCGCCGCCGAGCACTGCCACTTTTTTAATAAGAGCATTTGGGTCACCCACGACGCGTAGAGCCGGAACACCCAATTGCTGTTTCGTCCATTTAGCAAATTCCGCTAAAGTCATCTGCGTCTCAAGAGTTCCAACGCGTCCTAATCCCATTACAGCTCTTTTGTTTTCCAACGTAAACACATCATACACCACTTCTTCGTAAGGATGTGCAGAAAGCATTGCTCCAATAACACGGTCTTTTTTGTTTTTTTGAACCACTATTTCTACTTTCGATTCTTGAGTCATTTTCATTTTACCAGCTTTTCCGATATGCGGATTGGCCTTGGCAGTTGGTTGGAAACGCCCTATTCCTGATAAAGTATAACTGCATCCTTCATAATCACCAATTGCACCAGCACCGGCTTTAGTGAATGCTTCACGAACTGCTTCCTCGTGACTTTCTGGTACGAAGACAGCAATTTTCACTAATTCTTCTTCATAAGTTGGCACTAACACTTTCGTATTTTGCAAACCGAGTGCAGTTGCTAATAAGTCGTTCACTCCACCAATCGCTACATCCAAATTTGTATGCGCTGCATAAACGGCAATATTCGATTTAATGAGCTTTTCCATTAAACGTCCTTGTGGAAAGTCAGTCTGCAAGCTTTTCATTGGTCGAAATATTGGCGGATGATGCGCGATGATTAACCCAGCACCTTTCGCAATAGCTTCGTCAACAACTTCGTCGTTTACATCGAGTGTTACTAACACACGCTCAATTTTCTTATTTAACGTTCCTACGTGCAAACCAATAGGATCGTTTTCCATGGCCAAATATTTCGGAGACCATTTTTCGAATTCCTCAATGATTTGGTGTCCATTAGGAATTTTCACGTTGCAACACCTCTTCTACTAATTGTATTTTTCTAACCAGTTCTTGTTTTTTTTCAATAATTTCGACGGTTTGTACAGTCGCTTCCATTGAAGCCACAATTTTTTTCCATTGTGCACTTTCACGCATCCACTTTTCTACAAAAATTGCCGTTTGGTTTTTCAGCAGTTCAGGTCCCATTAATAATTGTTTTGGCGTCCATGTAACCGTCGTTTGGACTTTTTCAAGCACTAAAATTTCATATATTTTTTCATTTTCTTTCAATATTTCTTCTTCTACGATGTTCCAGTTATTTTGCATGGCCCAGTCTCGAATGGACTTTGCGTGGACGTTTGGTTGCAAAATCAATCTCTCTACGTCCGATAGCTTATCTTTTCCTTGTTCTAAAATTGAACAAATCAAGGGACCACCCATACCTGCAATTGTGACAGCGGTAATTCCATCTTCCATTCTAATGGCTTCTAACCCACTTGCTAGTCGAACGCTAATCTGATTTGTCAAAAGTTCTTGCTGAACTTGTTTTTGCGCTGATTCAAATGGACCTCTAACAACTTCTCCAGCAATTGCTTTGTTGATAACGCCAGTTAACACTAAAAAACAAGGCAAATAAGCGTGATCGCTACCGATATCAGCCACGACTGAATCCTTAGGTACATAATGAGCGACTCTTGTTAGCCGATGTGATAATAGTTGAGCATTCATTCTGGTCCTCCTAATTTAACAGAAAAACCCTTAGCTCTAAAAGAACTAAGGGTTTTCAGATGCTATTCGAGTGATAATACCCATTCAGCCATTGCCGCTGCGTTTGCTTCTTCGATAAGTCCAGCTGGCATAGTACCTTTACCGTTAACCACAATATCTTCGATGTCTTCTTGTGGAAGTTCTGTAGCCACTAATGATGGACCTACTCCGCCTTCATAGCTTGAACCGTGACAAGAAATACAGTTTGCTTGAGCCGTAGCTTCTGGATCGAAATCTCCAGCTGCTTCTTCTCCGCCTTCAGCAGCTTCTTCGCCACCTTCTTCTTCTGTTGCTTGTCCGTCTGCGATTTCAGCTTCGTTATTAACTCCTTGTACAGACAAGAAGAAAATCAAACCAATACCGAACGCCATGATTAAGATATAAGGTACAATTGCATTTTTTTGCATCCGTTACCCCTCCCTCTACTAAATTCTGCTTAATAATATTAATCGTAACATCCATTATTGTACTGTATTATCATCAAAACGAAAAGTCCTAACAGATAACTTTTCCTTCTTTGTGACAAAAACGGTAATTAAGTTTCACTTTTTCACTAAAACAACATGATTTACGGGTTTTCGCCATTAAAATTCCGCAATTTTATAGACCTGGCATTTTTATGATAAAAGCCCCGCATAAGCAGGGCTTTTATCATTTTTAGCAGCCGATTTGGCGTGCTATGACCATGCGCTGAATTTCAGATGTGCCTTCACCAATTTCTAGTAATTTTGCATCACGCATATAACGTTCAACTTCGTATTCTTTCATGTATCCATAACCACCGTGGATTTGAATTGCTTCGTCTGCTACTTCCATTGAAATCTCAGATGCGTATAATTTTGCCATCGAAGCTTCTTTTGTAAACGGTCGCCCTTGATCTTTTAACCAAGCTGCTTTGTAGACCATATTACGCGCTAATTCTATTTTCATTGCCATGTCTGCCAGTTTAAACTGCGTTACTTGAAATTCTGATAAGCTTTTGCCAAACTGTTTGCGTTCTTTAGCATATGCCAATGCTTTGTTAAACGCTCCTTGAGCGATTCCTACAGCCATTGCAGCGATACCAATACGACCGCCGTCTAGTGTGACTAGAAACTGTTTAAAGCCATCTCCACGCTTGCCTAATAGGTTCTCTTTTGGCACACGGACGTTCTCCAACACTAATTCTGTTGTATTCGACGAATGTAGACCCATTTTTTCATAATTATCAATTACGGTAAAGCCTTCTGCATCTGTTGGTACGATGATGGCACTAATTTCTTTTTTACCATCGTGCATTCCTGTAATCGCAGTAATTGCCAAGTGCTTTGCGTAACTCGCGTTCGTAATATAAACTTTCGAACCGTTGATTACCCAATCATCACCATCTTCAACTGCTCGAGTTTCAGTGCCTCCTGCGTCAGATCCAGCATTAGGTTCTGTTAATCCAAAAGCACCGAATGATTCACCCGTACAAATTGGCGTTAAATATTTTTCTTTTTGCTCTTCAGTACCAAATAAGTTTAATGGCGCTCCACCAAGTGAAATATGCGCAGAATATGTGATGCCTGTCGAAGCACAAACACGGCTCAACTCTTCTGTCACAATAGCAAAACTCGTCGTATCTGCTCCCGAACCGCCGTATTTTTCGTCAAACGGCAAGCCCATCATCCCCATGTCAGATAGCTGTTTAAAAATTTCAGTTGGAAACGCTTTTGAACGGTCGCGGTCAATGGCACCAGGTGCCACCACCTTATCGGAAAATTCCTTGATGGTTTTTTTGATCATTTGTTGTTCTTGTGTCAAATCGAAATCCATTTTTGTACATCCCCTTTGTCGTGAATACGCTTTCAAGTATCATTATATAGGCAAAATTAAGACAAGTTCAAGTTTTATCTCTAATCTTTAACTAAATTATAGATATAGCTCCCTTTTTTTAGATCTAGACGGCAATAACAGCATCTTTCTAGCTTGTTTATAAAAAAGTGATGAAACATCAAAAAACCGCATTCCAAAAAAGCTGGAACGCGGTAGGTAACTTGTTTTTATTCTAGAAAATCTTTCAAGCGTTTGCTGCGTGATGGGTGGCGCAGTTTGCGTAATGCTTTTGCTTCAATTTGACGAATCCGCTCGCGCGTTACGCCAAATACTTTACCTACTTCTTCTAACGTGCGTGTCCGTCCGTCATCTAAGCCAAAGCGTAGACGCAAGACGTTTTCTTCACGGTCAGTCAATGTATCCAATACATCTTCTAATTGTTCTTTTAATAGTTCATAAGCAGCGTGATCAGAAGGCGATTGTGCATCTGAATCTTCAATAAAATCACCTAAATGCGAATCATCTTCTTCACCAATTGGCGTTTCGAGTGAAACGGGTTCTTGAGCAATTTTTAAAATTTCACGCACTTTTTCTGGCAGTAAATCCATTTCTTCTCCGATTTCCTCTGGTGAAGGATCACGACCGAGATCTTGTAACAACTGACGTTGTACACGAATCAATTTGTTGATCGTTTCGACCATATGCACGGGAATACGAATCGTCCGCGCCTGATCGGCAATCGCACGCGTAATGGCTTGGCGAATCCACCAAGTTGCATACGTACTAAACTTAAACCCTTTAGAGTAGTCAAACTTCTCTACTGCTTTGATCAAGCCCATATTTCCTTCTTGAATCAAGTCCAAGAACAACATGCCACGGCCGACATATCGTTTCGCAATACTTACAACTAAACGTAAGTTGGCTTCAGCAAGACGCTTTTTCGCTTCTTCGTCACCTTGTTCAATCAATTTTGCCAAACGGACTTCTTCTTCCGCTTTTAACAAATCAACGCGTCCAATTTCTTTCAAGTACATGCGGACAGGGTCGTTAATTTTAATACCCGGTGGAACACTCAAGTCATTTAAATCGAATTTATCTTCAGTCGATTTCATTAAACGGTCCAGATGTTCTTCGTCATCAGATTTACGTTCTAATTCAATGCCGTGACCTTCTAACTGGTCAATAAATTCTTCTACTGCATCGGACTCCATTTCGAAAATAGCTAATTTGTCAGCAATTTGTTCGTAATTGAGCTCTCCGGTTTTTTTACCTGTTTCAATTAGCTGTTTTTTTGCTTCTTCCACAGTTGCTTCCGGACCTTCAGTAGTCAATGGAACATTGCTTGCTTCAACTTCAGTTTGGCGATTAGATTTCTCGGCCATGTGACTTCCTCCTTTAAAAAAACCGGAATTAACTTACAATGATTTTCGTAAAGCAATCACTTCTTGTGCAAGAAGTAAAGCGCGCTTTAAGTCATGCTGTTTTTCCGCTTCTTTTGATTGCTGGATTTTTAACTTAATTTGCTGTTCGATGCGATGCTTTTGCAGATGCTTTAAACAATCAGCGATTTCTTCATCTGTGTGTTCTGGATCACGTTCGGATAATGCAGTTTCCATCACAATTTTACGCAGTTCATTATCTCGTAAAGTCTCTAAAAATTTATGAAAGTCTGCTTTATCCCATTCTTCGTAAAATCCAAGTAACTGAACGTAGAGCGCTTGGAATTCTTCAGTGACAAAAAGAATTCCATTGTCTTCAACTTCTAATTTTTCCATAACCGATGGGTCTGCTAATGCATGAGATAGAAGCATTCGTTCTGCTCTATGCAAAGAAGTGACTTGCTTTGGTTCTTTTTTAGGAACTTTAACCACTGATGGTTCAGGACGGTTTCGTTCAATTGTCTTGTTTTCTAATTTACGATAATGCTGCAAGATCGCTTCTTGAGACAATCCAGTTTCTACTGATAATTGTTTGATATACAAATCCCGCTCTAAAGGCGAAGATCTTCCAGCCAAAAGTTGTAATACCTCTTGAATGTATTGCAACAAGTCATTTTCATACTGAAAGTTTTTGTTTCTTCTAGCGTGCATCATCGCAAATGCAATAAATGCATGCGGTTTTCCAATAATTTGATCTTTAAAAGCTTCAGCACCATTTTCTTGAACATAATCATCTGGATCCATTTTACCTGGCAGTACAGCTACTTCTACTTTGAAGTTTTCTTCATTTAACGCAATAGCTGCCCGTTTAGCAGCTTCCCAGCCTGCATCATCGCCATCAAAGCAAATGACAACTTCTTGCGCAAAACGCTTCATTTGACGAATGTGCTGAGCAGTGAGCGAAGTGCCCATAGTTGCTAAAGCATTATCAACCCCTGCTTTACCCGCTGCAATGACATCCATAAACCCTTCAAACAAAATGATCTTTCTATTTTTGCGTATAGCACTTCTGGCATGATGCACATTATAGAGCACTTGGCTTTTTTGAAAAATTGGAGATTCTGGGCTGTTCATATATTTTGCTTCTTGTTTCGTATGCTCAAGAACACGGCCCGAAAAGGCGATCACTTTGCCTGTCTCGTTCATAATCGGGAACATAATTCTACCGCGAAATCGGTCAAAATAGCCACTTGATTGCTCGCGTGGAATGCCTAATCCGCTCGCTTCAAGTTCTTCTTCGCTAAAGCCTTTACGCTTAAGCGCAGACGCCATGTAATTCCATTCTGGAAGCGACCAACCGATCTTGTTTTTTTCAATAATTTCACGCGTAAAGCCCCTATTTTCCAAATAGTCCAGAGCCGCTTGGCCTTCTTCTGTATTCAATAGAATATGGTGATACATGTCCGCAGCAAACTCGTGCATCAAAATCAATTGGTGATCGCTTTTTGACTGCACCGGACCCGAATCGACCGGACTTTGTATATCGACATCGATCCCTGAACGACTACCTAATCTCGATAGGGCATCTTGAAACGTTAAATTTTCAATATCCATCAAGAAAGTGATGACATTGCCACCAGCGCCACAGCCAAAGCAATGAAAAATTTGCTTATCGGCAGTAACAGAAAAAGATGGCGTGCTTTCTCCATGAAAGGGACAAAGGCCGAACCAATTGCGACCTCTCTTTGTTAACTGGACGTATTCCCCCACCACATCCACGATATCTGTGCTGGAACGAATTTTTTCAATCACTTCTTCAGGAATTCGATTGGACATTATTCTCACCATCTTTATTTGCTTATCTAGTTTAATTCGTGATAAAAAGACAAAATCCTTCAATTTTCGACAAAAAGATAAAGCAAACTATTTTTCCACTAGTAAGCTTTAGCCACGATTTTTAATTATAGTACTTTTCCAGTAAAAAATCCAACAAAAAGAAAGAAAAACCGCCTAATTAGGGGGTTTTCCTGAAATTATTTTTGGTGTTTACTCAATATGAGATTTGCTGTTTCTTCGACAGCTCGATTTGTTACATCTACAATCTCACAACCAATTCGGTCTACGACTTTGTGGAAATGTTCGATTTCTTCGTGGATGCGAGCTACTTTTGCATAATTAGCGTCATCATTTAATCCAAGAGCAATCAATCGCTCTTTCCGAATATGATTGAGTTTATCCGGTGAAATGACTAAGCCAAAACATTTTTTCGGATCGACAAGATAAAGTTCCTCGGGAGGGTCTACTTCTGGTACCAAAGGTACGTTCGCGACTTTCAAGCGTTTATGTGCTAAGTATTGAGATAACGGTGTCTTCGATGTTCTTGAAATCCCTACTAATACGATGTCTGCCATTAAAATTCCACGCGGGTCTCTTCCGTCGTCGTACTTGACAGCAAATTCGATGGCTTCTACTTTTTTAAAATAATCATCATCTAGTTTTCGAACTAATCCTGCTTCTTGTAGCGGGGATGCATGCAATTCTTTTTCAAGAGCATCTAAAAGCGGCCCCATTAAATCTACTGC
>JBBSRA010000067.1:0-7708 GCA_038243515.1 Caryophanales bacterium
ACAAAACTAGAGCAACAATTGTGTTTTGAAGTTTACAAAGCTTCTAGTAACTTTTCGAAAATGTATGCTAAAGCATTAGAACCGTTCAAGTTAACATTTCCACAGTATTTAGTGCTTCTTGTATTGTGGGAAGAAAACAACTTATTGACAAAAAATATTAGCGAACGATTGGGTCTTGGTATTGGCACATTAAATCCCATTATTAAGCGAATGATTGAAAACGGTCACTTGCTAAAAGAACAATCTCAAACCGATAAACGGGCATTTGTAATTTCATTAACAGAACAAGCCAAAAACGAACAACTCGCAATTGAAAAGGCTGTTTTTGAAATAGTGTCTAGCTGCAACTTTATGGGAGTCAACGCGATTACATTGATGAAAAATTTAAAAGAGCTAAATGCAACTTTTAACACGATGAACTTTTAAAGAGGAGTGGAACGAAATGACCATTTACGATATCGCCGTACCAAAACCAGACGGAGAAGAATACCTATTAAGCGAATACAAAGGGAAAGCTATGCTCATTGTTAATACGGCAACCAAATGTGGATTACGCGATCAGTTTGATGGCCTTGAAAAACTGTACGAAGAATACAAAGATCAAGGATTGGTTGTTCTAGGTTTCCCATCTAATCAGTTTAAACAAGAAGAAGCTACTGGAGCAGAAGCCCAAGAAGCGTGCCGTATGACATATGGTGTTAATTTCCCCATGCACGACTTGATAAAGGTTAACGGAGAAGACGCACATCCGCTTTTTAGCTATTTGACGAGCAATACAAAAGGATTTCTAACAAGTGGCATCAAGTGGAACTTCACGAAATTCCTAATTGACCAAAATGGCAATATCGTTTCACGATTTTCTCCAAAAGATACACCTCAATCATTTGAAAAAGATATTCAAAAAGTGCTCGCCAAGTAATAACGTAACAACCCGACCCTTATTGACAAGGTTCGGGTTTTTTTGTACTCAAATATGACAACGTGTCATTTTTTATTGGACATGTGACAAGGTGTCATGTTAAGCTTTATTTATCGAAAGTGACACCTTGTCACTCGAGTGTTTCGACTTGAACCAATAAAAAAAGCGCTAGTGCGTCCACGGACAAGGCTGTAAAAAAAGAAAAGTGTACGTAGAGCTACCCAAAAGCGAAACTACCTACTATGGCATACTCAAAAATGAACGAAACATATAGGTTAAAAACGAAGGAGACAATAAAATGGAAACGACTGTAGAAGATGACTTACGAAAAATGAACGATTCTAAAAAAGAAATAATGAGATTCATGATGGGCTATAAATTTGCATTGGATGAAATTAATACAAAAATTAATATCCTGCAACAAGAGTTCCAATTTGTTCATGACTATAACCCAATTGAAAATGTTAGTTCAAGAGTAAAAACGCCTGAAAGCATCATGAGGAAAGCAACAAAAAAAGGAATCGAACTTTCTCATTCAGATATTAAAGCGACCATTAAAGACATCGCAGGAATTCGAATTACATGTTCGTTTGAAACCGACATTTATCGGCTAAGTGCTATGCTGCAAAACCAAGACGATTTGAAAGTTCTTGAAGTAAAAGATTACATTAAAAATCCAAAGCCAAACGGTTATCGCAGTTTGCATTTATTGCTAGTAGTTCCTGTTTTCATGTCGGACCGCGTAGAAGAAGTGTGCGTAGAAGTACAAATTAGAACCATTGCAATGGATTTCTGGGCCAGCCTTGAACACAAAATCTACTATAAATACAACAAAGAAGTTCCAGCTGATATTATTAAAGAGTTGAAAGAATCAGCAGACTCGGCAGCTCATCTAGATCGCAAAATGGAAAAAATTCAATTGCGCATGAACAAGCTAAAAGATCAGCTAGGGGCCGATGAAGACTTTTCCGAAATCTTAATCGATAAAGAACGGTTCTATTTGCCAAAAAATTTCACGTTAACCGGACGAACTGACGCGAGTCTGTAGAAAGGAAGAGAAAATTGCCAAAGCTAACTTTTTATAATTTACCTATTGAAAAACAACAGCATTTGATTGATGCAGCAAAGCAAGAATTTTCAAGTGCGTCTTTATCGGATGCATCGATTGCCAATATTGTTAAAGCAGCCGGGATTTCTCGCGGTAGTTTTTATCAGTATTTTGAAGGAAAAGAAGACCTTTACTTTTACTTGCTGAACGGCTACACAGCTGAGCGCAAAAAAATATTTAGAGACATACTTGAGAAAACAAAAGGAGATCTATTTCAAGCCATGAGTGAGTTTTATCGGATCACTGTGAATGAAGAAGAATTACTCGACTTTAAAAGGAATGTTCTTTTAAATATGACAGAACAAGTCGAAACCAAGTTTATCAAGATTGTTGACGAAGAAGAATCTGAAGAAGAATTCAAGAAAATTAGCAACTTAATCGATAAAAACAAGTTGAATAGCTCGGGGAACAAAGAATTATATCATTTACTTAAAATCGTCATGTCGGTGACTATAAGAAATTGGATTGAATATTTTGCTAAAAACTTAACGGTGGAAGAATCTATCGCCAACTACGAAATAGAATTGAAGTTGTTAAGAACAGGACTTTCACGTATGTAACAAGAACATTTCTGTTTAATTTTGTGGCTTAATGTGATAAGCTGTACTTCATCGTTGCAGTAATGTAGCAGTAATGGAGTGATTAAAATGAGCAAAACAAAAGCAAAAACAAAGAGCGGTACAGGTCAAGGAACTGGTAAAAAAGGGTGGACACGATGGAAAGCTGGGGCTAACAAAGCCAAAAGTTTCAAGCCTTATACAAGCAAAAATACGAAAAAAGCAGAAGAGCCTAAAACAGAAAAAGAACGAGCTGCTGAATGGGTCGATGCATAAATAGGAAAGTCGTAGGATGTCCAAAAGACATCCTTTTTTATTGTTTAAAAATTCTCGTTACTCTGAACAAAATGGAGGCCGTTACAAGGTCTTTGTGACCAATAACTACGAAATTTCAAAAATACTTGTTAAACGATTGAAAGTGGTTTATAGTTTATAGATACAACATTTAGTTTCTTATTTTTAAAAATCACTATATATAGTAAAAATCGATAACGAAGGTGCCTGAAAAGGATTAAAAGGGAATCCGGTAATTCCGGAGCTGTTCCCGCAACTGAAGTGCTGACGAGCTATTACATTCCACTGTCTAATGGACGGGAAGGAGATAGCAGAGGACGACGCACGAGCCAGGAAACCTGCCTTTGTTACAAGTTTATGATCTTCTCCGGGAGTTGAGAAGGATAACGAAGATATTCTGCGTAAGCAGCTGTTTTTTTGCTGTCTTTATTCGCTATTCTACGTTTTCCAATCCATCCTCTCTGAGAGAATGGATTTTTTTGTTTTACAGAAGAGGAGGAATCGTAATAATGACAGAACCATTAGCAGCTGGCGTAGCAAGAACGATTCAAACAAAATTGGTGTTGCCTCCTGATACAAATCATTTAGGAACGATATTTGGGGGAACGGTACTGGCGTATATTGATGAAATTGCGGCCATTACAGCGATGAGACATAGTGGCAAAGCAGTCGTAACAGCTTCGATCGACACAGTAAATTTCCTATCATCAGCCAAAGTGGGAGACATCTTCATCTTAGAAGGGGTTGTAATTTCAACAGGTAGAACGTCGATGGAAGTGTATGTCAAAGCCGAATGCCAGCAAATCGAAAACGGCAAGAGAAATTTGACCACTACGGCGATCTTGACAATGGTTGCAGTTGACATTGACGGCAAGCCAACACCAGTAGTTGGCGTTATTCCAGAAACTGCTGCCGAAGAAAAACTATTCAAAAGTGCACAAGACCGAAAACAACGTCGCATGAAATTGAACGAATTCGCAAAGGAGTTATGCTGATATGAACATAAAAGTAGAAGCAACAGAAATGGATGCAGTAGAAAAAGCACTCAAGCGAGCAACTGAAGTATACGGATTGGATACACGTGAACTACTAGAACGTGCAGGAAAGCTTGCTGAACAAACAAAAGGCGAACAATCTCTACTTTACGCATTAAACCGCATCACGATGGATGAACCCGATTGGACATTTGTAGCTGCTGAATTGTATACGAGTGATTTATACAATAAAGCTGCAGAACATCGTGGGTATCTAGCTTCAGAAAAATACGGAGACTTTTACAAACTGATTCAAGAGCTGACGCAAGTCGGTATTTATTCGAAAGACTTGTTATCCGTGTATTCGCAAGAAGAAATCAAAGAGCTAGGACAAGAAATTGTACCAGAGCGAGATTTGCTATTTAACTATATCGGCTTATTTTTGTTAGCGGACCGTTATTTGGCGAAAGACTACGAAGGAAGGTTATTTGAACTTCCACAAGAACGCTTTTTAATCATTGCTATGACGTTGATGCAAAACGAACCACAAGAGCGCCGGTTAGAGCTGGTTAAAGAAGCGTATTGGGCAATGAGCCATTTGTACATGACAGTAGCAACGCCAACTTTATCGAATGCTGGAAAAAGCTTTGGTCAATTATCTTCTTGTTTTATCGATACCGTTGACGACTCACTAGATGGTATTTATTTAAACAACTGGGACATTGCACGCCTCAGTAAAGACGGCGGTGGCATTGGGATTTACTACGGAAAAGTGCGTGCGTTGGGCTCGGACATTAAAAAGTTCAAAGGCAATTCTTCAGGTGTCGTACCGTGGATTCGTTTAGTGAATGATACAGCGGTAAGTGTTGATCAGCTTGGTCAACGTCAAGGTGCCGTGGCAATTTACTTGGACGTGTTCCATAAAGACATCATGAACGGTTTCTTGGATCTGAAGACTAACAATGGCGACGAACGCCGCAAAGCGCACGATATTTTCACGGGTGTATCGCTTCCAGATTTGTTTATGGAACGGTTGCAAGAAAAAGACGAAAACGGTCGCAGCATTGGCGAGTGGCATACATTTTGCCCACATCAAGTCAAGCAAGTGATGGGTTGGAAAGACGATAACGGGACGTCACTCGGACTTGAAGATTTTTATGATGAAAAAGACACGAAGTATTTTAGCGACAAATACCAAGAAGCTGTGGAGCATCCATTGTTGCCACGCAAAACGTACCGTGCAATGGAAGTCATGGCGCGCATCATGGTTTCTCAGTTAGAAACGGGTACACCGTATATGTTTTACCGAGATGAAGTTAATCGCCAAAATCCGAACAAGCACACAAGAGGCAGAGGATTAACGTCGATTTATTGTAGCAACTTGTGTACAGAAATTATGCAAAATATGTCAGCTACAACAATTGTCAAGGAATATACAGATGAAGATGGCAACCTTGTCATGATTCGTAAACCAGGCGATTTTGTTGTTTGTAATTTGTCATCAATTAACTTACCTAAAGCGGTTGGAGCGGATGTGTTGGAGCGGGTAATTCCGATTCAAGTTCGCATGCTGGATAACGTCATCGATTTGAATACGATTTCTGTAGGGCAAGCCGATGCTACGAATAAAAAATATCGCGGGGTTGGCGTTGGAACATTCGGTTGGCACCACTTATTAGCGCTTGAAGGCATTCATTGGGAAAGCGAAAAAGCTGTGGAATATGCCGATACGCTATACGAAGAAATTGCCTATCAAACAATTCATGCTTCGATGAAGTTAGCTGAAGAAAAAGGCGCATTTAGCCAGTTTTCAGGATCTGAATGGCAAACGGGTGAATATTTTGAACGTCGTGACTATACGAGTGAACGGTGGGACAATTTAAAAAAAGAAGTTACAACGATTGGTGTTCGCAATGGCTGGATGATGGCAGTCGCACCCAACTCGTCAACGGCAAAAATCGGCGGTTCAACAGACGGCATCGACCCGTTATACGCTGTTGAGTACGCAGAAGAGAAAAAGAATTTTAAATTTAAAGTAACGGCACCTGACTTGAATCACAACACGTATGAGTTTTACCGTCGTTCGCGCCATGTGTTAGACCAAAAATGGAGCATCCGTCAAAACGCAGCACGTCAACGACATATTGATCAATCGATCAGTTTTAATTTCTATGTGCCGCATACCATTAAAGCAAAAGAGTTGTTGGAACTTCATTTAGAAGCATGGAAGCAAAACTTAAAAACAACTTATTACGTTCGTAGTACGTCTCAAGCGGAAATTGAAGAATGCGAAGCATGCCAAAGCTAAAGGAGGATTTTTATGACTATACATGAACCGTTAACAAAAATTAAATTATTAAATCCTGAGCATCCAAACAAATCGACTGGCGTCTTGAACGGCAAGTCTTCAGGACTGTTAAACTGGAACGATATTGCCTATCCGCAAATGTACGATTTGTATCAAGCGCTGCTTGCTAACTTCTGGAAAGCACAGGAGATTAATATGCAAGACGACATTAAGCAATGGGATAGCTTGAGCGACGTAGAGAAGGATGTCTTTTTGCGCATCAACACGCAACTGGCGTCGCTCGATAGCTTACAAACACCAACCATGAGCCAAGCAATGGACTATGTGACGGATTCTAGCTTTAAAGCCATTTTTGCGGTCATTTCTCAACAAGAAGCGGTCCACACGGAATCGTATTCCTATATACTGAGTTCACTCGTATCAGTGAGCGAGCAAAACGCACGCTTCGATCAAGCAAAAAGCGATCCGGTTGTTCAAAAGCGCAATGATTTAATTTTAGATGCTTACGAGGAATTCAGGCAAAATCCAACACCGCAAAATTTATTTAAGTTGAGCGTTAACTCGATTAATCTAGAAGGCATTTACTTTTATGCGGGCTTTGCTTTTTTCTATCATTTAGCGCGCCAGCAAAAAATGCTTAAAACCAGCACAATGATTAGTTACATTCAACGTGACGAAATGCAACATGCGTATTTTATTGCGCAGTTTATCCGCATTATGTTGACGGAAAATCCCGAACTGAATACAGACGAAAATATTCAATATATTTATACAACGATTGATAAAGCGGTACAGCTTGAAAAAGAATGGGCATATTACATCCTAGCCGATATTGAAGGATTGGACTTGGTTGAGTTTACGGGATATGTTGAGTACTTAGCCAATAAACGATTACGCCAACTCGGGTTGGACAATTTATACGAAGAACGCAGCAACCCAATGCCTTGGATTCAAGTGTTTGGAGATGACATGATGAACGAAACGAAATCTGATTTCTTTGAGCAAAAATCAAGAACGTATACGAAAGTGTCTCAAACGAATGGCTTTGACGAGTTATAAACCAAGAATTGCGATTGTTTATACTTCATTAACAGGAAATACAGAACAATTGGCAGAAATGCTGCAAGCAGCCATACTGAGTAAAGAACTTCCAGTAGAACTTTATCGAATAGAAGATTTCTCATTAGACGAGTTGTCTAGTTGCGATTATTTATTAATTGGAACCTATACATGGGGGAGCGGAGAAATTCCAGGAGAACTGCGTAATCTGTATGGCGCAATTGAACAACTTGACCGAAACCAACTGCGAACAGCTGTATTCGGTACGGGTGATAGTTTTTTTGCGGAGTTTTGCGGAGCGGTCGATCGTTTCCGCGACATGCTATACGTTAAGACACAATTGGTGGCTACGTTAAAAGTAGAACTAATGCCACAACCTAGTGACATGGCTCGCTGCGAAAAGTTAGCAGAACTTATAAAATAGAAAAATAAGCGACAGCTGATTTTTTTATTTTGTTCAAGAGTTTTTAAGCTTCATAAACGGGGTAT
>JBBSRA010000068.1:0-7558 GCA_038243515.1 Caryophanales bacterium
ACATTGACGTTTTTTGGAAATTTCTCGACGGCTTTATAGGCAGGGCCTTCGAATATCACTTCCTCTTTGTCTGATTTGATTCCAAGAGATGCGGGTGATTTCCGTGTCGTGATTCGAACTTGTTTCAAGCCCCCCGTAGCTTTAGCAGATTGCAATACGTCTAATCCTCCGATTGCACCAGATGGCAAGAAGACTTGCGTACCTACAGACTCTGCCAACCGTTTAACTTCATCCAAGAAGTCGCTATCTTTGAACACACCGATGCTACTGACAACAAGGTCTTTCTTGTAAGTCACTACTTTTTCTGCATACAAACCCGCCACTTCTATCGTTGCTGCCTCTACTACAATATCGAGTGGTGTTTCTAAAAATTCATGGATATCTGTATGAAAGTCCACACCAAATTGCTTGCTCAAGCGTGGTCCCACTTCTTGATTGCGTCCAAAAACGGCTGTGACTTTTCCCTCGACCATGTGGTTATTGTTTACTTGCTCTAGTAAATATGTTGTAATATTGCCGGTTCCAATAATTCCGATATTCATGATTGTCCTCCTCACGTAATGCTCTAATTTTACTGTTCTCTTTAAAGTGTATGCTATTGACGATTACTTTCACAACTTTCTCTCTATTATAAATAAACCCGCAGCCAGAAATTTCCTGACTACGGGCTATTACTGTGCATGAACAATTAAACACTACCTGTTTTACTTCAGCTACTTTCTTTACTTCGACTGGTTTTTCCTTTTTCGATAGATTCTTCGATCAATTCGTCGCAAGCGGGCTTTTCGAAATGATTTTAGATGGATAGGAATAAAAAAGCAACGAGCACAATCAAGATCACTCAGACTGCAATGTATTTTTCAGCGATGTTACTTAATGCATTGAATGCTTCTATATTACTCGACTCTTTTATTTGCCGATTGGATGTTCTTACCAGGATTCAGCAAGTTCGCTGGATCTAGTGCTGCTTTTATTTTCTCCATAACATCAAGCGCATGTCCGTGTTCTTGTTGTTGGTATTTCTGCTTACCCATGCCAACACCGTGTTCTCCTGTTGATGTACCGCCTCTTTCAAGTGCATACAACACAATGCGTTCATTAAACTCTTGTGCTTTTGCCACTTCTTCTGCATTATTCATATCCATCATGATCAGTGCATGGAAATTGCCATCTCCGACATGCCCAACGACTCCTCCAGGTAAATCTAATGCCAGCAAGTTTTCACGCGCATGTCCGACAGCTCCTGCCAATTCTGAAATTGGAAGACATACATCGGTAACCATCATCTTTTTTCCGGGATGGCTATGAATATAGGCGTAAGCTAATGTATGACGCGCTTCCCATAGACGATTACGCGCTGCAGTGTCTGTTTCAAAAGCAATTTCTTCACAGGCATGCCCTTGAACAATTTCCTCCATAAATTCAACATCTTGTTTTAAACCAGCTTCGTTGCCGTGGAATTCTAAAAACAAGGTCGGCTTTTCTAAGTAAGCGGTATCATTGTATTTATTCACTTGCTTCATCGATTGCTCATCGACTAATTCAACGCGCGCAATTGGAATGCCGGCCTGCAAGATGGAGACGACCGCTTCAACCGCGTCTTTTACTGTCGGAAACGATGCACGAGCTGCGGTGACGAACTCAGGAATTCCATAAACACGCAGCGTCATTTCCGTAAAGCACCCGAGCGTTCCTTCAGATCCAACAAACAAGCCGTTTAAATGGAGACCTGATGAAGATTTCGCTGCTTTGTTACCTGTATGAATAATTTTCCCATCTGCTAAAACCACTTCTAAATCACGTACTTGATCGCGCATGACACCGTATTTCACAGAAGTTGTGCCACTCGCATTTGTCGCAGCCATTCCTCCAAGTGTTGCATCTGCTCCTGGGTCTACTGTGAAAAACAATCCGTATTTTTTTAATTCTTTATTGAGCTGTGTCCGTGTCACTCCTGGTTGTACCCTCACCAAAAAGTCTTCTTCATACACTTCCAATACTCGATTCATCAATGAAAAATCAATAGTGATTCCGCCGTTTTCTGGAATAACATGCCCTTCTAAACTGGATCCGAGACCAAATGGCACCACAGGAATTTCGTGTTGTGCGGATATTTTCATAATTTCAGAAACTTGTTCTGTCGTTTCTGGAAAAACCACAATATCAGGTAATTTCATTTTATGATACGACTCATCTTGACCATGGAGTTCTTTAATCGTTTCATTAATACTGATTTGCTCAGTTGATAAATGCTCTTTTAAGTGATCGAGGACGGTTTCTTGATTTGTAATTGTCACAGATGTTCGCTCCTTTTTTACTTTTCTACGTTTAAAAATATCTTTATTTTATTCTTCACAAAATTGGTCCAACCAATTAAACCAATTATACATAATAATCTGAAAAGTACAACGACTTTTTAAAAGTCATTGCAGATTTTATGCTGTATGATAAAGTAAAGCTTAAAAACAAGCGGGGAGAGCGGTTATTTTGAATCCAAAGAAAAAAACCTATGAATTGATCGTGGAACAAATTAATCTTCTCTGCCTGGAACAAAACTTGCAGCCGGGAGATCGCCTTCCTTCTGAACGAGATCTTGCCAGTTTGTTTGGTGTCAGTCGAAACTCCATCAGAGAAGCCTTAAAAGACTTGGAAAGCAAAGAATTCATCGAAATCCGACAAGGCGGCGGGAGCTTTCGTGCGGCGTCTAAGCGCGACCTTCTTGGCAATGAACTTCGAACGCATATCGACAAAGCAAAAGCCGTTTTGATCGATGAAATGCTTGAGCTGCGACGCGCATTTGAAGTAGAAGCCGCTTTTCTAGCCGCACAGCGAGCCACTCCTGAAAATCTAGAAGCTATAAAAAAAGTACTTATTCAAATGGCTAGAGCTAAAAGCGATCCTGAAAAAGGTGTTCAAGCAGACTTGGACTTTCACTTGCAAGTCGCCTATGCCACGAAAAACCAATTATTAATCGATTTAATGGAAACATTAGCTATACGGATGGAAGAAAACATCCGTGAAACACGTAGACATCGCTTTACTGAGTCGAGTCGTCATCAAGAAACGCTCAACGAACACGAAGAAATTTATAACGCCATCGCATCTCAAAATAGCGACTTGGCAAAGCAATTGATGGGACAGCATATTTCACGCGTTCGAGCTGAATTGCACAGCTCTCTTTAAATACAAAAAACCATCTTTGATTTTTTTCAAAGATGGTTTTTTTACTATTCACATTTTAGTAAAACAGATCAGTAACCAAGTTAAATAACCCCGCAATTCCGTACATAACCATTGATACACTAAATGCCCCAATAACAAAATAAACGACGAGTTTGAATCCGTCAGAAATCGCGCCAACTACATCATCCATGAATCGCATTATCTTCATCGAGTCACCTCTTTTTGGATTTCGCCCCATAAATATAGCCTCTTTATCTGTTCTCAGCTTGATCACGCTTCACAATTTTATCACTGACTTGTTGTCCACTGAGTGTCACCATTGGCATACCACCGCCTGGATTCACAGTACCTCCGACAAAGTACAGATTGTCGTATAGCTCGCTTTGCTTTTTATGTTTGAATCCACCATTTTTCTTTTTATCAGAAACCGTTCCATAAATAGCGCCTCTGTCTGATCCGTAAACACGTTCAATATCGTGGGGTGTCCAGACGTCGCGTGTGACGATATTTTCCCGCAAGCCGTGTAAGCCCATGCGTTCTAATTTATCAAGCACAAGTTCTTCGAAATCCGCGTATTGCTCAGGTGTAAACGGGTTGTCTTGAATATACGGAATGTGTGGCAAAATTTTGATGTTTTCGTGTCCTTCTGGCGCTTGAGATGGATCGGTTTTATTCACATTTACTAAATAGATGGTTGGATCGTCCGGCAACTCGTGTTTTTCAAAAACTTTTTCCATTTGTTCATGCAAGTTTTCCGAGAAGAAAAAGTTGTGATGATTTAAGAACGGATAGGTTTTTTTAACACCCAGATGCAACACAAGACCTGAACTTGACGGTTCGTATTTTTTCTTCAAATCAGCAACAAACGCTTCGTCTGCAGCGACCATTTTTTTATAAAACGGAATGACTTCCATGTTGGATACGTAATAATCTGCCGTTTCAAATGAACCATCTTCTAGTTCAATACCAACGATTTTGTCTTCTTCACTGGTCAACGCACGAATCACACCCATACCTGTATGCAGTTTAACGCCTATTTCTTCTGCTAGTTTTGTTAAGCCTTCTGCTAATTTATGCGTACCGCCTTTAACATACCAGCAACCTTGCGCGTGTTGCATATAAATCATCATATTGAGAACGGCAGGTGCACTATAAGGTGAAGAACCAACGTATTTAACGTAATACGACAGCATGTCACGTAAGTGTGGATTGCTAATACGTTTAGAAATTGCGCTATACATCGTAGACGTTAAATCAAAGCCAGTCAACGTGGCAATGATACCGTTTTGTGCCACTGCTTCTTGCGGTGATTCAAAGCCTTCTTTTAAATAACTACGTTCTGTCGTTTTGTAGATCTTCTGCGCGTATTTCAGTAACGCATAATACTCTTTCATATCTTTACGAGAAAGTGCAAGGTTTTCTCGTTCCATCAAGTCAAGATCATGATACAAATCCAACCTGGTGCCATCTGGAAAGAACGAACGCCATTCCCGGTTTAGTCTTTGGATTTGCACGTAATCTTCCATCCGCTTGCCGCTGCCTTGGAATAATTTATCAAAAATATGCGGCATCGTTAAAATAGATGGACCTAAGTCAAAACCAAATCCATCTTGCTCGAGTCGATTTACTTTCCCGCCAATATGTTCATTTTTTTCATATAAAGAAACCGCGTATCCTTTTTGAGCAAGAGAGATAGCTGCTGATAAGCCGCCAAGTCCCCCTCCAATTACAATTACGGATTTTTGTAGACTACCCATATTTATATTCCGCCTTTCTTATTCACCGTTAAGTTTTCTATCAACGGATCACACATCGCTATAGCTCTTTTGATTCCCTATCTATTGGTCTTAAAATCTTTCATTATATAGTTTTTGTATAATTTTAATACATACTTTATTATAGAAGCTGAATTGTCTGAATGTCCATATTGAATCACTTGAATAACAAGATCCATCGCTAGTCATTCCATCAAATAAGTAACATCGTGGCTCGAAGCGTGCGTATTTTTCACTGAACGTGCGTAAGTTGTTCGCGACCGTGCGTATATTTTTCTAACCGTGCAGAATTGCTCCGGAGCGTGCGTATTTCAAAATAAGCGTGCAAAAGCTGAAGAAAGTAACCGTATGTCTATAAAAAACCCGCAATGTGGATGTATACATCCACATTGCGGGTTTTCGCTTTATTTTTTTAAGCTTTCAATATAAATCTGTCTCACACCGGCAATAATCTCTTCTTTACGGAATCCCAGTGTTTGTTGTTGATAAAGAAATAGATCAGGGCTTAATGCCGCGACTAACGAATGAGTAGTCAACGTGACATTCAACTTTTCTATTTCTTGTTGTTGGATAGATTTTGAATACAAGCCGGATATAATTTCATGTAAATAAAGAAAAACAGGATGATTGAATTGCAATAACTGAAGTTCGCGGCTATATTCATTTTTAATGACGACGAGCATTGTCGCTTTGCCATCAATGTAATCAGCAATTTTTTCAATGATGCTACTTAATTGTGCTAAAGGGCTTTGGTCTTGGTTGCTAGAGAGGAGAAATTCATCCAACTCTTTTAAGAAGTCTTGTGTGTTATTGCTCAAAATTGCCATGCAAATTTCGCCGGTATTGGAATAGCGGCGGTAAAGAGTTGCTTGTCCAATTTCTGCGGCTTTAGCGATTTGGTGCATGGTCACATGTTCAACACCGTATTCTTTAAACAACTTGACTGAAGCATTTATTATTTGGTTTTGATAGTCCAACGACTTTTTTCCAGACTTCAAGGTCTTAGAGTTGTCTTGAATTTCAGTCATATTAAAGCCTCCTGGCTGTTTTTTGAAAAATAAGTTCATCATTAAATAATAGCGATTGACATTCCGGACAGTTGTCCGTATCATTCTTTTAGCGGACAATTGTCCGATATGATTATAACAAGCAAACTAAACAGCAGTCAAATAGGTTTGACGAACAATAGGAGGAACAAAAATGGAAAAAAGTACGACACCAGAAGAATTTCGAATTACAAGCATTATTGTACCTTTGTTAGCAATCATTTCAGGCGTATTCATGGTCGTTTTGAACACTACATCGATGAACGTAGCATTGTCTACTTTACTGACAGATTTAAATACAGATTTCCCAACAATCCAGTGGACAGTAACAGGCTATATGCTTGCACAAGCATCAGTCATTCCACTCGCCGGCTGGTTATCCGACCGATTCGGAGCAAAAACAGTCTTTTTAAGTTCCATTGCTTTGTTTACGATGGCATCTGTTTTGTGTGCGTTACCGAACAGCGCCGGATGGCTGATCGCTTTCCGTATTATTCAAGGACTAGGCGGAGGTTGCGTGATCCCTGTCGCGATGGCTTATGTATACCGGTTGAGCCCTCAACACAAAGTTGGAACAGTTATGGCCATGATGGGGATTCCGATTCTGTTTGCACCGGCAATTGGCCCGGTTCTTTCAGGCTGGCTTGTTGAATTTTATTCATGGAGATGGCTATTCATCATTAATATTCCGGTTGGCATCATTGCTATCTTACTTGGATTAAAAACACTTCCGAAAGTAGAACGTCAAACCGTAACCGGGATTGATTTACCGGGAATAATTTTAGCACCTATTGCTTTTGCGGGATTGTCATACGGCGTCATTGAAGGCGCGAACAGTTGGACTTCTTTCCAAACTCTTGCTGGGATTATCATTGGAGGCATCGCGTTAATTGCTTTCATCATCCGCGAGTTATCGACTGAAACGCCATTACTTGATCTTCGCGTATTCCGTTCTATCGACTTTTCTATCGGAATCGTTGTGCAATGGATCGGTCAATTTGCTTTGTTCGGTGCGATCTTCCTATTGCCGCAATTTCTTCAGCAAGCACGTGGTTTTGGTGCATTCGATACAGGGATGATTTTATTGCCACAAGCGATTGCGTCGATGATTGTTATGCCAATTGCAGGTTATTTATTCGATAAATTCGGCGTACGCTGGCTAGTTGTCATCGGGCTCGGGCTCGTGTCAGCTGCCACTTATCAATACTCTCAAGTTGATGTCACAACTGTCGGCAAAGATTTAATGGTGCCATTGATTATGGCAGGTGCCGGCATGGGTATGATGACAATGCCGATGAACACACATTTGTTCAACAAGGCACCGCGCGATTTAGTTAGCCGAGTTACATCACTAACAAATTCGATGCAGCAAGTAATCAACTCACTTTCTGTCGCTACATTAGTGACCATTTTATCAGCTCGAATTACGTTCAGAACCGATGAGTTAACAGCAGCAGCAGCGGCTGCTACAGGAACAACTACCTTAACGCCAGAAGCAGTGCAACAATCGATGGCTGAAGTTGCTGCCAACTCTTTTGGAGATACATTCGGCAT
>JBBSRA010000069.1:0-7212 GCA_038243515.1 Caryophanales bacterium
GTACTGCGTATAAAAGTCGAGGGCTGTATGCCCGGATTTCAGGAAGTTGATGACATTATAGATTGGCTGCCTGGAACGGTTCAGGCGCTCAGCGATGATCGCCACGGGCGTGTTTTGGTGGAAATAGGCTTCTATCATCACTAGTTCATTCGTGATAAGATGGGTGTAGGTCATTCGTGATCACTCCTCTGTTTTTCTTTGGTCGGAAAATACATTGTGAGTGTACCACGAATGGCTTTTTCAGTTGTCTAGCTTAATTTTACAATCGGCGAAAGTAAAAACTTCTTAAAAACTTTCTCAACCTTCAATTTCTGTGTGCAAAGTTGTCTAAATATTTCGCTTTTTGTATAAATGATTAACTATTTTTGTTATGGTAATAATGTGGAAATAACTAGATGCACTAAAATTGTATCAAAGAAGAGGTGTTTGTATTTTTTTTCGTACAGTCTATACATAGGAATGTTTATTACTTTAATTTATTGTTTCATTTTGTGGAAGCTCCATAATTTAGGAAAGCACAGGATTCCTTTAGTTATCTACGGTGTTGTTATGCAGTCAGCTTTCTTAATGTCATTTGCTTGGATGATAAACTATTTTAGAACTACGAAAAGCTTTAATCGAGATCATTACGATGCATTTGCTTTTTATGGTTTGTTGATCATTCCGTTTATTGCTGCATTGTGCATTCAAGTCTATTAAGGGATTTGGGAATTAACAGTTGCGAAAAACTCTAAAATTGTTATGTTGGCTTTGTTTATTCTTCTTTGTTTAATTGGTGCGGGTGTGGGGTTTTATTTACATGTTTTTTTCTATTACGGATTTGCTCCGCAATAGATTTTATAAGCCAAAAAGCCTGTCTATTCATAGAGATGAAACGGTGAGCATATAGAAAATTACCAATTTCATTGTAAATTTTAGTTTTAGGAGATGTTTTTTTGTTACATAAAATTACTGTTTTGATGGGTATCGTTTCACTAGTTTTGGTGCTTTACAAACTAATTCACCCTAGTTTTGAACTTTTTACTGGTTTTATTTTTGCATGGATGGGATTATTTTTTTTACTTCTAGGAGCAGAGGAATTACAAAAGAAAAGCAAAATGTTAGGGATTGTTTACGTAGCTGGAGGCGCACTTTTAATTTTCCTAGTCTTAATGCAGTAGATGGTTATTTTGAATTTAACTTATGGCGTTAAGCTGCATTCAGATGCAGTCAGGAAGTGAATATAGAGGAGGGTTGTTTTGCTAAAAAAAATATACTCAATTCTTTCAACAATTTGTTTTGCTTTAATGATTCTACCATTTGTCCTTCCATCTTCTCCAGGAGGTTTTGATCTTTTAATATTTATCATGGATATAAACTTCTATTTGCCACTGGTTTTTGGTGTAGTAGGAATCATTCTGGGATTACTCGGTGTTAAAGGAAATGTACGACTGTATCTGGTTTCGTTTAATGCCTGTGGTCTAGGGATATACGTAATTCTTACTTTCGTAGCATTCTTTGGCTTTAAAGAACCTTGATCAGTACTCGAATGTAACTCATTGGTAAATAAGTTACATTCAACTTCAAAAAAGATATACATACTTTTAATTTGCCTTGCAGTACTTAAAGTCAGATTCATAAAAGGTAGGAGAAAATTTATGAAGTCATTTAGTAAAGTCTCAATGGGATTCATTATTTTAGGGATATTGTTATTCGGATTTAATTGGATCAAAGAGAAATATTCTGAACCAATTGTATTTATCGGATTTGTTTTTTTATTAGTAGGGATGGTATTAAGCTTTATTGCTATTGCTAGAAAAGAAGAAGGTAAGTTAAAAATCATTTCGCTGCTAACTTTTTTTGTTGCCCTATTTCTTATAACTTGGATTGAACCCTTACAAGTTATTCGTATAATGACTTGGCTTAAAAATATAATATAGTTGTTATACGTAAAGTAGAAGTGTTTTTCTTCTAGCTAAATGTAGCATAATACTAAGTAAGGTACATTCATTTTCGTGCCTTACTAATCGATGTTCGGAGTGAAAAATGGTTAGCTAGCTTTTCAATTGTTGAGAAATGTGGTTCGGTTGTAATAATATTTACGGTCACATATAGTTTTGTAGACATAACCGATATACAGAAAAACAAATCCAGTTATTAATGTTGCAACTGCGAACAATAATCCTATTGCACTTGCTCCCTTTCCAGCACCGGTAATAGCACCTACAACATTAAAAATAAGAAAATGAATTACAAGAGGGAGTACAAAAGCGGTTAGATAGCGGCATTAATCCATCTTTCCTTATCATTTCCAGCAATTTTACGAACAGAAAAGCTTAGCAGAGCGATATAAGCACCTAAAATTAAGATCATACGAATCCTCCTTATCAAGCTACTAATCGTATTACTAGTCAAAAAACGTCATACACGCATAAGTACTTTTTTATTCATAGTTAGCAATATAGTTTCCTTCTTCATAAATCGTTTTAGCATCAATTGTGTACCACTCTTTTGGGATCAGGTTTGGATTTAGTTTCAAGTAATGATCGACCATTTTATACCCTTCGCTGTACCCGTAAAAGCTCGGCACTCCGCCTTTTCCACCCATCAATATTTCCTGTGATCTGTTAGAATCGATACTGTTCAAATCTGATTCGATTTCATTCCAAAATGATTTATTGTACGACGGATTGATAGATGTAAACGGGCTATCCGGATAAAGAAGTTTCTCAAACATAACGGCTTTACCTTCGAAAATTAAATTATCTAACACAGTAAATGGCGTGTGGTTTTCTACATCAGCAGTCCTCTCGGTCCAAAGACTGTGGTGGTATTCATGAGCGATTCCAGCTTGAATCATGTCATCTCGATAATAATATTGACTATAAAGTACCGTAATCTTTCCTGGACCCGGTGTGAACATCAGCGCATCAGCATCTTCTCTAGCTACAGGAAAGATACAGACAGTAGTTTCATTTTCTGATGGTAAATAATTTGATGAGTTAATAAGAGCTTCTTCAATCAGTGTAGATATGTGTTCAAAATCCATTTGGTCAATAACTTCTTGAACTTCTTCGAGATTTGTAGGCGGTATAGTCAATAACGACTCTGCCACATAGATGAATTCACCGTCTTCGAAGCAGTCTTTATATACTGGGTCTATGATGGTAGACCTATATAGATCAGCGACGTCTTCGGATACATCAATTTTTGTTTTGTTGATGAATTCCTCATACAAGGCATGTACGCTAATAATTTTGTATATCTGCTCTGTGTGCGAAGGGTTGCTTTTTACTTCTTGTTTAGTTTCGGTTTCTGAACAGCCAGTCAGTGATAAAGCAATTGGAAATAATAAGAATAGTAAGCGAAAAGGTATTCTTAAATTGTTCATTTCGGATTCTTCTGCAATCTAGAGTGATAAAACACGATTGAAAATTAGAAAACTTTAATTAAGGTATGAAAATTAATATAGCATAAGTCTACTAAACTTTCTTAACGAAACGGAAAATTCAATGTATATACGTTTATCACTCTAAAGTATAGTGGTTTTGAACGGCAACAATTCTCTTAAGAAGAGATGTTGAAATGAATATAATTGATCAAGCACAAGAAACATAGAACAAAGTGATTATTGGAAAGTAGAGAAGACTAAACTTACTAAAGGCTTCGCAATTGTACTAGACAGCATATTTATCTGTGTTCAGCTTTGGCCATAGGTGTTACCAAGTAACATGACTGGCTTTCGTTTCTTTGTTCATTGCGATTGCGTTGATTGTCAGATCAAACTATCTAAAAGACTTCGCTCTTCTATTTCCTTAAAACATCTAACACTTCTTCTATTCACTCTATATCGTTTCTCTTATTTAACCGAGCGAATCTAGCCATTCCAGTTTTGACAGGTTTGAGAGTATTTACTGTCTTCTCTTTTTTAGAAGAGGTAGAAACCCGTTTTTTCTGTGTCAGTTCTTCGGCTATTGTATTGAAACAATAGATTAGCAACATGAATATAAAAATTGGTGGCAGAATCATCCAAAATTGTTGTGTGACGAATGCCTCTCTAGAGATAGCAATCATTCCAGACAGTTCATATATTTCTGGAATGAGCCGTCCGCCACCATCTTGAGTTAAAGCACCTCCTACAAAAATCGACAAGATGCCCAAATGTACAAACATCTGGAGCACTTGTACGACATGCTGCATCCAGTTCAACACAAGTTTTGGCCACAGTTGTGGATTAAGATGCTTAACCAAAATCCAAATCAAAGAACCACCCAGCAATGCGGAACTTTGTACATAGTCTTTCTTCAGTGTCTCGTTCATTTCATTTCCAATCGAGCTCATTGTAATCGGGAGCACAACAAGTGACATAATCAGTACTTGGATAGCAAGACGTTCGGTTAACGTGGTGGTCCATTCTTCTTGGCTGATAAGCAGTGGCACGAGCAGAACATAGACTACCAGACTTAATGGCAGAAAGTGCATGCCATCCGCAATAGCTGCAATGGCTTTTCTGATTCTTTTATTTAAATAGAAGACGTAGATAAACCCAAAAACGTAACCGCTAGCGACGCGGACTGTTGCAATGATGAGTGTGACGGCAATGGTGTATTTAATGCCTACCAATAATTGTTGGAGAATCGAATAGCCATACGGATCCGTTCCAAATAAAATCTCAGAAGAAGGGGGATGCGGCGCACTACTCGAAATCCCACCATCATCCGCATAGAGATATTGCGTTTGTCCGACAAAGTCATCGAAAAAGACAAAATAACAAAGACTAATGAGTAATAGCCCCAAAACAATTAGCAACGGAATTGTGATTTTCAAACGCGCAGACAAAGTGGTCATTAACTTGTTAAAAGGATGCTGTATCATGATTTTCTCTTTCTTGAAAGTGAAAGAAATGAGCGAACACAATTGAAGAACATCTAGTAAAGGTATATTAAATTTTTCGAAAAGAGCATTCCGTTCGATGCGTTCTTTATTGATCAGGAGTTCAACAATTGCGTAAAAAAGAAAGAACGGCGTAAAGACTGTTATGAGTATAAAAGTGATTCCTTTTGGTGTGAAATCAGATCTCAAGTAATACAGAATGCCGTCGATTCCAAACAAGTACTCAATAATGAGCAAAGAGGATAAAGTAAGCCAAACGATGGATTTGGACTGGAAAAATAAGCTCTTCAAGACATTCGAAGTGCAATGTTTCAATAAAATTTCAGTGTTGCCTAGTCCCTTGGCTCTCGCAAGATCGACATAAGGCTGTTGCCACTCTGCTTCAAACAGCAAGACAAATAACTTGAAAAATAGCAGGGTAGGCAAGACTGATAAGCAAAGGATCGGTGCTAGATAGACTAAGTCGTTTCCTAAGCTATAGAATTCGAGAATTAAGTAACCGGTGGCTGCATACACTTGAACCACCATGATTTGAATTAGGAATATGTATGAAAAATCAGGAAACGACTCTAGTACTTTTGTTGATTGCAAAAAGACGGATTTTACGTTTCCTTTTGACAGCATGAACAGCATCGCCAATATAAATGACAGTAAAAGCGCCGTCAGCAAAGAAGCGATTAGAATCGGCATTGAATAAAGATAAGGGCCAGTTAAAAACTGAAGATACGATACGTCAATCATTTCAGGCGAGCCAGGAATGCGGTAGTTGAGATGCCATTCAGCTGGTTTCACCAATGTAACTAAGACTTCCCAGCATTGCTGGAAAAACACACGGAAATCAAACAAGTGACTTGGTGAAAAAAGAATCGGTGCACAGCTAATTAACAGAATCCCTAGTAAGCCAAGTAAATACTTTAGTGGAATGAGTACGATATTTTTCAAGCGGAGCTCTCCTTTAGACGACTGGACTGTGAATAGCTATTGCTACCCAATGAAATACTCCCTGTAGAAAAAGAAGGTCATAACAAGCGCAAAAAGAAAATAAGTGAGAGACCCAAAAAACACAAAAGAAGTACGGGATGCTTTATTCATGAATGGCATTCGAATGCCAGTTTCGCCTCTTGTCTGCATATCCGCTTGTCGGTTAAACGCACTGGTTCCACCTGTGAAACTGTGGGCCATACCTACGCATACGATTCCATAGGGAATGGAAACATCTATAAAAGTTAAATTAAATATAGAAGAGATTAGCCAATTTCCAATCCCGAGAACTAGCAATGTTGAAATGAAAGTGATTGAATTTTTCATCTATTTCCTCTCCTGTCATTTAGATTCCATTATGTACAATGGGAAGAAACTTTAATTAAGTGATGAAAATTAAAAGTCCTTCTTACTTGTACGATATAGAATACTGATAGTTTCAATTATTTGGGAAATTAATGATATTAAATCGTTTCATTTCACAAGAATTGAACAGAAGTATATTTAAAAGGTCAGGAAATATTGGGTTATATTGGTATGATATATAAAAATGACTTGAAAGTTCATATGAAGTTGACTTATAAGAACTATTTTCACGAAGAATAGCGTGAATAAGTTTGTGGTGTTATCTTTATTGATGTTTGTTATTAGGATCACTGCATTCGTTATAGTGCAAGACCAAATAGAGATAACTATTTGACCACAATAATATTGAGTGCTCTTTCGATTAGTGACCTATTATTTACAGTATTTTCTATATAGATGCTATGGATGATTTTGGTTCCATTACTATTTGCCTTCCTACTTGTATTCGGAATAAAGACAAGCGAACCTTAAGCACTACCGCCAACAAAAGAAAATAACCTTTATATTACTAATACTACTAAACGAGGAGTTGTTTAATTTGTTCAAGTCTTATGCATAATTTTTTGGAAGGTGCAGTGCTCTAAACATTGCACTTTTTTGTTTTGTCTTTCTACGCACTTCATGTGGAAATAATTGGATGCTTGCTTGAATTTTATTAGATAGACTGATTATCTCTCCACTTATCGGTACTTCGTACATTAAAAAATCAAAATTTCACAAAGCGTAATTCAATTTTAAAAACTACGCATGAGAAAAATTAGTTCACTATGTCTAAGGTGAATTTATGATGTTTTAAGACTTACCAAAGTTTAGATCACAATGGAAGATTGAGAAAGAGTATTTGAGGGCAGTATCGAATGCGCACCGATACGATACACCTGTTCATAAATGGCTTCGTAATCATAGCCGGCATCCATCGTGGCATAACCGATTTTCAACGACGCCAGTCGTTCGTGGACGCCTTTAAGCAACGGAATCGCCGCTTTTCCGTCA
>JBBSRA010000070.1:0-7079 GCA_038243515.1 Caryophanales bacterium
AAGAAAAGCGCAAGCTGCCGTGTAGATTTGACTCTTATAAATAGAGAAACTCGCATACCCATTTGAGGATGCGAGTTTTTCTATTCTTATTCAATTACACACGATTTCTCAGTTAGCTTGTCTAGTTGTGCTTGATTTACTTCTACACCTAGTCCTGGCTTACCAGATAATAATACGTACGGATGTTGATAGTCTAAATCACCAATTTCTTCGCTGAATAGCAGTGGCCCAGTTAGCTCAGTGCTTTCGATATTAATGCGTGACATGGCTGTGTGATAGCCTGCTGCTGAGCCGACAGATGATTCGACCATTGAGCCGATCTGACACAGCATGCCTGCTGCTTCAGCGGTTTTGGCCATTTGTGTTGCATGGAAAATACCACCGCATTTCATGAGTTTGATGTTAATGACATCAGCTGCTTGCATGCGAATGATTTCGAGCAAGTCTTCCATCGATTGAAGACTTTCGTCCGCCATGATCGGAACCGCGGTCTTTGAGCGAATTTCAGCTAACCCACGAATGTCGCCCATGCGAATTGGCTGTTCGATCCACGCAAGGTTTGCACCTTCAAGTTGTTTGATAGCGGCAACGGCAATCCCAGGAGATTTCCAGCCTTGATTGACATCTACGCGAATGGGCATGTCCTTGCCAACAGCTTCACGAACCGCTAAAATGCGATCGACGTCTTCTTGCGCTTGCCCTTTGCCTACTTTTAGTTTTAAAGAAGCATAGCCAAGCTCTACTGCTTTTTTTGCTTTTTCTGCCATGATTTCAGGCGCTTCAATGCTCAACACTTTCGGGTAATCTAAATAAGGTGTCGCTTGTCCGCCAATCAAATTGTAAACAGGTTGCCCTGTTGTTTTCCCCATCAAATCGTAGCAAGCAATATCAACAGCGGCTTTAGCTGCTGGATTTCTAGCCATTAAGCCATTCATTTTCGAATGAATGGCTTCAATATCAAATGGGTTCATTCCAATAATGGCCGGAAGAAATTTTTCTTTCAAAATTTCATAAGCCGCAGTAAAATATTCTCCTGTTACATGCTCGTCTGGAACAGCTTCTCCGTATCCAACAAGTCCTGTATCGGTTTCCAACACGACGATTAATGCTGGCATATCTGGGTAAGTTGCATAAGAAATAATAAATGGTTCGTTGAGTGGAAATCTAACTGCATGCAATGTCGCTTTTGTGATTTTCATTTGAAAGCCTCCAATAGGTTTAACTTACTTGTGTACTTATACTATAGTGAAATTTATAGACGATTGGTAATTTATTTTATTCATAAGGGCGTTTGAAAATGATGCTAATGAAGCAGCTTGATGTGTTTAACGACGAAATGGTGAAAACGAGAAGATATTTACATATGCACACTGAGCTTTCACATCAAGAAGTTGCGACTCCTGTTTTTATTGCAGACCGTTATGGGTGTTGAGGTTCCCCGCGGCGTTGGTGGACGTGGTGTGGTGGGCACGATTCGTGTATTTGATCCTGAAATCCGCAAGCTTGCAAGCCAGCGTCTGCGGACAATTGCGGAGAATGTTGCGATTGCGCTGGGCGCAGCTGCCGGGAGTGTATTAAGAGCAGAACATGTTGTGGAAATCGATCCGGTCATGTCGGTTGAGGACTTTACATTTTTTACGCAAGCAAAACCGGGTGCCTATTTCTTCGTTGGCGCAAAAATAGATGACGATAGCTCAGTTTATCCGCATCATCCCGAAAACTTTGATTTTAATGAACACGCTATGTTGGTGACAGCAAAAGTCTTCGCTGTGATTTATTTTGAGGCCCCAAAAATGGCGATGGACAGTATTTTGGTTGATTTGGACAGTATTTGAGAAGTTTGGACAGTATTCTAAGCGATTTGGACAGTATTTCGTCCAATCTCGACAGTATCGCCTTTATCTGGAAATAAAAACAAGCCAAGCGGCATGCCGCTTGGCTTGTTTCGTGTTTTATTAGTTGATAACGCCTAATTCTTTGCCTACTTTTTCATAAGTAGCGATGGCTTCATCTAACATTTCTTTTGTGTGGGCAGCTGTTGGCATATTGCGTACGCGTCCAGTGCCTTTTGGAACGGTTGGGAAGACGATGGACTTAGCATAAACGCCTTCATCAAACAAACGTTTTGAGAATTGTTGTGTTAACTTTTCATCGCCAATGATGCAAGGTGTGATTGGCGTTTCTGAATGGCCAATATTAAAGCCTAATCTATCGAGACCTTTTTTCAAGTAATCGCCATTGTTCCATAATTTATCATGCAATTCTGTTGAGTCAATAATCATTTGAACCGCTGCTGTGATTGCTGCAACGTCTCCTGGAGTTACTGCTGTCGAGAACAAGAAAGGACGTGAACGCACTTTCAACCAGTCGATCAAGTTTTTCTTACCGGCTACATAGCCACCGACAACGCCGACTGCTTTAGACAAAGTTCCCATTTGCATATCGATTTCTTTTTCAAGACCGAAATGCTTTACAGTTCCTTTTCCTTTACCCGTAACACCTGAACCGTGTGCATCATCTACATACGTAATCAAATCAAATTCTTTCGCGATTTCGACGATTTCAGGAAGCTTGGCAATATCGCCATCCATTGAGAATACACCATCTGTGATGACCATGACTTTGTTGTACTGGCCAGACTCTGTCGCTTCTTTTGCTTTCATACGCAGGTCTTCCATGTCTGAATGTTTGAAGGCGATAATTTTTGCTTTTGACAAGCGGCAGCCATCAATAATAGAAGCATGGTTTAACTGATCCGAAAGAATCGCATCGTTTTTATCCATAACCGCTGAAATTGCTGCCATGTTGCAGTTAAAACCAGATTGATAAGAAATGGCTGCTTCTGTTCCTTTAAATTCCGCAAGCTTTTCTTCTAATTTAACGTGCAAATCAAGCGTTCCGTTAATTGTACGAACTGCACCTGCGCCAACGCCGTATTTATCGATCGCGTCTTTTGCTACTTGTTTCAAGTCTTCGTTTGTTGCAAGACCTAAGTAATTATTTGAAGAAAGGTTGATTAAGTCTTTGCCGCGCACTTTGATGATCGCGCCGTTTGGTCCTTCAACCGGGTCAATTTCGTTGTAAAGACCCTGCTCTTTTAATTCTGTTAAGTTCTCATCTAAAAATGCATCTAGTTTTTTTGACAATGTCCTCTTCCTTTCAAAACGAAATTCTGTATCCATCTTAACATACAGTCATTTTTTCCAAAAGAAAAAGCAAGCCGAGGTCCACTTTTGTCTTAGTTTAATGCATGTTCCAAATCTTCAATCAACTCTTTGACATCTTCTATTCCGACTAAAATCCGAACTATCCCTTCAACTAGATGTCGCGAAGCGCTATTTTTTATTCATCAAAAAAGCCAGGCACGTATGCCTGACTCTAGAACTGATTTGGATGCGCTGGCGCATTTTTTTAAACTTTGAGCACTGGCGGCAAATTCTTTTTATCGCCAATCAATGTCACTAACAGCCGCTCAAACTGTGGCAAAGATTGCTGGACGATTCGACCTGTCAACAGCGCAACAGCAATTGTTCCAATACCAACAGGACCACCAAGCAACCAGCCGAGCAAAGCCACCCCTACTTCGATGCCTGCACGTACGACACTTATGCTTAGTCCCGTTTTATCAACCAGTAACATCATCAAGCTATCTCTTGGACCTGCTCCAATTTTCGGAGATACGTAAAGGCCCACGCCATAACCTGAAATCACAATGCCCGCTGATAAGATCAAAACTTGTCCGACGAGCGTATTGATATCCGGAATTAAAAAATTAAAAATATCGATAAAAAGACCGATTAATACCATATTCAAAAAAGTACCAACTTGTGGAATTTTCCGTGTAAAAAATGCGGTTATGGCAATAAGTGTGAATCCGGCAATGACAGACCAGGTTCCGATGGTCAATCCAAAGTTCAAGTATAAGCCAACATGCAAAACATCCCACGGCCCGATGCCCAGTCTGCTGCCTTTAATGGTCATCGTAAACCCAAGAGCCAAAACAATTAATCCTACAATAAAAAACAACCAGCGGTAAAACAGCGCACGCTTCATCCAAATCCTTCTTTCTGTATATTGATACGAAAAATCCATCCATTCAGAGTGAATGGATGGATGCTTTATTGACTTGTTGTGGTCAATTCAGCAAACTGGCCTTTGGTGACAGACAGAAGTCTCGTTGGTGCCAGTTTTAATTGCATGCCGATTTTGCCAGCAGAAACAATCAACTCCGGCAGTTGCTCAGCTTCTACGGAAACAAAAGTCGGAAATGGTTTTTTCATTCCCACAGGTGAACAGCCGCCTCGGACATAGCCTGTTAACGATAAAATATCTTTGACAGGAACCAGATCAATTTTCTTTTCACCAGTCGCTTTAGCGGCTTTTTTAAAATCTAATTCTTCTGCTACCGGAACGACAAAGACATAAGCTTGCTTTGAACTACCAGATGCCACAAGTGTTTTGTAAACAAGTTCTGCAGGATAGCCAATTTTTGCGGCAACAGAAACGCCGTCTACTTTGCCGTCTTCTACACTGTAATGGAGCAGCTCGTATGGAACTTCTTCTTTGTCGAGCATGCGTGCTGCATTGGTTTTCACGATTTTTTTGGCCATGAACTCTTCTCCTTGCTTTGAAAAGATTCGTTATGCACAGCATACCATCATCAGCAATGGGATTCTATTCGGTTTGACCTAATAATTTTTTCAACGCATCGGCCATTGCTGTATTTTGTGGTGCTTCGTCTTGTTGGTTCAAGTATTTATTGACGTCTTTCTTATTGACTTTGGATTGACCCGTTTTTTTACGTTTTTCAAATGCTGTTAGTTTTTCACGATGACCGCATTTACAAACGAAAATTTTGCCGTCTCCTTCGCCTTGCATTTCCAGTTTTTTATGGCAATTCGGGCAACGCGCATTAGTTTGCATCGCCACTTGTTTTTTGTATCCACATTCGCGGTCTTGGCAAACATTCATCTTGCCACGCTTGCCATTGACTTCAAGAAGTGGTTTTCCACAATCTGGGCACATTTTGCCAGTGATGTTATCGTGTTTAAATTTCTGATCGCTCTTTTTAATATCTGATACTGATTTCTCAGCAAACGCGATCATTTCTTTTATGAATTCCTCTTTTTTCAATTGGCCTTTCGCAATTTTCGTTAATTGTTGCTCCCAATCAGCCGTCAGTTTTGGTGATTTCAAGTCTTCTGGAACAAGCTCTAGCAATTGGCGACCTTTTGACGTAATCGTTAAATCTTTACCTTTTTTCTCGATTAAGAAGGTATTAAATAATTTATCGATAACATCCGCACGTGTCGCTACTGTGCCGAGACCTCCTGCTTCGCCCAGTGTTTGAATGACTTCTTTTGTTTCACCGCTCATAAACTGCGCCGGATTTTCCATTGCACCAAGTAGCGTTCCTTCATTGAAAAAAGCGGGTGGCTTGGTTTTGCCATCAGTCAGTGCAATGCCTTTAATCGTCAGCTTTTGATCATTTTCAAAGGGCGGCAAAGTTGTATCGTTATCAATGCCTTCATCTTTATAAATACGTTTCCACCCTTCATTCCGCACCGTATTGCCTTTGGCTTGGAACGTTTCTTCCCCTGCTGTCAGCTTGATTGTCGTTTGATCGTATTCGTATTGCGGATAAAAAACCGCTAGGAAACGTTTAACAATCATATCGTATAATTTATGCTCTTTGTCGGACAAGTCGTGCAGAGGTGGTGTTTCTTCTGTCGGGATAATCGCATGGTGATCGGAAACTTTCGCGTCGTCGATTACACCTTTTTGCGGTGCTACTGGATTTTTCAAAATCATCGCGGCCAAGCTGCGGTAAGGACCTACCTGCACAGCTTTAACGCGGTCTTTTAACGTATCACGCATATCGCTCGTTAAATGCTTCGAATCAGTTCGTGGATACGTAACAATTTTATAGCGTTCATATAAGCCTTGCAGCGTGTTGAGCGTTTCTTTTGCCGACCAGCTATAGCGTTTATAAGCTTCTTTCTGAAGTTCAGTCAAGTCGAATAAAGACGGTGCCGGCTGGCGTTTTGGTGTGATCTTGATACCTGTTACTACGCCTTCATGTGTGTTTTGGAGTTTAGTAAATAGATTGTCGACTTTATCTTTATCGAAGGATTGCGTTGAGTTGCCGTCGGTCCAGGTAAATGCTGCTTGGTCGGTAATAGCTTGCATGCCGTAATACGGTTTTGGTTGGAAATTACGAATTTGCTTTTCGCGTTCGGCAATTATCGCAAGCGTCGGCGTTTGAACGCGTCCCGTCGATAATTGGGCATTGTATTTAACGGTTAATGCACGTGTTGCGTTAATGCCAACGACCCAGTCTGCTTCTGCACGTGCTACAGCAGCTGCGTACAGATTTTCATAAGCACTTCCATCTTTTAAGTTATTGAAACCATCTTTAATAGCTTTATCGGTAACTGACGAAATCCACAGCCGTTTCACAGGTTTGCGTGTATTGGTTTTTTCTAATATCCAGCGTGCTACGAGCTCACCTTCGCGGCCAGCGTCTGTTGCGATGATTACTTCTTTTACATCGCCGCGCTGCAATTGTGATTTGACGGCATTGAATTGTTTCATCGATTGTTTGATTGGTACTAGTTTGAACGGTTTTGGAATGATTGGCAATGTGTCCATTTTCCATTCTTTAAAGTCGTTGTCATATTGTTCGGGTTGCGCATGCGTCACTAAATGGCCAAGCGCCCAGGTGACGATATACTGCTTGCCTTCTAAATAGCCGTTGCCTTTTTGCTCGCATCCCAGAACACGCGCAATGTCGCGCGCTACGGATGGCTTTTCTGCTAAAACGATTGATTTCATTTACATTCACCCTCATTTCTACTGTGATTAGTGTAACATTTTCTGTTGGAACTGGCTTTTGGTAAGGATTTGTTGGATTTTTTGAGTTGGACAGTATTTTAATGAGTTTGGACAGTATTTGATGGGGGTTGGACAGTATTTTGGTGCGTTTGGACAGTATTCCAGTCGACTCGGACAGTACTTCCAATAAATTCAAAAAAATCTTGCGCAAGGCTGAATCTTCAGCTATATTTGGAGTAGTTTCA
>JBBSRA010000071.1:0-6946 GCA_038243515.1 Caryophanales bacterium
ACAATTTTTAATCCTTGAATCCATCCGCTATCAAATAAGCCGTTTGTGACAACAAGTGCGAATAAGACTAACAAAATAACAGATGGCATGGTAAATCCGAACCAGGACAAAAATCCACCAACTAGTCCTCCGCGCAACATGCCAATGGAAATACCGACTTGAGAACTTGCCGGTCCAGGTAGAAATTGACATAATGCCACTAAATCAGCGTACGCTTTGTCGTCTAACCATTTTCTTTTCGTCACATACTCATCACGGAAATAGCCGATATGAGCTGCAGGTCCTCCAAAAGAAGTCAATCCTAATTTCGTAGATGCTTTTAAAATCTCAAGATAGTTATTTTTCTTATGAGTCATAAATTTCTCCTTTAACTAAACAGTCTCTTTAATCATAACCGTTTACTTATATGGACAGTCATTACAATTGTGTAAATTTTGTATTTGCTACTCGAAAAGTTGTTTCCGTATTGACATTACCAATAAAGAGCTTGATACTATTAAAAGACCGCTTGTAAATGAAATAGGTATTTCTATTGATGGACAGGCATGCATTTAACAAACAGTACACTGTCTAATTGGATCCAATCCTTAAAAATTCGTCTTACTATCTAAAATAATAAATAACGAAAGTGAAACGGCCCTCATTCGAGGGTCGTTTCACTTTGTTTCAGAGACTTGGAGGCGGGAAACATTATGGAGCTTTATACAAATTTACGCAAAGGGGAAAAAGGAGCCTGGATTAGTATTGGTGCTTATGTATTTCTCAGTACCATTAAATTGATATTCGGCTATCTAGGTACTTCTGAAGCGTTAAAAGCAGATGGCCTCAATAACTTAACCGACATTGTCGCATCTATCGCCGTGCTAGTCGGATTAAGAATTTCACAGAAACCGCCTGATGAAAATCATCATTACGGTCATTTGCGTGCTGAAACCATCGCTTCTCTCTTTGCTTCATTTATTATGGCTGTTATTGGTTTGCAAGTACTGGCCAATGCTGTTCAATCTATTTTCGAACCAGCCACCGCAGCACCTTCGTTAATCACTGCCTGGGTTTCTTTTTTCTCTGCAGTGATTATGTACGTCGTTTATCGTTATAATTTAAAGCTGAGCCAAGAAATTAAAAGTTCCGCAGTACGTGCAGCCGCTTACGACAACAGATCAGATGCGCTTGTCAGTATCGGTGCTGGTATCGGAATCATAGGAGCCGTTTTCGGTGCTCCGATTTTGGATGTTGTCACCGCTTTTATCATCGGATTAATCATTATCAAGACTGCTTTTGATATTTTCAAGGAGTCAGTTTTAACTTTAACTGATGCTTTTGATGAAGATGAAGTTGAGACTTTGTCTGTTTTAGTTCGCCGAGTGCCTGGTGTCATTGCACTTCGCGACTTTAAAGGACGTAATCATGGCAATGTCATGTTTATTGATTTAACAGTCAGTGTAGATCCAAAGTTAAATGTAGTGGAAAGTCATTGGATTACAGAAGAAATCGAAAGAAAAATTCAATTCATAAAACCGGATTGTGTGATACTCGTTCATATCGAACCTGACGCATCGTTTCTCGTTGCTGAAGAAGATGAATAAAAGCAAAAAAAAGATCATGTTTTTAAGTTATGATCTTTTCTCATTTTTCGTAGATTTCTTTAGCTAGCTTAATATTGTTTTGGATAAAAGCTTCCGCGATCGCATGGCGAATTCGACTTTCGAGACTTTCTTTCATTTCTACGTCGCCTACATGCACTTCTACTTGAAAATCCATCGCAGAATTCCGGAAATTGATAAAACGAACTTCTGCTTGTTTTTGTGAAATTTCATTTAGTGAACTGATTGTTTTCAGCGCCGCCGTTTCAAGAATGTTTTCTATTTTTTTCGTGTCACTGCCATATTCAACACTGACAATAACACGTGCATACATTTGTGCACTCGATCGATTTTTAACAATCTGCTCGATAAAATATTGATTAGGAACGACAAGTGTTCCTTCTTTTAAGGTTTCGACCACGGTCGATCTCAGTTTGATTTTAGTAATGCGTCCAATCTTGCCATCGATTTCGACCATTTCACCGACTTCCATCGGTCGCTCAAAAAGGATGATAATTCCTGATACAAAATTGGCAGCAATATTACGAACGCCAAAACCTATACCAATTCCAAGTACACTAAAAACCACCCCAAGTGCTGTCAAGTCAAGTCCCACAGTTGTAAAACTAATAGCTAAAGCTAAAAACATCACAATATAATACAAGAGTCGGTTTATGGTGTAACTCATACCAAGGTCGACATCAAATTGCCCATAAACAAATGGCATCACATATCGCGTAACCGCTTTTGTAACACGACTCGCAAATGTCACAATCAAAACAGCTACAATAATAAGCAATACCGATACTTCTACACCTTCTGTTTCATAAAAAGAAGTTGTTAGCCACTTTTCTTTTGAAAAATAAAACAAAAAGAAAAGAATACTTCCATACAGCACAAGCCAATTCGAGACATCTTCGATCACAGGATAAACTTGCATTTTAAATTTTTCGGATGAGATGAGCTTTCTCAACAACCATAAAACAAAAATTTTCACTGCAAGCAGAATCGCTAAGTAAAAAAAGAACAACAGAAATTCAGAGACGGACAAATCTTTTAAAAAAGCACTTTTTTCAATTAGCTGGTTGTTCTGCATGACTTCTCTCCTCCACTGCTCGACACATTAGATTTGCTTCGTATCATCCTCCGTCAAAAGAAGATTGTACGAATGTTGATTTGTAGCTTTGGCCAACACATCAATTTTTTCTTGAAGTTCTTCATAATCCAATGATTTTATTTTCGGAATATCCACAGCTTCTAATACATAACTATGCAATTCCCACAACTCGATATGATGATGAGCAGGCACTAATTCTGCCGTTACTTTTAAAGATTCCATAATGGAAATTAATACAGATATATCTTCTTTACCATAATGTGACAATTGATAAAAAGTTTTATACAATGCTTTTTTGTATGGAGGAAACTGAAACAGCACGCGCCCTTTCCCCAATGTCATAGCACCCGTTTTCAACGTTCCCAATTGCCCTAGCAACCGTCCCAAACGAACAATAATATCATTGGCTGTATTCGGATCATTAATTCCTGGAGAAATCGCGCGAAGTGCTACTTCTACCATTTTTTGAATAGCAAAGTCCAAATCTTGTTCTGAAGTTCTAGAAGTGCCAAGCGAATAAAATTTACCGACAGATGCTGCTGTTTCCTTCGTTTTATAAATATGAAAAATGGGTTTACCTTCGTATATATAATCACCGGGATTAACGAGAATATCCACTTTCAATTGTTGCTCATTTGCGTAATCAACCAACTTCTTAAAAGACAAGTATTGCACGTACCCTTCTCCATCAGCGCAATGAGTTTCTTTGATACCAATCGGATTCCACGCAACTTCTTCTGTGCTGGCTTCTTCTTCTTCTTGTAAATTTTTAAGCTTAGTAATAGCTTCTTCAGCATCTACGATCAATTCAGTTATTAACTGTCCAACTTGCACATTGGTCGCAATATAGTGGATAAAATAAGCAAATGTAGAAAGACAAAAGAATGCGATCACAATTCCGACAAACGTAGAAATAACGTCTGTTTGATACAAATCATCTCTCATGAATAATAAAGACAAGGTATTATAAATAAATCCGCCAAGAAAAATTCCTAGTACGCGCCAAGTAATTTTATCTTGCACAAAGTTTTTTAGCGTTCTTGGTGAAAATTGAGAAGAATACATCGTCAAGACAACTAAAATTGTAGAAAAAGTAAAAGTCGTCATCGTTAAAAGAGCTCCAGATAAACTCCCCATAATTGTCTTCGCCAAATCAACATTTGTTAAAAGAATTGCGGGAATGTATGGTTTCATTCTCTCGATATACAATAAATCCACATAAAAAAAACTAATAGATAAGAGAATTGCAATGACGATATAAATAGCGGGCGTAAGCCACAGTTTTTCTTTCAACCAAAATGATAGTGCTTTCACAGCCATTCTCCTTTCTTATTGCTTTCTCCCTTTTCCCTGGATAGCCCCTAGACAAACAAAAAGGCTAGTAATTAACCAGCCTTTTAATGTCTATTCACTTTCAAAACTAGTTTTTTAACGCAACCGATAAAGCATGGTTCATTAAGCTATTCACGTATCGATCAAAATGCATAAATCGAGGATCTTGCGTTTGTCCTTTTTTGTATCGATAATAAATTTGCTGAATGATAACAGCTAGCTTGAAATAAGCGAATGTTAAATAGAAGTTCATATCCGATACATCTCGCCCACTTTTCACGCCATAACTCGAGATAAACTCCTCGCGACTGTAAAAGCCGTCTAGCACCGTGACAGGTGCTTTGCCGAATCCTTCTTTTAATAACTCCGGATCATCTGCTTGAATCCAGTAACTCATTGCTGCACCTAAATCTGCTAGCGGATCTCCGACTGTGGTCATTTCCCAATCAAACAATCCCGTTATTTCCGAAAAATCTTCTGAAAACAACGCGTTGTTCAATTTGAAATCATAATGAATAATCGTAGGTTCCTGTGAAATAGGAATATTTGAACGCATCCATTCGGTTAAAGTTTCCATTCCTTCAATTTTATCAGTTTGTGCGCGTTCATAGCGCCCAATCCAACCTTCGACTTGTCGTTGCATAAAGCCATCCGGTTTTGCCATTTCCGTCAAAGCCGTCTTCTGATAATCGAGTGAATGAAGCTCGACTAATAAATCGACCATTTTTTCTGAGATTTTTTGTCCCAATTCCGGAGTCGGTTCTACACCTTCTGGAAAATCACTGTCTAATACAAATCCGAATCGTCTTTCCATAACAAAAAACGGGCTGCCGACAATTGAGTGATCGTCTGAAAAAACAAAAGGCTTTGGAGCTGTTCGGAAAACCGGATATAAAGCAGACAATATTTTGTATTCACGTTCCATATCGTGTGCTTTTGGTGCAACCGGGCCAAGCGGAGGTCTTCTCAAAACCGCTTCCCAATTTCCAATTTGTAAAGCATACGTTAAATTAGAATGTCCCGTACCAAACTGTCGAATTTCGAGTTGTCCCGCTGGCAAATCTTCTATTTCTCGGCGTAGAAATTGTTCAAGACGAACTTTATCAAGTTCTTCTCCTGCTCTTACTGAAATAATTACATCTTGTTGCTTCGCCATCTCATCACCTCTTCGAATGTATATCTAGTTAACCTATAATAATTGGAATAGTCACTTAATGTTAGCGTTGCCATTTCTTTATTGCAAGTTGTACGAAGATCTTTTTCATTATTCAAAAATTTCTATTGACTGAAAATGGTATTTAGTTTATCGTTAACTTAACTTGAAGAAAGAGGTGAGACATTATGGCTACTTTATTAATAAATACGCAGTTCCAGTTTATCGTGTCTCCTTCTGTGTATCGGTAACGATACGCTTCTTCCATTATGCCTGGAGACCACGGACTGCGAATTGCGCGCATCCGCGGTTTTTTTATTTTGCATAATTAGGAGGAAACAACATTGACGAAAATCGAACAGTACGGCTGGAACACAAACTGGCAAGAAAAAGTCACTACTTCTGGTGTTCCAGGTCGCGTCACACTTGAACACAAAAATTTATATTGTGTGGTAACTGAGCAAGGTAAATGGCTTTGTTCGTTATCAGGAAAATACCGACACCAACATAGTGGCACTCAATTTCCGTGCGTCGGAGATTGGGTCATGGTCGAGCAAATGCCAAGTGAGGAAAAAGGCATCATTCATCAAGTACTGCCACGTACTTCACAATTTTCTAGAAAAGAAGCAGGAGAAACAGCGGATATTCAATTGATTGCAGTCAATATAGACTTTATTTTCTTGACGATGTCTTTAAATAATGACTTTAATGTGCGACGTTTGGAACGTTATTTACTAGCAGCTTGGGATTCTGGTGCCAACCCGATTATCGTATTGACCAAAAAGGATCAATGTACAGACATTAAACCTTTTATGAGCCAAGTCAAAAATATAGCAGTTGGTGTTCCTGTTCATGCTGTATCGGCTCTTACTGGAGAAGGCATCGAAACTTTGCAAACTCAATTATCAGGTTCTAAAACTGGAGCTTTACTTGGATCTTCAGGAGTTGGAAAATCATCGTTGATCAATGCCTTGTCCGGCAGTGAACGGATGACGGTACAAGATATACGAGAAGACGACAGCAAAGGTCGTCATACGACCACGCACCGTGAAATGATTCTACTACCTGAAGGGGGCTTGATGATTGATACGCCGGGCATGCGCGAATTTCAGCTTGGTGATTATTCAGAAGGCGTTGAAACAGGATTTCGCGATGTTGAAGAGTTGGCATTTTCTTGTAGGTTCCGTGATTGTGCTCATCGCGATGAGCCTGGTTGCCGTGTTCAAGAAGCACTTCAAACTGGTGAATTAGATACTGGGCGTTATCAAAGTTATTTAAAGCTTACACGTGAACTTGCCCATATGGAGAGAAAAAGCAACGTTGCTGCTCAAAAAGCAGAACGCACTAAATGGAAGCAAGTAACAAAAGATAGCCGGAAGCGACCTGTGAGAAAACGATAAAAAAGAATGCAACGGAAATTCCGTTGCATTCTTTTTCAATTTCTATTCGATCCTGTTAGCCCGTGCTTAACAGCGTAAAGTGCTGCTTGTGTGCGATCTTGAACAGTGAGTTTAATGAAAATATTAGAAATATGAGTTTTCACCGTTTTTTCCGTAACGAATAACGCGGATGCAATTTCTCGGTTACTTTTGCCTTTTGTTAGCTCTGCTAATACTTCTTGTTCTCGTGGCGTCAGCTGATTGACAGTATGTGGTGCCGGTTCGGTTGGTGCTTTTAATAGCTCCGATGAAGCTTTTGGATGAAGTGTATTTTCACCACGCATCAAACTTCGCAATGAAGCCACAAGCTCATCTGGTTCAA
>JBBSRA010000072.1:0-6548 GCA_038243515.1 Caryophanales bacterium
AAGAATCAAGTGATATCGAAAAATTGGTTGAAACAGAACAAGTATCGGCTGGAATTTCGGCTTTGCCGCCTATCGGTCGTCTGATTGAGCCACTTATTGTATATAACGATCCATTATTATTTATTTTATCAAGAGACGCTTATGATGATGAGACAGGACCGGTAGTTTCAGTAGAACAAGCTCTACGAAGCGCAATATTGTTTACGCATCATCACCCTGTTTTTTGGGAAGAGTTATTGGGAACGTTGCGTTTACATGTACCTGGTATTCGCACAATGAAAGTGACGCAAGCCCATATCGTTAAACGATCTGTTCAAGAAGGGCTGGGCACTTCATTTTTGCCAAAGTCGATGGTTCGGCGAGAACTGGTAGAAGGTCGATTAATGGAAGTCCATTTTGATTTGTTTCCATTGCCTGTCGTTTCTACTTATTTTTTGGTTAAGCAAATGGGATCGTTGGAACATGATTTTATTGAACGTATTCAATCGGTGTATTTTAGTTAAAGGAGAGATTGATATGATGATTGAGTCTAATGGTATTCGGTTGCGTTTATTGAAAAGAGAAGATTTTGAAGCGTTGTGGGCTTTGTACGATCCGGAGATTTTTGAGCACATGCTCAGTCGAGTTGAAAAATTTGAAGATATGGTTACGTGGTTAGAATCGGGATTAAACCAGTCAAATGTACTTATTTTTGTTGTAGAAAAGCCTGAAACGGCTGAAATTGTCGGGACAACACGTATATATGCAATTGATGAAGCCAATAAAAGCTGTGAAATTGGTGCAACATTTTACGCGCAATCTGCTCAACGAACGCATGTGAATACAGCGGTTAAGCGAGCTTTGCTCAGTTATTGTTTTGAAGAGCGGGATATGATTCGTGTGCAATTCAAGACAGATGCTGAAAATGTGCGTTCACAGAAGTCGATTGAACGCATCGGAGCGGTTAAAGAAGGAGTAATTCGCAATGAACGCATTCGCTCGACAGGTAAACCGAGAGACGCTGTGGTGTATTCGATTATCGATAGTGACTGGCCGAAAGTAAAAAAAGACTTGGAGAAAAAAGTGAATAAATATACGTAAATTTGTCTGGTTGAGCCAAAAGGACCTTAGCGGTTACAATAAGTCTATCTTGCTAAGGAGGTATAAAATTATGAATAAATTAAATATTTCTATTATAGGCGTTCCAATGGACCATGGACAAACGCGTCGTGGTGTCGATATGGGACCAAGCGCTATCCGTTATGCGGGCGTTGTCGATCGTATTGAAGAGTTGGGTCACAGCGTTTCGGATGAAGGAGATATCCAAATCGGTCAAACAGACGGCAGTGTTGATGCTTCAACAAATTTGCGCAATTTAAAAGTAATTACTGAAGCAACAGAAGCACTTGGCGATAAAGTATTTGAAGTAGCAGAAGCAGGAAACTTTCCACTTGTACTAGGTGGCGACCACAGCATTGCAATCGGTACGCTTGCTGGAATTTCTGAGCGTCATGAAAACCTAGGTGTTATTTGGTATGATGCGCATGCAGATATGAATACGAGTGATACTTCACCATCAGGCAATATCCACGGCATGCCACTTGCTGCAAGCTTTGGACACGGTCATGAGAAATTGACAACTATTCGTGGGTATTCACCAAAAGTAAAGCCGGAAAACATTGTGATTATTGGTGCACGTTCGGTTGACCCAGGAGAGCGCGAATTGATCAAAGAACACGGTATTCGCGTTTATAGTATGCATGAAATTGATAAAATGGGAATGCATGCAGTGATCGAAGATTCGATTTGTTACTTGAAAGAAGAACGCAACACAGATGCGGTTCACTTATCATTAGATCTTGATGGGATTGACCCAATGTACACACCAGGCGTCGGTACACCGGTTCCGGGTGGAATTAGTTACCGTGAAAGCCATTTAGCAATGGAAATGTTGTATGATGCAAACATCATTACTTCTGCTGAATTCGTGGAAGTTAACCCAATTCTTGATGAAAAAAACAAAACTGCTGATGTTGCCGTTGCATTGATAGGCTCATTATTCGGTGAAAAATTAATGTAATCCAAAACAGGCGAAAGCCTGTTTTTTCTATGTCAAAAAATAAATGGATTTTAAATTGGAAATATTGAAAATATAGTTGGATTTATTTGGGTATTGTCTGATACGATAGAATAAGAAAAAAAGTTGAAACCTTTTGAGTTTCGGTACGTATATAAAGTACAGCCGCATAGGCAGAGGGAAATGAGATCATGGATGCGTTAGTCAATAAACGGGTAGCGAAAGTAATAAAAGGCGATCAGAACGCATTCGCCGAAATCGTGGAGCTTTACCAGCACCAGCTGTATCATATTTGCTACCGGATGCTTGGCAACAAGCAAGAAGCAGAAGATATAGCGCAAGAAGCTTTTATGCGTGCTTATGTAAACATCCATACGTTTGATCAAAATCGAAAATTTTCGACATGGCTTTACCGAATTGCCACCAATCTGTGTATCGACCGGATTCGTAAGAAAAAGCCGGATTATCATTTAGATGCGGAAGTGCGCGGAGCAGAAGGCTTAAATATGTATTCTAAAATCGCCAATGACGATGAACTTCCGGAAGATGAATTGATGCGGATGGAAGTTCAAGAGCGGGTGCAGTACGAAATCAGCCGCTTGCCAGATAAGTACCGTGCCGCTATTGTATTAAAATATATTGAAGAATTGCCACTCGCGGAAATTAGTGAAATCTTGGATTTGCCATTAGGAACGGTGAAGACGCGTATTCACCGAGGGCGAGAAGCTCTTCGCAAGCAATTGAGCAATTTGTAGGAGGCGAGCACGATGAATACGTGTCCGGAAAACATTATCCAATTAATGAACCATCACCTTGACGGAGATACAAGCCCAAGCGAGGAACAGCAATTAAAAGAGTACTTGGAAAACTGCGACGATTGCCGAGAAAAATACCAAGCATTAAACAGAACTATTGCATTTATTCAAAGTGCGTCCCATATACAAGCGCCTTCCGATTTTGTCCAAAAAACAATGGAACGCTTACCAAAAGAAAAACAACGAGCAGGTTTTCAAAGATGGTTTAGAAGACATCCAATGCTTGCAGCCGCGGCTCTATTTTGTGTGTTGATGAGCACGGCGCTGTTTGCGAATTTTAACGACGACCAACAGTTTTCGTTTACGAAACAACCGAATTTAGTAGTTGAAGGACAAACTGTTATTGTACCTGAAGGCGAAACGGTTGTTGGCAACTTAACCGTACGCAACGGTGATTTGCGTGTAGAAGGTGAACTTCAAGGAGATGTCACCATTGTTAACGGTCAGTATATGGCATCGAGCGGTGTGATTACGGGTGAAATTGAAGAAATCGATAAGGCTTTTGAATGGTTATGGTATACCATTAAAGAAGGATTTAGAGATGCAGCTTCTATTTTTAATACAAACGACAGTCAACTTGATGATTAAACCTATCCTCTCCTAAAGGATGGGTTTTTTCTATGAAGGCAAGCCCAATTCACTTATGCTATAATAAATGCATATGCAGATGTAGAAAAGCGAGGGTTGCAGATGCCTTTTTTTGAAAGTTTAACAGACCAAACGCCATTTAGACTTCTAGGGAACATCATTGACATTTTACTAGTTTGGTTCGTTGTTTATAAATTGATTACGGTCATTAAAGGGACGAAAGCCGTTCAGTTATTGAAAGGAATCTTTGTCATTATTATTGCGCGTCTTGTGACACAAGCACTCAACTTGGAAACATTAGGCTGGATTATGCAGCAAGTGTTGGAATGGGGCTTCTTGGCCATCATTATCATTTTCCAGCCAGAGCTTCGCCGTGCACTTGAGCAACTGGGTCGTGGCAAACTATTCTCGAGCAGTACATTGAACGAAGAATCCGAACGCAATCGACTCATCGAAGCAATGTCCAAATCCGTTAGCTATATGGCTAAACGGCGAATCGGCGCATTAATATCGATTGAACGAGAAACAGGATTGAGTGAATACATTGAAACGGGTACTCCGATGAACTCGGATCTCACATCTGAATTGATGATCAATTTGTTTATTCCCAATACACCGTTGCACGATGGAGCGGTTATTGTTCAAAAAAATCGAATTGCGGCGGCGGCTTGTTACTTGCCGTTGTCTGAAAGTCCGTTCATCTCAAAAGAGTTGGGTACGCGCCACCGCGCAGCTCTTGGTATTAGTGAAGTGACGGATGCAATTACGATCGTTGTATCAGAAGAAACCGGCGCCATCAGTTTGACGGCGAATGGTGATTTACACCGCAATTTATCACTTGAAGACTTTGAAGTGAAGCTGCGCCGAATTTGGTTTGGTGCAGAACAGCAAGAAGTCGCTCTTTCTTGGTGGAACTGGAGGGGGAAAAAGAATGGATAAAATGATGGACAATCGCTGGTTTTTACGGAGTACGGCGCTATTGTTAGCCTGTCTTTTGTTCTTTTCCGTAAAAGCGGATGACAATACTTCCGGATCAACGGATACAAGCCGTGTGTCTGAAGTGATTGAAAACGTTGAACTCGAGGTTTACCATGACAATACGTTAATGATAAGCGGCATACCAGAAACGGTTGATTTGCATTTGAATGGACCTGTCAGTATTGTGCAAGCAGCACGTCAATTAGAAGATTTCACTTTGTTTGTTGATTTGCGTAACTTACCGATGGGTGAGCACCAAGTTCCAATTCAAACTGAAAACTTATCTGAACAATTAAACGTTCGAGTCGATCCTGCTTTTGTGAATGTTGTCATTGAAGAGCGGGTATCACAGGAATTCCGTATCGACCCAGAAATAAATGAACGAATGCTTGCGGATGGATTTATATTAGATAGCGTAACGGTCGAACCGGAAACTGTTATTGTAACAGGACCCAAAAGTATGATTGATGCTATCAGTTTCGTAAAAGCGACGGTTTCTGGCGAGCAAGGCGTGAAAGAATCTTTTACCACTGCGGCAAGTGTTCGCGTATTAGCAGAGGATTTAACAAAGCTTGAAAGTGCAAAAATCGAACCTGAAGAAGTAGAGGTATCGGTTAAAGTTGCGGAATACAGCAAAGTTGTACCAGTCAGAATTGAATCTACTGGGAAAGCGGGCGCTGGCATTACGATTAACGGCTGGACGACTTCCACTGAAGAAATTCGGATTTTCGGTCCGGAGACGGTAGTAGACGAGCTTACTGAATATGTCGTTACAGTAGATGCTGCAAGTGTTACCGCTGAAGATGCAACAGTAGAAGTAGAGCTTGAAATTCCTGCTGGTGCTTCTGCGGTTTCACCTGGTCAAGTAACAGTTGAAGCTCAAGCTATCATCGATGAATCGGCGCAACTACCAGTAGCTAAAGAAGATGCAAAAGTAGCACGTGATTAAGGAATCTAGAGACCACAAAGATAATTTAGAATAGAAATCAAAATAGAAGCAATTGACTGAAGGAGCGAATATCGTAATGGGAAAATATTTTGGAACAGATGGCGTACGTGGAGTTGCCAATAGTGAGCTGACACCTGAACTGGCATTTAGATTAGGTCGTATCGGCGGGTATATTTTAACGAAAAGTGCAAAAGACAAGCCGAAAGTGTTAATCGGGCGTGATACACGAATTTCAGGAGAAATGTTAGAAGGCGCTTTGGCTGCAGGACTTCTTTCTGTCGGAGCAGAAGTGATGCGTCTCGGCGTTATCAGTACACCAGGCGTTTCTTATTTAACGCGTGTGATGAGTGCAGAAGCAGGCGTTATGATTTCTGCTTCACACAACCCTGTAGAAGATAACGGCATCAAATTCTTTGGCTCAGATGGCTTTAAACTATCAGACGCACAAGAAGCTGAAATTGAAGCGTTATTGGATAGCGATGAAGATACACTGCCACGTCCAACAGGTGGCGATCTCGGTAGCATTACGGATTATTTCGAAGGTGGACAAAGATATCTTCAGTACTTGAAAAAAACAGTTGATGAAGAATTTACAGGCATTCTTGTGGCATTAGATTGCGCACACGGAGCAACGTCTACATTAGCAACGCATGTCTTTGCAGACTTAGATGCAGACATCACATCAATGGGCGCATCGCCAAACGGTTTAAATATCAACGCAAACGTAGGCTCTACTCACCCTGAACAATTGGCAGAGCTCGTTGTTGCGAAAGGCGCAAATATCGGTCTTGCATTCGACGGCGACGGCGATCGTTTAATTGCCGTAGATGAAAAAGGGAACATTGTCGACGGCGATCAAATCATGTATATTTGTGCGAAACATTTGCATTCAGAAGGTCGTCTGAAAAAAGATACAGTGGTTTCGACAGTAATGAGCAATATGGGCTTTTATAAAGCGTTAGAAAGCCACGGCATGAAGAGCAATAAAACAGCTGTGGGTGATCGTTATGTTGTAGAAGAAATGAAAAAAAATGATTACAACTTGGGCGGCGAACAATCAGGTCATATTATTTTCCTTGATTACAACACAACAGGTGATGGCTTATTGACAGGACTTCAATTGGTAAATATCATGAAGATTACAGGGAAGAAATTATCTGAA
>JBBSRA010000073.1:0-6521 GCA_038243515.1 Caryophanales bacterium
CTAAAGTTTATGTACCCGAAACGGAAAGCGTTTTTGGATGAGTTGGGGAAGGTTGAGGGGAAGTAAGTGAAAAGTGTGCTCTAGGAAACGAAACTATAATATGCAATGATAGAATCAGCAAGCAAATTCAAAGGAGTGACAAAATGGACGGATTAGTAGAACAAAAATTGAAAGAAATACGCGAAGTGTTTAAGGGTCTCCCTCATTGTAAAATTGAAACGAATGTAGACGACCAGCTTGTAATCACAAGTGATAAACCGGTTCTTTGGAGTGACTCACTCGAAAAAGGGGATGCGGAATCTACGCATAAAATCGGAACGATCAAACCTCATAAAGCATCACTTGGTCTTTATATCGATTTTCCGCATGGTTATTTGGATATTGAGAAGTTGGAAAAAATTATAAACCCGGAAGAAACGTTAACGTATTATCCACCCGGTACAAAGGCACCTACCGTGAAAAGCTGGTGGCGATTACGCTCTGATGAACAATTTGACAGTCTTCACCTCGTTCTCAGAAAAATCGAGTTAGCGTATTATAATTTTAACCGGGAAGACTGGGTTGAGTTGATGCGAGAAATTACGGAAGCTCATAAATAAGACAATTGAAAGTCGATTCCTTGGAAAAAATCAGTTCGAAACGATTTGAATTGTTTCGCTCTCTAGAAAGCAGAATCCTCAAAAAAGCAAGCGCCTCAAGGATAGCTTGCTTTTCCAACTTTTATTCAGTCAAACTGTTCGTTTTCTGGTGGCCCCAATTTATCAGTCAAAATCTCCAAGATGTCGTCAAAATACTTGCCGTCATACCACATTTCTTTATACGAAGCCGAACGGATAATTGCCCGTGGCTCCACTTTTGTCACATCAATTTGTGCCGTATGGCTAGAGCCTGTTTCTTCAATTTCTTTCTTTTTCTCACGAATAAAGCTTTCCATGTTATCCACCTCGTAATGCTGAAATGTTTGCACAACTTCATCAAGCAGAGGCATTGTATTCTCGGGACTTTCAAACAGCCAAGAATAACCTTTTTTGTCATTGGCCAAGCGTAGCGTCAATTGATATTCCAAAAAAACCATCTCCTTTTCCAAATGTGAAATTTATGTTGCGAATCCATCTTGTAGCTACGCACATGATAGCAAAACAGTGCGGTAATAAGCTTATACCCAATTTTCACGTAGTCAGTCCTGAAGAAGGCAGAATTTCAGGTGGTGCAACTGTATGAAAAAACTCTTTTAAGTGAAATGATTTCTTAGAGAGAAGCAGTAGGTACGACTGGGTGCTTTTATTACACTTTGCCACTGAAAAAAAGAGCCTACGTTAGAAGGTATCTGAAAGAGCCGGTAAGCAATGTGAAGATAGAACTCACGTTATTTTCTCGAATCTTGTTCATTACTGGCATCATTGGGCTGATTTGCGATGCAACTCTATTTATTAAAGCTCGAAAACTTACAGCGTGATGACATTGTTTATAGATTAAAATCGCGCCCTTGGAACAGATACAATTCCAACCGTTTTTGAATGTACACTACAATTTATAATCTATGCATTTGAGAGCATATGCATTCAGTATTTCCAGTTACAGCTATCAAAATTATAATTTTTTTGTAGTCGTGTCGGTCTCAGGGGAAGCGGAGTTAAAAGAGCCATCGGTGAAAACTTCGCCGATGGCTCTTTCATTCGATTTGATCAACGATGTGCGATTTAGCTGTGTCGCTACCAGAAAAGTAGAATTTGTGTTAGTAGAGTTGTTTGAGTTTTCAATCAGTTAAGGGTAGTCTTAAAGTACAAACGTGAGGAGTGAAAGTAGATGGAAAAAGCAATACCAGAAGTGACGTTGAACGACGGAACAAAGTTGCCGGTTATCGGACTCGGTACATACGGGCTTTGGGGCAATGCAGGAGCGAATGCGGTCAGCAGTGGAATTAATGCCGGTTACCGGCTGATTGACACGGCGTATAATTACGAGAACGAAGGAGCCGTCGGGGAAGGCATTAAACGCAGCGGTGTTTCTCGTGAAGATCTGTGGATTACTTCTAAGCTGCCCGGTCGTTACCATACGTACGAAAAAGCGTTGGTTGCGATTCAAGAATCGTTGTACCGTTTGAAGCTGGATTATTTTGATCTGTATTTAATCCACTGGCCGATGCCAAATCAAGACTCCTATGTGGAAGCATGGCAAGCCTTGATTGATGCGAAGAAATGGGGACTCGTCCGGTCCATTGGTGTGAGTAACTTCTTGCCTGAACACTTAGAGCGCATTATTGGAGAGACCGGAGTAACGCCGAGTCTCAATCAAGTTGAATTGCATCCGTTTTTTAATCAGGAACAGCAGCGGAACGTACACAAGGAATTCAATATCCAAACGCAATCCTGGAGTCCGATTGCGAAAGCAGCGGACATTATGTCGAATGAAACGGTCAGGAAGATTGCAGACAACCACCATAAAACAATTGCTCAAGTGGTCTTGCGCTGGCAATACCAGATCGGCTCTGTATCGATTCCGCGTTCCACTTCTCCAAAGCGGCAGCGGGAAAACTTGGCTATTTTCGATTTTGCTTTAAGCGAAGCTGAAATGAGTGCTATTGCAGAGCTGTCGCGTCCTGATGGCAGACTGTTTGATATGGACCCGGCTACTCATGAAGAATTTTAAAATAGGCACTGGCCACTCACTGTGTGAATAGCCGTAAATGGCTTTATCGAGTTAACTTTAATTACTGTATTTAGAAAACCACCGACGGAAACTATTCCGTCGGTGGTTTTTGTTTGGAAAAGAATCTTGGGATCGGTTAGGTAGATTCTATGAAATGAATAGTAGGTATCTCATTTTATTGTGTCACTCTAAACAGTAAGGCTTCTTTTTTTATTCATTAATATTCAGAAAAATCAAAATTAATCTAGTATTTTGCAAGCGAAATAGGGTACACTTTTTATTAACGGAAGGATTATGGTCTATTTCCTTAAATCAGAAAAGTGGGTGAGGACGATGAAAGAGCAAGCACAAGAATTATTTAGTGAGATGCGCGCATTTCGGCGGGATCTTCATGAGAATCCTGAATTGAGCGGTGAAGAAACGGAAACTTCTCGGAAGATACAAAAGAAGCTCGATGAATATGGCATCGATTATTCTACGGGATATGCCAACACCGGTGTACTCGGTGTTATTCAAGGAGGCAAACCAGGAAAAACGGTCGGTTTGCGTGCGGATATCGATGCATTGCCGATTTTAGAAAAAGCGGATGTTCCGTTCAAGTCTAAAGTCGATGGCAAAATGCACGCGTGCGGCCATGACGCCCATACGGCGATGCTTTTAGGAGTAGGGAAATTACTGCAAGACCGGAAACAAGACATTGCAGGAACGATTTTACTCATTTTCCAACCGGCCGAAGAAAATGCGCCGACTGGTGGTTCAGAGCAAATGATGGAAGATGGTGTTTTTGACAACTACCAACCAGATGTTTTAATGGCTCAGCATGTTTGGCCGGGTCTTCCAGTTGGTCAAGTTGGCGTTATTGACGGAGCCATTATGGGAAATTCCGACCGTTTCGAAGTAACGCTACACGGAGCGGGTGGACACGCATCAATGCCTCATCAAACAGTCGATGCCATCATTATCGCCAACCAAGTGATGTCCGCTATACAGACCATCATCAGTCGAAACGCCAACCCAATGGATTCCGGTGTCATCACCATCGGTAAAATCACAGGAGGCTATCGCTACAACGTTGTGGCGGATACGGTAGTGCTTGAAGGAACGATTCGCTCGCTATCAGACCACACAAAGAAACTATTGAAAAAGCGTTTCCATGAAGTGGTCGAAGGAGCTGTGGCAATGATGGGCGGCACATGTGATATCGATTATTCAGACGGCTATCCAGCAACCATCAACACAAAACGGTGGGCTGAAGTGGTCCGCAAGTCGGCAAAACGTCAATTAGGGGATGGAGGCGCACCAGAAGTTATCGGTAGCATGGCAGGAGAAGATTTCGGACGTTTCTTGAAAAAATACGAAGGAATTTATTACTGGCTCGGAACTTCTGTCGGTGAAAACCAAAAACCGCTTCATGATCCGGGCTTTATGATCGACGAACAAGCGATGTCGATCGGGACAGAACTAATGGCGCAAGCAGCGCTTGACGTGTTAGCGGAATTGAATGGATAGGAGGAACGGAAATGACAGATCCTATTGAACAGTTCATGACTGAAATTGAGCCGTATCTCATCGAGCAAAGACGCAAGCGGCATGAGTATCCTGAAATCGGTTTTGCTGAATATGTAACCACTTATGAGCTGAGTGAACAATTAACAGGAAAAGGATTTTCACTTTTTTACGGAACCGAGCTGTTAACCAGTAAAGAACGGATGGGCGTGCCGAGTGATGAATTTCTCGAAAGAAACGAACAACGAGCGCTCGACAAAGGAGTGCCACCCGCTTTTCTTGAAAAGATGAAAGGCGGACATACTGGACTTGCCGCTGTACTCGATACAGGTCGTCCGGGGCCGAATTTTGCTTACCGTTTTGATATCGACGCATTGCCGATTGAAGAATCGGATGACGCTGAACATGTGCCTGCACAACAAGCATTCTGTTCGCAAATCACAGGAATGATGCATGCATGTGGTCACGATGGCCATGCGGCAATTGGGCTGGGGCTGGCTGAATATTTGTCTAAGAACAAAGACCAGTTAAGCGGCAAGTATACGATTTTGTTCCAACCTGCAGAAGAAGGAGGACGCGGTGCCAAGGCGATAGTGGATAAAGGATGGTTGGACGATGCTGATTATTTCTTAAGTGGCCACGTTGGACTTCATGATTTGCCAGCAGGCACAGTTGCTGCTGCCACATCGAGATTTTTGGCCAGTTCTAAAATCAATGTGAAATTTATCGGCAAGTCGGCGCATTCCGGATTAGAACCCAATGAAGGCCGCAACGCTTTACTCGCTGCCGCATCTGCCACGTTGCATTTGCATAGCATATCGCGTCATAAAGACGGAGCGACGCGTATCAATGTCGGCACTTTGCATGCAGGATCAGGGCGCAATATCATCGCAGAAAAAGCGCTTATGGAAATTGAAACACGCGGCGAGACCAACCAATTAGATGCTTATATGCAAGAAAATGCAGAGCGTATTCTGCAGGCCAGTGCCAGTTTATATGATGTCGAGTTAGAACTTGAGCATATGGGAAAAGCAATTTCGACATCTGCAGATCTCGAGTTCGCGGAAATCGTCGAACGAGCGTGTGCTTCGTCACAAAACTTAAAAATTGTCCCGAATTTGGCGATTGGCGCTTCGGAAGATGTTACGTATATGATTGAGCGCGTCCGAGAACGCGGAGGAAAAGCGACGTTCATGATTTTTGCTAGTCCATTGCCTGCTGGCCATCATCATCCTCGTTTTGATTATGACGAACAGGCATTGATGGCTGGTTTGGAGACCTTGATTCGAACGACTGATTATTTGCTGAAGGAGGACGGTATATGTGAAAGACTGGTTGATTGAGCAATTACAGCGGTTGAATATGAGTGAGGTATTGGTCAAACCAGAAGGGTTTACGCGAGAAGGTTATACAACAGAAGAAACCAACGCCATTGCGGTTTTTCGAGTGATTGCTGAAGAACTAGGTTTGGCTGTTGCGGAGGATGCTGCAGGCAATATCATCGCGCGCTGGGAAGTTCGGGGAGGCGAAAACGCTGCAGTGGCAACCGGCTCCCATCTTGATACTGTGCCAAGCGGTGGCGCTTTTGACGGTGGTGCGGGCATTGTCTGTAGCCTAGGCGCAGTCAAAATGTTAAAAGAAGCTGGTTTCGAACCGCAGCGGCCGATCGAAGTGATTTGCTTTCGTTCAGAAGAATCATCACGGTTTGGCGTATCGACAATTGGTAGCAAAGCGATGAGTGGGTTATTAGATCTGGCAATCGGCAGTCTCAAAGACCAGCACGGCACGACGCTCGCGGAAGCCGTCGCTAGTCAAGGTTTTGACTGGCAGAATCTATCCAAAGCGAAACGTCCAAAAGAACAGCTCCAAAGCTTTGTCGAACTGCACATTGAACAAGGGCTGCATATTGTTGAACATAAAAAAAATTACGGAGTCGTTAAAAGCATTGCTTGTCCCATCCGTTTGACGGTCACGTTTAGTGGGAAAGCGGGACATACTGGAACAACGCCTATGGACCGCAGACAAGACGCTTTGGCGACAGCTGCTCTTTTTATTTCATTTGTTCAAGAAACAGCTCTTCAATTAAATGATGCGTACGAAAAATCGCTTGTGGCAACGGTAAGCAAATTGACATCTGCTCCGAACTCGATGAATGTGATTCCGCACACTGTCACAGCGGGAGTTGATATTCGCAGCGTGGATGATTTGTTGAAACAGAAAATGGCAGATGCTATACGGATTGAAGCTGAGCGTCTTGAACAAACGACAGGTGTATTAATCACTATCGAAGTGTTGGTCGATAATCCATCTGTCTTGCTGGATAGATCTATAGCCGAGCAATTAGCGGGTGACCATAAAGCGTATTC
>JBBSRA010000074.1:0-6461 GCA_038243515.1 Caryophanales bacterium
GGAGGGTTGGTACCAATCAAGCCAATCTTTGTGGAACCTTTAATGTTGCATGAAGGCGCAGTTCAGTCGTCTCAACTAGAACGACAAAATGATTATGCTGCAGAGTTTTTGAAAGATCAAGAATTCCAAGCGAACGATGTAGTGTTTGTCGTTTCAACTTCTGGTCGCAACCCCGTACCGGTAGACGTTGCACTTGCTGCCCGTGAAAAAGGTGCGTTTGTCATTGGTATCACATCACCAACGTATGCCGACAGTCAGGCTTCACGTCATCGTTCAGGTCAGTACTTGTTCGATGTTGTGGACTTAGTTATCGATAACCATTCAGTTGTTGGGGATGCTGTCCTGGCGTACGAAGGAGTGGATGTTCGGTTTGGTCCGACATCAACTGTTATAGGCACGACCATCTTAAATGGTATTTTCGCTGAAGCCATTAAAGAAATGGCCGATGCTGGATTTGCCCCGCCCATTTTCTTGAGCGGCAATATCGACGGAGCCGACGAACACAATAAAAAATTGATCGACAAGTACAGCGAGCGAATTTCGTTGTTGTCTTGAAAGTTTGAGCGCACGGCAGGATTTTCCTGCCGTGCTTTTTTGTGTACTTGTGGTTTTGAGGTTTTCGGGAGCGAGCGTATTTTCGGCTAAGCGTGCGCAAGTTTTGGGGAGCGTGAGTATTTTTGGCTGAACGTGCGTAAGTTTTCGGGAGCGTGAGTATTTTTGGCTGAACGTGCGCAAGTTTTCGGGAGCGTGCATATTTCCAGCCGAACGTGCACAAACCAACATCAGAGTCCAATCAAGCATGTAAAAACGCCCCTGCACAAAACACAGAGGCGTTCTTCGTCTATTCAGCTGATAATTCGCTTTCTGTTACCCATTTATGGTTTTCGACTTTGTCGCCGCTTTCAGCATCAGTGAAATCCACCATATATACAGTCGTTTCTTCTGCAGTGTCGATAGTTGCAGTCGCCCCGTCCATACCTTCCATATGATCAGCTGCGATAACAACTTCGTCACCGGCCGCTAAAGGCGTATCACCCGCATCTTCCAATTCCTCGTGAATCACCCATTTGTGGTTTTCTACAGGTTCGCCACCTGTTGTCGGTGTGAAACTCAATGCGTAAGCAGTGGTATCGTAAGCTCCGACAATAGTAGCTTCAGCGCCATCCATACCTTCCATATGATCTGCACTCATAATCGCTTGACTGCCTACTTCAAATGTTGGATTGTCAGCAACTGCTAAATCGTCGGGTACTTCGCCGGAACTGGAATGACTCATGTCTCCGTGACCTGCGTCATCTTCTTTTTCTTCACCCATGTCTTCATTCATTTCAACTTGATTGTCTGGGTCTGCTGGATTGGCATCTTCTTCTGTATCTCCACAAGCTGCTAAAGTAATAGCGGTTAAAGTCGACATCGTCACAAGTAAAAACTTATTTTTAATCATCTGTATCCCTCTTTCATTAGTTGAAGTAAGTGTACTTTACCCACAATTTGTGCAATTGCTGTGCAGAATCTGCACCAAAACTCAAAACTTTTCCTGTACAATGAAAAAAAGTAAAGAAAAGAAAAATGCTGTGTCTCAGCGGAGGTTCTTATGTTCAATAAATTATCATTAAAAATTGGCTTGTTGTTTTTTGCTTTTATAATCGTTATTCAAGCGTTTCTGTTTATGACGCTTTATTTTACTTTGGTCAATGAACGAGTGGATGAGGTGATGGAGAATTTATTAGCAAGAGGAGAAACGCATAGTGAGGTATTGGAAGATAGTTTTGAACAAATTACGTTAGCGCATGTAGGCATGATGGAAGCGGCGACTGACTTTAGTGTTGTGATCACAGATGCAACAGGTGAAATAATAATCAATTCAGATGCCTTAGAACCGGAAATGTTAGCGGTGCTTGAGCATACGGAGTTTGAATACACGTCAGTAGAAGGAAAAATTATTGAAGAAGATTGGAAAGATAAGAAATATATTGCAACAGACAGTCCAATTACAATTGACGGAAAACATGCAGGTCACGTGTTCATGTTTTCGCCGACGGACAATATCGACCGCATCGTCGCTCATTTAAAAAACCAATTTCTTTTAGTGGCGCTTATTGCGATGGTGTTGACGATCATTACTATTTTACTGTTGTCTCGGTTGATTACCTTGCCATTAATTCGAATGAAAGAAGCAACCGAGCAATTGAGTCAAGGCAACAACCAAGTTGATTTAACAAGTGACCGCAACGATGAACTTGGTGAATTGGCAAACGCGATTACTAAGTTATCGACAGAGCTGGACCGTTTAAAAAATGCACGCAATGACTTCTTATCAAGCATTTCACATGAACTGCGCACGCCGTTAACGTATATTAAAGGCTATGCAGATATTTTAGAGCGGCCAGACACAACCGAGCGGGAACGCGAAGAATACATGAACATCGTTCGAGAAGAAACGACACACTTGACGGCATTAATTGAGAATTTATTTGATTTGGCGAAGCTTGATCGTCATCAATTCACTATTGAACAACGAGATGTGTCTGTTGCGGAATTATTGAAGTCAGTAACTGTTTTAGTGAAACCAGCATTTGATGAAAAACAAATCTACTTGTCGGTAAGCTGTAGCGAAGATGTAAAAGCATTTGTTGATTCAGAGCGCATGCAACAAGTGTTGTTGAATGTTCTCGACAATGCTCGCAAACATTCATACGCACAAAATTGCGTAACTATTAGATGCAGTGAAGAGCAGGATAGAGTTGTAATTCGGATAAAAGACGAAGGGCAAGGAATTCCACAAGAAGAACTGCCATTTGTTTTTGACCGACTTTATCGTGTGGAAAAATCGAGATCTCGCGAGCGTGGCGGTTCTGGACTAGGTCTCGCGATTGCTAAAGAAATTATTGAATCGCACGACGGGCAGATATACATGGATAGTGAATTTGAAAAAGGTACGACTGTAACGATTCGAGTGAAAAGAGGTGGAGACCATTCATAAAGTGCTTTTAGTAGATGATGAAAAACGAATGTTGGATTTGGTCGCACTTTACTTGCGTCCCCATGCTTATGCGTGCACAAAAGCTAGCAGTGGTAAACAAGCCTTGGATTTATTGGAGAAAGATGTTTTCGATTTGGTGCTGCTGGATATTATGATGCCCGACATGGACGGCTGGGAAGTGTGCCGGAATATTCGGAAATTTTCTAATGTGCCCATCATTATGTTAACTGCACGCGAACAACAAGAAGATGTTGTGAAAGGGCTACGTCTCGGTGCAGACGACTACATGACCAAGCCTTTTGGTGAAGAAGAATTACTGGCACGAATGGAAGCTTTATTGCGACGTAGTGCGCCTGTCAAACGACTGGAGTTTGGAGGCTTGGTGTGGGACGAAGATAGGTTTGAATTGAGTTATCAGCAAGAGTCGATTCGATTAACACCTAAAGAGTTTTCGATGCTCGGGTTATTGATGAAAAATCCAAACAAAGTATTTGAACGCGATCGGTTATTGGAATTGATTTGGGGCTTTGACTCGGAAACAGAAGGGCGCACAGTCGATTCTCATGTCCGCAATATTCGTGAAAAAGTTCGACAGGCGGGTTTTCCAGTTGACGACCATTTCCTAACGGTGTGGGGAATCGGCTATAAATGGGACCAATAAAAAACCACTGCAGTGAATGTGCAGTGGTTTTCTTTAAATTAACCGTTTGCCAGAAACTGAGCGTGCCGCATGAATGCCACTAGCAGCCGCTCCGATAGTGCCGCCGCCTGGGAAAATATGATCGCCACAGACATAAAGATTCGGTAAACCAGAATGATGTGAAATGGCATTAAACAATGCCGCATCTAACGTTTGCGGGAAACCGCCAACCAAGCCATTTGGACGACCTGCAAAGTGTTCCCACGCTTTAGGCGCACCGCTTTCCATATGAACGATGGCGTCACGGAATCCAGGAATGAACTGCTGAATCGATTGCAACATGCGTTCTGTTAACACTTCTCGCGTTTCTTCGTATTTTTCTTGACTATTCCATTCTTCGAGTCGCGAATGGGTGGAAATCGTTACGGTTTGAAAGCCTTCAGGAGCGCGCAATTCGTCACCTAGAAGAGAAGAAGACATAAAGAAATGACCCCCTTCTGCAAGTCCTTCGCCTGTTGAAATTTGCCGGAATGCGGGTAGTGGTTCTGCTAATTGAGTTGAATCTACTGCTAAATACAGCGTTAAAGTGGACCACGTTTCACCCGCAATGCCATCACGTAAAGACACTTTCAGTTTAGAGATAAGTTCCGGTGCTAAAATTTTCGTCAATTGTTGGATCGGTACGTTTAAAATAACATCAGTTGCTTCGTATGTATTGCCACGATGGTCGGTCGCAATCCAGCTATCGCCTTGCTGTTCTAGTTTTTCGAGGGTGCGTCTTTTTTTCAACACGCCACCATTTTCTAGTAAACTAGCACCCATCAATTCAGAAAAACGATACAAACCACCGGGCACGTAATAAGCACCTTCGTGATAAATATCAAGAGCTACCGCCGCCAATAAATACGCAACATCTTCGCTCCCAGTTTGCATACTATCGATCAACAAGCCATCAATCATATGCCGGAACTCGTGCAAGTCACTAAGTCCATGCTTTTTCAAACGCTGACCCAAAGTTTGATTGAAAAAAGGCAAAAGTTTAACGTGCTTTGGTCGCATGGATGTCGCAAGAAAGGTCCATTCGCTTGCGTTTGCGGGAGGAAGCGAAGGAAGCGGATCCATTAAGGTGCGAACAATCGCTGCTGTTTTATAAATTTCTTTATAAAATGCTCGAATTTCAGTTGTATGCTGCGGAAAGTAAGCAATGATGCCATCTACATGTCGCTTGCGATCTTTATGAAACACAAACGTCGCTTTTGGGTGGACCATTTCCATGATACGCTCAAGCGGTTCAATGGGCATCGGTTTGTCGAGAAAACGAAAAACACGGTCGTGAATACCACCTGGTTCAAGCCCCATTCCAAGTGTCGCACCAACAGGAAATAAATACTTGTGGCGTTTGAATTTACTAGCACAACCGCCAAGTTCAGAAGAAGCTTCGAGCAAGGTTACTGACCAACCTGCTTTTGCGAGAAGTGAACCCGCGGTCATGCCACCAATGCCGGCGCCTACTACTAATACATTTCGTGTCATCCGAACCCACTCCTTTGCTTTCATTATGCCGAAAAGCGATTGTTTCTGCCAATACAAAAGCCCGACTGCGGAGAATTTCCAGCAGTCGGGCTTTGGGTGGAAAAGATTAAGCTACGTTGCGGCAAGCTTCTGCACATTTCGCACAAGCTTCTGCACATTTTTTGCAATGTTCATGATCGTGTTTTGAACATTCTTCTGCACAAGCGTCACAAATTGTCGCACAAACTTGCGCCAATTCTGCAACAAATGGAGAGTTGCGCGTAATCGCATGTTCAAGATATGCGCAAATGTCTGCGCATTCGCGGTCGAGTCGAATACATTGCGCCATCATTTTCACGTCGTCTTCTTGTAAGCACGCGTCAAAACAATGGTTGCACGCTTCTGCGCAATCGTGCAAGGCCTTAATCAGTTCTGCATGTTGTTCATGTGCCATCAATAAAACCTCCAGTTTCAGAATTTATCGTTCTTCTCTTTTGATTCCCTAGTCAATCGATAAATAAACAGAATTCGAGAAACTCCATGAAAACTGCACAACTATTTTTTAGGGGACTCTTTTAAGGTTCTTAGTTGCTCATCGTATTGCTCTTTGTTAATTTCGCCTTTGACATAGCGTTGACGCAAGATTTCAACTGCTTGGTTAGATTCACTTGGCTCTGTGCTCGCTGCATTTTTGCGTGCTTTAATTAAGGTAATCCATAAAGCAATTCCAATCGCAACTAATATGACGACAAACCCAATAGCGATTGTGACGCCTAGTGCTTGGTTGCCTGGTGTGAAAAACTCTCCCATGGTGTTCAACTCCTTATCATTCCAATTTTTTCAAGCATTGTTGAAATTCTTTTTCGCTAATTCTGCCTTTGGCATACTGTTGTTCTAGCTATTTTTTGTATTTTTTGTGTTCTATTCCGTTTCGGCTAGTGTAAATCACCAGTCCAATAAACGCAATCACCAGAAAAACCAGAAACAGTGAAGCCCATAAGTATAACGGAATTCCAGTATCCACGATTTCACGCTCCTTCTTGAAATGGAGTCACGCTTTTGTATACCCTCATTTACACGTTTTAGAAAGAGAAGATGAAGCACCAGATTCGTAATGGAAAATTCTGAAATTTATGCTATGATATGTTACGAATAAAAAGGAGGAAATGGAATGTTTATACATAAAATTGATAAAGACTTATCACTCAAGATTCAAGAAATGCGAGATGCTGAACGCATTTTTGAGCTGACAGATGCGTCTAGAGACTATTTGAGAGAATGGTTGCCTTGGCTTGATTTTACTACTAAATTGCAAGATACTAAAGA
>JBBSRA010000075.1:0-6378 GCA_038243515.1 Caryophanales bacterium
ATACAATTGACTACACAAGCAGCGTTATTTTACCTCAAAATATTATTGATCCGATAAAGAAAACTAGGAGTCTCAGTCCAGATTAAAATAGATGTTAGTTCTAATAGAAAAAAGACGGGAACATTTCCCGTCTTTTTTCTATGTTCTTATTTCACATAAGCCGCAACCTTATTCCGTCCCGCCTGCTTCGCACCTATATACAACGCCCTGTCCGCATTCCGGATCAGTGCCATGCCTTCGTCACTATCGTCAGGTGCAGTTGATACACCGATACTCATCGTGATGTGAACTACTTGTTGCTGACGGTCTTCTGCAAGGTCATCTTCAATTAGGAAGTCGTGTTTTTCGATACGCTTGCGGAGATTTTCAGCGAGCAGCATGGCAAGTTCTTTACTGTAGTTTTGAAGAAGTACGACAAATTCTTCACCACCGTAGCGTGCGATGGTTCCTTCAGTTCCAAATTCTTCTCTGAGTATATCTGCTAACTGAACCAAGATGTCATTGCCACTTTGGTGTCCGTAACGGTCATTGATACTCTTAAAATAATCGATGTCCATCATTACGAGTGACAATTGATCTAGCTTACCTGCTTTCATTTCATCAATACAACTTTCAAGACTTTCATCCAAATAACGATAATTGTACAGTTTGGTTAAACCGCAACGTTCGCTTTTATTGATAATTTTTTGCATATAGCCAGCTTTTTCTAACGATACGGCAAAATACGTGCTGAGTATTTCTAAAATTTGCAGCTGGTGTTTTGCGAAAGCGTATTTCTTTTTCGATGCTAATACGAGAACTCCTTCGATTTTGTTGTTACGCGCAATGGGTGTGGTCATTAAACTTTGGACATCTTCTGGCAAGTTGCCGACTATGAGGTCTTTCCATTGTTTTTTATTGTCATAAATAAATGAGTCACCCGTCGTAATAACTTTTCCTGCAATGCCTTGATCATAAGGAATAGGCGCTATTTCACGTTGCTGTAATTGGTTGTTCTCGTAAATTCGAAGTAATTGTTGTTGTTCGTCGCGGTAATCGATAACGTATGCATATTCGACTTTGAACATATTGGCGACTTTTACAACAAATTGATCAAGTACCTCTTCTATTTCTAAACGATCTGCAAGGTCATGTCCGATCAAGCCCGCTTTTTTCAAATCACTATTAATTTGCTCCGAGTTATTGTACATTTTCATAACCGCGGTCATTGTAAAAAACGGAACACCCAGTAACACAAGTGCAGCTATTCCAATATAGGCTTCAAACAAATACAGTGCAATGGCGTAAGGGAAAATTACAAACATTAAACCAAAGTCCCAAATCGCGTCCAAGGATAGAAATTTACTGTGCTCGCCGACTGTATGATCGTATAAATAGTAAATTATTTGGTTAACAAGTACCGATGCAACTTGGAAAATTAGGCCGAAGACAAGTACATTTGTTAAGTCTAGTGAATTGAATTCTCCACCTGCTACAATATAAGTCATGCCTGCAATGAGCGACACGAAAAAAAACATAAGTGAATTAAACGGAATTCTCAACGATTGCTCTTCGTTCGTACGACTTCTATACAACACAATAAACATGACTAATTGAGTAATTAAGATTTCAATAAAGATTCCATATTTCAAGAAAACCGCGACGGTGACCCATTGCACCAAAAATGTCGAGGCTCCATTAATGTTCATAGGCATAAAGCTCATTAGTATAAAAAATAATGTGAAAGCTACCAAATTCCAAGGCTCTACTATGACTGGAGGAAAGAAGTTATAAATGGTCACTAAGCCTGCCGGAACAATAAGCACCCACAAAACCCAAAGAATAATTTTGCGTTTTTTGTGTTCTTTCATAACATCTTCCCTTTCTTAAACCTTCTGAAAACATTTTGCATTTAGACTCTATAAAGACTAAAAAACAACTTTTCGGCGTCATTTAGTAGTGTTAGCAGGTAAAGAGAACCAGTGACTATAGTCACTTCTTCTTTATCATATACAGGTAATATATCACATGATTCTAGAATTGTCTTCCTAATACTTCTATTTTCTGAAAATAATATTTTTGATGATAGCGCTCGATCATCATCAAAGTCAACAAACGTAAAATGATCGCTTATCGTTTCTAACTGACGCAACACATTTTTGTAATCCTTGCCTTTTAAAATCCCCATAACGATGTGAATAGAAGCGTCCGGAAAAGTTTCTTGTACAGTCGCAACAAGTGCTTCCGCACCTGCCTGGTTATGCGCTCCGTCAAAAATAACACCGGGGAAGACTTCTTCAAACCGATAAGCAAGTGTAGCTGAAGACAAACCGTGCAATGCTTTTTCTTTATCAAAATCTACCCCTAACAACTCTTTAGCAGCTTCAAGTGCTAACGTAGCGTTCCCAAGTTGGTGAGGTCCTTTTAGCTTTAGCGGCATGTTTAGTTGTTGTGTTGGCTGAATGACTTCAGCATGAAGTCTATCGGCAGTTTGCTGAACAATTTTCAATGCTTCTTCTGGTAGTTCACCAATTACGACTGGCTTCCATTTTTTAATAATCCCTGCTTTATGCCAAGCGATTTTTTCTATGGTATTTCCTAAGAAATTAGTATGATCAATAGAGATGGATGGGAGGATAGCGATTTCTGAATCGATGACGTTTGTGCTATCAAGCGCTCCTCCCATTCCCGCTTCAATAATGACAAAGTCAAGTGCATGATTTTCAAAAACGATAAATGCTGCTAGCGTTAACAGTTCAAAATCGGTTAATGCTGTTTTTAAACAGCTCAATTGTTTCATGACCAAATTTAGTTCCTCTGAGCTGACAGGTTTTCCGTCTACTTGGATTTGATCATGGAGGTCTTCAATGCAAGGAGAGTAAAAGTTACCCACACGATAACCATGTGCTTGCAGGATTGCTGACAGAAAAGTTGCTGTAGATCCTTTGCCATTCGTTCCGGCTAAGTGAATAAACTTTCCAACTTTATGTGGATTCCCGAACTCTTCGAGCGCTGCTGTGATCGCTTCAAGTCCTGGATGAATAGCTGAATCTGTATGTATGTTCCATTTGCTTTTATAGTGCTCAAGTCCGATTATCATTAGTAGCCTCATTTCTTTAGTAAACATGATACAATTTTCAAGTATACTACTAGCACGAAGGTGGAGTGAATATGACGAGTTGTTGGGTTATTTACAACGGAAGTTTAGTTTCCGATAAATTTGCAGATCAAGCCCGTCTCGTTGCTGATGCAGCAGAGCGAGCCGGAATCACTGTAAAAATTTTGAAAAATTATGAAATTATAATGGATTTATCAGTCAACTTAAGTATACCCGATTTTGCTGTATTATTGGATAAAGATATTTTACTTGGCTATTTTTTAAAAAGCAGAGGCGTACCTGTTTATAACGATCCTGCTGTTATCGATTTATGTGACAATAAAGCAACACAGTATGTTCAATTGGCTGCACAAAACTTGCCTATGCCACGAACTATTATTGCACCCAAAGTATATCCGAACTTTTCCATTATGGATTCCGGCTATTTTGAAGACGTGATGGAACGGTTGAAACTGCCGATGATCATCAAAGAAGGCCACGGTTCTTTTGGCATGAAAGTGTATTTGATCGAAACCGAAGAGCAATTTTATGAAAAAGTGGATAGTCTGCGTGGTGTTGACTTTATCTTCCAAGAATTTATCGAAACGAGTCGCGGTCGCGACGTTCGCGTTAATATTGTCGGAGGCAAAATTGTCGCAGCGATGTATCGCCATTCAGAAAACGATTTTCGTGCAAATATTACGAATGGTGGTGTGGCGTCGCCTATCGAATTGACACAAACACAACAAAACTTAGCTTTGTCAGCTGCTCATGCAGTAGGCGCTATATTTGCAGGTGTTGATTTGTTGTTTGGCGAAAACGATGAGCCTTTAGTTTGTGAAGTGAATGCCGCTGCGCATATCCGCAATATTTTGAATGTCACGGGCATTAATGTCGCCGACGCCATGATTGCTTATATACTGGAGGACTTGTCATGAAACTTTTGTATGAAACACAAGACGCTATACGCAACCACGGATTTATTGATGATTTGCAACGCGTTGGTGATTTCGAAGTGGTGTCTTGGGACGATTGGAGCGACGAAGGTTTGGTTTTGCTTGCAGAGCGCTTAGCCGGTGATGTCGTTGTTTTCCGTGCACGCCGCCCTCAAGCCGCTCGTTTTTTGGAAGATCAAGGCATTCACTTAGTCAACCGTGCTGAAGTCAATCGCATTGCGAACGATAAATGGCAAAGCTTTAAGTTGTTTCTGCTGCTCGGAGTTGCGACCATTCCAAGTTATCGCCAAGTCTCACACTATCCTTGTGTCGCTAAAACGACAACAGGTCATGGCGGTGAGGAAGTATGGTTGCTCGAGTCGGCTGACGACTTGCCCAAGACGAAAAATCCACTTGTTTTCCAGCCTGTTTTATCGCACGTAGCAGACGTCCGTGCTTATATAATCGGTACGGAAGTCGTCGGCGCGGTAAAACGCAGTGCTACTGATTCCTTTAAAGCCAACTACTCACTTGGTGCTACCATTGAAAAACATGTCTTAACAGCGGCGCAACAAAAAGACGTCGTGCGCATTGCCCGTGCGTTAAAGAGCGATTATATTGGCATCGACTTTTTACTGCTCGAGGATGGCCAGCATGTATTTAATGAAATTGAAGATCCAGTGGGAGCTCGTTCGTTTTATCAAACGCATGAAGAAAACATCGCAGAGTTGTTGGTGAATCATCTACACAAATTAGAAAAAAATGCTCCTTTCCGTCGAGAAGATCGACCACACTAAACCAAAAACCGCTTTCCCAATTGGGAAAGCGGTTTTTTCATTTTACAAGTTTTTTAGTTCTTCGATACGTTTTTCAACCGTTGCGTGTTTTTCTAGGTAATCCGCTTGTTTCGCACGTTCTTCAGCAACCACTGCTTCTGGTGCTTTAGAAACAAAGCGTTCATTCGACAATTTACCGCTCACGAGTTTGACTTCTTTTGCCCATTTTTCAAGTTCTTTGTTTAACCGTGCCAGTTCGGCATCAATGTCGATCAAGCCTTCAAGTGGCATGAACAATTCAGCACCTGATACCACTGCTGACATTGATTTTTCAGGAGCTACTAAGTTTTCGCCAATCGTTAACGTTTCTGGGTTACAGAAACGCTCGATATACGCAGCGTTTTCTTTTAACACAGCATGCGTATTCGCGTCTTTTGCTGAAATCGTCAACGGCACTTTTTTGCTCATTGGTGATTGTACTTCTGCACGAATAGTTCGTACAGAACGAATCACATCCATTAACAGCTTCATGCTAGAAGACTGGCTTTGGTTTGTTAACGAGTCATCCACTGTCGGCCACGCAGCAATCGTAATCGATTCACCTTCGTGCGGCAAGTTCTGCCAAATTTCTTCTGTGATGAACGGCATAAATGGATGCAATAAACGCATCGTGTTGTCTAACACATATGCGAGAACCGAACGCGTCATTTTCTTCGCGTCTTCGTCTTCTCCGTATAGTGGAAGTTTCGCCATTTCGATATACCAGTCACAGAAATCATCCCAGATGAAATTGTAAAGCGAACGTCCGACTTCACCAAATTCATAGCGTTCAGCAAGTTCGGTTACTTGTTCGATAGTTTCATTTAAACGCGTTAAGATCCATGAATCGGCTACTGACTTTTTGCCTGACAAATCGATTTGGTCGTACGTCATGCCTTCCATATTCATTAACGCGAAACGTGATGCGTTCCAGATTTTATTGGCAAAGTTCCATACAGACTCTACTTTGTCATTGGAATAACGAAGATCTTGTCCTGGAGACGATGCTGTTGCTAAGAAGTAACGCAACGAGTCTGCTCCATACTCAGAAATAACGTCCATTGGATCTACGCCATTGCCAAGTGACTTGGACATTTTACGACCTTCTGCGTCGCGAACCAGTCCGTGAATCAATACATCTTTAAACGGTTTTTCACCAGTGAATTCGAGTGCTTGGAAAATCATGCGCGATACCCAAAAGTTGATAATGTCATAGCCTGTCACTAATGCATCTGTTGGGTAATAACGACTCAAGTCTTCGTTTTCTTCTGGCCAGCCAAGTGTCGAGAACGGCCACAGGGCAGATGAGAACCACGTATCTAATACGTCTTCGTCTTGTGTCCAATTTTCAGCGTCAGCCGGCGCTTCATGGCCTACGTAAATTTCATTTGTTTCGTTATGGTACCAAGCTGGAATTTGATGTCCCCACCAAAGCTGGCGTGAAATACACCAGTCGCGAATGTTTTCCATCCAGTGTAAATAGGTTTTCTCAAAACGATCCGGTACAAAATTAACACCCGCATCATTTTTTTGCGCTTCTACAGATGCTGCA
>JBBSRA010000076.1:0-6302 GCA_038243515.1 Caryophanales bacterium
GATCCTGCAAACCCTCCGATTGCCAATACTGAAACGACTGGTAAAGCCATGAGTTTTTTCATACATCAGTCTCCTTCTTGCAAATTTCGCCAGTAGGCGATAACATATTATACAATAAATAAATCCTTAATGTTCGAATTTTCTGACTAACTCATCACAAGCTCCTGGAATAAAACCTTAATTTACCAATTCGAAGAAATGATTAATAAATTAGCGAACTGAGAAGCTTTCTGCGTGCATCACTTCTTTTATGGATAAAGAGCTTTGAATTCTGCTAATAAAAAAATGAATAGTGTTCTAGCAAGTGAAGGAGAGTGAAAAAATGACAAGAAAAATAGGCATGGTACTTATCGTGATGGGCTTGCTATTCGCCGGTTGGAATGGCTATAAATGGCTTTCAGAAACGTCTTCAGGACAGCAAGCGATCGGTGAAAACGATATCGCCAAAGCCGATGAAATCGACAGTGTTATTGCTCCCGCAGATGATCTTGTTGAAGAAAAAGTGGAGCAGGCTAAAAAATCGGTAGAACCAAAACAACGAACATATGAGGAATACGATCGCGGTGACGACATAGGCTGGTTGCTGATTCCTTCTCTCGATAAAAAGTATCCAGTCTACTGGGGAACAGATGACGATACCTTAACGCAAGGAGTTGGATACCATGTTGGCAATTTCACTCTTCCTCCAGACGGACAGCGCCACACCGTTTTATCTGGTCACAGAGATACGGTTTTCCGCGAACTTGGCGAGTTGAAAGAGGGCGACAGCATGTTTGTACAATTTGAAGGCATGCAATACGAATATCAAATAACACAGAGCTGGATCACAGCTGCAGAAGATCGCACCGTGATTGTGGCAAAAGACGAACCGGTACTGACGCTTACCACTTGTTATCCGTTTAATTTTTTAGGCGCGGCTCCTGATCGCTATATTATTGAAGCACCTCTTGTAAATGTAGCGGAGATGGATTCGTAAAATGAGCTTCTGTGAGTAGAACTGTTCAGTTTATACAAGGAATGTGAATAGACAAATGCCATCTTCAATGAAATCAATAGATTTCGAAGATGGCGTTTTTTATTTACAATTAGTGACTTTATGTTGCACAGACAATGCCCCAATCTACTGTAATAAGTGGTTTATTGTTCACACATGTGGCTCAGTTTAATTATCATATAAAAAGAAATCTGATTATTCTGTATATTTAAATTAAATTTATGGTAATATGAATTTAATAATGTTTTTATGTGTACTAAGACTTATTTATTTTACATTTAAAATTATATTAACTGCAGTTGGTGTGCAAAAAGACTTATCTAATGTAGTTGAATAACGAGAAAACTAAAAAATGCAACCTGTTAAAGGATTTATTCAACATATACAAAAAATCATAGAAGAAATGCAATCTTCAACAAAATCAACAAATTCACAGTCGAATTTCTATACTTATTGAGGTTGATAAATAGTTGTAATTGAACTGGATACAGTACCCGATCTCTTATCCATCGTATGACCGGTCTTTTAGGGAGTGATCACTTTGTATAGTCTTGAACCAGCTTATTAAGAAGAGGTATGTTCAAGCGAAATATCCAATACAGTAAAAAAGTAAGGGGGGTATTTTGATGAGTGATTTAATATCTATAATAATGAGTACTTATAATGAAAAAGAAGAATGGGTAAGTAAAAGTATAGTATCTATGTTAAATCAAACCTATTCTAATTTTGAATTTATCATCATACTCGACAATCCAGAAAATCAAGAATTAAAAAAAATTCTGTATGATTATTCGGAAGTGGATTCAAGAGTAAGAATAGTAATTAATCAGGAAAACTTAGGACTGGTAAGAAGCTTGAATATTGCACTAGGTTATTGTACAGGATCTTATATAGCTCGTATGGATGCAGATGATATATCCCATGAAAACAGACTGCAACTTCAAAAGGAATACTTAGAAAATGAAGATGTTGATTTGGTTTTTTCAAGAGTGATCATGATAAATGAGGATGGAAAAGAAATGGGGCAGACAAATAATCAAGAACTATCACACAGTCAGGTCAAAGAGAAGTTAGAGGCAGTAAATATGTCTTTCCATCCAACTTGGCTAGTTAAAAAAGAAGTCTACGACAAATTGGATGGTTATAGAGAAATAGCCTATTGCGAAGACTATGATTTCTCTTTGAGAGCGCTCAGCTATGGCTATCGTATTGGCAAATTGAACGAAAATCTTTTGTTTTACAGAGTTCGGGAAAGTAGCATTTCCAGAAGCTATAGTCTTGAACAATTCATAAATTCCAGGGGATTATTAAAATTATATAAAAAAGGTCAATTGGATACAGCATCTGTGTTTAATTCACGTGTTTTAAAGCAGGTCACTCCAAAAGAAAAAGAAAAATTTAGAGAAGCTGATATAGACTTTTTTAAAGGGATTAACTTTTTAAAAAATAACATGAAATTTAAGGGTGTAAAAATGATCGTTGTGTCCTCCTTAAAAAGCAAATATTATTTTGTGAAAAATATGAATTATTTACATTACAAATCAAAAGATCTCAAAATATCTAAAAATAGAAAGTGATGTGTTCTATAAACTTTTATAGTCATCGTGATGGTGCCAAAATAGATAGGATTAACTAGATGGAGGTGAATTTGGATTGCAAAAAACGAATGGGGTAAGTTTAATCATTCCAATATACAACGTAGAGGATTATATCGATGAGTGCTTGCAATCAGTTATTGAGAGCATGGGGAGTTTGCCAAACATCCAAGTCATTCTTGTGGATGATGGAACACCAGATGATTCGGGAAAAATTGCCCAACGCTACGCTAACGACCACTCAAATCTTCTGTATCTAAAGAAAGAGAATGGAGGATTGTCGGACGCAAGAAATTATGGTTTGGAATTTGTTCAACATAACTATGTAGGCTTTTTAGATAGTGACGATTGGATTCACAAATCATTTTTTGAAAAAATATTTGAAGCACTCGAAAAAAATCCGGATATGGTCATCTACGACTACTTGAATGTCAAGAAAAATAGCGAGCCTGAAGCGGTCAATGGAATGGACATTCCTGAAATTCTTTGGACCGTTCAAGCCAGTGCTTGGAACAAAGTATACAAGACCAGTATGTTCGAACAAATAAAATTTCCGAAAGGAAAAGTCTTTGAAGATGTTGGTACTGTTTACAAACTGCTTTATTTTGTTGAAGACTATGTGTACATTAACGAATTTTTATACAACTACCGACAAGATAGGGAAGGTAGCATCCTTTCTACAATTTCTTTGAGTATCAATGATATTTACAGTGCATTGGAAGACACGCATCGATTTTATTCAGCACGAGAAGCGTTATCAGGTGAGCACGAAATTGGTTTAGCTTATCAATACGTCAAACTGCTTTGTTGGTCGAATATGTACAGACAACTCCAATATTTTAACTATAATTTTTTAGGATTTCATCGAAAAATGAAAGAAACACGGCAACTAGTATACGAGCGGTTCCCAGATTGGAAGCAAAATGAATACTTAAAACAAAATGGCACTTTTTTTAAAGAGAGATTGGGAGAGCGCTATATTCGTAAGCTCGATCGCATTGGAAAATCGCCTCTATCAACATTCCGGACCACAGTTTTTCTAGTAACGAAAAATCGGAAAAAACTCAGCTAGATGAAGAATCTCAGAATTAAACAAATTTTGCGAGCAAAAAGCTGCAGTTTATACACAAAGTTTGCGTAAAGAAAACGTCATCTTCAATAAAAAACCCACTCCCAAGAGTTTATTTCTCTGGGAGTGGGTTTTATTTTATGAAAAACTTAGTAAGTACTCCGACGGATAATTGCGACTAACACGACGCCGTTAATGGAATCTAGTAGGTCACGTTGTATTATGTAAAAAAACTTGTGATTGACCAATATCCATTAAAAAAACCTTTGGCTAATGATGAAAACCGCTGCGATCTTTCTTCACATTTTAACAACGTATAGACTTTTTGAATTCTTATCGATAACTTCGCATAAATCAGTGTCTCAATCGTTTAATGATTTAATCAGATAAAAGCCTTCGATTAATAGAAAATAGCAAAAATAAAGAAAACTGAATATTTAGTCAATTAATAGACAATTTGTGTTATTATAAGTTAATAAGGTTTTATGTGTAATAAGACTCACTTTACTTACGTTAATTATTTCTAATTTATTTTAAATAGGTAAAATGAATTAGTTAGAATATATATAGGAAACATAATTCAAGTGTTTCGTACAATGCTAAACGAGTGACTATGCTGTATACGTGTTAGTAAGAACAAGTAATAACAGGGTGCTAAAAAGGAGGTAAGAACATGGAGGAAGGGATTAGTTTAAGAGAAGTCTTTAAAATAATCGGTAATTATAAAGTGCTCATTCTATTGATTGCCGGCGTCTTTGGCTTGACAGCAGGACTCGTTTCTCATTATGTATTGCCTTCTGTTTACGAAACATCCACACAAATATTGGTTCATCAAAACGACATCAAAACCGACAAAGAAATCAATCAAAACATTGAAGGCGACTTGCAGTGGATTGAAACGTATAGCGATATTATCGGAAATCCAGGAGTGTTAACGCAAGTAAGCGACCGGCTAGATGTAGATTTTTCAGCTGAACAAATGCAAAAAAAAGTTTTTGTTACGACCAATACAAACTCACACGTTATCAACATTACAGTGAGAGATTACGATATTGAACAAGCAGTGGCAATTGCCAACACCACGGTAGAGGTGTTTAGTGAAGAAGTTAGTCGATTACTAAACACAAATAATGTATCCGTGATTTCTCCAGCCGCTATAGTGGGAGTGCCAACACCGGTTGGTCCCAATGTCTTGTTAAATGCAGGAATTGCTACTTTAGTGGGTTTGTTTCTCGGCTCGAGTTTCGCATTTTTGAGTAATTATATGAACACCACTATTCAAAATGAACGAGACGTTGAAAAGGTTCTGGCGGTCACTGTGCTTGCGGTTATTCCTTATGTAGAGCAACCTGCAAAACAACCAGAAGCTAGAAGAGTCATTTTGGAAAGAAAAGAGGTATAACGCCATGACTGTAAAAGACACTGAACATCCATCTCTTTTTAATATTATTGTCGAGACTATGCCACAATCTTTTGAAGCAGAGCAATTTCGGATTTTGCGAACAAGCATTAATTTTCAAACGAAGAAGCAAGCTGTTCGTTCGTTAGTTGTGACGTCTCCTTCTGATGCAGAAGGCAAAACGACGACAGCTATAAACTTATCTGCTGTGTTTGCTGAAGAAGGTAAAAAAGTGTTACTCATTGATGCAGATATGCGAATGCCATCGATTCACCACGTTTTTAACCAGCCAAATCTTCAAGGTCTGTCAACAGTATTGACGCGGAAAACCTCTTTTGGCGAAGCTGTTCAGTCGTCTTCAATTGCAGGATTACACTTGTTGACAAGCGGTCCCGTTCCGTTAAACCCCGTTAAATTATTAGGGTCAAATATGCTACAACAGCTTATCAAAGCTGCAACAGACGAGTTTGACGTAGTAATAGTTGACTCACCTTCTGTGTTATCTGTTTCAGATGCTCAGTTACTCGCCGATCAATGCCAATACTCGATCTTGGTTATTAATACGAGAGAAACACAAAAAAACCTGGCATTTAAAGCAAAGAACATACTGGCATTAACTGACTCTCAACTGCTTGGTGTGGTGTTAAATGAAACAAGTAAACGTCATTAATCGACTTTTTTTCCAAAGGGGGTGAACCCATTGATCAGCGCTAGCGCTCTTGTAAACACAGTCGAGCATAGTTACACTACTGAAAAAAAGCCTTCTTTTTTAACAACTGAATTGTTCTTGTTTTCTTTTCTCTGGCCGGTCATGATTTTTCCGAAAGAAGTGCAGTTTTTCGCTTTACTGCTGATTGCGTTTGTTTTGGTAAAAAAACATGCAGTAACTTTTGATTTACTCAGTTTTTTTCTGTGTGCGTATCTAGTTTTGTACGCGTTTTCGATTTTTATCAACGTACTAATTCGCTCGTCCGAGACGATTCGTGTGCTCGCTGCATTCAACTCGTTAAGCATTTGGATGTTGGCCATTGTCTTTTATTTGGTTTATAAAAACATTCAGCTAGATATGAAAAAGCTTATCAAAATTGGTTTTATCAATTATTCTGTACTCATTTTATTATGGGCTGTTAGTTTACTTATTTTTTCAGTGACAGCAATGGGCAAAGTGTCTGTGCTGACGCGCACTTTGTATTATACCGAAACCTTTAATGGGGAAGTGGTGACGCGCTTTGTTGGGTTTATGGA
>JBBSRA010000077.1:0-6143 GCA_038243515.1 Caryophanales bacterium
TCATTTTTTGACACAGCATACATAATTAAACCGTTCGTAAAAGTACAGTTTCACGAACAAAAAGGAGAAAAGATATGCTGCTTACAGCCTCTTCTCCCCTTTAAAATATAAGTAGCTACCGATAATCCGGAATATGTAAACTTACACTGTCTAGATTCATGCATATTTACCCCACAGGATCACTATTTTTTTGCTGGAGCAAAAATAATGTTAAGCCGATTAAAACGAATCCGATGCCCAAACCTTGCTGCAAAGTGATGACCTCATCCAAAATGAAATAAGCTAGTAGACACGTTCCAATAATCTCCCCTAATATAGCCATTGAAATAATTGAAGTACTTAACCATTTCAACAAATAATTAAAAACTGTTTGTCCTAAAATTGTTGCAATAAACGCTAATCCAATAAAGGACCACCAGGTGTTTGCAGAGTAAGGGAAGAAGGGCGTTTGCTGACTGAAGGCAAAAATCCCTAAAAACACTGTACTACTCCCATACCCGATAACCGTATAGGGAATAAGGGATAAGCTTTTTCGAACGTGCTGCCCAATGAAGAAGTAGGCGGTTATGATGCCGGCTGCAATGAAAGCCAGCACATCACCGAATAATGCTTGTCCACTGATTTGAAAATCTTGCCATCCAATGATGAAACTTCCGGCAATTGCGACGAGACAGCCCGTTATAGCCCCTTTACTGAAACGCTCTTTGAATAGAAAGTAGCCGCCTACCACCGAAAAGAGTGGCTGTAAGGTAACGATGACCGTCGAGCTTGCTACAGAAGTGTAATTTAGTGATTCGAACCACAATACATAATGGGCTGCCAGAAATACGCCTGACAATAATCCAAGTCCCCATTGTTTTTTCGACAATGAATATAATTCCTGGCGGTTTTTTTTGTTGAATAATAAGAATGGCAAAAGTATGGCTGCTGCAAAAAGCATCCGATAAAATGCGGTAATTTCCGCAGGTGCATCTGCCAACTTCACAAAAATGGCTGAAGTCGATAACGCAAATACACCCAAAAATAAAGCCATGTACGCAATAAATGGTGATTTCAATTCTGTTGCCTCCTAGATGCCTGTTTACAATAATAAAATAAATCTATTATAATGTACAAGTCTAAGTATAGAATACTTTCATCTTCAATTGGGATCTAATTCTCTGTGTTTAGTATGTCAGCACAAAATGAAGGAAACAGACATTATGGTAGAAAGGAGTGAGCCTATGAACAATCATCGCCTCGGGCAAACCGTGTTAAATTATCGAAAAAAAAATGGCATGACCATTCGGGAGTTCGCCGAATATGCAGGCATTAGCACGTCACTTATTAGCCAAATTGAACGAGGACAGGCAAATCCCTCGTTGAGTGTTCTTACACTGATCGCGCAAACATTGAATGTTCCACTCTTCACCCTCTTCATCAACGAAATTGATACTGATTCACTCATTTCAAGAAAACAGGACCGAAAGAATATATATCGTGAGAATAGTGATCATATTGTCTACGATGTGTTAACACCCGACTTCATGAAAGCTCCGATTGAGCTCTTAATAATGGATTTAAAAGAACGCGCAAGCACGACGGAAAGTCATTATTCACACGATAACCAAGAAGAAATTGCTGTAATCATGAAAGGCCAAGCGTATGTCGAACTGGAAGGCACCGAATACTTTTTAAACGAAGGAGACGTGGTCCGCATTCCGCCAAATGTGAAACACCGGTTTTTGAACAAGAGTGATGAACCGAATCATATTTTATTTGTCCTAACTCCATCATTAGTTTAGCTGGTGCCTCCCCATGTAAATAGTAGAAGAAAGAGTGACTTAAACCACTGAAAAAGAGGATGATTCTAAAAAGCGAGAAATGACAGAAAAAAATTCCTGTGAAAAGATTTAGCCTACCAGAAGAAATAGCCCAGTAGCTGCAAATTCAGCTGTAGATGATTTATTATATGCAACGAGATTAGTCATTGTTGTAAACAGAAATAACCAAAGAGAGCCACTTGAAGTTGTTGCATAATAATCAGCTCTCATCTCATCCTATTAGGCATGAACAGGTTTCCCACTTGTTCATGCTTTTATTGACACATACATTTAGAAAAGCATTCATAAAAGTATACTTTACCGAATAAAAAAGAAGAAGCTCTCGCTTGAGCTTCTTCTCTTCCGATAATCCGAGATATGTAAACTAGATTATTTTCAGAAAGTTAGCTTTCTTCTTCGAAAACTGATTTTGTTTAGCAGACATATTTCCGACCAATACTTTTTAAAAATATTAGAAATCATTTCTATGGTAGTATAAGGATGAAATAAAAAGAGGTGAATTGATGAATAAAATTTTGGTATTCTTAATTTTAGGGATGGGATTAACCGGTGCCGCTTTGATCATCTCGGTTGCGCTGTTATTCAATCCTCCAATTGGAAATGTGTTGAAGGTAATCACCGCTGGTTCAACAATAGCTTTCGTTATATTTGCTAGTTCGGCTCTAGTGCTTCGTCGGCGATTAGATGAAAAAAGAGCGTAATATATTTATTAAATTAATCAAGTCATTTTTAAAGAGCAGACAAATTTGTCTGCTTCTTTTTTTATGTAGAATGATTTTAAATTGGAGTTGGATTGCTCATTAATTATTTTAAACCACAGTTCATACCATTCGTAAAAGTACACTTTTACAGACAAAAAGAGAGAGAAGTTGCTGGTCAAAGCCTATCTTCTCTCCCTTTATCTGAATAGCTTCCGATAAGCTGCTATATGTATACGGATCATTCCATAAGTATCCTCTTCCCGTTCATTTACACCGGGTAATTTGTGCCCTCCAATATCTTATATCTTCCGATCGTCCAGCTCTTTGTTACTAAATCATTTTGTTAATCCTAGATGTTCGCGCAAAGTATGCCCCTCATATTGCTTTCTGAAGATCCCTCTTTTTTGCATTTCAGGAACAATTAGTTCAACAAAGTCTTCTAAACTACCGGGTAATGTAGGCGGCATAAGATTAAATCCGTCAGCCACACCCGCTTCAAGCCAGACCTCCATCTGATCCACGATTTCTTCGGGGGTGCCAATCAGCGTGAAATGACCACCGCCTGCATTGAGGTATCCTAATAGTTCTTTCACTGTCGGTTGAGTATCATTAATAATTTCCAGTATTGTTTCGTAACGTCCAACTGGACCGGTAAATTCTTCTACTGATGGTAATTGAGGGACTTTTTTATCAATTTCCCAATTAGAACAATCTTGTTGAATAAAGAAACTCAATTGTTTTAAAGCCGTTTCAATAGGTAATTTTTCATCCAATGCTGCTTTTTTGGCTAGCGCTTCTTCATGAGTACGACCCACATACGTTACTAAGCCTGGGAATACTTTAATGTGTCGATTGCCGTCTTCATTTTTTTTAGCCTGTTCAGCCAATTTGTCACGGAACTTTTTTGCTTGGTTTAAATCCCAAGACACTGAGTAGACTGCATCCGCATATTTCGCAGCTAACGCAATGCCTTGTTTAGATGCCCCGGCTTGCATGGCTACTGGTTTGCCTTGCGGACTTTTTGGCGTAGTGGAAGGGCCTGCCACTTTAAAATAGGTACCTTTATGATTGACAGGTTGTATGTTTAAAGGATTGATCAACTGTCTTTCTGCTCGATCATGAAGAAACTCATTGCTGTCCCAGGATAAAAATAACTTATTCATTAAAACAGCGAATTCATCCGCCTTCTCATAACGTTGATCACGAGCAGGTAACTCTTCCATACTATGATTTAATGCTTCCCAATCCCTCATTGACGTAACGAGATTCCAACCAACACGACCTTTGGTAATGTGGTCCAAACTTAATAGCTGCCGTGAAGCTGTGAAAGGATTAGAAAAAGTGCTTGAAATGGTTGAAACTAATCCTACATGATTTGTCACTTGAGAAATAGCTGTCAAATTGACTATGGGATCAAACCAAAATGCTGGCATTTCGTTAGAATCGTTGGCTGGAAATGATTGATTGTCTGCAAAAAACACGGCATCAAAGTAACCTTTTTCAGCTAACTGTGCCAAGGATTGATAATAGGAAATATCACCAATGTGCTCAACGCTTGAGTCAGGCATTAACCAAGCAGCTTGATGATGTCCACATCCATACAGCAGAACACCTATGTGAAGTTGTTTACCTTTAGTTTTCGTCATTTCTTTCACCTCAAAATACATCATGATGAACGGTTTTACATCCCCGTTTTTTAAAATTTTCTTTGGCCATTTGATTTGTTAATTCATTGTCAAACCGCCATCCACCGTGAAATTCTGACCCGTAATACCATCCGCATTTTTTGAACATAAATAAGCGACCATATTGGCTACATCTTCAGGTGTCGTCACCTTTTTCAATGGCGTCGATTGAGCAATGAAATCGAATACTTCTGGCGTTGTAACAGCACTGGCATCAGTCGTTTTTAGTAATCCACCCGAAACCACATTCGCTTTTATACCGTATTGTCCTAATTCAGAAGCGATATTACGGGTAAAACCAATTAACCCCGCCTTAGCTGTTGTATATTCGTGATAAGGTACAACAGGATTTTGGTATAAATTTGTACCAATACTTATAATGCTTCCGTTTTGTCGTTCAATAAATTGAGGTATAACGCTTTGAGCTACATTGAATGCCGCTTTTAACGTGCCATCTAGCTGCTTTTGATAATCATCCCATGTGAGTTCTGTAAAGGGTTTCTGTTTGGTTGGATCAAACTTGAAGTCTACTAATGCGTTGTTGACTACGACATCTATTTGACCAAAATATTCCGTTGCTTTTTTTACCAATGTATCTACTTCTTGACGATTTGTAACGTCAGCACGAATTGCAATAGCATTTTCTTTGCCAATTTCAGAAACGAGCTTTTCGGCGGCACTTTCGCTTTTATAATAATTAATAACTACATTAAATCCTTGCTGTGCCAACGTTTTTACAATAGAGGCTCCTAAACCTCTACTACTGCCTGTTACCAATACTGTTCTACTCATTGTATGCACTCCTGTTTTTTTATTTTGCTTAAACTCAAATAATAAAGTGATAGATAAAATAAAAAAATACGCAACTCCCCTATAGGAAAGTTGCGTAAATACAAATAACTACATAATAAAAATAAGACGTCCTCCGTCTTTGGTATGTAATAAAGTCTACACTTTCCTACGCTAGTTTTAACTAGTTCAGGTTCAAAGGGTTCGAGTATGTACTCATCTCAGTTAAATAACACCCCTAGTGAATATATTTAAGTTGCCTTCAATGTATAGTTTTTAGAAATTTATGTCAAGTTGCACCGGTTAAGTGCAACTCAACAGGTTTCAAATAATTAGTTTTTCCTGTAGCTTCTCTTATTCCGATAATGTGTTATATGTAAACTGTTCTTCGCTTGATTCCTATCTTACTGTAAATCAGAAAATTATAAGAAGTTGACATTTTTCGTTCTTAATGTAATATATAAATTACGTATGTTAGATATATATTGCAAAGTGCGGTGAATCAATGAAAAATAAAGTGAAAATAACGCGGATGGAATTGCTAATTACTCAGGAGCAATTAGCCAAAAAAGTCGGAGCAACCAGGCAAACAATCGGGTTGATTGAAAAAGGAGCATATAACCCCAGTCTCCACCTTTGTGTTGCCATCGCTAAAGAACTGGGTAAAACCTTGGACGAATTATTTTGGGAGGTCGAGTAATCATGAAATCGTGGATTTCTTTTTTATTACCAGCTGATGAATACAAAGAGAAAAAGATATTGCATTTTTTCTCTGAAGGGGCAATTCTCCTTTTCTTATCACTTCTCACCACACTCATTTTCAACCGATTTATTAATTTTGACACAGAAACAGTTGTATTTCTTCATGTTGTTCTATTCGTAATTTACGTTTTAGGGAGATACATCATATCGGGCATCGAATTTACGAGTATTTCGACTGAACAGGAATACCAAAAAGAATTAAAAGTGATTGTTGTAAAATCTGCTGGATTTACAGCGATTTTTGTTTTAGCCTATTCACTTATAAGTGGTTTGCCAGCCAGTGTCAGTGAATTGCTTGGAATTTTGGGATTCTCAACATTGGCAGGATTGATGATGTTTTTCATGAATTTTATTTCTTTAAAGCGTTCCTATAACAGAAACAA
>JBBSRA010000078.1:0-6066 GCA_038243515.1 Caryophanales bacterium
ACAGGCGAAACGCTTTTAAATTGCTTTCGATTTGCTCGTCGGTGATGCCAATGTAGCGCAACGTGATTTGCGGATGTGCATGATTGAGGATGTTCTGCAGCTCGGCAATGTCTTTGAACTGCTTGTAATGCCAATAGCCAAAGGTTTTGCGTAAGGTGTGCGTGCCAATGCCCACCGAGATATCGACCATCTGTGCGGCCTTCTGAAGCTGTCTGTAGGCTTGAACGCGTGTAATCGGTCCATTTCCCTTCCGGCTTGGAAAAAGCCACTGAGCGCCCTCTAACGTGCGAATATAGGCATCCAGTTCGTCGTAGATATTGCCGAGGTGAATCGTGCGGCGTTTACCGGTCTTCCCTTCGCGCAGCGAGACCACTTGTTTGCCCTCGATCTCACTCGTTTTGATGGCCAACAAATCCCCGACACGCAAGCCGGAATTGATGCCGAGTAAAAATAAGATGTAATCCCGTTCCCCACACCACTTTTTCAAGCTCCATTTCATGTCCTCAATCCGGTCTAAGGAACGGATTGGTTGGACGTCTTTAAGTTCATGCTGCTTATTTCGCACGGTTCCACCTCTTTCAAGAATTCCTAGTGATCAAAGGGCAATCGTCGGTCTTCGTCTTTGTAAATCGAATACATGGTTCCAGCACTTTTCATGGTCGCACATGCCGCATCGGCACAAGAGAAAATATGAGTCTGTGTATCTGTGTAAACATTGACACCAAAATAATAAGGGAATGCGCCACCTTTTGACTTGTCCATCCCCCGATCGATCGCAATGATCTTTTCTTTGCTGGCAATCGTTTGATAATCCGTGCTTTCCACCGTTTTCAGGACCATTTCACTTAACGCAATTTTTTCCTCGGCTGTTGGTTGGGTTCCTCGTTTAACGAGAAGCCAATCCCCAAAAACAACTAAATTAATGCCTAAACTGACAATCAATACGCCTAACAGTAGCTTCTTTTTCATAGACTCTTATCTCCTCTACGGTCGTTTTTGTTTGGTACCAATGAGTTGGTGGAGAACTGTTGTGTAATTGGTTAAACACCCTATGTAACGGACTACTTAAGTTGTTTGAGCTAAAAGAAAAACGAGCGTCGCCAAGGAAAAACGAACCCAGTAGAATCAACGATTTGAATGTATCATTTTTTTACGTATTTTTAGTTTCGCTCGTTTTTTCGTCAAAGTCAATGGAACCGGGGATTTGAATGTAACTTAATTGGAGTTATGTTACATTCACAATAGAAAAAATTATCTTGAATAAAGAAAAAGCACCTAACCGATTATCTTCGATTGGGCGCTTTTCCACTTATTTATTATCTTGATTTTTTGAAAAGCTATTCTTGAGTACGAAAGTTTTCAAAAGTAGTAGATTCAATAATTTGTTCTTGTTCTTCTCCGTCTACAGTGTAGTTTATTTTCATTTTACGTTCAGGATCTTCTGACACATCAGACATTGAAATTTCCAATACTAATGTCGCTTTATCGGTAATTTCGAATCCTTCAATCTCGTCAACTTCCCCAATATCTTCCCGTGCATACACGCCAGCAACTTTGTCTAAAGATGCACCCATAAATTCATAAGCGATGCGATCTGCATTCAAGCTAAGAGGCTCATTTTCTTGCTTAATTAACTCTACAGAATCGATTATAGCTGGATTATCACCACTCCAGCTTAATGGCGTTACGATAAAATAAGTTTCATTGTTTTCAAATTCCGATGTAGAAATATTTTCAATTGAAAATTCACCCGGAGTAGTAGAATTTTCGTTATTTCCGCTGCAAGCTCCCAATAATAACAACAAAACAGCTAGCATCATTATTTTTTTCATTTTTTAATTCCTCCTCCCTAAATTTTTTAAGGTATTTCTAAACTGTTTCCCTAAAGACTTACGTTAAATCTACTGATAAAACCAGCAAACTGAATGTAACTTAATTAGACATAAGTTACATTCAGATTTAAATTTTACCAACAAAAAATACCTCTCAAAAAAAGGAATTTTTTCAGCGATATTTATGACCATTTTTCTTCATCGTCTACCCATTGTTTATTCTTTAAGTCATATGATGTGCCTTCGTCGTGAAAAACAAAAAATGATGGCAAATCCAATGAAGTCCCACCTGCGGTTTCCCAGCATTGACGGAACCAATCTGCAAATGTTTGTTGTTCTTGTGGAACTAGCGTTTCTTCATTTTGTTCGTAAAAGTCAAAAAACGCTTCCTGCTGATCATTGTCCAACTGAAAATATTCCACTTCTGGCAGGACCTCTTCACTTCCAGTAAAAACTGTTTGGTCATTTCCTTCGTTGAAAACTTCATTGCCCTCTCTATCCATGGAGAACATGACTATGGATAGTTCGAATCTTGTAGGTTCGATGGATGGAGAAAAGTCCAATAGGTCTATGTCAGAAGAAAAATTGTATGTAGAAATTTTTTTCATATTCGCTATTACTGAATCGGATTCTTTCTCCAGATTGGCTTTGATCGAACGGATATACTCATCGACTGAAAACATAAATAAACCCCCTTAAAATTAATTAAAAAGCATTGATTACGACATTGATTTACCGAATTTAAACTACTAAATATCATAACACCGGTATTTTGCAAGCCCCTGTGAATTGGGTATTTGAATGTAACTTCCTTAGTATTAAGTTACATTCAACAGAGGTAAGTATGGTGCTACTGGATAACTAAAAAAATTTTAACTTAGAGACCTTCATAAACCATGATTTTCCACGGTAACCACATCAATTCTTCTTCTGCTCCTATCAGATCCTTGAGCACATCATTTGTGTAACGAGCAAGCTTTTCCGCCTTTTGCTGTTCTGGGAACAGACCGAATTCATTGATTGAAAGGTGCCGATCAAGAGCTATGTAATCTTGGAACAAGTCATTACCCAGGAAAGAGAGGAACCTCCCGCCCATTTCATACCCCGCAATGTCGTAGCCGGCGAATACCCCGCCGCTGCTAGCTGGTTGCTTTTTCTCCAGGCAGAGGACGACCCCTTCGCCGTTCTCGTCATTGCTATGATCCCGCCATTCGTGAAAGTCCGGAAGATGCTTTTCGTCCAGACTAATCCCAATCAAAATAACGGACGGATCTTTAGGCTTGGCCTCTTGGTACCCTTCCAGTGCATCCTCCAGCGTCCCGAACACCATGGATACCAAGACCTTGTCCAACACCGTTTTGGATAGAACCGGTGTCGGCTTTTCAGGTTCTCGACCTGCCCAGATTTCAAAGAGATCAGGAAAGACTCCACCCACTTTATCATCCATCGAAATCAGCTTTTCAACGCGGAATCCACCGCCTACCACTTGTTTAAGATAATAAGCTTGATTGGCGCTTGCTGCTGAAAGAAGAAAATAGCCGCCACTGTATTCCATCCGTTGCACCTCCATTTTTGGTCTTCCGTTTTGCAACCAATGAAATTACCGAAGTGAATGTAACTTAATTGCTATTATGTTACATTCAAAAATTCCTTTATTTAGGAAATGATATTACGTATGTTATGGTAAATTTGAATCTACGTTGTAAAACTATTACGAATTTCCTCTCAAAGGAGTTTTGAAAATGCCAACTTGCGATAATTGTCATAACAAGTGGAATTGGAAGCAGACGATTAAAAGAACAACGATATTAGATCCAGCAATGATATGTCCTTATTGTGGGGAAAAACAATATCAAACGAAAAAGTCCAGAACTAAAACCGGTTTTTTAATTATTATTGTCTTATTTCCACTTCTTCTTCAAATTTTCTTTGATATATCAGTAGTTATCTTGTTAAGCTTATTTCCTATTTTGGTCGTAATTTTTATATGTTTATATCCATTTTTTATTGAACTAAGTAGCAGAGAAGAACACATAAACTTTTTTGAAGATAAACGGTAAAAGAATGAATAAAGAAACGTCTGTATTTTTCGATTTTACTCTGATTCCATCAAAGGACCATTCAATAAATTTATGGGTCTTATTAAAGCCTTTCCAGATGGGGGGCTTTTTCGAATGTAACTTAATTCACAATAAGTTACATTCACATCGAGTATTTTAATTGGTTAAGACACATTTAATTCCATGTCGTAATTGTACATTCCCGATCTTCTAGCCAAAAACTATAAAGTTCATTTTGATTCATGTTCACTAATTTTATTCTTTCATAACTGGTTTTTGGCAATTCAAACTGCAACTTTTGAATATCCTTTATCCAAAAAAACTTCAAATCAATAGAGTTTTCTATCAAAAATTCTTCGATAGCAGCATTGTACTGTTGAGGCGATATTCTTAAGACCTTAAAAGAATGGCTTGTATTAAGTATCTCGGCTTGCTTTAATACTTTAACCACCGGAAGGTGGGGAATACATACAATCAAAGAAAATTCGCCCTTGATCAACTGGCTAGTGATTGCAGCAAAAGAAGCCTCTCCGATTTCCCTCAATCTATCTGGAATTGTATTTGTCTCATAAGGAACTGGAAATAAAAACTCGTATCGATCTTCCAAGTTCTCTAAATCTCTCTTTGTATAGACTTTTTCCATGAGGCCCTCCCATATTCATTCTCGTTATACTTCTCTGTTGAAGTGAATGTAACTTAACTGCACATAAGTTACATTCATTTCCGCTGAAATAGTAACTTTTATTTGTTCCAGATTCTGGCCCATAAACTTCGTGTGTCTTTTTTGGGTGTTACCGTTTGAGTTTCGCTTTCTGGCTCCTGTGAGGACGATTCTGGCGCATCTAACTCGGATTCTTCCGGTACTGGTGCAAGTAATTGTTTCTGCTGCGCTTCCATTCGATCAATCTTCTGCTGCATTTTCTCCAGGACTTCCACAAACATGATATCTCGTTCTTTTTGGCGCTCTTCTTGTTGCTGCAACTGCATTTTCAGCTGTTTGACTTCATTTAGCGTAGCAGCTGCTATGTCGTCGCTATCGCGCTCGCGTGGCGCTATGGAGATGTTCTTTTTTAAACTACTAGATGCCTCTATGACAGCTTCTTCTAGCGATTTCTTACCGCTCTGTACTACCGCTATCATGCCTTCAATCGCTATACACTCGCTATCTGTGTAAAGTCGGGCATTTTTATGGGTTCGTTTGAATTGAATACCTTCTTGTTCAAGCAAAGCCGAATACTTTCGCAATGTAGAGGGCTGGATATTTAATTTGGCACTTACTTCACTCGGAGTCATCATTAAACACTCATCACCTCTTTTGGTTTCATGTTATAAGAGTTTGATCGCTCGTGCATCTTCTTTTTTCAGTGAAGGATTTTAGAAAAAAAGTCAAAGAGAGATTAATGAATGGCAGCCGAAAATATCTCTTGAAAAAAGAACGTCCACAATACGTCAAAAAGACTTTGCGAACGTTCTTTTTACTATTTTCAGCTGTTTTTGAGTCATTCGTAAATGTGTACTTTTACGAATGCTTTCTAGTTATTGGATTGTTTATGAATGAAAAGAAAGTGCCTTATAAAAAGACACTACAAATAATATTAATGGTCGCGTACAGCTTTGGAGACGTAACCGATATACAAAAAGACAAATCCGGTAATTGATGTTGCAACTGCGAATAATAATCCAGTAGCACTTGCACCCATCCCAGCACCAGTAATAGCGCCTACAATATTAAGAATAAGAAAATGAACTACAAGAGGGAGTACAAAAGCGGTAAGATAACCAGCATTGATCCATCTCTCCTTATCGTTTCCAGCGATTTTATGGACAGCAAAGCTTAGCAAAGCGATATAAGCAGCTAAAATTAAGATCATACGAATCCTCCTTTTTAACTTTTTTCAAGTAAATTAACAGTTATTTTTCTCATAATAGTTTACTAAATTACAACACTGTCATAAATTAGTTGAAAATGGAAGTAGGTGGATAGAGCATCAAGGATTATGTGTAAATGGATAAAAAAGAATCTCTATCAATTCTTAGTTTACATATCACAGGTTATCGGAAGCTAGTAAAAGAGAAAGCAGTTGCTGGGTATTGGCATTTGCTTTCTCTTTTTCGTTTATTTGAGCAAGGTGGCTAAATAATAAATCAGTGTGCTTCTTTTATTTTTTATTGAT
>JBBSRA010000079.1:0-6047 GCA_038243515.1 Caryophanales bacterium
AGGTGCGGAAAAGGACTTACGAGGTGCGGTCTTAGCGAGTTGAGGTGCGCTTACTTTCAAATAAGGTGCGGTCGGCTCGACTAGTCCGATAAAAGGAGGGCTCAACATGAAAGAAATTGGTGGCTATTTTGGACTAGGAGATTTAGTCGATCAACCATTTTATAGTGATTTATTAGCACTCAATAGTGGCAGTAATTCATTGCTGTATTTAATAAAAGCGCGTCACATCACGAAAATACATATTCCTTGGTATTTATGCGACTCGGTCAGTAACTTGATCACAAAAAGTGGCTGTCAGTTTGACTATTATTCTGTAGACGAGCAGTTTCAACCAATCTTTGATAAACAATTGGGAGCAGGAGAATACTTATATGTTGTCAATTTATATGGACAAATTACAGATGAAAAGATCAAAGCCCTAAAGGCGCGTTACCATCAGTTAATTATGGATCATAGCCAAGCTTTTTTTCAACGACCATTAGAAGAGGTCGATACTATTTACTCATGTCGTAAATACTTTGGCTTGCCAGATGGCGCTTATTTGGCGACCGATGCGCAGCTCTCTGAATCACTCGAGCAAGACCAATCAAAAGATCGTATGGAGCATGTACTCGGTCGTAGCGAAAGTTCAGCTAGCGACTATTATGTTGATTTTCGTAACAGCAACGATAAACTGTCAAACGTACCGCTCCGAACCATGTCAAACTTGACGAGCCACTTAATGGGCGCAATCGATACAGATCGCGCGATTCAAAAACGAAATGAAAACTATGCCTATTTGCACGAATTGCTAGCGACTGAAAATCCGTTAAAATTAACAACACCGATTGGTCCGTTCGCATATCCTTTGTTCGTAGAAAACGGTATGGTCAGTCGAAAAAAACTAGCCGAACAAAAAATTTACATTCCGTTACTATGGCCAAACGTTCTTGAAGACTGCCCACAAAACAGCATCGAATATCAATATGCTTTAAATATTTTACCTTTGCCTTGTGACCAACGCTATAGCCAAGAAGATATGGACTATTTAGTGAACATGCTGAAAAACCAGTTAGTTTATAAAGAGTAAACTATCAGCTCGCAGGAGCCTTGTCTAAAATCTCCTGTGAGCTGATTTTTTGATATGTTTACGTTAAGTAGTAAACTTAAAGCGTAGAAATAATTGAGGAGATGTTTAGATTGAAAAAATTACAGGATAAAGTGGTCATTATTACCGGCGGAGCTGGCGGTATTGGCGGAGGTATGGCAAAAGCAATGGTTAAAGAAGGTGCGATTGTTGCGGTTGTCGATTTAAACGAAGAAACAGGCAAAGCAATGGAAAAAGAATTGCAAGCTATTTCACCTCAATCAACGTTTATTAAAGCCAATTTGATGGAACGTGAAAAACTAAGCGGCATTATTGATACCGTAATCGAGAAATACGGTAAGCTGGATGTCTTAGTGAACAATGCGCATGCATCTAAACAAAAACTAATCGAAGACACCACGCAAGAAGATATTGATTTGTCCTTTGGTACTGGATTTTATCCGACGTTCTATTTGATGCAAGCAGCGCTTCCTTACTTAAAAGAAACAAAAGGAAGTATTATTAACTTTGCATCGGGAGCTGGTTTAGAAGGGCATTCGACACAAGTTGCTTATGTGGCGGCCAAAGAAGCCATCCGTGGCATTTCACGTGTGGCTGCAAACGAATGGGGTCAGTTTGGTATTAATGTGAATGTGATTAGTCCAGTAGCTGATTCACCTGGCGTACGCGAATGGGCCAAAGCACAACCAGAATACTATGAAAAAGTGAAAAACAACATTCCACTCGGTCGTTTTGGTGACTTGGAACATGACATCGGACCAATTGCTGTATTCTTAGCTTCGGAAGATTCGAAATACATGACCGGACAAACATTGATGGCTGATGGTGGATCGATCATGTTGCATTAATCTGTTAAGTAAAACCCATTAGGTTTCTAATGGGTTTTTTTGTGGGTTATAAAAAACTAAACAGATACTCTCGTTTTTTCAGCTATAGGTTTTGCGTAGACTTTCTGTGAACACGAGATGTGTTTATTTTTGTAGCTCGTTCTAAAGTACTTATAAATTTTCTAAAATATGGTATGATTCAGAGTAGGTCAGCTTTACGGAAGAGACATGAATAGACAAATTTACTTAGCAATTTTTGAAACTTGTTTGGTCGCTGTTCTAGGACATGTCTAGTGGATGCGGACCAAGCGTTACATTATTTCATTAATTGGAGGTTTTATTATTTACACGATAGGATTTGTCATTAGTCATAAAAACAATGAAAAACGAAGAGCGCTTTTGCCAAAGGACATGCCGAATATTAAAAACATCGAGCAATTGTACTTTGAAGTAGGATACGGTGATGCACTTGGTTATGCAGATGCGGAGTACGCGGTTTCAGGAGCACAATTTGTTTCACGTGAAGAAGTATTAAAATGTGACGCGATTGTTGATGTAAAACTCGGCAACGCGGATTATTTTGATCAACTTACACCTGGGAAATTGCTGATTGGATGGGCTCATGCCGTTCAAGATATCGCGTTTACCGATTCGGTTCTTGCAGGCGACCATACGGTTATCGCTTGGGAAGAAATGTTCGAAGATGGCCGTTACATTTTCTATCGTAACCGCGAAGTTGCTGGAGAAGCAGCTATTTTACAAGCATATCAATATTGCGGCAAAATGCCGTACGAAACAAAAGTGGCGGTTCTTGGAAACGGTCACACGACAAAAGGCGTTCTACGCATTCTTCATGGCTTAGGTGCAGATGTTGATGTTTACGGACGTAAGCTAGAGTCGTTGTTTATGAAAAACATGGGCAACTACGATGTCTTAGTGAACTGCGTAATGTGGGATACAACTCGTACAGATCGTATTATTTACAAAGAAGATTTAGTTCGTCTTAAAAAAGGCGCAATGATCGTTGATGTAAGTTGTGACCCGAACATGGAAATTGAAACTTCGCGTCCATCTACGATTGATGATCCCGTTTATACAGTTGACGGCATCATCCATTACACAGTAGACAATACACCGGCTATGTTTCCACACACGGTAACAAAAGTATTGAGCGAAGGCTTTTCGCCAATGGTCGATAACTTCGTCAAAGGCAATTGGACGGACATGATTCAGAATTCAATGGTCATCGAAAAAGGCCATATTTTAGATCATCATATTAGAGAGTTTAGAGAAGCAAGAAATCTATTAGTGAAATAACTACCGAAAAGCGTTTGGCGAGAGATTTATCGCCAAACGCTTTTTTATGGTTGAATATATTCAGTCGTTAAATAAGTTTTAAATTTATCGAATAAATAGGCTTGTCCTTTCGTATTCGGATAAAACGTATTTTGCATAAAAGCCACTTGAGAAATATCTTTTGCGTGTATTTCATCTGCCATCACTTTGTAAAAATCAAAGACGTAGACATTGTCTCTTTTTGCAAAATCCCGACTCGCGCGCATATAAGGAAGCATCGTTTTGTTTTTTTCTACTGAATTGGTAGGGTTTGGCGTTCGAATTAATACTTCGCTTTCACCTATAGCAAGAATTTCATCAATTACTGCTTGATAATTTTTATCATACTCATCCACTGAAATTTTCCATGCCCCAAGAGCATCGTTCAAACCAGTAGAAATGATCACCAAATCGGGTGCATGTTTTAACACATCCCTTTCTATTCGCTCTTTCATATGAGAAATCGTATTGGCGTTCATGCCTGCATTAATCGTTGTGACTTGGTTTGGATATTGGTCGTCGAACCACTCGGTCAACAACGTAACATGATTTGGATTGCCATCTGGTAGTGAGTCTGCAGAAGTAACATAATCACCAAGAAAGACAATCGTTACAGGCAGTCCTGTTGCTAGTTTCTCAGAAAAGCTCGCAGGTTGTGCTTGCACTGTTTCAATTTCTGGCAGAAATGCTGCTTGTTCTGACACTTGTAGGTTTTTCAAGTTTTTTTCTCCGGTGATTACGATGATTACAAGTGCAATAAATAGAATAAAACTAGCTTTTTTTAGCATCATAATACCTACTTTCGCGTTGAATTAATTCTATTCTAGCACAACTTAGGTACAATAGGCTGAAATTTCAGATTTTAATAGGTATTTAGCTTTTAATTAGGATCGAGCACTGGTTTTTAAGTTTTCAAACAGCTGTAGAGTGGGTAACATACTATAGATACCACCATTACAATAACAGGAGGCGTTTAAATGGAGAGAATAGGCAACAGACTCAAAAGTTTAAGAGAAAAACGTCAAATGAGTGTAGACGATGTAGCAAAAGCACTGGGTTTTGCGAAATCGGTGGTGTGGGGTTATGAAAGTGCTAAAAAGCAAGTTAGTGTATCCCATTTGGAATTATTAGCGGATTATTATGATGTATCTGTAGATTATATATTAGAGCGAGACCAAAAGGCTAACACGTTAGATTTACTTCAACTCCCGCTTTCCAACTCAATTAAAGTAGTAGTAGATGACCAGCCTGTTAACAAAGAAGAACTGGCTGAAGTGACATCCTATTTACAAATTAAACGGCGATTACAAGAAGAAGGTATGTGAACAACCGGACAGCCGGATGCAATAGAGGCTGCCCGGTTGTTCTGTTATGATTAAAAGAACAAGTGGGTTTTGGAGGAGATAGACATGTCAGCTGCAGTCGTAATGATTTTGTTATGCATTGGGTATTTAGTATTTACCATTGATAAAAAACAAGAAAACTTTCCAGTACCCGTCGTGCTCGTCTTAATCGGGATTGGTTTGTCTTTTATTCCGTATTTTACAGGGAGTACAGTAACAGAGACGTTAATTTATGATGTTTTTTTGCCGGGGTTATTGTTCGTATCGGCTTATCAGTTTTCGGCAAAAGCGCTAAGAAAAAATGCGGGTATGATTGGTCTTCTAAGTACAGTTGGACTTGCTTTAACCATTATTTTAGTTGGACTAACGATTTACTGGATAGGTGGCTGGTTTTTTTCAATTTCGTTAATGGGTGCATTCGTAGCTGCAGCAATTTTAGCACCGACGGATCCCGCTTCTGTTGTGTCGATTTTGAAAAAATCTGCACCAGATAAAAGCATTGCGGATATTGTTGACGGAGAATCGATGATTAATGATGGCACGAGCATTGTGTTATTTACGGTATTGTCAGGCATGTATCTTCAATCTCAAACATTTAGTGTACTGTCTGTGTTAGGTGATTTTCTTTATGTATCAGCAGGTGGCATTACTTTGGGAGTAGGGTTTGGCTGGTTATTGAGTAAAGCGGTTCATATTACACACCATAAAGATTATCAAGTGATGCTGAGTATCGTACTGGCATACGGTACGTTTCAACTTGCTGAAGGCTTTGGATTTTCAGGGGTACTTGCGACAGTCTCAGCAGGGATTATGTTATCTTGGGAGTTTTCTCATACCAATAAAGAAGATCATTACCGTGAAGCTTTATCTGGGTTTTGGAGCGTTGTCGAGCCATCGCTTTTGTCTTTGTTATTTTTGCTGATTGGTATAGAAGCAACACAATACTTATCGTGGGATAATTGGATTTTGGCTGTCCTCATTTTATTCGCAAGCATTGCGGTTCGTTTCATAATTATTAGTGGCACGTTTCAGCTACTAGCTGGAAGAAAACACGGAGTCATTTGGAAAAAGTCATTATTAATTTCATGGTCTGGAATACGTGGATCGATGTCGGTATTTTTATTGCTCCAATTAGGTGTAATGGCCAACGGAGAAACAGACGAATTAATTTCACTCAGTTTTTCAGTTGTCATTTTGTCACTCATTATTCAAAGTTTAGGCATTCATCCGTTATCAAAAATATTGGATAGTAACTAAAGGGCTCATGTCAGAATTCTTTCTGACATGAGCCTTTTATGTCTTAATAGGATTGTGTTTAAAAATTCAATTTTCTGTTATTTTTATATGGAAAATAGCTTTACTGTAAAAAGGTGTTATCATTAAGCCATAATCGAATAGCAAATAAGGATAGGAAGGTGAAGACATGCAAGTAAAAAAAGCAATTATTCCTGCTGC
>JBBSRA010000080.1:0-5874 GCA_038243515.1 Caryophanales bacterium
TTGATGCTAAGTATTTCTTGCAATCTTCATTAGTTCTGAACCGATCAGAGAACTCTAGAAGATTTTGACCTTTAAAAACATCCATAATATTATGTATTTACTGACAATAAAGATACGTATTTAGATACTGACCTCTATTAACCTAATTAACAAAGTTACGAAGCACTTTAAAAATCTCGATTATTTACCTGAAAACACTTTAAATCTTGTTCTTAATGGGCGGAAAGTTTAACAGAATAGAGGTTAAGTTAACAACGAAATTAATCTCTCCAACTCAAATCCCTGAATATTCAAAATTCATTAAAAATCTATTGTCATTTGATTTACAAGTCTTTCATTCTAGAATCAGGAATTCCTAGAACTCCTCAGTTTTGTAATAATCATGTTTTTCAGAGAATTTCAGAAGGATAAGATTGTAGCTTGTCTTTTCTATAGAGTGATCACACACCTGGCATAATTTATACAAAAAAAGCCCAAATATCGTATTGATAATGGGCTTAAATTTTTGAGTTAGAACGTCATTGACGCTATAAAAGGCTCCAAAAAATCATGTCCTATTGAGCCATCTCCAAGTCATGATCATATGTGCAACAGCTATGTCTTTTTCGTAAGCATCTAAATCACCAGTAGCTTTTTCGGTATCATAACCTGATGATGGAATGGCATTATGAATTGCCTTAGTGTCAGCTTTGATAGCATCAAAAAACACATCATCTTTCCTTTTATAGACATTCCATGAGGCGCTTAATACCTACTAAAGCGTATGGCGCTTGTTTTATAGTTTGTCACACATAGCGCAATTGCCTCTCACACCAAAGGACAAATCTGCCATACCGATTTCTTTAGAAACTTCGGTAAAGGTTGTTTTTACCTCTTATTGCGCTTCGTTTTTACAACTTATAATGCCTAAAGCTAACCGGAAAGCTACACGCAAAAATAAATTGTTACTCATCTCGTTTACAATGCTGTTTTTACGATCGTAACTTCTCATTAAAAACTCAAGGTTTGGAAATTTGAAAGTCGTTAATTGATTTTGATTATTCTATGATTTGTTTTACTTCTCCGCATTTTAACATGGCGTTACCGAAATAGGGATTTAGAACATGCTCTTCCTTGCTTAACCAATAGCCACCTTGATCATTATTTGCCATGGGACAAAATTGAAGATAAACTTTTTCATTAACACCAAAGGTTTCAATAGCACTTGTTAAGTGTAGTGATAGATTAGTGAAATGATCTCTTTGCACTTTTACTCCTTTTTCAGATGCGATGGCATTGGCAGAATTCTTAATTTCACTTTCGAGCGTCATCCAATGCTGATGTGCTTTATCATCTGATAACAATTTCATGTCGATGTTCCCTAAATGATTTAGCAAGCTTTTAGCATCCTCTGATACTTTTTTCGAATCATCTTTAACCAAGGCATCCTTCAAATAGACATAGTCATTAAATACCACTTTCAACTGATTCTGAAAATCAGTGGATACTTTTAACCTTTCATTCTTATTATAAGATCCCAGATCCATTCCTGTGTGCCCATCGTGGTCTGCAATAGTTTGCTCAACTTCATTATTCATCATTGATTTTTTGCCTTGTAATTGCGCTGCGGCATCTACAGTAAAAGTACCGTTAGTAACAATTTCATCTCCATTTTTTAGTCCGTCGATAATAGTGTACATTTCACCATTCTTGGCTCCTAAGCCAACTTCGCGCATTTCAAAAATAGGTTCGTTAGGATTTGTTTTCACATAGACTAAAGACCTGTTTCCCGTCCAAAGTACTGCTGACGCCGGAACACTTATTTGCGACTCAGTGGTTGTGCTTTTTGACAATTCTACGTTAGAAGTTACAAACATTCCTGGTTTCAAAATGGCCTCTTTATTATTTAAGGTCGCCCTTACTGAAACGGTTCTAGAGGTCGTATTTAGGGTTGGGTCGATAAAGGAAACTGTAGCTTCAAATTCTTTATTAGGATAAGCATTCGTGGTTACAATTATTTTCTGACCTTTCTTAAGCTGTGACAGTTGATTTTCATAAGCATCAAACATCGCCCAAACCGTTCCTAAATTACTGACTTTAATAATCGGTTGTCCTTGTTTAACATAATCGCCTTGCTCGGCCAATTTTTCGGAAACCGTGCCGGAAACCGTCGCATAGATGGGGAAATTTTCCCGTACTTTTCCAGAGGTCTCAATTTGATTGATTTGGTCTTCGGAAACTTTCCAGAGCTTCAATTTATTGCGTACGGCATTATACAAAGCAGGTTGTGATGCTTTCATGGAAGCTGCTGTCAAAAGCTCCTGTTGTGCAGCAACAAGTTCTGGTGCGTAAATAGTTGCCAATAATTGACCTTTATGCACTTCTTCTCCGGTAAAATTAACATTTAGCTTTTCTATTCGTCCTTCAAAATAACTGGCTTGCACTGCATTCGCTTCTTCGTTAGCCATAATTTTGCCCGAGAGCATCAAGGTATTTCCATCAGGACTGGATGCGTCGCCCACAATAACCGTCTGGATATTGGCCAAAGCCATAGCATTCTTTGTCATTTTTATTTCGTTCATTGCAAGACCTTCTCCACCTGCATCAGCGGGTATTAAGTCCATCCCGCAAATAGGACAATCGCCTGGTTCTGGTTGCATAATTTGTGGGTGCATGGAGCAGGTCCACATTTGATTAGTTTCTGCTACTGCTTCATGATCATGTTCTAATTCTGCAGTTGATGAACCACCAAAGAACGCCCAGCCTAAAATGATCCCAACGGCAAGTAGGCTAACATATATGAATACTTGTTTATTTTTCATTTTCCAATCGTTTTATCATCGTTTTCATTTCTTCAATTTCTCTTCGTTGTGCCTCAATAATATCATTTGCCAGCTTTTTAACTTCTGGATCTTGGATATCCGCTCTTTCACTCGTTAATATAGCGATCGAATGATGCGGAATCATTGCACGCAACCAAAGTAAGTCGCCTATAATTGGTTTTTGCGCTCTAACCAGACCTAATGCAGTAAAGAATAGCACGAAACTTCCAGCAAGAACAATAATGTTCTTCTTTTTGTTGGTATACATTTTTCGCATAAAGAACCACATGATTACTGCCATGGCTGAAATACCTAGACAGGTCATATAAAAACGAGTTAAGCTGAAATAGACGTGGTCTATGGAATAGGTATTTAAATACATAGTAATATACATGGCGACAAATGAGCACGCCAACATGAAAAAGAATGTTCTGTATTTTCCTTTGCTTGAGTATTGTTTCGAATTTTCCATATTAATTTGAATTTAAATTTAAACTTTGATTGTTCTTAATCGTAAGGCGTTGGCAATCACAGAAACCGAGCTAAAACTCATCGCTAAAGCTGCAATCATTGGGGATAATAATATTCCGAAAAAAGGAAATAAAACACCTGCTGCAATCGGCACTCCTAATGTATTATAAACGAGTGCGAAAAAAAGATTTTGCTTGATGTTCGTCATTACGGCGTGACTTAAATGTTTTGCTTTTACGATACCGTGTAAATCGCCCTTTACCAAGGTAATCATGGAACTTTCAATAGCCACATCTGTACCTGTCCCCATAGCAATACCCACATCACTTTTTGCCAAGGCTGGTGCATCATTAATGCCATCGCCAGCCATGGCCACTATTTTGCCTTCCTTTTGCAAACGCTCTACCTCTCTAAGTTTATCTTCAGGAAGCATGCTCGCTTTAAAGTTAGCAAGGTTGAGTTCGGAGGCTACGGCTTGAGCTGTATCATGGTTATCTCCTGTAAGCATGATGACGTCAATACCTTTGTCTTGAAGTTCCTTAATGGCTTTTGCACTTGTGGCTTTGATTTTATCGCCTATAACGACATAGCCAACAACAAGTTTATTAACAGCTAAATAAGACACCGTTTTACCTTGCTTTTGAAAGATTTTAGCTTCTTCATGCATTTGCGAGGTTATTTCTGCTTGCGCATATTCCATCATTTTTGGATTACCCAAGGCTACTTTTTTAGTGTTGATAGTCGCTTCGACACCTTTACCAGTAACAGCACTAAAGGCGTCTGATTTTATAATTTCGGATTTTTGTTCCTTACCGTATTTAACCGTGGCTTCTGCTAGGGGATGTTCGCTATTGCTATTTAATGATGCGATGTACTGTAACACTTCGCTTTCACTAAAGCCATTATTGAAAGTGCCAATTGTTTCAACCGTCGGTTTTCCTTCGGTAATCGTTCCTGTTTTATCAATGATCAAAGTGTCAACTTTATCCAAATTTTCTAGTGCTTCAGCATTTTTTATCAATACACCATTTTGAGCGCCCTTGCCCACTCCTACCATAACAGACATTGGTGTTGCTAATCCCAAAGCACATGGACAGGCAATTATCAACACCGCAATAGCATTGACCAATGCATAAACATAAGCGGGTTCTGGTCCCCAAATGGCCCAAACTGCAAAAGTGATTAAAGAAATTAAAACCACAACAGGCACGAAGTAACCCGATACTTTATCGGCTAAATTTTGAATGGGCGCACGACTTCTACTGGCATTGTTAACCATGTGAATAATTTGAGACAATAAGGTATCACTTCCCACTTTTTCAGCCTTCATTAAAAAGGATTGATTGCCGTTAATGGTTCCGCTGCTCACTTTATCGCCTTCTGATTTATCCACAGGAACAGGTTCGCCGGTAATCATGGATTCGTCAATGGTAGTAACACCTTCAGTTATCGCGCCATCCACCGGAATTTTATCGCCCGGTTTTACTTTTAGAATATCATTCAATTCTATTTTATCGATGCTGACTTCAATGTCTTGGCCATCCACTACTTTTGTAGCTTTGTTTGGAGCCAACTTCAGCAGCTCTTTCACTGCAGAAGTGGTTTTACTATGGGCACGCGCTTCTAAAAGCTGACCTAAAAGTACCAAGGTCAATATGACTGTTGCTGCTTCAAAATAAACGTGTACCGCACCAGAATCGGATCTGAATTGGCTCGGAAAGACATCTGGGAAGAACATACCAACAACACTGAACGACCAAGCGACGCCTGCACCGATACCTATAAGCGTGAACATATTGAGATTCCATGTTTTGATACTTCTATAAGCCCGTTCAAAAAACATCCAGGTCGCATAAAAAACAACTGGGATAGACAAACCGAACTGAACCCAATTCCAATTCTTCTGATCTAGTATATCGTATAATGGATTATTATTGAGCATCTCGCTCATGGCAATTATGAAAATCGGCAAAGTGAACACCGATGCTATCCAAAATTTCTTCAATAATTTTTTATAGGTTTTATCTTCCGAAGAAAGGTCGGGTTGCATGGGCACTAAATCCATTCCACAAATAGGACAAGCACCTGGTTCATCTTTTACAATTTCCGGGTGCATTGGACAGGTCCATTCTTCAGAATTTGAAGTCGATAATTTCTGCTCTTCCACTAAATCCATACCGCATACAGGGCAATCGCCTGGCTTATCGTAGGTTTTATCGCCTTCGCAATGCATCGGGCAATAAAAAGTACCGGTGCCTTTTCCTTTTTTAATTCCTGCAGAAGAGGGAACCTCATCCTTGTGATGATGCTCTCCCAAACTAGAGATACTGTAAGTCCCTCCATCATCTTTTAATGCCTTTTGAAAATTTTCTAGTGGCATATGATTTACCGTTTCAATGGTCGCCTCTTTAGTCTCTAAATTGACCGTGGCATTTGAAACACCCTCTATATTCAAAAGAATTTTCTCCACATGGTCTCTACAACCATTGCAGGTCATTCCCGCTATGCTGTAAGTGTTTGTCTTAGATTCAGATAGATCTGATTGATCAGAAGGATGATGGATACTGTAAGTCCCACCATCATCTTTTAATGCCTTTTGAAA
>JBBSRA010000081.1:0-5860 GCA_038243515.1 Caryophanales bacterium
GTAAAGTATTATCTTAATTCATCCGCAGACTTGTCGAACCCTTGGATTGACCTGGTAAATGCTAACCTTGCCAAGCTGCCACCTACCACTATTATAGGTGCTGAACTTGATCCCCTGCAGAGCGAAGGAAAAACACTGGCCGAAAAGCTGCAGGCGGCAGGAGTTACTGTAAATTATAAATTATACCAGGGTGTTACACATGAATTTTTCGGTATGGGCTCAGTAGTTCCTCAGGCGATGGATGCAGAAAACATGGCAGCCTCAGATCTTAGGAAAGCTTTTTATTAACGGCGTTTGTCATTATATTTTTCAATTTCCTACTTCAGGGAAAGGACTAGAGTCACTATTGTGGAATCGCGTCAACTCATTCTTAGGATAAATACACCTTACTCCATGTTAACATGAACAAATATGTCAAGTAAAGAACGAACAGACGATATCATATTACAGCATGAAGAAAATGGATATTACACCATTGTAGATGGAGTAAGAACATTCGCTTTGGATACCGGTACCGGACCGGTAGTATTTTGTATACATGGTGTGCCGACTTCTTCCTTTCTTTATCGCAAAATAGCTCAAGAATTAGACAAGTTGGTATTAACCTGGCAAAATCTTGTACCCCGATGGCACCTTCTCCAAGGTGGCGATACTGATGTGCGGCCAGGAGGCTCGCCCGGGAAATTCATCCTGGCGCGGATGGAAAAAGTTTAGCATGACGACTTGCGAGTACTGCAGCCGCAGTACCGGCTTTCCAAACTTATCTTTTTTGTCGAGTTCCTGAATCCAAAATGTCGATTTCATACTGACCGGCTCGGCCTCGCGAACTGAAAAGGGTGCATTTGTTATCCCGCCGCTTTTCCGATCCGTGTCGACGGTCAAAGTCGTTGTTCGAACAATGTCAACACCCTTGTTAGCGAAACGAAGAAGTGCGTTCATGTCAGCTGGACTGAATCCGGGAAATCCGACACCCATGTTTCCCCTATACGGGTGGTTAATGTAATGCCTAAACGGCTCAAGGTACGGGTCAGGGTGAGCTGCATCTCTGAAATCGTAATCCGGAGTACGAACGTCCTCAAAACGGCCTGATGGCAGTCCGCTCAAGGGCGGAATAACCGGCCTGCCAGCATAAGAATTTGAATTGCCAAGAGCAAGAACCGAGTTCCCATGCGGTACCGATGCCAGCCGTGCGACATCTATATTCTCTTCTGTCACTTGATCACCAATAATTTTATCATCTTTAGGCTTGAGATTCTTTGCATACAACCACAAGCCTGGTTCATGATGAATCGGTAGATCTGCGCCACCTGCTAATCCACCGGAGCTTGGCCGATCCTCAGCAACTATTTGAGCAATTTTCTGCTGGTAATCTATGGTGACAACTAACTGGTCATGGTCAGAACCAGGATTGTCAGGCCTCAAAAGACCTCTATTGGGAACTTTATCGTCAATGAAGTCGAATTTAAGTTCTTCATCGTACTGATTCATCAGTACCCGAAATTTAGACCCCGCAGAGGTGGATGGCAATGCGATCATGTTCCACCCCGTTCCGCATCCTTTCCATACTCCCAGCAATTGCTCAAGCGGTCCAAGGTCTTTAGGCGACGGTATGGGTCCTTTAGTTAATGGTTCGAGCTTCTCTGGTAATTCAACCTCACCAAATCTACGGTCCCTGATATCGCGTTGTTTGTTATTATCCATAATCATTTTTTTACTGTCAAACGTTTTATTTTCGCCACCACTACAGATTTTTCAGTATAGACACTTGATTCTGTAAGTAAGTTATTTGTCTTCTTAAAATTTACGTTTCATTAGTTTCAAAATTCTTTGATATACTATAATACTTGTCTGCGATGGAAACGGTCTATGCTATAATTCCAATTAAAAAAGATAACAATAAATAAGGGTACAGTTTATAATTTATTTAGAAGTGTACCTAAATAGTTTTTTGAAATTTGCAAGATATTTTCTATTGTTTAACGACTTACGTGATGTAATTTACTTCACCGCTCTATTTGAAAATAGTAAAAAATCAAGATTTTTATTATCTGAAAATTGCAACATGATAAAAGTAAACACCCATTTTATACTAGCTAATCCTTTTTTGAGGCCTTTTATAAAATATTTTGCAGTGAGGAAATTTGATACTGATGGGATTGCATTTTCTAAGGTGATTACTGCCGAACATGAAATGATGATATCATTTCATCTTCATTGCAAAGTTTTCGATTTCGAAGAATTTGACAAAAAGAAATCCTCGTATGTGGTTGATAAAAACAGCACTGCCGATTGTTGTTTCTCAGGAATTCAAACATCAACTAAAGGCTTTGTTGTTTATAATGGGCAAATTAAGCTCTTAACTATTCATTTTACTCCGGTAGGTTTTTTTTTCCTTTTTAATGTAAGTCCAAAAGAGCTTGTAGATAGATTATGTGATACTAAAAATATTCTGTCACGTGAGGTAGAGCTATTACACGAGGAGATGCATTATTTAAAAGATGTTTCATCTTGTATAGCACATCTGGAAATTTACTTATATAGAAAATTAATGACTCAAAAAACGAAGTATAAGCACACGGAAATTATGGGAGCTTCTGATTTTCTAGTGAAACAGAAAGGCACTTATTCTATAAAAAAGCTTGCTTCAGACTGTAATATGACCATGCAAACATTTGAAGTGCAATTTGAAGAACAGGTTGGCGTTAATCCAAAATACTACGCCCGCATTTTACGACTCAATTCGGCTATAAATCTAAAAATTTACAACTCTTTTCGCTCTTGGACTGACATTGCTTATTCATGTGGCTATTATGATCAAATGCATCTAATAAAAGATTTTAAAAAGTTTACTTCATTTTCACCATTGCATTTTATGAAAAAGATGCATCCTCCATTAGAGAACTTTCAAAACAAGGAAGATTGTTCTTTAATATTTTCGGATTTCTTGCGAGTTTGAGAGGGAACTAATCAGAGAACGTACAAAAGCGGGACTAACTGCGGCACGTGCAAGAGGAAGGAAGGGAGGCAGAAAGCCAGGTCTTTCTACAGCCTTTCAACAAAAGGCAGGATCTATTAAATTGGCTTACGATTCTAAAGAAAACTCTATTGCTGAAATCTGCGAAATGTTTTCCGTATCGACAGCAACTCTTTACAAGTGTTTAAGATTCGCTGAAGAAAAGAATAAGAAGAAAGATAAAGCGCACACTCCCGGAGAACAATAATGGTAAATTGTGGATTCTGGATGGTATCAATATAAGGCTTAGATTTGTTTCGGAGGTCAAATTTGATTATACCGAAACATAGTCTGATAAAAAGTAATTCTTGTACTTTTATCTTCAAAGACCTCAACTGTAAATATTGCGCTACCTTCAGGTTCCCAGTTGTCGCCACCTTGTACCTTTAGGCGAACTTTAGCAGTTAAGCTTTCGCTTGTTTCTGCTTTAACTAACTCATACCCTAATACTTTTTGCTCTCTCATGTTTTATATTTTTTTAAATAATTAAAGATACTGTCCCTCTAATGACGGTTATTCGTGCCCATTTTGGATTTGTTACTCCGTTATAAATCGTCAATTGGGTTTATATTTGTTCTATAGATTGCTATAACTGCACCTGATTGCAGTTTTTCGTTTGGGGGTGCGATTACTATATATATTTTATCTCCTGACCACATGTCGTTACCGTCACCTGGAAACTTTTCAGGTTTTCCAAAGTATAATGTGAGATAATTTTTAACTTGCTTAATCTTAGATTTAATCTCCGGGATTGTCGTTAATGAATTATTAAAAAGTTGTAATTGAATACCATCAAGTTTATCGCCTGAAGAGTAATCAAAAATGCAATTATCGAATGTTATGGTCGCCCACCTTAAAACATCAACATCTTTGCAATCAAACCTGTTATCTGAATATGTATTCTTCGTCAGCTTAAATTTAGAAGAAACAAAATTGAAACTGCTCTCAAATGGAATGTTTTTGTAAGCGTACTTACCATTATAATTGCAAAATTGTTGAGTGTAACCGTTTGCTATTAATTCTTCACATGTAAGTTCATTTTGAGCATGTGAGCATAAATAAAACATAGAAAGGATATAAATTAAAAGTGCTTTTTTCATAATGCTTCATTTTATTTAATGTCTCACTCACAAATGAGGTCAATGGTCGTTGTGGTTGCACACAACGTTTTATTATCGAAAGTACGAACAATCCTGAATTTCTCCTTAAAGATACCATCATTGAATAAAGATATGTTAGTCGATTTGGCGCAATACATTTGGGATGACATATGTGTGTAGTCATACTTTACTTTAAAAGATGTTTTAAGCTTTCGGCAATTAATTTCAGTAATTCCCCGTCAATATTTATTGTATGAATCATTTCAGGAGCTACAAGTGCTCTATAACATTGTTCCTCATCAGGTTCAAAAAAAACATTTATTCCATTTAGATCCACTTCGAATTTATACGTATATCCCGCCTGTAAAAAAGTAGCATTAAAAAGTAAATTTTCATTTTTATACGTTACCGGTACTTCAATTGTATGCATGAATTTTAATTAAATGCCCTCCCTTTTTTTAGCCCTTTCACCCAAGGTGGGTAATGAATTGGAACTTTCCCGTTTCTTTTTTCTCCAAATTTCTACTTTCTTGGCGGGAGTTACTCCATAATTATTCTCCGGTTTTACAACCTCCTCCCGGTCTTCCTGGTAAGACCGGCTGGCTTCAGCGATCATCACAAGATCGAAATAAATAACCCTACCCGTCCCATTCTTTGCATTTACCCGCTTTTTATAATCCAGGTAAACAAGTTCGATATCTTTTCTTGGATCTTCTATTGTAAACTCCCGGACTTCCTGACCATCCAGTTTTATGTGTATTCTGTAAAAAGGCATGATGCAAAAGTGTAGAATTCACTTAATTGCTAATTATTCTAGCATTTATAACTTTAACCTAAAAGTTCAGAAATGATTGAAGATTCTAAAGCATCACATAAAAAAAAGTATCAAGAAAAGAAAATAACTATTATAAAGAAAGAAGCTTTGGGAATGATCAAAAAAAAGATCAAAACAATTCTGATGACACCCCCCACACCCCATTCTTTCATCTTCGGAAAGAGGTGTTTGTAGAAATCATTGTTGTATTCAGCTTTGGCTCATCTTCCTTAGAGCAGTATGATCGGTACCATTCACCAAGCCCGGCAGCAGCAACTATGGCAGCCTTTTCCTGGCAGTAATCCTATGCTGCAAAGGCTGGCACATAGCTGCTCCTAACAGGCTCATTATACCGATGTCTGCTCTAATTCAACCCGGCAAAGCAGAATAATTAAGCTGTTCTAAAAATCAACACTTTTTAATGATATTTTTAGTACCACTTCATCAAAGAGCAAGTATCAAAAGATGGTAATCAGTGAGGTTGCAGATATAACAAACAAACCAAAAGCCTTTTACACCCCATTCCTTCATGCTTCGGAAAGAGGTGTTTTTAAAGATCATGGTAGTATTCAGCTTTAAGGAAAGCAAAATACTTTGAATTAATAAAGAGAACCCTCTAAGATTTTTAATAGGAACAAAAGACATTCACACCCCATTCCTTCATACTTCGGAAAGAGGTGTTTTTAAAGATCAGTTTAGTATTCAGCTTTAAGGAAAGCAAAATACTTTGAATTAATAAAGAGAATCCACTAAGATTTTTTATAGAAATAAAAGACATTCACAACCCATCCCTTCATGCTTCGGGAAGAGGTGTTGTTAAAGACCATTGTTGTACTAAACCTTTGGTAGTAAAGTAAGCACCCTGATAATTACAACCAGAGTGCTTACATTCTGCATATTAATTAATTCTAAAAAATTTTTATGCAAAAAGAA
>JBBSRA010000082.1:0-5726 GCA_038243515.1 Caryophanales bacterium
ACAATCTCAAAACGTTGCAGCAGCAGTTTATCTTTCAAGACGTATTTCTCGCGATGCTAATTATGATAATGAGCAGAGTATTAAAGGTAATGAATTCATAAAGCAATTACCTTTTAAAAGCGTTTGTTTTAGTATTTTGGCTTTAATGGTGTTGGTGAAATAAGGGACTTCATTTATTTCGCAAACTTTGCTGACGGACGGGCATACATGAATAGAGGGTGAATTCTAGACCCCCCCAACCCACCGACGCCGAGAACAAAAAACTCGAAAAGTCACCAAGGGTCCCCCCTGTTAATTTTTAGCAAACATTTTAGAGAAAAACAGTTATTTTTTCGACTTTCCGAGCTCTATTTCAAATTTTTCGGGGTCATATTAAGCAACACTTTCCGTCAATCTTAATCATACTAAGCATTGAAATTTACTCGAATAAGGAATTATCTCTCGGGGTCATATTTATAAAAGGAAAAAAGACAATTTTAATTTTTTTTATACAAACGACATATTGTTTTGGTTTTTTAAAGTGGTTATCGGATTTTATTCAATATAAAATAATTTAAACAAAAAACAACATACAAGCGATATATAAATGTAATTTAGAGGTCATCATGTTTCGGAGTGAATACGTTATATCTGTTCTGCCACATTTCATTTGAGAAATACGTATTTTGGTTATTTTGAGCCACAGGGTCATCAGATTCTTCTGCTAACTCGTCGTCATCAGCTTTTTTTGCTGGACCTCTAGGAAGTCGTGCTGTATTATCACTTTCAATGTGATTGTTTGCCAACCAGTGATCTTTATACATTTTACAGTAAAATTCTTTAGTTGGGGGACCGTTGATTCTGATTTTCAAAATACCATCGATAGTTTCAGGGGTTAGTAGCATTCTTCGTTTATCAAGGGTATGAAAGAGAATAGAAAACCCTCTTTCTGCATCTGCTGAGCCTACTGGTACTGTTAAAGTACAAGCAATGTAATATTTTAGTTCTGTAGTAATTTCAATAGTTTCATCAATTGCTTGCAAAACATTAGCATAAAAGACTTCTGGTGGTTTAGTTGTCCAGGATTTGAATAATTCGTATGAAACTTTTGTTGCAACATTTTCATACAAATCGTGAAGCTGGTTACCAATATCGTGAGTGTTAATTTTAAACTTTCTTGCAAGTTGAGTGTGTTTTTCATTTGAACGATCAGGAAAGTCAATTGACATAGTATTGACTTTTATTAACTGCGGATTCATGATTTCAAACTCTTCCAGACTATCGTCATCAAAATAATATTTCAGTTTATCTATTAAAGCACGTAAAAAGCTTTTTCTGTATGTTGATAAATCGAGGATAACTAGGCTTTCTTTTTTGGCAGGCTCAAGTTCACCATCTGACTCATTATCACTACCATCGCCAGAATCGCTGCCATTTGTGTCAGCATCACTAGCATCATTGCTGTTATCGCTTTCTGAAGTTTGGAATGCAGCATCAAGAAGAGAGTTGTCGATACTTAGGATTCTTGCATCTGTGCTACCAATGTCTTCGATGAATTGCAAATAGTGATCATTAATTATATTATCTTCTGTACGATTGAGAAAAATGACAACACCCTCAAATTTTCTCTTTTTATCATCGTATAGATATACTTTGCAATCTTCTTTAAATTTCAAAACTCTATCATCGCCTTCACAGCTTATCTGTTCATAAGCAGCTTCTAGCCGTTTACCATCTTGATCTATCATTGATTCTAACTTGCCTAGAAGTTCAAAATATTTTGATTTTTGTCCTGGCAACACTGCCGCGTGTTGCTGGTAATGCAACGAATAGCCTTTCATAACATGAAATACTTCTTGAAAAAAAGCAAGAGTAGCATAAAAATTTGCATTTTTAATACGCTTCAGATAGTCAGCTGAATTTTTCCGCAAGCGTGGTTCTGTAACAGTAGGATCGTCATGAATTTTTTCCAGAGTTCGCCATAAACAGGGGTACATTCTCATAACAGTGTTGATTGCTGTCAGCTGAGTAGCCATCCACCGTGCGTCAAAAATTCGCTGAAATTGATAAACAGAAAATCCAAGATTTTCGCACTTTTCAACCAATGTAGTTTTTCTTTTTGTTGAAGTAGCACCAAAATAATTAGCAATACCGTTTATAGATTCGATCAACAAGACTTGCAAATTGAAATTATTATCCTTGACAACTTGGTTAAAGGCTGCGTTAACAACGAGCTCCAGTTTATGAGCCATGCAATGGATGCTTGGCATGAGAGGATTATTGGTAAACGCTCGAAATTTAGCTCGTAATCCATTTTTTTCACCGGTCATAACTGATGCTCCATCTGTTGCCATTCCAATAAGATTTTGAATAATAGTAGCTTCAAGGTCATCTTTGCGTAGTTGCTTTAATATATCTTGAAACATTGCTTCAGCAGCTTCTGATTTGATGTGTAAGGTTTTGTAATAAAAAACATGAGGCCAATTGGAATAAAATACACGTAAATAAATCATCAGGAGATTACGACCCATTGAGTCAGTTGAGGTATCAACAATAATAGAAATCGGTATTTTTTGCTTTTTTAACATTTCAAGAAGCTTGAGATGCAGCACTTCTGACATCGACATAGTCATCTCTTTTGCTGATGTTCTACTTTTGTGAAATATCCCGCAATTAACTCCATTGATTTCTTGTAAAGCTATCTGGTCGGGGTGTCGATTAAAGGCTATATTGTTTTTAACTTCTTCATAAACTGTTCTCAAGACACAACAAGTAGGGTCTTTTTGATTGTCTGTTTCTAGCATAGTACCTTCTCGGGCGCTTTCATACTTGTCTTTGAAATAAAGAATTGCAGCTTTATGGCTATGCATATCAGCATGTTCTTTTATTTTGTGCATAACCATAGTATTCTTTCCACGATATCCATCTTTTTTTGCTAAAGCAGATAATGTGCTTTTGTCAGCATCATTGCAGTTGTCATCGACGCAAAGTTGTTTTTCCAAACGAAATTTATGGCAAATACGGCAACGAATAGCAATCTTGTCGCGTAAATCAATGTTGACAACTTCCAGAAAGTTGATGAAAGGATTAGCTCGGGATATTTGGCATTTTGATAATAAACCAGAAGCTGTAAAACGGCTCAATGTTTTATCCCAGTGATCCGTGCGATCATACCAAGGAACAATATTTGTTTGCTTAGTAACTGATAAAGAAGCAGTTTCAGTGCTTTGTACAGCAGATGAGGTATCTCTTTGGGCAATCACGACAGGAATGGTAATTGTAACAGCGTCAGTACGTGATCTGTTGGCAGCCGAAGACTCATTATTAACGATATCTAGCTGTTGACGCTTTCGATTGTTGGATGCTATAGTATCCGGTTCAAGAATTTCCACATCAGATTCGGAGGACATGTTAAAATCACTGTCACAATCATTGTCAAAACTTTGATGTACAACAGGAGATGCCATAGTAGTAGCGCTAGTCATAGTAGTAGTTAAAGTAGTCGCTGTAGTGGTGATTTCATCTGTTGTTTCTAATAGAGTACCATCACAGTGATTATCAGCACCCGGCGATGATTGACTTTTCATTAATCCATTATCACAGACATTAACACTTAGCGTTTTTTCCACACGAATATCGTAATTGTAAACGTTTTTGTTCAGCTTTTGGCTAAGTTTTTGTCCAAAGTTATGTTTGTTCCAATCCTCAGTATTTGGTGCAAAAATTATAGCATCTTCGGTATTTTCTAACAAAAAATCTATTAATTCTTGCGTGTTAATGTGAGCAACAGCTTTATCTTGAACAAGAATCTTGCTTGCCGAAATACGCATATATTGTAGCTTTTGTGCCAGTTTTTTGTCAGCACCAGATTTATCAATATTTACCAATAAAAAAGCATAATTTTTAGCTTTTTTTTCACCAGCTTTTTGTTGAGTAAAAAAGTTAGCTACTTCTCGTTTATTATAGTCAACCGAATCAATCCAATTAAAATCACTTTTCTTTGAAGTCATAGCAAAGTGGTTAGAACTTTTCTCTATACTGGTGACTTGTCCAATTGTAAAATATTCGAAAAAGGTCACGCTTGTTTTATGCTTTTTGAGGGTTTTGTGGTAGAGACTAACATACCGAATTACGATTGGACATTTTCCATGTGCGAAGTACAACTGTACTGATAGGATAATGTAAGACTGCAAAACTGGAATAGTAGGAGACATGCAGTTAACAGCACGTAGTTCAATAAAATCTTCAACATGCGAACTATCGAAGCGAAAAACACTGGTTTTTATTTCGTTCAATCGCAAACTAAAACAAAGAGCTAGTTTTTCTTTCTTTATGTTCAGCAAACAACTTACTGACAGCTTTTATCAGCTGAATAGCAATGACTTATTTTTAAACAGTAAATAGCCAGTAGTAGCAGATTCCTCATCACTGACAACCGTAAGCTGATTCATTCATGACTACATTCATTTCTGGCATAACCTTTGGCACATTTTTGAATAAAAAATCTTTTTTTGAGGTGGAATTAAAGGTACCATCAACAGCAAGGTGCATATATAATTATTTTTTTTATATCTTATTATCATTTGATTAAATTTTTTGTATTATCAAATTTTCAAATTTATGTTTTTGCACCTAATTTTAATTTTCCTTTCTGCACATACTTGATTATTATTATTGCACCTTGCGGTATTTTACCCTTTTTTTCCTCTTTGGAACTTAGATTTATTTTTCAATGGTGCGTACGTATAATGGGAATTAGATATTTCCCATAGAATTCGTATACAGCAATTACAGGGCGATGAACTAGCCAAGCTGCTATTTGCCTTAGTCCCAAAAAAAAGCTTACAACAATATCTGCACCAGACCAAAATCCACAATGCAACACACCAGTTTTACCATAACACTGTTCAACTAAAAAATCTGATACACTACTAACAGAAAATTCTTTTAAAAGATAAGTAATTCTCGCATCCATTGGAGACATCATCTGCAAACATCCTCTGTCACGGTCTTCAACAAACTACATAAATATTTTAAAACAAATCGCTACTTGCTCGTACAAAAAAGTTTATAGTAAAGTATTTATTTATAATCACAAATCATTCGATAAGTTTTACATACATATCCATTAAGACAATATATCCATTTTTCGTAACGTTTCATCCGTTTGTGGGACTCCAGAAACATGTGAAGCAACATCATCATTACCTCGCCACAAACCATTTCTACATACGGTTTCTGGCGAAGTAATTCTAGAAATGTCAAAGGAAAAGGTTGCGATATCGGGGATTAACTGTAGCAGATTCTTTGTAGCAGAAAACGCTCAGATTAAAATACAATTTTATTACCTAACATATAAAAACAACAATTCATTAAAAAAGCGCTTATCTCCGAGTTATTTCACATATCCTCCGATTTCGATCGACTTTACCAGTCCTTCTTCGATTATTCCTTGATTCATATAGATTACGATTTCGTTCTTGTCGTTGTCGAATGAGTTCTTTTTCAATAGCTTTCTTATCAGGAAAGGTGCCATTTTGTGGACGACAAGTATATTCACATTCTATATGTCTAAATACATGTCGATATCCTGGATAGGGTACATGTGAAGAAGTTGATTGATATGTAGATGAGAAAATAGAAGCTGAAGAAGTATATGCCGAAAAAGAAGAAGTTGGATGTGATGATAAAGCTACTGAAGAGATATCTCCTTGAGACGATGGTTCTTGATCACGATGTTGATGCCG
>JBBSRA010000083.1:0-5605 GCA_038243515.1 Caryophanales bacterium
GATTTTCGTGCAGCCTTCTTTTTCTAACGCTTGAAGTTGCGAGCCCAGATCCTGGTTAGCTGTACTTACCCTCGCATATCCGTATTTCATTATGTACGATCCCCTTTTTTACATCCTTATTATGACGCTAAGTTGCGACACCTATTCAAGTACTGATAGTACTGCGGCGGCCTAAAGGTGTCAATACTTATAACTAATGAGTCAATTCTTCTTATAAGCGTATAAAAAGGAGACAGTTCTGTTTCTATATTTCCCAACAATGCTTAGTTGATAGACATATTTTCCAATGCAGAAAAGTAAATTTTATTTTATTTTCATGTCCTCCAACCTCTTGGATAATTCCATTCGTTTCTTTTCTACTTCAGGATCAAACTTGTTTTCACTTTCCTCGACATCCTCATCATTTTCTTTAAACCAATCGGGAATAACTTCTTGCCGACCAGTCGTCCGTTCCTTCGTTGGTTGAAGATCAGCGAACGTTGGTCGTTCTCCACGTTCAGAAGCTTCCCATGCTAATTTAATTTGCGATTTTATAAAACCAAGTGGCTTTTTTACCGATTCTTCTACATTCACATATTTAATAATTAGGACTAATTCAGTTTCAGCCTGGTTTCCCCATATGACGAATGCTCCTTGATACATTTGAGAAAAATAATTGGGATCAAACTGATAAAATTCTTTGTCTGCTAAACTATTTAAACGAATACGCACATCTTCATTTTCAGGCACTTTTTTTGGTTGTTCAAGTTTCTGTTTATGTTCCGGTAGCTTAATTTCTTTTTCTGGAGCAAATTGAACTGTAAATTCAATCCGCTCCACGCTTCGTCCATTTTTGATTTCATTAAATCTAATAAAAAGATCCGTTTTTTCGTTAACCTCTGCAATAGCTGGCGCTAAAACACGAGCTTTTAAATTTGCATATTTTGGATATATCTTTTCACCGACTCCTAATTTCCCTCTTAAATCCTCAACAGAACATCCCCATTTCCCTAGATGTTGCCACTTTTTCATGAGTTCATATAAGCGAATAGAATAAGTGCTATTTAGATTTAAAATATTGCTTAACCGATATGATGTGAATTGGTTTTTCAATTGAAGCATATAAGGTTTTAATTTGGGCGAGAAAGACAATTCAATAACACCTTCTCCCTCTTTATATTCAGCGCTTGAAATCCAGTTCGCTAATATCCAACCTCCGTTTTTCTTAGGAATTTCAACTGTTTTGGACATTAAATTTTCAGCAATTCCCTTCATTTGCGTATACTTCACACTACCTTTTAACCCCAACATTTCACTAAAACTTTTAACAGATATTCGATAATCCTTAAAATCTTCATCTGATGGTTGGATCATGCCGACCATCGTGAGTACTATTTTTTGTTCACGAGCTGTCAAAGGCTTTTTATGACGCGCTTCAATTAAGTTATTACTCTGAGTAACTAGGTAATTCTCTTCCATGAGAAAGTCCTCCTTTTCCTAAAGGTAACTTTTATTTATAATTGTTATCTCTAAGTCACCTTAACCCCAATAAATCATAGTGTCAACAATAAGTATAACAACCTTTTTTAATTGTTATCCTTAAGACCAAAACTGTTATCTTTAAGACCAAAACTGTTACCTTTAAAGACCAAAACTGTTACCTCCAAAGACCAAAACTGTTACCTTTAAGACCAAAACTGTTACCTTTGGGTCTCGAAAACCCAGTCATACCAAGGGCTCAACGACCCTCTAAATCACTTAAAACAAAGATCTTAAACATAAGTACTTAAAACAACAACAAACAGGGACCGTTGGTGGTGTCGGTTAGAAAGTCAGGAATTATTCATTTCTCTTTTTCTATCAAAAATCAATCCTTTTTTGTTTTAGAGTCAAAAACAAAAAAGGATTATTAGAAAAAGAGTACAATTCCTCAAAAAGAGCATGTCCTACTCTCAAAGTCTATTAGATATAGCTATATAAACTCACAGCAAGACCATAGCGAGACTTTAAAATAAAATGTTAGTATATACATCGTTTTTCATTCAAAGGCGGTTGTAGGGCATTTAAAGGTTGTTTTACAAGTTACAAAGAAAACAAGGAAATATCGCCCTATTTCTTATCCTAAATGAATGATCCCTTAACTATAATTTGATGATTTCAAATAAATTTTGATAATTTTTTGGAAGGTTTGGTATAATTCAGTCAATATGCTGGACAGCTGTGTTAAGCAAACGGGCCATATTAAGTGATAATACATTGGGAAAACGTTAATAGAGAGGGATGATTTTAGTTATGACAATGACAAAAACGAATACTTTGAGTGTATCCATTGAACGGAATCCAAAGAAGGTATATGAATTCATTTTAAGTCCGGAAAATCTTCCCAAATGGGCACCAGCATTTAGTCAATCAATAAAAGAATCCGATGGTGAATGGGTCGTAGAAACACCAGATGGTCCAATGGCAATCAGGTTTGTTGAGAGAAATGAACTAGGGGTACTGGATCACTGTGTTACCCTATCCACGGGACAAAGGGTTTTGAATCCAATGCGGGTTATTCCTAATGGATCTGGAAGTGAAGTAATGTTTACATTGTTTCAATTACCGGAGATGTCAAATGAAAAATTTGCTGAAGATTGCAGTTTGGTTGAGAGTGATTTAAAAACTTTGAAAAACCATCTAGAAACTTGATACCCAAGGATTTCTGCAAATCAAAATGAATTTGTTATTCGTCAAGGACGTAATAACATCTTGTAGACAATCTTCAAGAAATGGGTGCGATTGCTTAACAAATTTTATGCCATTAACGGACCATTTAGTGGGGGGAGAGTATTTTGAAACGTCTTGTAGTAGGTATTTTTGTGATGATGCTTATTCTTTTAGCATTGTATCTTTTCATGTATGGGGAATTATAGAATCAAGTTAATTACCATTGCTCAAATATGATTGATTGCTTTCATTATTTGAGGAGGTGGATTGATGAAAACTAAGTCTATTATTGGCACAAGCGTTTCAGTTTTGATTATTGTCATCTTGTTAATTGTTTTAGTTAAAAACAACTTTGTAGCGGAGGAATATCCTAGTGGCATGATAGAAGATCAGCCTAATAAATTGTTGGATAGCGAATCCGAATTGTCGAGTAGTGATTTAAATATAGGTCTTGAAAACAACCAAGTAGCTCCTGATTTTGAATTACAAAGTTTATCTGGTGAAAAGATTAGATTGTCTGATTACAGAGGGAAAAAAGTATTTCTTAATTTTTGGGCATCGTGGTGTGGTCCTTGTAAAGTTGAGATACCTTACATGGAGAATTATTATAAAAAACACAAGGATTTAGAAAATGTAGAGATTATTGCAGTTAACATGACTAAGAGCGAATTAAATACCAAAAAAGTACAAGAGTTTGTGGATGCTCATGGGTTAACTTTTCCTGTGTTACTAGATAGTAACGGGGATATAGAGAGAATATATAAAGTGATTGGTCTTCCCACAACGTATTTAATTGATGAGGATGGAATTATTGTCCATGGGTTTGCAGGAGCAGTAAGAAACGCCAATGAGATTGAAAAATTGATTAATAAAATTAAATAAAATTACATATAGAGCCTTCAGTATTAAGATTATTTTAATGAATTAAGTGGGTCTAAACTAAATTAGCAATCCACTATCGGGGGCGATTGCGGTAGAGAGTCAAACCTACACTTGCCCATTTTAAAAAAGGCAATCGGTCATTAATCCGATTGTCTTTTTTCATGCAACTAGATTCTACAAGTTCCTAGTAAAAGGGATAGAAAAGTAACTTTGGCATTTTAGAAGGTTTTAAATGGCTTTTCTAGAATTGAATGGCGAGGTGAAATAAACGCTATGGAAAACGAATTTGGGTACTTCTCAAAAGATGTTGCAATTGAATTAGAGATCACGACCTCCACGCTTAGACGGTGGTCCATCGAATTAGAGAAACAAGGGTACTCATTTCAGCGCAATGAAAAAGAGCAGCGTATCTATTACGAGCGCGATTTTAAAGCGTTCAGAGAACTAAAGAAACTTCTTGCCAATTCAGTACCATTCGTAGACTCCATAAATGCAGTTGCAACAAGGGATTTTGAGAATGAAAACGCCCAAAAGATGCCGAGCGTTTATTCCGAAACCATGCGTTTATCAAAGCGTGAAGTAGAGGATATTGTGAAAAAGGCAATTGAAGGCGAGAGGGAAATCCTTCTGGACGCATTGGAGAAAAGAATGAGCGACACGATTGAAATGCGTGATCGATTACTAACACAACAGTTGCGTTCAACGATAGACGAAAGCCAAAAACAACTTGCAGCTGCTTCACACCCATCAGAAAAAAAAACGTGGTGGCAACGGTTGTTCAAAAAAGAAAAGTAGCGGTGCAAATATTTTTAAAAAATAGCTTGGCCAATATCGAGAGTGCACACACAGCAAAAGCCCTCAGAAGCCCTTAAAAGCTTCTGAGGGCTTTTGAAATAAGTTCCTTACCTCTGAATCTCCTGTATCTGATCTCCGTATCTAAAAACGCTTGTAGGACTTTCTAGTAAACAGCCTATCTTGAAATATAAAATCACGAAGTTAAAACGGAGTGCCCATCTATACGCAGTGATTTTTTCTAGGAAAATCACTGCGTCTGCTAGGTTTCCTGCCGGGGCTAAAATCAAAAGAATAAATCGCGTCTTTGACGGACCAAGAGGGTTTTGAATTCTTCAATATAGGTTACCTAACTATTGATTTTCCACCTAGATACACATTGATAACGTCCACTCGTTCGTGCCCAACCTCTTTTGTAACAATCGTAGCGGCCTGCTCTTGAGTAAAGCCCTTCGACATCTCGAATTCCATTCGATCCTGAATATAGTTATAGCGTAATCCATGATAGGTCAACGCATTGGAAGTCCCGTTATACATGCGATTTTCACGGCCTTCTGCTGTCTCAAAACGTACTCGGTTATTTTGAAGAAACTTCTCCACTCGGTTTACCGCTGCATGCGTTTGTTCTTCAGGACGGACAAACAGCCTTCCTCCCCTTGGTACCGTGCTGATTCGCCTTTCCATCAAGTCTTTCCCTTGAGAAGAGAGAGGGACCTGTCGCCACTTTCCGTTTTTCGCTTCGTTTTTCACCTGATAAACTCCAGACCTCAACGCTTCCTCTACTTGCGATCGACTCATAGCTACTGCTTCTGTAACTCGTAAGCCCATGGTCTTGGCCAATTGCATCACATCGCGTACGTCAGCGGCCGTTTGAGCCCCTCTGCCGTCGCCTACAGCCATCTCTTGCACGAACCGGAGCATGGAAGTGTATTCACGCTCTGTCCATGCCCGATCGCCTTTTACGGCCGGTGTTTTGTCTAGCTTGATAAGAAACGTCTTAGTAAGCTCTTTATTATCGGAGAGGTCGTATTTTACGTTGGGGATCATGTCGTGCATGTAGCGAATGGCGCCTAAATCATTTTTTAACGTCTTGGATGCAATTCCATCGGCTTGTCGTTTTTGAATGTACGCTACGACATGTTTATCTTGTAAATTCCTTAAATTTTTCATCTTGTAGCGTTCGTCTAAAAAGCTGATGAAGTTTCGACAACTACTCTCGTATCGCGCACGCGTCCCGAAAGAA
>JBBSRA010000084.1:0-5529 GCA_038243515.1 Caryophanales bacterium
GATTGTCTAAACGACTGTTCCATCATGCCACCTAAAATAAAAGCTAAAATAAACGGCGGTGCTGGAAATGAGAAAATTCTCATGGCAAATCCCAATGCCCCAAATAGTAACAACATGTACAAGTCAAACGTATTAAAACTAATCGAGTACACCCCTACTAAACTAAACATAATAACTAAAGAAATGAGCAAAGGTCTTGGAATACTCAATATTTTAGCTAAATACGGGATTAACGGTAAATTGAGAATCAGCAAGAAAATATTCCCTACATACATACTCGCAATAATCCCCCAAAAGATTTCAGGACGATCCGTCATTAAAAGCGGTCCTGGCTGAACGCCGAGTACAAGAAAAGCGCCAAGCATAACAGCCGTCGTACCTGAACCTGGAATACCCAAACTTAGCAAAGGCACAAAAGCACCACTGGTCGCAGCATTATTGGAACTTTCAGGAGCTGCAAGGCCTTTGATCGATCCTTTGCCAAATTCTTCAGGATTTTTCGATATCCGTTTTTCAAAAATGTAACTGATAAAAGAAGCAATCGTAGCTCCGGCTCCTGGTAACACACCAATGATAAAACCAACCAACGATTGACGTGTCATCGGGCCGCTCATTTCTTTAAAATCTTCTTTTGATAACTTTAAACTTCCTAATTCTTGATCTTCGCTCAAACTTAAATTTTTTCTATTCAAAATCAACATACAAACTTCTGCGACGGCAAACAACCCGAGAGCAATGATCAAAAAGTCAAAACCATCCAATAAATTGATATTGCCAAACGTAAATCGCTGTGTACCCGTTTGTGGGTCAATTCCGATTGTCACAACCATAATACCAGCTACTGCTGCAATCATCGCTTTGATGGTCGAGCCTTCAGATAAACTGGAAATGGCGGTCAATCCCATGAGCATCAAAGCAAAATAAGCCGGTGGGCCAAACGAAATCGCGACACTTGATAAAACAGGTGCAAGTATCATCAATAAGATGACAGAGACCGTTCCTCCAAAAAACGAAGCGATTGCGGCAATTGCTAGGGCTTTCCCTGCCTTCCCTTGTTGAGCCATCGGATACCCGTCAAACGCAGTAGCGACGGTTCCAGAAATTCCTGGTGCGTTTAGTAAAATAGAAGATGTAGATCCACCGAAAACAGCTCCGTAATACACGCCCGCCATCATCACCAGTGCGGGCGCAGGATCCATACCGTATGTAATTGGAATCATGATAGCAATCGCACTGATAGGTCCGAGTCCAGGCATCATTCCGATCAAAGTCCCGACGACTACACCTATCAAGACAAACAAAATACCTTCCCAACTTAAAGCGACTTGAAAACCAGCCAGTAGACCTTGAAAAGCATCCATTTAATCAAGCCTCCTCATAATGGTAAAATTCCACTCGGTAACGATATACCAAGGGCATTCACGAAGATTAAATACAAAATGACAGGAAATAATAACGATACCATCACATTGACTTTCCACTTTTGGTATCCTAAAAACCATGAACTAAAATAAATAAACAAAGCGGTCATAATAACAAACCCTACAGCTTCAAATAACAAAATGTAAACGAAAATCATAGCGAACACAGTGACGATAACCATCAATTCTCTTATAGGAATTGCTCGTTTTTTCTTTTCTTCTTCTGTTTCTTTAGCACGTGAAAAGTACAGAGCAGTAGACAAGATGAGCAGTAAAACTCCAAGTCCTTTAGGAATTACATCTGCATCAATAGGAGCGTAAGGATAATTAGGTAATTGAAAACTGAAATACAAATAGATTGCGGCAATGATAAAAAGCAAAACTCCAATTCGTTGATTCATCGTTGACATCAAATAACTTCGCCTCCTAAACGTCTAGACTCCAATAAAATAAAACCGGCTTGACTCACCGGTTTTACTGGTATTAGTTTCCTAAACCTAACTCATCAAGCAGTTCTTTAATGGCTTCTTTTTCTTCTCCTAAAAATTTCTTATATTCTTCTGCATCCATATACATTTCGTTCCACCCGTATTTTTCTCGTACTTCAGCAAATTCGTCAGAATCACTCAACTCTTTGAATTTTTCTTCATAGTACGTGACAGCTGCTGGGTCCATATTCGGTGGTCCGAAAAATCCGCGCCAGTTGACAAACGTTTCGTCAATTCCTTGTTCAATAGCTGTCGGGAAATCGGATAACACATCACCTTCTAACCGTTCTTCAGCAGTAATTCCGAGTACTTTAATGTTTCCAGCTTTTACTTGTTCAATGGTTTCAGCAACACCTGTAGAATAAACATCAACCGAACCGTTTAACAAGGCTGTTAGCGCTCCACCTTCTTGGTCAGAAACAAACTTAATTTTCTTCGGATCTACTCCAGCTGCTTTTGCGATACGAACAAACTGAATGTGATCCATACTTCCCGGTGAAGAAGCTCCGATAACTGTGACGCTCTCAGGGTCTTCTTTCATATCTTCAAACAAATCATTCAAGTCATCCCATTCACTATCAGCCGTTACAGCAAATGCTGCGTAATCAGCGATCATATTCGATAAAGGTGTAAAGTCTTCATGACCATACTCAGACTGTCCATTTAACGGCACAAACATGATCGGTGGTGAAGATACAAACAAATTGTACGGGCTATCGTCTTTTTCATGGATATAAGCCCAAGCGATTGCGCCACCGCCGCCTTCTTTGTTCATGACAGCGATATTTTCATCGATAATGCCTGTTTCTCCAAACACACGAGCAACTTCACGTGCAGTCGTATCCCAACCACCACCTGCACCAGCTGGGGCAATAAGTTCAATCGAGCTTGTCGGTTCAAACGCTTCGGTTTCGCCGCCTTTATCGTCGCTGTCTCCACTGCTTTTTTCGTCTGCTGCTTCATCGCTGTTACAGCCAGTAGCTACTAGCGCAGCTGCTGCGACAATCCCCATTAACCATCTTTTCTTCATCTACTCGTCCCCCTTAGTGTATGTTCTCTACACATAGAATGTTAACTCTGAATATTCTGAATGTAAACGCTTTCAAATATAAACTATAAGAAACCTTAACTTCATTAAGTTCATAAAATTTATGAACGGGTTACTCTTTTAAAAAATAATGTCTTTCGGGTCTTCCCACGATGCCATAATCCAATTCGGCGTAACATTTCTCAGTAGACACTAAGTATTCCAAATACCGTCTTGCCGTCGTACGAGAAGCTTTCATTTCTTGTCCCATTGCTTCTACTGTAAATCCTTGTTTTTGACTCTTTAAAATTGTTTCTACTTTTTCTAACGACAGCGGATCGATTCCTTTTATCGTTTCTGTCTCACCCGACTTTGTTTTCATGCCAAAAAATTTATCCACAATGGCTTGGTCGATCACGTCACTCGTTTTTAATAGATTTCTTTTGTCCATGTAGTTTTCAATGGTCACAACAAAATTCTCAAGCGTGGCTGGTTTGATGATGATGCCTTTTACGCCTTTTTGTAACGCTTTTTCAAAATAACGCATTTCGTTTTCTGCTGAAACCAAAATAACATCGATTCTGGTGCTTATCGCACGTATATCATCGATCAAATCAATTCCCAATCCATCAGGCATGTAATTATCCAATACAATCAAATCTGGTTGTTGTACCTCGATAAATTGCAGCGTTTCTTTACACGTTGCGGTTTTGCCAATAATGTTGATCGTGTCTATTTTCTGTAGAAATTGCTCATGTATATTCGCTACTCTAAAATCATCTTCTGTAATTAAGACATCCACTTTACAGCTCTCCTTCCTGTTATTTCGGCAAGAACACAGTAAACACCGTTTTGTCTTGATGATTGGAATACACTTCGATTGTGCCTTTCAAGTCATCTACTGCTTGTTTGACAATCGCCAACCCATAGCCTCTGTCTTTTTTCTCTACTTTTGTTGAAAACCCTATCGAAAATAAGTGATTGATTTCTTCTTCTGAAAATCCTTCGCCGTTGTCTTCTACTTCAATCACCACATCGTTGCCCACATCTGTGATAAAAAAAGCGATTTCTTTTGTTACTTTTTCAGCAACTTCTTCGATTGCATTATCGATTAAATTCCCTAAAATATTGATAATCTTTAATATATCCAGATGCTTTGGCAGCAAGTGTAACGAGCTGTTTTCATCAATTGAAAACTCCACTTTTTGTTCGGAAGCTTTGCCCATTTTCCCAAGAAGAATGGCTTGAACTTTTTTATCTTGTATTTGACCCAACATGTGCTGCGTTTTAAATTGATGATGTCTTTTTTCAGACTGTATCAAATTGATCGCTTGTTCGGTTTGTCCGAGTTCAAGAAGCCCTGACACGGCATAGAGCTTGTTTGTGTATTCATGCGTTTGCGCACGCAGACTTTCTGAGTATTGCTGAATTTCTGTGAGCGTTCTAAGCATTTCTTGAACATCTGTTTTATCCCGAAAAGTGGAAACGACTCCCACTACTTCTTTGTCATCCCAAATAAAAGTGCGATTGATGATCAATACTTTATTGCCAAGTAGGATTTCTTCGTTTCTAACCGTTTGTCCTTCTTTAAAAAAGTCCCTCATATCCGAATTGGGCAAGACGTCGTCAATATACGCATTGAGCGGAATGTTTTCTAGCCCCAACACTTTTTGTGCCGAATGATTCATGGACGTGATTCGACCGTCTTTGTCGACAGCGATCACGCCTTCCACAATCGAAGCTAGCAACGCTTCACGATCTCGAAATAACGCTGCAATTTCTCTCGGCTCTAGTCCCATCGTTTCTTTGCGAATGTTTTTAGCCAGCAACAAACTGCCAATGACACCGACCACCAACGCAAGAAAAGCAAAAAGCACCAGTTCCAATATGTTTCTCATAATCACTGCGTAAATATCATCGATCATATAACCCACCGAAACAATCCCAATTCTTTCTCCTTCGCTATTATAGATAGGCGCTTTGCCTCTCAAGCTTTTTCCCATAGACCCTGTAGCTTCCGAAACGTAGTATTCGCCATGTAAAAGAGCTCGGTCGTTGTCTCCACCCACCATCTTTTTGCCAATTTTTTCTGGATTGGGATGCGAATAACGAATGCTGTCCATATTGCCAACCACGATAAACTCCGCTTCTAGCTGACTAGTTATATACTTTGATATAGGCTGAATCGTGTTTTCCGGATGTTCATCATCCATGGCATTCACAATACTCGGCATATTGGATATCATAATAGCCGTTTCCAATGCGCGTACACCTATGTATTCTTTTGTTTCGTTAATTTCTTTATAAGCCAAAATCGAACCGTACATGGTGGTGCTCACAAGAATGACGAATGTACTAAAAAAGATAATTTTTGTTTGAAGGGATAAAGTACGGAACATTAAGTTTCAACTCCTGTGACTGCATTTAGTCTAATGTTACCATATAAAAATTAACTTTTAAGAATAATCAGTATTTTTACGGCTTTATAGATTTCTACTTATTTTACTACTCACTGCTCTAAAGATAGATTAGTAGCTTCGATTCTTACATCAGTTGGTGTGTTTACTAAATAAAAAAAAGCCCATTCCAATTA
>JBBSRA010000085.1:0-5317 GCA_038243515.1 Caryophanales bacterium
AAAGTCACCATAATAATAACTGCCAATGCCAAGAGCAGGGTACAGTTCATCACGGTTCCAGAAGCTAATATCATCTGCGTGGAACGTTAAGGAATTGTAATCCTCAGCTGCAAGCAAACGCGGCAAGCTTGGGAATTTTTTATTGCCATAAGTTTGTGAAGTTGGGTTGAACGCCACTGGGTAAAGTGATGTGTTCAATATAAACTCAGCGTCAGAAGTATTGCCAGGTCCTGTTTGTTGTGCGGTGTTTGGGAAGTAAAAACTATCATCGATTAACTTGTTCAAATGAGGTGTAACTTCTTCGCCATCAAGTTCTAAACCGACCGGGAAATTTTGCATCGATTCTACTTGAATCACGATTAAATTCCGTCCTTTTGCATCGCTAAAATAATTTCGCTCACTTTCTGGGACAATTTCCAATTCTTTGATACGGTTAATTTCTTCTTTTAGTTTCGCTACGTTTTCTACAGACACGTTGGTTTCGACACCCGTTAAACTTTCAGGACCATAATAAATTTCCAGTGCCTCATAGTTCAAGATGCCTTTTTCTTGTGCTGCAATAACGTTATTCGAAATCGCTTCGTCTTTATGAAGGTTGAAATTTAATGCCGATACACCCAAGCCAAAGAATAGTAAAACAGCTACCATAATTTTTTTGTTAAGCTGTAGTGGGGGCAATGGGTATTTTCTGAAAACCAATAACACTAAAACAAAAATCAAGTCTAAGAAGAATAACAAATAAATAGGCTGCAATAACGCCGATACACTTTCATTGATAGTTCCGACTTGACCAAGTTGGAAGAGCGCAAAATACGTAACAATTCTTCCGAAAAACGAGTAATACAGAATCACTGCTAAAAAAAGAATGGAAAACAACGCGTTCAATAAAAAGTAAAGAACCGGTTTCCAACTCGGTTTAGCCAATTCAAACAGCGAAGTAAAAATTAAAATATAACTTAATTCTAAAACGATGGTTTGCGTGAATTCGATATCTTGAAACAATAAATACCGTAAAAGGAGCACTTTAAGAAAGATAATGCCAGTAAAAATAAAGAAATGGCTTTTAGACAAGTTTAATAGAAATGATTTTTTCATGGAGAACCACCTAATGTGTTTTTATTTTTAATTTTCTTCTATAGAATACACAGAAAAAAAGATTGCAAGACTACTGTATATTCTATGGGAATTCCACAGAAAGTCAATTGTTCCAAAGGAAAGCATTGAAACTAACAGGCGACTTTGATATCGTTATGAGCATCTATGCAAAAAAAGAATGAGAGAGTGAAAATATGAAGAAGATGGTAATGTGGATTGCAATTCTTGTAGTTGTTATAGCAGGAGCTCTTGCGGTTACGATATTCGCAGACAAACAAGAAGAGGCAAAAACAAATTTTGATGTAGCCGTTCTCAGTGGAGAACCTGAAGGCATTGCCGCAGCCGTTTCATCTGCACGCAATGGAATGGACACCGTGTTGATCGTTGGCGAAGAAGACATTGGGGGATTAATGACTTCAGGTATGCTGAATTTTTTAGATGTCAGTTCAGATCAAAATGGCAATCCAGCTAATGCTGGGATTTTTCAAGAATGGCATGAAAAAGTAGGCGGCACAATTGGCTTTGATATTGGCGAAGCACGCGCGGCCTTCATGGAAATGATCGACAGCGAAAAAAACCTAACTTTACGTGAAGGTGTCGAATTGTCCGATACAGTAAAAGAAGGAAAAGCCTTAACAGCAATTGAAATCACAGATGAGTCGGGTGATAAACAAACCATTACAGCCAAACGATTTATCGATAGCTCAAAAGATGCCGATTTGGCAATTGCTGCAGGAGCGCCGTACTTTATCGGTGGCCGTGATATCGGATTAGAAGAAAAGAAAATGGCCGTTACGTTAATGTTCCATTTTAATAACGTCGATTGGGATCAAATTACTAAAGCAGCCAAAGATGGTGTCTTTGGAGGCGGCGGTGTTAATGGCAATGTGGCATGGGGCTTTAGTGAATTGCACGACGCATACAAACCTCATTACGCTGAATTAACGCGTCTTCGCGGCTTGAATATTGTGAAAGAAAATGACGGCAGTGTCATCGTTAACGCCCTTCAAATTTTCGGTGTAGATGGATTAGATGAAGCCGAAAAACAAAAAGCCATTGAAATTGGAAAAGAAGAAACCGAATACATTTTAACGTATTTACAACAAAACTTTCCAGGGTTTGAAAATGCAAAAATCGAAAGTTTCCCTGAACAGTTGTATGTAAGAGAAACGGTTCATGTGCAAGCAGAATATCAATTACCACTTAGTGATGTATGGGAAAACAAAGATCATTGGGACAGCATCGGGTTTGGCGCATATCCAGTAGATGTGCAAGCCACTTCACCAAGTGATTACGGCTACGTTTATGGCAAACCGGTACAATATGCAATTCCATTCCGTTCATTAGTCCCGCTAGAAGTCGATAATTTACTGGTGGCTAGCAAAGCGTCTGGTTATAGTTCACTCGCTGCGGCAAGTGCACGCGTATTACCAGTAGGAATGACAACCGGACAAGCGGCAGGTGCTGCTTCGGCTATTTCAATAGACGCAGAAAAGAACTTTCGTGAGTTAGCAGAAGACAAAACCTTAATTGTGCAACTTCAAGAAAAGCTAAAAAAACAAGGAGCTAATCTTTATGCCTTTGAAGAAGCTTTTCCTTATGAAGGTGAATGGTTTTATCCTGGTGTAAGAACTTTATTGAATTATGGGTTGATCGTTGGGGGTTATGAAAACCAATTGCCTGTCGACAAACCATTAATGGAAGTATCATTTGCGAATATATTGAGTAATGGTATTCAACGCATCAATAATTCAGAAGCCGAAGAACTAACTGAAAATATCGATGCACTTCGTTCACTTGTGACAGAAGATCAGCAACTAACAAGAGACAAAGCTGCACAGATGATTCTTGCTTTACATGGGTTAGAAAGAGAAAATGGAGCGGCTTGGGATTATTTAGTGGAACTCAATATGACAGATGACACAATCGATGAAAAGCTAAACGAAAACAGAAAGTTAACTGGGGCAGAAGGCTATTATTTAGCAGCTCTCATTTTAAATGATCTCCAATAGGCCTACCTCATTTATCGATTCTATCGATAAATGAGGTTTTTTTCATGAACTGCAATAAAAAAAGGGAATTGATAGAAAATTTACAAAAATAATATAAAGCGCTTCCATTTATCATGTATACTAAATTAGTAAGAAAAATTTGAATTAGGAGTGAAAAACTTGACCAAACATGCTTTGAGTAAAATTCTTTTAAGCTTTGTTTTAGTTTTATTAGTAGCATTGCCTTATCTGGCAACAACTGCAAGCGCGGCAGAACCAATTACGGTAGCTGAAGCCATTGCAAACAACACAGGTAAAGCAACAGTAAAAGGCTTTGTAGTTGGAACAGCAACTAGTGGGACCAACTATGATCAAGAAGCACCTTTTACATCTTCGACAAATTTAGGCATTGCAGATTCCGCGGATGAAACAGATCCAACGAAAATCATGCCGGTACAATTAACGACAGGAAAAATCCGCGCAGGTTTAAACCTAGTAGATAATCCAACAAATTTTAAAGCAGAAGTTACCATCACTGGGACATTGGACGGTTATTTCCAAGTGCCAGGTCTTAAATCTCCAACAGATTTCACGATTCTTTCAGGAGGCGAAGCACCACCTGAAGCAACAATCGTTGATTCTCTTGCAAAAGCACGTACAATGCCAGGCGAACTGATTCAAGTTGAAGCAACTGTAACAACTGGAACAGGCATCTGGGGCGGAAATGCATTTTACGTCCAAGATGATACAGCGGGCATGTATGTGTTCACTTCGACCGCAGACGTTTCACCAGGAGACATTGTTCGTTTAACGGGCGGCATTTCTGAATATGGTGGCGAACTGCAACTTCAACCAAATACGGTAGAAGTTCTTTCTTCAACAAATCCATTACCAGCAGTTCAAACCGTTACGCCAGCAGGTGTGGATGAAGACACGCAAGGTGAGCGCATTGGACTAAAAAACGTAACAATTACGGGCTTACAATCCGTGAACGAATACGGAACGTTTGAGTTTTCGGCAAAAGCTGAAAATGGCGAAGCTGTAACAATCCGCAACGATAACCGTAACGGATTGAGCTTTGAACAGTTTACTAAACAATACAAAGAAGGCGACTTAGTCCACGTAACGGGCATCGCTTCGAAATTTAACGATAGCTACCAAGTTAAAACACTAGGATTTGAAAGCTTTGAATTAGTAAACAAACCAGGCGTTTATGCTGATATTTTCCCTGGTGTTGTTTCAGAAGGCACTAGCATCACATTAGCTTCTGGCATGGACGATGCAACAATTTACTTTACGCTTGATGGTTCAAAACCAACAGCATCAAGTACGAAATACACAGCACCAATCGTATTAAAGAAAGACACAACTATTAAAGCAATTGCAATCGCTGACGAAACGTCAGAGATTTTCGCGTTTACGTACACAGTTTTAAAAACAGGCGACCTTCGCATCCGTGACATCCAAGGTGATGGTCATTACTCGGATTACCAAGGCGCAGTAGTCAACGAAATTGTGGGTGTGGTAACGCATCTATACAATTCAGCAAACTTTGTTATTCAAGATACAGACCAAGACGATGATGTAACAACTTCAGAAGCATTGATGGTCAACAAAGCATCCAATGGCCTTCAAGTTGGAGATCTTGTTACCGTTAACGGTACTGTAGAAGAGCATTTCCAAGAAGGGTATTCAGATGCAAAAGACAACGACCTGCCAATTACGCGCATTCGCGCAACAGAAGCAGTTAAAACAGGAACAGCTCCACTTCCAGAGCCAATTGTTATTGGAGAAGATGTTCAGCCACCATCTGAAATTATCGATAACGATGGGTTGACTTCTTTTGATCCAAAAGAAGACGGCATTGATTTCTGGGAATCGCTTGAACTGATGCGTTTGGCAGTACCACAAGCAAAAGTAGTAGGGCCTCAAAACTATGGTGAAGTCGTTGTAGTAGCAGAAAACTCGCCAAACACAGAGTTCCACAAACAAGGTGGAATACTAATTTCTGAAAATGATTACAATCCAGAACGCATCATAGTCGATTTTGACAATGAAAAATTTGTAGCTAAAGCGGGCGACTTATTCGATGGCGACATCATCGGTGTAATGGGCTTTGGCTTTGGAAACTACAAACTGTGGACAGCCGAAAGCAACTTGCCAAAACTAGTGGACGGTGGCACAAAACCCGAACAAACATGGATCGTTAAAGCCGACAAAAAAATGACAGT
>JBBSRA010000086.1:0-5245 GCA_038243515.1 Caryophanales bacterium
AGAAGAGCAACCGCTCAAGCGGTATATTCTACCTGTTTCGCTCCTTTCACTTTCTAGATTTTCGCAAGTGCCACTTTGTGTTCCTTTGTTTGTACCGCCATATTCATCATGAGAATTATCATACGTATACGTAATAGTTCGATCATTATAATCTAATGTTTCAAAAATCGGATCGTCCTCTGTAGTACTGTAGACAATACGTATGCTATTTTCTTTGCCGTTTTCAAGATTTCCGATAAACGCTTTAAATTTATCCAGATTAGCGGTTATTTCTTTTTGTTCGATTACGATATCGCTATCCTCAATTGGGTTACACGCGATTAAGAAAATGGCCAATAAAATTAAAGGAAAAGCTTTTTTCAATATATTGACCCCCTTAAATGAAAACAGTCTTCACGCAAGTTAAAAAATTACTCACCGACCATACCATCATTATCATTATCCCGCATATATGGATATAGCCAATGATCACTCATGATTGGCATACTAAACCCGGCTGCTTTGGCTTCTTTGATGGTCACTTGCCCGTTGCCATTAGTATCAACACTTGAAACATCACCACCTGTGTCTGCGCTGGCTGAATCAGAAGGTTCGCTGTTTGTGTCTGAACTACTTGACTCAGTAGGCTCACTGCCTGTTAAACCGAGTGAAGCGTTCACTTCATCAGGATTCACATTGTCAAATGTATCAATGATTTCGTTCCCCATTAACGTATAGGTGTATTGATAGTTTGAAGGAATCTGCGTTTCCGTATCTGGATAGGTAATAATGGCTTCGAAATTCGTAGCTCCACCTGCGCTACGGATTGCATTTTCCATATAAGCTTGATCGCCATGTCGGTTGAGGGTACTGTCTTGTGGCGTAATATTATAAGCATTCGATACTCCTCCAAGTGAATCCGCAAGCACATGCCCTTCATCTAACACGTCACTTTCGACGCCCAGCACCTTGGCCTCATCCGAATAGTATCTACCAGTCGATAGCACAGGTTCACTATCGTCATCTTGCAGAACGATTTCGTCCGCCACAACACGTTCTAATTGTCCGTATTCGTTCGTAAAAGCCCAATAGTCACGATCGCCAAAACCAATGTTAACGGCAACGTTAGACTCGCGATATCCCGACAAATCACCGCCATCAACTTCAATCAGTTCATATCCTGCGAATAGGTCATTACTTGGTTCTATTGGCGTTTCTTCTACTGCTGGTTCGTCAACAACCGGCGGAACAGTTTCTTCTGCTTCGCTACTCTTACTTGTTTCATCTGGGGTTACTTCTTGTGCCTCAACATCTGCAATTGATGCATCTTCTACATCGGTACAGCCGACTAGAAAGACGGACAGTAAAAGTATAATTAAATGGTTCAATTTCATTTTAGAACACTCCTCTAATTGCTTCATGAAAATCTCATGATTTAACATTGATTAATATTTTTTCCTAATATTAGTATATTCCTAAATTTAATTTAGTGCAGGAATAATTTTTGAGAGGGAGATGTCATGGTGGGTGATACAATAAACGACAAAAAAAACGTACTGGTTGTAGAGCTCTTACTCGGCTCTAGATCCAGTGAGTTATATTTTTGTGTGGTATAAAATGTAATTTTTTTATAGAAATGCTATCCAATAAAGATGAAGGGAAGGTAAGATGAAATACAAAGTCTTACTTTTAACTATATCGATACTTTTCTTGGGTGCAGCTTGTTTAGAAGAGCGTGTAATAGATTCTGAAAATACACCTTGAACAAAAAAAAACTAAAGATATTTTTGAGACACCAACTAAACTCAAAATAGTAGCAGGCGGAGTTGAAATAGCAGCTGTCTTAGGAGCACACACATGGAGTTATTTTGATGAAAATGAAAAAGCGATGAGGTTATTTGAAGCAGAAACAATCTTCCTACTGGAAATAGCGGAATATCGGAAAGCTTCTAAAGTAAATGAAACTACGAAGATTGAGCTTGAATTTGAAAGAGATTCGCACTCCTACAATTTTTACAGATTGGATTATGGGAATCAGCGGATGGGACCTTTCAGTGAGATTACGTTCGAAGAGTCTAAAGGGAAAACTGTCTATGAAGTTGTATCAATTTGGGGTCAAGGAACCAGGCATTATGTTTTTTCTTTGGAGGTTAAGTAGCAATACTTCGCTGGGAAAGCTTAAATAACAATTATGGGTACTATGATTTTAAAGCAGAGAAATATGATATATATGTTAAAATAATATAAACAAATACTATTGAAGAGGAGCCCACCATGCCTATCCACAACAAACTAGTACGCGACCAAATACCCGAAGCAATCACCAAAACAGGGAAAAAATTTTCAACTCGTATTTTACCGAAAGAAGAGTACGAAGTTGAATTGAAAAAGAAACTAAGCGAAGAACTTGCAGAATACAACGAGGCAAACACCAATGAAGAAGCTATTGAAGAACTAGCGGACATTCTTGAACTACTCCATGCAGCGACAAAAATTCATGGTTCTTCTTTTCAAGAATTAGAAAAAGTGCGCAAGTCAAAAGCTGAAAAGCGGGGAGGCTTCGAAAAACGGATATTTTTAATTGAGGTAGAAGATGACTAAGCTGGAACTGGTCACTTCTCAGCTTGTTTCACATTTAGAAAGACTTTCAAAAAAAGCAATCGAGATTCAATGGGTTACGGCTTTCGCTATGAAATCCGGCGTGAAAAAGATCATTCCTTTTTTGCAGCAAGCTGCAGAAAGAAAGGTGCCGATTAAACTACTGGTAGGCGATTATCTATTTGTCACACAGCCAGACGCATTGCAGTTGTTACTAGAAGAGTTGCCTTCAGCGGAAATACGAATCTGGAAGAGTGGCGGAACTTCTTTTCATCCGAAATCTTATTTGTTTCGAGGAACAGAAGCATCTCATTTAGTAGTAGGATCTTCTAATTTATCAGCGTCTGCTTTGACTAATGGAGTCGAATGGAACTTAATTGCGCCAACTTCAGTCGATGCAGAAATTTTTGAAGAAGCGACTACTCAATTTTTGAAATATTTTTATGCCGAACAAACGGTGCCTTTGAACAAAGAGACGCTGGCAGAATATCGGTCCTTACATAGAGAAGCGAATATAAAACGACCAATCAGTCCGGTATGGTCTGAAGCGGAAGAAGTTGAAATGACGGTTGGACCGACTATCCCGCAACAGTCAGAAGTAGCGGAAACTCAAGTAGCTTACAATGCACCCATTTCTCCAAGACCTGCACAACAAGAAGCGCTCGAAGCTTTGGACAATGTACTAGCTGACGATTACAGCCGGGCAATGGTGGTGCTAGCAACTGGATTGGGTAAAACGTATTTAGCCGCTTTTTTTGCCAAGAAATTTAAACGGGTGTTGTTTGTTGCTCACCGAGAAGAAATTCTGACGCAAGCAGCGCAATCCTTCGAGCACGTTCATCCGGATAGAACGAGTTCTTTTTACAATGCTTCAGAGAAAAAAACAGATGCAGATTTTACTTTTGCTTCTATTTATACATTGGGAAGTCAGTATCATTTAGATCGGTTTGAGAAGGATGCGTTTGATTTAATTGTTGTCGATGAATTTCATCACGCAGCGGCAGCAACTTATGAGCGTTTATTAACTCATTTTGAACCAAAGTTTCTTTTAGGGATTACTGCTACACCAGACCGTATGGATAATAAAGACGTCTATGCGTTATGCGATGGAAATGTGGCGACTTCCATTCATTTTCTTGATGCGATTGAACGCAACTGGTTAGCCCCGTTCAATTACTACGGGGTGCATGACGATACCGATTACTCAGCTATACCGTGGAGAGGCAGTCGCTATGACGAACATGAATTGCTTCAGTTACAGTTACGTGAGAGTTTTGCGCAAAAGATTTTTGATGAGTGGACTCGTTATAAGCAGACAAGAACAATCGTCTTTTGCTCTTCTGTGAAACAAGCCGTCTATATGAATAAATTTTTTCAGCATAAAGCTGTTCGTTCTATTGCACTTCACGGAGAGTCTCATCCTCAAGAGCGCAAAACAGCTCGTTCCAAGTTGGACACTGGTGAACTTGAAGTTATTTTCACTGTAGACTTATTTAATGAAGGCGTAGATATTCCAAAAGTGGATACACTCTTATTCGTTCGACCGACAGAATCTTTAGCAGTTTATACGCAGCAAATTGGGCGTGGTTTACGAATTGCGGAAGGGAAATCGCATTGTGTCATTATTGATTTTATCGGAAATTACCGAAATGCTGACTTGAAATTAGCCATTTTCAATAAACAAGAGAAAAAGATAGAGAATAAAGCGATCGAGCCATTCGTTCCTTATGGATGCGAATTCAATTTGGATTTGGAAGTAATCAATCTATTAGAAGAAATGCGTAGAAAAAGAGCGCCACGAAAAGAAGCAGTGGTTATCGCGTACCATGAGTTAAAAAAAGAACTAGGAAGACGACCTACTTATTTGGAGTTTCATCTGCGTGCTAATGTAGATTCAAAAATAGTGAAACAAGAGTTTGGCAGTTATTTTGGAATGCTCGCTTACGCCAATGAATTAACAAATGAAGAACAAGAGGTATGGTTGGCATATAAGAGTTGGTTCCTAGAAGTCGAAAAAACGGGCATGACTAAAAGCTATAAGATGGTTGTCTTGAGTTATATGCTGTCAAAAGGTGTAGAAAATTGGCTCGAGCCGATTACTTCTGAAGAAGCAGCGCTTTTTTTCCATCGCTATTTAACCGGAAAAGAGTATCGGATGAAGATAGATTTCAGTGATGCACAAGGCGAGAGATTACGTGAATACGATCAAAAGAAAATTGCGGATTTGATAGCGCAGATGCCCATGACGAAATGGAGCGGAAGTGCTAAAAACGATCTTGTTTCTTTTGAGAATCACATTTTTAAGTTGGATCTGCTTCCATCTAGTGAGGAAAATGAGGTTTTGTATAACTGGACTCACGAAATCACTGAATACCGACTGCATGCTTATTTTGAAAAGAAATCTTTACTTTCTGTAGTACATTAACTTACTTTACATAAAGTATTGAGCTAACTGTCCAGAATAAAAGTAAACATATTGCGTCTGATTAGAGCAACTTCACCACTTTTTCCCTGTGGCTATTCCCCCACTAAAGAGTTATCATAAAAGCAACTGCCATAGGTTATTTCAAGAGTTTTGGCCTTGGTAATTAGCAATTTGGCTAATAGATCATCCAAAAAATTCAAGGGGGCTAGCAAGTGGCTTATCAACTAGGAAAGAACTTTAAGC
>JBBSRA010000087.1:0-4821 GCA_038243515.1 Caryophanales bacterium
CACGATCGGTGGATTTCGCGCTGTTGCCTTGACCGATGCTGTACAAGGAGCCGTCATGCTTGTCGGTACACTTGTGTTACTCATCGCAGTCATTGTTGCAGGAGGCGGTATTCCAAATATCGTCAATGATTTGATCGCTGAAAACCCGAAATTGGTCACACCATATGGTGCAAACGGTGATTTAACGGCTGCTTACGTTTCATCATTTTGGATTTTAGTCGGTGTCGGTGTTGTCGGCTTACCACAAATCGCGGTACGTGCTATGTCTTATAAAAATTCACGTTCCATGCACAGGGCGTTAATTATCGGTACATTTGTAACGGGTTTTATCATGCTGAATATGCATTTGATCGGCGTTTTTGCACGTCCCGTGATGCCTGGCATTGAAATTGGTGACAAAGTTATTCCGCTGATCGCGCTTGAAACCTTGCCGCCGTGGATCGCTGGAATCGTCCTCGCTGCGCCAATGGCTGCGATTATGTCGACCGTCGATTCGTTATTGTTACTGGTCAGCTCGTCGATTGTGAAAGACGTGTATTTGAACTATGTAAAACCCGATGCCACACTGAAAACCATTAAACGCATTTCGTTTGGTGTAACTGGCGTACTCGGCATTATTGTCTTTTTGCTCGCATTAAATCCACCCGAACTGCTTATTTTCTTGAATTTATTTGCGTTTGGTGGTTTGGAAGCTGCCTTTATTTGGCCGATTGTGCTTGGATTGTATTGGAAATGGGGCAATAAATACGGCGCGATTGCATCGATGGTGACAGGAATTAGTAGCTATATTGCCTTGCACTTTTATAATCTGGCAAACGGTAATTTGTTCGGCGTTCATACCGTTACTGTGCCTGTGCTATTGTCACTTGCCGCTTTTATCGCTTTTAGTTTATTGATCGATCGAAAAGCATACCAATACAATATTCAAACACATAACTAAAATCGTTCCAAAACAGATCAAAATAAGGGCTTCTCTACGGAAAGTCGAAAGAAGGTCTTTGGATTTGAATCAATGGAAAATTTATGGCATTTTAACTGCCGTGATGATTGTCTGGGGCTTTAACTTATCCGCGGTTAAATACATGTTGGCATTTGTCGACCCCGTTACGTTAACGGCATTTCGTATCTTTTTGGCAGGATTGTCCGTTATGACAATCCTCGCAAGTTTCAAACTGTTGCGATGGCCGGCTAAAAAAGAATGGAAATTTATTTTTCTCGGCTCGCTACTCAACGTCGTGGCGCATCATTATTTCTTATCAAATGGCTTATCTGTTACAACCGGCTCGAATGCTGGATTGATTCTTGGGACAGGACCTATGTTAACAGCGGTATTGGTGTCATTAATTATGCGCAATTACCCATCTAAGCTACAATGGTTTGGAGTTGTTGTTGGATTTGCAGGCGTTGCCGCTACAGTTATGGTAGGCAGTGGAGCATCAACCGGTTTGAACATCGGAGACGTTTTCGTATTCTTATCGATTTTGGCACAAGTGCTAAGTTATATTGTCATCGCCAATGCTGCCCGTACATTAGATCCGCGCTTGTTAACAGGTTATATGTTTATCATTGGCTCGGTCGTGTTGTTTGTCATTTCACTGCTACAAGAACCGGGCGAAATTTCAGCTTTTGCTGATGCACCCACATCTTTTTGGGTCGCTTTCATCTTTTCGGCAATGCTCGGAACGGCAGTCGGTCATATGCTTTACAATTATTCGATTGGACAAGCAGGCCCGACAAAAGCTGCAATTTTTATGAACTTGAATACGTTGTTTTCATTAGTTGGTGCCAGTGTGATTTTAAATGAGAAAATCACCTCTGGTCATATTTACGGATTGGTGCTGATCGTTATTGGCGTACTATTTGGATCAGGTGCTGCTGAAGATTTAATAAAAAAACGCAAAAAACGGCTTTCTTCATGAGTCGTTTTTTGTTGTAAAAATATTTTAGAGGTGTCTTCTTTTTATTTTACAAGAAGTTCATTATAATGAAGAAAAGTAAAGAATTATTAGGGAGTGAAGAGCCGTGACCGCATTATGGGGAACACCAGAAAAATTACAAGCATTATTATGTGAACTTGTCAGTTGGAAAAGCTTAACTTTAACTGATGGAGAAGTGGAGTTTGCGTATAAGTTGAAAGATAAATTAATGGAACTGCCCTATTTTCAAGAAAATCCAGATTATATTGGAATGGGAGAAGTCAACTGGGGACGCCAAAATGTGACGGCTCTTTACAAACATCCAGAGGCAGTCGATACGATTGTGTTAATTAGCCATTTCGATACCGTTCATACCGGCGAATACGGCGATTTGGAACCATTAGCAGGTAATCCAGAATTGCTTGGTGAAGCCTTTAAACAAATTCGTGAAGAGTTAGATGAAGATACGTTAAGAGACCTTGACTCCGGAGAATATCTTTTCGGTCGCGGAACGATGGACATGAAAGCAGGACTCGCACTGCACATGGCGTTAATCGAGAAAGCTTCAATAGAAAAGTGGTCTATCAATTTACTTTTGATGACCGTACCAGACGAAGAAGTAAACTCTGCTGGTATGCGTTATGGCGTATCGAGACTGCTCGACATTGAGCGCGAACACGGCTTAGAATTTATTTTATTCTTAAACGGAGAGCCTGTCTTTGCAAGTAAACCAGGAGACACTGCACATTATGTATACACCGGATCTATCGGCAAAATTATGCCGTCTGCTTTATTTTATGGCAAAGAAACGCATGTGGGCGAACCGCTATCAGGCATTACATCAAGTTACATCTCAACTTACTTAACCCATCGTATGGAATGGAATACGAGCTTTAAAGAAGTGGTTTACGGAGAATCAACACCGCTGCCGGTAACTCTCACGCAACGTGATATGAAATTAGAATACTCAGCACAAACGCCGTACCGCACGTCAGCAATGTACAATGTCTTCACCATGGAACGCAACGCAGGAGAAGTGTTCGAGATTTTCGAAACGGTCGCAAAAGAAGCGGCAGCGCATTGCGAACGCGACTATTTTGCTATGTGCGAACGTGAAAATATTGAACCTGTCGGCGGCATCAAGGTGTTACGCTACGAAGAACTTATGGAATACGCACGCACTAAATTCGGCCACGACTACATCACCGATTTGCTGCGCGACACGTTATCACTTCCGGATTTAGACATCCGTGAAAAATCGATGCACGTCACAGATATCTTGCTGATCAACTGCCAAGAGCTAACGCCTGCTATGGTACTGATGTTCGCGCCGCCATATTACCCGTCTGTAAACTCGACCGAAAACGAACTCGTTAAACGGTGCGTTGAACAAGTCACAAAAAATGCGAAAGAAAAATTTGACCTTGACGTCAAACAAAGCCATTTCTTCAACGGCATCTCAGACTTAAGCTACGTCAGTTACAACGACCAAAATGACGGCTGGATCGCCTACGAAAACAATACACCCGTATATGGCGATCCATACAGTATCCCGTTCCAAGCAATGAAACAACTAACCGCTCCTGTCCTAAATGTCGGTCCTTACGGCAAAGACGCACACAAACGAACAGAGCGCTTGCACATCAAAAACACATTTGAAGAAATGCCCATGCTTTTAGAAGACATGATCCTATCTATACCCGTAAAAAGTCGCCATTAAGGCGGCTTTTTTTGTTGCGTACACAGAATGCTTGTAGAAAATTAGGTAAAGAAGATAAACTTTTCGCCTGCGAAAAGCTTAGATAGAAATGAGACCTCTTTATCCATCAAATCTCATATTTGACCCTCATAGGCCAATCAAAAATTAGATTTGGATATAAATGGCAAGCGGATAAAAGACCTGCTAAGCTAGTTAAAAAGGAGGGAACTTATGATCATTAAATACAGAGAAAAACCAGTGAAAATTGAGGGGTACGAAGCTTTATTGAAAAGATTGTCACCTACTCATCCGAAACGAGCGGCTGTTAAAAATAGTCTCAATAATGCGAGAGCAGGTTTCAGTGGAGAAGAACGGTTAGATGAAGCGCTCTGTTTTTTCGATCCGCCGTATGCTCATCAAATCATCCAAGATTTTTCCTTGCCCGAGCCATTCAAAATCCAAGTGGATACCGTTTTGATTACACAAAGCGCTATTTTTTTGCTCGAAGTCAAAAACATTACCGGCAAGCTACAATTCAAGCAAAACCCGAGCGCGCTTTATTCCACATTGGCGGATGGAGAAATTCGGAGCTATAAAAGCCCCATCACGCAAATGAACGAAACAGCGATGCGCATGGGTAAATTTCTGAAAACACTAGGTTCCAATTTACCAATTTTCAGCATCATAGTCATTGCGCATCCTTCCCAAACTGTTGAAGACGCGCCACCAAACTCGCGCATTTTAGCAGCGGGCGAAGTGAATTTTTATTTAACCGAATTAAACCTGCCAAAGCCGATTCTGTCTATAGAAGAACTCAACCAGCTAAGCGAAAAATTCCTCGCAGCACATCAAGACTACCAACCATTTCCACTCGCTCCTAAATTTCAAATTCAGCAAACTGAAATTGAAACAGGCGTCTTTTGCCCACGTTGCCAATTTGGCAAAATGCATAGAACTCAGGTTGCATGGGAATGCGAAACATGCAGACTCGTCAGTAGAAATGCCCACATCGAAGCGCTACACGATTGGTTTATGCTAATAAAAACCACTATCAACACAGCGGAATGCCGTGATTTCATCGGACTCAAAAGTCTAGACACAGCTAAACGCTTTCTACTCAATAACCACTGCCAACCCGTAGGCGGACGCAAATACCGCAAATACATCTATCACCCACTCCACAAATAAACTCACCTTTATGTATAA
>JBBSRA010000088.1:0-4788 GCA_038243515.1 Caryophanales bacterium
ACAACAAAGAAACAAGAGGAGCTTCAACAGCATTGGGAATTTTGAACATGTTTGGAATAAGCTTCTCATAAACCTGAGCATCATTTTCATCCAAAATGCAAAAAATTACTTTTTCAATTTTATCAGCGTTGTGAGATGTCATAAGAAAATCTTTAACAGCATTGGTGGCAACCATAGCAGCTGCGCTTTTGGGATATTTGTAAATGCCAGTTGAAATAGCTGGAAAAGCTATGACACGATAGTCGTGTTCAACTGCCATCTTTAGAGAATTTGTATAACAATCATAAAGCTTCTGTTCATTTTTCTTTGTTACACGATTGAGCACACGCGGACCAACCGTATGTATAATGGCTTCGGCTGTTTTGATGTTGTATGATTGGGTTATTTTTGCTTCACCCGTTTTACATCTTTTAAGCTTTCTACATTCTTTTAACAACTCATCACCAGCTGCAGCATGGATAGCACCATCAACGCCTCCACCACCCAACAGAGTTGCATTAGCAGCGTTAACAATAACATTGGCTTTCAGCTTTGTGATATCACCAACAACGATTTCGATTTTTGCAGCCAAATTCGTTTGAATTTTTTTTTGAACTTTGAGGCTGTCTACTTCTTCCGGAACGAAGTCACGCTTTGAAGCTTCTGGTGATTTTAGTTTTGGTTCAGCTTTATGTAAATTTTCCTCACTTTCACTTAGACTTTCAAGTTCATTATCCGTTACCATATCTTCATCTTCCGAATCATCAACAACGTAATCTGAGGATTTTAGAGCTCTCAAAAGACATTTCTTTTTTGTCGCATTTGTTTTCATGGTTGCTAGCGATTTGTTTCGAACATTATGTAAAAGATAAGAAACAGCTTTGCAATGTTGGTGCAGCACATCAAGCATTTCTTCATCAGTAAGTTTCTAAAATTTGGACTTTGGTTTTTTTCGTGAATTTTTAAACAGTACCTTTTCTTTTGCTTTTTCAAGCTTATCTTCAAGTTCTTTGGTTTTTTCTGCAACAGCATTGTACATCTTGTTGATAGGCTTGGTTTTTATGTTCTCATTTTGTAGTCTTTCAAGTCTATGATCATATGTTTCAAATCTTAGCTTCTGTTCTTCGAGAAAGACGGCATATCTTGCATTTCTCGGCAAATCTGCATTTAGACGTTGGTGATAGCTTTCGGCAACATTTGTATTTTTGGTGCGTCCCATGTTGTAAAAACACCATCTATTGTTATCATCCTTGAGTAAAAGAGGAATCCAGATTCTTTCCATATAGCTTACAAATTTTTCCATCTTGTCGGTTGGCCAATCAGCTTTGTAGTTCTTGGGAGCAAGAGGAACTATTCTGAGACGTTCCCAGAGAAACAACGCATCTTCTTTCGACAGCATAGGTAGTGCCATCAGAGATCGAATCCATTCTCTGATAGCTTTATATTCCTTCTTTTTTCCTTTTTTTAGCTGATAATGACCAAACAGACCACACTGTTTAATATATCGAAGAACAGCCTGATCGTAATGGAAGAGGCAGCCATGAACCTTTTCCTTTCCACCAAGCTTTTCAAAAGCATTCTGGAGTCCTTTTTCATAATCCAAATGAATTCGTCCAAATTCTGCTGTGACTCCCAACTCTTTCCAGCGATTTTTAATAGCATCAACAACTCTTTCATATAAAACTTGAGATTTCCCTGTCATGGGAGCCATTAAAAGAGGGCGCCATTCTGATCCATTTTTGCATTCCACTAGGCCATGAATATATAGTACTTGCTCACAACCTGCAGGACTGGTTTTGAATGTTGGGTCTGCTGCCAATATTTTGGCTTTTGCCATCGATTTGAGTGCTAAATCAGAACAAAATACAGCGACTTCAAGGTCTTCATGGATCAGCCATCTCCGATCTTTTTCAAGTAACCATTTGTGGTCTTCCGCAACCTGACCTCTTACACTTTTTGGGTAGCGATTGGCATGGCGCCTGGTGTAAGATTTTCTGACTTCTTCATAAGACTTCACTTTCGATCGAAGTCCTTTTTTGTTACACTCGTCAAACATTTTCAGAAACGCAGCTTGTGGCTTCATGCCGTCCCATATTTCTTCTCGAGTATCTCTGTCAAGCTGAAGAGCTTCAAATTCCATTTCATTCATTCCACCTTTACAATTTAAACCATGATGTGGATCCATCCAAAATTCATCGTTTTCCATTTTTGCTTTTGAGCAGCTTTTTCCACGAGGGCATCGATTACAGACGTAATGCACTACCTTTCCTTTTTTTGTTCTTATCACATAGCTGAGAATACTTCCATGCGAGTTAACCACAACCATAGTTTTTTTCATCTTGCTATTCTTAGCAAAGTGGTATTTCATTTGTATTTTGCCTTTGTTATCCATGCGAACTTGCGGTGCTGGTTGCAGTAGTGGCCCAGAACTTGGAGAAGTATCATGTTCAGAACCAATACTAATGGTTTCAATACTCGATACCAAATCGACTTCACTATCAGCATCTGAGGCTTCCATCAATTCTTCTTCTAATGAAAAATTATCTTCATATTCATCAGCACTTTTTTCACTAACAGCGTCATTTGCATTTTCTACAGCGATATTATTTAAATTGTCATAAGCTTCAGCTTTTATTTCCATAAGCTCTTCTTCCACAGCTATTACTAATTTGTTTTCCCATTTTGCTTCTATCATTTTTGCCTGGCTTATCATACCATTACCAACACTTTTCATGTGCTTCGTTAACTGCATAATTTCGTCCATAGCCTGCTGGATCATTGATTTTGGTTTTACCTCTTCTTTTTTCTGATTTGCAATTTTTGTCGAAAAGTTGAGCTTTTGTTGTTTCATTTTCCCAGGATTCCTTTCTTTTGCTTTCCAAGCTCTTAGCTGATAGTCGGCTTGAGATCTCGTAATTTGAAAACCAGTTACTGTAGAAAGCTCATTCGCAAGCGTTTGAAGCGTCATTAGACGGGTTTTGTGGTTGGTATATCTTTCAAAAATAACTTCGCAATTCAAATTATCATATAACTGCATCTTCTTTTGAGCTGAACCGCCTAGATAAGCACCAAACTTTTTAGCAACAGCTCCTTGGGTTTTTGATGAAGGCATACGCTCTGAAATTTTATGTTGCATAAATGTAGCTATATTTTTGCTAACCTGTTGGATTCAGTTCGTCAAGAAGCAAAGATGCAAAAAACTTGGGAGTTGTCGACTTGCTTGAAACATTGTCACTAGTAACTGGGATGGATATAGTTAGAGATTGCTGTAAGTCCGATGAAATTTGATTCAATGTTTTGACTAAAACAGAGTGATATTTTTTGGCATACATTACGAATTCAAACTTACAATCTTCAATATCATCACCCAAAGGACTCAAGGTTTCTGCACGTTGTTTTGAGTTCATTTCACAGTTTTTTTAAAATTAAATATACAAGTGCAAAAAATAAAAACATATAACTGTTCAGTTTTTCTCGACAAACCAAGCCTATTTCGGACTTAGCTAGACGACAGGTGTTAACACGGATATTTTTTAACGATATCCTGTTAGTGTTTTGTAAACTATTCAAAACAGAAAGAAAAACTGCCGATTTGTGATATTTTTTGTCTTACTTTCCAAGAGCATCAAATAAGGTGGTTTTCGGGAAATGCAGCTGCTTGCTTCCACTTTGCTTCAGAAAATTTACTTTACTTTGATTGAATCTATTGCATTTTTGAAGAACACGACATTCCAAACCACACATATCAAATAGAAAAAGAGCTTTCCTATTTTAAAATAGTTGAGGATATTGGTAAACGTTTCTTGATATCCCAAAAAGCAGCCATCCAAGATTATCATCATGCTTCATCAAACACATGCAAGCATCACGAGGCCAACATTTTTTATTATTGTAACCGACAACATTTTCATTATTTGGATCAAGATGTTCAGCAAGATACCGCATTAAGTCACGAGTATCATCAGCATTAAACTCAAACAAGTCCAGATTTTATTAATATATCAACAATATAGTCGAACAGATTGATAGGTTTCCGTCTCAGTATCTTGGAAGGATACAGAATATATTGCCTTTTTTAATGTATTGCTTAACTTTGTGGTAGTTTCGGGGTTATTACTTGAAAATCCCAAAAATTTTATTTTTTTTCATGCTTTTTGAATACCTTACGTTTATAAAAAAACACAAGAAGAAAAGTTGGAAGGAAAAGCATTTTTTGAAAAAAATCGGTCAAATTTTCGTGTTAAGAAAAATCTGTTTGAAAAAAGTTGGACAAGTGCGACATTTTTCAAACAAAAGTTGGACAAGTGTAGCCTTACCGAAATTTGAATAGTCACAATAATTTTTATTATCCCTCAGTACCAAAGTCAATTACTATTAGTTTTCATCATAATCATGAATATATATTATTATTCATCTTCAAGAGAGCAATGATCCATTTCAACATTGGCAGATACACGAGGTCTTTGATTAGCTGCTTTTCCACCACCACCAGCTGTAGGTTTTTCTTTCTTTTGTTGTTTTTCAGGAGTTTTATCAGCATTTCCTGTTCATACTGTATGTTTGGGCAAACCGAAACTATTTGTTTCAAATACATGAGCTACGACGTTGATATTTTCAGCATATCTCGGTCATCGCAGCTATGACTGATGCGATTATAGGCAATTTCGTAAACATAACACGAGGAGTGATTTAAATTGACATTTATGGATTCCCAGGTTTCAAGGGTCATTGAGACATGTTTCGATGCTAGCGTTTTGCATGAAACATTTTGCGACGGGCCGGAGCACCCCAAAACCAAGTATAAAAACA
>JBBSRA010000089.1:0-4774 GCA_038243515.1 Caryophanales bacterium
CTGAATAGTAGGCAGGAAGTTCATCTTCTTCGCCGACAATCAGGTGGAGCGCTTCGTATAATTCGTCGAGATCCTGGTAGTCGCCGGCCACAGTAACGCCAGCGTAGTTTGGGGTGTTGGTGATTTGCAGCATGTGGATCTTCTTTAGATTTTCTTTAATTGTAGCAAAAACCATATATTATTGCTGCAGTAGCAATCTATCTTAGGACATTATGTATCTGAGAATGCATTCATTCAAAGTGAAACAAACAGATGCAAACAAAAACCGCCATTCCTTTTTCAGAATGGCGGTTATATCTAATTATTCTATTTTGGAGGGCCGTTCGCTTTTAATTTTTCCCAGACTGGAAGAGACCAATCCGGCAATTGACTCGCGGTAAAAATAATTGAACCATCATTAACTTCTACTATTATTTGACCATCATCTTCGCTGTTGTCGATAAGAACTAAGTTATTCATGAGTTCGGCGAAATTATAGAGGTGCTCAAATGAAGTTTTATTCCTACGAAGAATATCTTCAGTTGGAATGCTGTGGCCTCCATTTTCGACTCTCATTGCAACTCGTTCAATGTTTTGCTCGACATTACTTAAAGCAATATAAAACATGGTGACTTCGTATCCCATCTCTTTCGCTTTTTGTATTTGCCGAATAGCATTCTTTCCAGCAAGCGTTGTTTCAATTGAAAAATCTTTACCTTGGCCAATATATTCATAAACAGCTTTAATAACTTCTTTTCCTGCTGCAAGTCTTTAAGATTCTGGATTCTCTGGATCTATCCTCCGAGCAATGCTGCAGGATCAATATTAATATCTATACCGATTTTATCAACGAGCAGATTGCGCAAAGTGCTTTTTCCACTCCCGTTATTTCCTGCAAATACAAACATCATCGGTTTATGGGGATGCATTAAGACTCACCATTTTTATTCAAGGGAACGATGCGGCCATTAGGGAATTCTTTTACTAGTTTTCCATCTTTTTCATAGACAATATACGTATTATTGGCTTTAGCATCAATTCGTGCCCGGTCACCGGTCATTTTAGCCCATTTATCAACCCAGCCATATTTTCGTTTCGGATAGTTTGCTTTTTGTTCTAACATAAGAACCACCGCCTTTACTAGATTATATCAGAATGTTTCTGGTTTTTTCATTTTATAGTTTGAAAACTAAACTGCTTATTGAGTGGCGCATAGAGACCAAATGGGAACTGCTGGTAAACTGTTAAATGATATAACTTGGCTTGCCCGGAGATTGGGGCTAATTGGCTCAATTCCCCACAATTGCAATCAACAGGACTGCATTCCGAGAGAAGACATGTTCTTAAACAATTTTGTCATTACACGATAATTTATATTGCACGCATCACCGCTCTGAGAAAAGCAATTTTCCTCAAGCGGCTTTTCTATTCTTGTGAGTGGTTCTCTGCTGTCCGAAGTGGCTCTAATACGTGTCCGCACGGATTCTATTTAAATTGTGCGGTACACAGGAAATATCTGGGGATTTCTGGGAACAGGGAACAGCACAAACAACACTGCATATCTTCGAAAAGATTTCGCCATATAAAGGGACAGCCGTCTTACCACTCAAAGTCTTCCGGATACTCTTCGTTAAATCGGATTTCCGATTCAGTCACATTCAAGTCGCGGGCCGCATCCATGATCCCTGCTCTTGCATCTATATAGAGATGGTCCAGTTCACCGAGACGCTTTGCCATAATGCTGATGTTGGCCAGGCGTCTTTCTGGCTTCATTTTCAAAAACTTGATATTCAAGTGATCGACGTATTGAGTCGCATAGTTGTGGTAGAGGCCGTACTTATAGTTCATATAAGGTCGGATATACTTTTTGAGGTGACCGTATTTTGATTCGGATAAGGTTTCTTGCAGGCAACGCGCAACGGCCCCTTGAAATTTACGGACGGCAATGATGGTCGGGTCCCAGGGGTGGGTGTTGCTGCGCTTTTCATAGAGTTCAATAAAATCATTGAGTGAAAAGGAAACGAATAGCAATTCCGGCCACATGACTTCAAAGGTTAGGTAGATATTGGTGTCAGGGCCGATAATTGGCATGTAGCGCGCCCGTTCTTTATCGAAGCCATTGGGTACAGCAGTTGCACCGCGGTCGCCCATCATCGCGTGACGGATATCGTAACAGACACCAAGCACCCGAATCCGGACAGAATCGTAAGCAAGAAGTTCACCTTCTTCACCAACGATTAGATGCAGCGCTTCGTATAATTCGTCAAGATCCTGGTAGTCGCCAGCAACGATAACGCCGGCGTAATGTGGGGTATTGTTGATTTGCAACATGTAAAGTCTCCTTTGAGGTTTTTCTCCATTGTAGCAAAAATCAGTCTTTTGCATACGAGTAACGATGAAGAAGGACAAAAAACACAGTGTCCATGCAAACTGCCCACCTTTCCATAAGAGGAGAGGTGGGCAGTTTGCATTAAAATTATTTCTCCGTTTTATCTCTATCAGAATCCATAGTAAAAGGTTTTTCTTCATAGGTTGATACGTCATACTCTCGAATTGATGGATGTGTTTCAGAAGTTGAGTTATCAAGAATAGAAGAATGTGATCGTGTGAAGCTTAAAGCATCTGTTATGATCTTGTCTATAATAAAGTCTAATCAATCTTATTTACCTATTTGAAAACATGAGACGTATCATTATATTGGATTGTGGATATACATAAAGATCCATTCAACTATTGCGACACCTTCGTGTATTTATCGAAGATGGCTTTCTTGAATTAGCTTTCTGTTAAGTCGCCGTTTTCATATTGATTCAGCAGATTTTGTGTAAAGGCGGTTGGTGTTCCGCCACCAATTGCAGCCATTCCAACTGCAAAACGAACTCTCTTTTGACGTTCTGGACGTGAGTTCAAGTTCACTAATACCACCCCTTTACTTATTAGATCAATTATATCATGAAGCAAAAAAAGTCTCTGTGAATATGTCTTTCCATGAGAAATGAAATCAGAGATTTTGTTCACTCAAAAAGCCATGCAGGTTATAATCGACTCAGGGGGAATTCTTATGAACTTACACAATTTGAAAACCTATGTACCGGCAGTGATTTACAAGCGCGGCTTGGATTATTTTGAGCGAGATTTTGTTGAAGAGCTGACAGAAGATGCGCCGAATCGCTGGCATGCGTTTGTGGCGGGCACCCGTGATTATGAGGTAATGGTCAAGCTGTCGGATGAGGAGACGGTGGCGTGGACTTCTTGTACGTGTCCGTTTGAATCGGATTCGCTGTGCAAGCATGAAGTGGCGGTGTGTCTGGCAATCTGTGAAGTTAAAAAAGAAAATAGTTCGGCAAGCGTGGATGTGCTGGCGCAATTAAAGACGTTGAAAAAAACAGAGCTACTAGAAATTTTAGAAGAGCTGATGCAGAAACAACCAGCAGTGAATCGTTACTTAACGGAGAAATTTTCAGGAACGGACGGTATGGATGAACAAACTGCGCGTTGGATTATTCAGAAGTCGGCTAACCGCGCGAGTCGTAGAGGGTTTATCGAATGGGACCGGACAAATCAGGCAATTGAAGGAGCGGAGGAAGTTCAAGAATATGTAGATAGCTTGCAGCCAGAGCAAGATGCTGAGAAAATCATTTGCCTCAGTTTGATTGTTATCGAGGAATGCAGTGAAATGATGCAAATGGCGGATGATTCGGGGGCAGATATCAGTTCGGCGGTTTATGAAAGCCTGGCGAAGATTGATGATACGCTGGCAAAGTGGACCAAACAACTGAACGAGTCGACTGTGGATGACATGCTCGAACTGCTGTATCCACACATCTTATTCAATTTAGAAAAAGACATTACAGACGCTGCGGGTGATTTGCTGGAATCTGTATTGCTATGGAATGAAAAGGGCGATTTCGCAGGCAAATTCTATGATTTTATTGAAAAGGTGATTGGTAGTAGAGAAATGCAAAGCAAGTCGTATTCATATACCGAAGAGCGTTTCCGTATGTGCCAGCTCGGAGTTTTGCAGCAGGCTGGCGGTCAGCAAGCGATCGAATCTTTCTGTATGAAGCATCACCGCTATCCGGAAATCCGTAAAGCGCAAGTTTTGCATGCGCTAGATGCGGGTGAATTTGAGAAAGCAATCCGGTTGTGTGCCAAATCGGAACAACTGGATGTGAATTTGGCAGGATTGATGCATGATTGGAAAAAACTGCGCTTTCGGGCTTATGAAGGAATGGACAATACAGCGAATATGATTGACCTCAGCTTCCAGTTCGCGGTGGACGGGGAACGAGAATATTATTATAAGCTGAGAAGTTTAGTAGCTGTGGAAGAATGGCCGGAAAAGATGGAAGAGATGCTTGCGGAGATGAAATTGCGTCCACGGTGCCGTCCGCTTTATCTGGGCATTCTTATTGATGAAAAGAGACTCGATGAACTGCTAGACTATTGCCAGAAAAATGTCGCTGCCATCGAACAGCTGCATCCGCATTTACTGGCCGATTACCCGCATGAAGTAAACGAAATCTATACAAGCTATATTTACCGCCTGGTTGAACCGGCTTCCAACCGCAAGGCATACTGGAGCGCGTGCCAAAAAATCAAAGGTTTTCAGCAAGTCTTAGGAACTGAAGCGGCAGCGGGGCTGATCGAAGAGCTAAAGTTTATGTACCCGAAACGGAAAGCGTTTTTGGATGAGTTGGGGAAGGTTGAGGGGAAGTAAGTGAAAAGTGTGCTCTAGGAAACGAAACTATAATATGCAATGATAGAATCAGCAAGCAAATTCAAAGGAGTGACA
>JBBSRA010000090.1:0-4697 GCA_038243515.1 Caryophanales bacterium
GACGAGGAGAAGGAGTATCGAAATTTCGGCGGATCCCTTCCGGCCATGAAGCCTGGTCGTGATGTCTATTCTTAAATCAATCGAGTGATCGATTGGACAACGGAATGGATAGGCTCAAAAAAGTGTGTTTGTGAAAAAACAAACGCTTATTTGATTTGGAAAAATGGAGGAATTAACTGATGTGTGGAATTGTAGGATATATTGGAGAAACTGATTCAAAGGAAATTTTGTTAAAAGGCTTAGAACGTTTAGAGTACCGTGGATATGATTCAGCAGGAATTGCGATTCGTAACGGCAAAGGCGTAAAAGTTTTTAAAGAAAAAGGCCGCATTGCTGATTTACGCGGAGTTGTAGAAAACGATGTAATGGGTTCAACGGGAATTGGTCATACACGCTGGGCAACACATGGCAAGCCAACACGCGCTAATGCTCACCCGCATCAAGACGCGTCTCAACGCTTTACCATTGTGCACAATGGTGTGATTGAAAACTACCACCACATTCAGCGCGATTATTTGGACGGAGTGGAAATGCAGTCAGACACAGATACAGAAATTATCGTTCAGTTGATCGGTAAATTTGTAGAAGAAGGTCAAACAACACAACAAGCTTTTAGTAAAGTCTTAACGTTGCTGAAAGGTTCGTATGCGATTGCCTTGCTTGATGCTGAAGAAGAACACACGATTTTTGTTGCAAAAAACAAAAGTCCGTTACTTATAGGACTTGGCGACGATTTTAATGTTATCGCATCGGATGCAATGGCAATGTTGCAATTAACAGATCAATTTGTTGAATTGATGGATAAAGAAATCGTCATTGTTCGCAAAGACAGTGTGGATATTTTAACATTAGATGGCAAATCGGTAAGCCGCTTGCCGTTTACTGCAGAAATTGACATGAGCGATATTGAAAAAGGACCATACCCGCATTATATGTTGAAAGAAATTGACGAGCAACCAGGTGTTGTCCGTAAAATCGTTCAAGCATATCAAGACGAAAACGACCATTTGACCATTCAACCAGAAATTCTAGAAGCGATGCAGGCAGCTGATCGCATTCATATTATTGCGGCTGGAACAAGCTATCATGCAGGAATGATCGGCAAAGAATATATTGAAAAATTAGCTGGTATTCCAGTTGAAGTGCATGTTTCAAGTGAATTTGGTTATAATATGCCCCTGCTATCGGAAAACCCGTTATTTATCTTTATTTCGCAATCAGGCGAAACAGCAGATAGCCGTCAAGTACTGGTAAAAATTAAAGAAATGGGTCACGCATCATTAACGATTACAAACGTTGCAGGATCTACATTGTCACGTGAGTCTGACCATACGTTACTGTTGTTTGCAGGTCCTGAAATTGCGGTAGCTTCAACAAAAGCGTATACAGCGCAACTTGCAGTCTTGTCGATTTTAGCTGCTGTAACAGCAAAAGCACGTGGGATTGATATCGGCTTTGATTTGGTTCAAGAGCTAGGAATTGTTGCAAACGCCATTCAAGCGCAAGTAGATTCAAAAGAAGAAATGGAACAAATTGCTTCTGAGTACTTGTCGACCACACGCAATTGCTTTTTTATCGGCCGCGTGATGGATTATTTTGTTGGGCTGGAAGGTTCATTGAAGTTGAAAGAAATTTCGTATATCCAAGCAGAAGGCTTTGCTGGCGGCGAACTAAAGCACGGAACAATTGCATTGATCGAAGAAGGCACACCGGTTATCGCGCTTGCCACGCAAGAAGCAGTTAACTTGAACATTCGTGGAAATGTGAAAGAAGTAGCAGCACGTGGCGCTCATACGTGCATCATTTCGATGGAAGGCTTACAAGAAAGAGGCGATAGCCTAGTCTTGCCAAAAGTGAACGAATTGCTGTCACCACTTGTATCCGTTATTCCGATGCAGTTGATCAGCTATTACGCAGCACTTCACCGCGATTGTGATGTTGATAAGCCACGTAACTTGGCAAAATCCGTAACAGTTGAATAATTAGGTGAACAAAGACTCCTTTGAATCTTTCAAAGGAGTCTTTGCTTGCAGACAAAAGAATAGTCATGATAGTTTATAGTTATTTTATCGTATTTTGGACTGGATCCTGTGCTCCAGGCGGACGCTTTCTTATCAGTAGTCAAGAATTTTTTAGCTTTTTTCAAAAAAATGAGTGTTAATAAGGAGCATAAGGGTGGCTGCTTACCGTTCCAGCGCTCGCTTTCCGCGGGCACGGCCTCAGCCGCTTCACTCACTGCGTTCGCTCCAGGGTCTTCGCCTCGTGCTGTTCCCGCAGGAGTCGAGCGCTTGCACTTCAAGCAGTTATTGAGATACCCGACAGAAAAAATAGGCTCATCAACTAATCCTGATGGAGCTTTCCATAGCATGGTTTTTCAGTGACGAGGAGGCTGAAGCTGAGCCCGCCGGAAAGCGAAGTGGCCAGACCGGTTGGATTTATATACGGTTATTCATTTTCAGGATACCTTGTCTACAGTCTGAGACTCCTTTGAATCTTTCAAAGGAGTCTTTTGATATGGAAAAAGTAAATCGATTTGTTTCAATTCTATGTTAGTCGATAGCAAATGGTATACTAAAGATAATACAAGAAAAGGTGTGAAACAAATGTCTTCTTTTAACGTTTTTTCAAACTACATAAGCGAAAACGCTAAATCACTTTCAGCAGAAGTGGTTGATTCTGTTATGCAAGAAGCAAGCCTTGAGATTCCGGAGTGGGAAAGAGAACGGGCTACTCCGATGTATATCGAACTGCTTGAATTTTTTGGTCAGTCACTCATGGAAGGCGGGCAAGTAGAAGTACCTGAAGCATTAGTTGAATGGAGCAAAAAAAATGCTGAAATACAAGTAATGTCAGGTAGCGAGCTATCCGATATTTTCATCCGCTATCCCGTCACACGAGAAGTGTTTTCCGATATTTTTACGCGTTTGAGTGTGCAATTTGATTTGTCTATCGAGGAAAGTATGCAAGCGGTCAAAGCGATTAATGCCATTTTGGATGTCAGCTTAACCGAGACTCTTTATGCATTTGAACGAATTTCCGAAAGACATCAAGCAGAAACACGTGTGGAAATTCTGAACTTATCAGCACCTATTGTTCCAGTGTTAGGAGATGTTGTGGTGTTGCCGTTAATCGGTGTGATCGATAGCTATCGGATCGCTCACATTCTGGACAATGTCATTCCCCGAATTGCAGAAATGAACGTGACTCATGTTATCACTGACTTTTCAGGGGTATTAACCATTGACGACCATGTTGCACAGTCTGTCCAACAAATTGGTGGGACTCTTCGATTAATGGGTATTCATGTAATCCTTGCCGGAATGCGTCCAGATCTTGTTCAAGCAATCGTCCATAGTGGCATTGATATGCTTGATACAAAGACCTACGCAACCGTTAAGCAGGCATTAGAAAGTGTGAAATAAAAAATCCGTACTGATCAGCAAGAGCTGATCAGTACGGATTTTTAGTTTGTGCGACTATTTTTCAACGCTTAGGAATGTATTTGTAGCTGACGTGCTGGGTGATAAAGACGCTCAATTTCTTCGGGTGGCAGTGGGCGGTTAAAATAATAGCCTTGCGCTTGGTTGCAGTTTTTTTGTTTCAGAAATTGAAATTGTTCTGCCGTTTCAACGCCTTCGGCAATAACATTCAACTCTAAATTCTCAGCCATTTTAATAATGGTATCAACCAATGCAGCGTCTTTAGGATCGTTATTAACGTTACGAATAAAACATTGATCGATCTTCAACGTATTAACCGGAAACAGCTTTAAATAACGCAGCGATGAATACCCAGTACCAAAATCATCAATAGACAAATGGATGTCCATCATTTTTAGTTTTTGCATGACATTAACAGCAAGTGGAGAGCTTTGGATAATGCTTTCGGTAAGTTCAAGCTCTAAATACTTAGCGTCTAAATCAGCTGCAGATAGCGCAGCACAAACCGTTTCTGTTAAATTGCATTGTGAAAATTGATGAGAAGAAATATTAACTGCTACACGAAAATGAGGCAATCCAGCAGTTTGCCATGCTTTGTTTTGCAAACAAGCTTGTCTCAATACAAATTCTCCGATAAAAATGATGCTCCCCGTATCTTCAGCAATCGGAATAAATTCAGCAGGCGATACTGGTCCTAACTCGGGATGTACCCAACGTACTAGTGCTTCAACACCTATAATTTTTTCTGTATTTAAATCAATTTGAGGTTGATAATGAACAAAGAATTCGTCATGTTCCAAGCCTTTTCGCATATCGGTGGCCAGCTTGGATTTACGCGAAATCAATTGATTCATTTCTTCTGTAAAAAATTGATAGTTGTTTTTGCCTTGGTTTTTGGCTTCATAAAGCGCAATGTCCGCGTTTTTCATTAAGCTATCTAAATCGATTCCATCACCAGGGTAAACACTAATGCCAATCGAAGGAGTGACAAAAAGTTTTTCTTGCTGGAGTTGAAAAGGTTGCTCGAATAGCTCTAACACTTTTTTTGCATGAATTGTGGCATTAGTGGAATCGGTATTCGGCAATAGTAATGTAAATTCATCTGCACTGATACGAGAAACGACATCTTCTGTTTGGGCGATACTTTGAAGACGTTTAGCAACTTCAACCAATATTTGATCTCCCGTGCAATGCCCATAGGTATCATTGATCAATTTAAAATGATCCAAGTCGATATAAAGCAATGACAGATTTTGA
>JBBSRA010000091.1:0-4552 GCA_038243515.1 Caryophanales bacterium
AAACGTTTCTTCTGTTGGGTCTTCAACAATCAATTCTTCTAGTAACGCAACAGCCTGCTTGTGATCGCCTTGTCTGACACAAAACTGAACATGTTGATAACGAGAAGGCAATGCGCCGTTACTTGCTTTTGCTTCTAGTAATAACGACTCTGCTTGTGCAACATCACCTTGTTTTTCTGCTAAATGAGACTTAGCGGACAATAGCCATTCTTCTGGCACTTGTGCCGATACTTTTTCTAAGATTTCCTCTATCAACTTTTGTTTTGAGTCGTTATCTACAAGTTCAAACAACTCTTGTAAATCTACTGATAAAGGTTCGTGTTCAAGTACATGCAACGCGGCTTTAAAGGCACGGCTGTTATCTTCTAATGCAGAATAACAACGCATTAAGCCTTCTTGAGCTGGTGTAAAACTCGGTTCGGCTTTCGCGCATTTTGTGAAATGTTCGCGTGCTTTATTCCATTCATCAAGTTGTTCGGCCAAACGCCCTAAATGGAAATGCGCCATATAAAAGCCGTCCAAATCGATAGCTTGCTGATATAAAATTTGCGCAAACCGCTGATGATCTTCCATTTCATAAACACTGCCTTCAAAACACAGCAGCATTGAATCTGCTTTGTTCGAACGGAACGTTTTAAAACGATCCAATATACGACTGCGGAATTGCGGTGCTTCTCCAAACTCTGCATATTGTTCTGCTAGTTGATAAAGTGTTACCTCTGCACGTTCCATGCCTTTTTCGAGCAACTCTAACGCCATCACTTTTCCAGTATCGCGTTCTGATTCTTCCCATAACATAGCAGCAGTCCGGTTGAAATATTCCGTATCGCCTTTTTCTACGTGTTCCATAACGAGTGTTTTTACGTTGTCGTATTTTTCTTGTTTAAGCAACGCGTGCGCGATATGCGTGACAATATACAAATCGGTAGGTTCTAGCTCATGAGATTTCCGGTACTCGGCTTCTGCGACTTCATACTGCTGTTGTTCCATGGCAATATGTCCTAAATACATATGCAGCACGTCGGTTGTCTCGCTCTCGGCGATGCCTTCACGAAGGACTTGGTCTGCTTGCGACCAATTTTTCGCATCCATATGGATTTCAGCAATTCGCAAATAGGTGTAAGGCTCTTTCGTATCGATTTCTTTCGATCGTTCAAATGCTGCTATCGCACGTTCTTCTTCACCAAGTGCCAACAAACAACGACCCGTTTCATAAATAAAATAACCATCGTCTTTTTGTTCTTCCGACAACTCACGGAAACGCGACAATGCTTTTTCATAAGCGCCCAAATCAAATTGAATCAAGCTATGCGTAATTCGCGCATAAACATCAGTCGGCTCTTGTTCGAGTGCAATGCTAGACCACTTAAACGCTTGATAGGTTTTTCCTGTTTCCAAATAACAACGCGCCAAGTGACTGTAGGCAATGGGTTGATAATGATCGAGTTCAATCGATCGTTTTAACAACGGAATAGCGTTTACATAATCAACTTGACTCATTAAAATGGCTGCTTTTAAAAACAACGCATATGGACTTTTCTTTTCTGAAACAAACCGTAAACTCGCAAGCGCTTGTTCGTTTTCTTCTTTCCGAAAATGCATATGAGCCGCGACCAATGCTACTTCTTCGTCTTCTTTTCCAAGATCTCGGTACAGCTTTTCGAGCCACGACGCGTGAAGCTCTTTTGCTTTTTCCGAATACTGCGTTACCAGCCCAACTACTGCTCCGTAGCGTTCTTCAGGATATTGTGTTAAAAATTCGACGGCCCGATCTTTTTCATCACTGGTTTCTTCATCTGCCCAAATTTCAAACAGCTGAGCGAAAAAACGATGTTCTTCTTTGTTTAATAAAGTCAAAAACGATTCTTGTTCTGGCAATAAGAACACCATACTCAGCGAATCCGTTAATTTATAGGTATCCGCAAGGTCGTCATACGACAATAAAAACGGACCCAAGTCATTCGGATCTTGAACGAGTAACGCTTGCAAGCGGTCATCATATCCGACAGCTACTTGAACGTGTGCGGTATTTTCAATTAGCATACTGAGCAATACCGGAATACCTGCATCAATAAACTTTTTATAAAGATCCAGCGTGCCTTTAAAATACCGTCCCGTAAATCCGAGCGACTCCATATAAGCTAACGTCGTCTGCAAATCCGAACCCGTCACATCAAAGACGTGTTCAGCAATTTCATCTTGTCCTTTTTTCATATCATACGCTTCGAGCATGAGTGATAGCGAAGCCGGCACACAATAATTGAGTTTTTGAATGTTCGGCGTTACACGAATTTCACGACGCTCGGCATCTTGCTGAATTTCATTTTTGCCGAATACCGTTTTTTCAAGCACATTGTGATGCTGTTTGACCCAGTCCTGCAACTCTTCCCAGCGCTCGAGTTTATACAAACAATCGGCAGTCATATGAATCCATGATTTTTGATAAACATGATACGGATTTTCTTTCGTGTAGTGTGCAATCGCATCTAGCGCTTTTTGGTAATGGCCAAGGAAAAACAAGGCTCGGATAATGTCTGCGCGGAATGTCCAATCGTCGGGTTCTAACTGTTGGCCTCGTTCTAGTACTGCCAACGATTCCTTTTGCCGTCCCGTCATCGCTAAAACATCTGCATACAGCAAACGCACATAGTGATTGCGTTCAGTCGCAGTATTGTTCATTTCTTTTTCGAGTACTTGTTCTGCTTTGTCCCATTCTCCACTATGGATAAAATAATAGCCTTCCAAGTCTGGCCAAACAAATCCCTTGTGCTTTTTGTAGAGTGCCAACTGGGCTTTTGCTTCTGGCAAACGATTTAGTTGCGCAAATATACGCAGCAACAATTGATGTGCCGACGCCAACTCGTCTTCTGAGTCATTGCCAGATTCGACGCCTTGCAGTCGGCTAGTCATGCGTTCTTCAGCTTCTAAGCTACGCCCCGTTTCAAGTAAACGCGCACATTGCCACGTAAACGTTCGCAGCGTGCCGAACCGTTTATGCGCTTGCGTTGCAAGTAGATGACTATATGTATGTAAATCCGCTTGATCGGCGAGTTTGATTAATTTGAAAAATTCCTCTTCTGTTTCGAGTTGACTAATAAATTCACGCACCTCTCGAATTGAACGTGCTTTCCATAATTGATGTATTGCGCTTATCACTTGTGTCGCTGTCTCGATCCTATTCGCTTTCATGCCGCAATCATTCCCGCCTCTCCCGTGTCCCTTATAAATGTGGTTGATTTATTATATAGTGGAAAATTCTAGTGCGCAATACAAATTTAAGGGGATCTGGGAGTTTATTTTAAAGGAATCATAGTGGGTGATTTTGTAATGTATTGATGCCCATAAAAGTAGTTTTTAATATCGAATATATCAAACCACAAAAAAACCGACTCTTTCTATAGTAGAAAGTCGTCGGTTTTAGTTGGATTTATCATTCGAAAACGTATCCGCTATTTTTTGTACCGTTGTCCAAAAAGCAGGCACCAAGCCACCTTGTTCCTTTACGTAGACACTCAAGCGGTAGGCTATGTAAATGCCACCTATATCAATTAACACATCTGTTAGTCTGCCGGTCCGGTGAAAAAACAACTGCAAAACTTCTGTGAACAAAGCGAACAAACTACACAACACAATCGCTTTTGTATTGTCGCCAATGTTGCGAGCGGCAAGCCAAAACAAAATCGCGAACGACAAAGCGTGTCCGGATTTTTGAAATACGTATAATCTACTTTCTAAGTGGATGCTGCTCAAATCAAACAAATCAGAGAAGTCAGGGAATAAATATATATCGAAGTTTATTTCACGAGCAAACAGCAAGGCTTGGAAATTGAAGTTATTGGTCGCCACTAAAATGCACAGCGCCCAAAAAATTACCGGTATGTACTTAGTTTTCAAATTTCTCTTCCCTTCAACTCTCATCTTGCCAGTTTTCAATTTTTTATCTCTACTTATTATAAGTCGCGTGATTCCAAATAACTAGTGCTTCTATACGAATAAAAAAAAGAGCCGCACAGCGCTGCTCTTTTGAAATAGTATGGATTACATGTTGACAGGTTCTGCGCTGTAAACGTTTAAATCCATTGGAGCTGCCATGAAGGTTGCTGCTTGTTTAGAGAACGCTTGGAAATGGTCGCTTTTGTTATGTGCTTGAGTTGCTGCTGCGTCTTTCCATAGTTCAACCATTGTGTAATGGCCTTCTTGGTCAGTAGATTTTTTCAAATCATAGCTGATGTTACCTGTTTCTTTTCGTGATCCTTCTACTACTGCTCGAGCTGCTTCTAAAAATGCATGTTCTTGATCGGGCTGTACTTGTAAGTTTGCGTGAATAATAATCATCTCTGTATCCATCCTTTATTTTTTTTTGGTGGAGCTATTCGTACTCGCTTATATTACGCTGCATGTGATTGAGCACGCCGGATAAGTGTTCGATCCAAGTGACGCGTAACAGCTTTTTGAAGAGTTGATTCTTGCATGAATGTCGTACTTTTTTTCTGTTAGATCTTTATGATTTGCCGATACTTGATACCTCAAAGGTTGACTGCTCATTTAATTT
>JBBSRA010000092.1:0-4532 GCA_038243515.1 Caryophanales bacterium
AGTCCTTCAACGAATTGAAAAACAACTGAAGGACATGCCCTTCTATGTCGTCGAGTATGTTCGTTCCAAAAAACAGGCCGGTCTCTCGGCAGATACTTTGTTACAGTATCTGTACCGTTATCAGCACTTTTTCCAGTGGCTGCTTCGGGAGAATTTGACGGTGACTACAGAAATTTCTTCGATCCCCTATTCAGTACTGGCCGAAATGAAGAAACAGGATATAGAGCTGTACATTGAGTTCTTAAAAGAAGAATCAATCACTCACGAGAACAACAGCGTGAAAAGGCGCGGTCCTGCGGTCGTTACCCTTTCGGTCAATGCCTTGAAATCACTTTTCAACTATCTGACAAAAGAAACTGAGACTGAGGACGGAGAATCCTACTTCTACCGGAACGTCATGAGCAAAATCGTGTTGCACACAAAAAAAGAGACGGCCAGCCGACGTGCGCAGAAAATCAGTTCTGTCATTCTGAATGAACATGAAATCAACGATTTCCTGCAGTTTATTGAACATGCATACGAATCTACTTTGGAAAGTGGACTTGCACGACAGCGGTTTAACCGAGATAAAGAACGGGATCTGGCCATCCTTTCCCTTTTCCTCGGAAGCGGGATACGGCTCGGCGAAACGTCCCGTATCCTGGTGAAGAAAATCAATCTGAAGAAACAACTCATTGATATCAAGCGGAAAGGTGCTAAAGAAGATACCGTCCGAGTAATGGACCAGGCTATTCAGCATTTAAAAGCCTACTTGGATATCCGGGAAGTGCGGTATTCCGGATCGAAAGAAACCCCTTTCCTATTCGTTACGCTTTATGGAGGGGCAGCACGACCTCTCTCCCGTCGCGCCATTGAAAATCTGGTGACCAAGTATACCGCTGCCTTTGGCCAAGGAGAGGGAATGAGCCCACATAAGCTGCGCCATAGCTTTGCGGCAGACTTTATTCGCAATGGGGGAAGTATTGTTCTTTTAAGAGATCAGTTGGGCCACAGTAACATTGAAACGACTTCCCTTTACACCAACTTATCCAATAAAGACAATGAACAGGTACTAACTCGAATGGAAGAAAATCGATTAAAACGAACAAATACCGAAAATTAATAACTACTAAGTTAAAAGGATAAACAGCAAATAAAAAAAAGCTAAAAAGGAGAAGGAGTGAGTGATCCGCGCCCCATTCAAAAGTACGTTTAAAATCCTCTATCAAAAGTTTGTGAGAAATTATCGACAACGACTATTTGCCAACGGTTATTAAAGTATAAACGCCCAACCATTTCTCTGGTCAGCCGTTTTCTTGTTGAAGGCGATCAATACTATCGGCTCTTATTGATGATTGAGGAAGCTGGTAGTATTTCTTCTTCTATTTCAAAATTCGTAGATTTTCTTTTTTACTCATCAGTAATCGCATTTCGGTAGTCTGCGACAGGTAATACATTTCACTCTAGATAGTCTATGCTAAATTCCTCGTAAATTCCTGGACGATTACGAGTAGATGCACTTTCTCTTTCATTTTCTTTGACAACAATCTTCATTCTTCACGTTCTTATTTAACAAATTGGAGTATGGGTTGGATGGAATAGATATCAAACTAAATGGATTAACAATGTGTTTCGCTTTTCAATGAATTTGAACTTATTTAGCTTGGACGATTAGTTTTGCTCTTTCGATTTTGCATTCTTTATAACTTTCAATGTACTCCTCGTACGTTTTTAAGCCATTTTCAGCACTGAAAAAGGTGTCACGAAATAAAGTTCTTTTAGACATTTCGTAAAGTTTACAAACTGCCCTAGAAAGACTTCTTTTGAAACTTCATACTGGTAAATACGATCTGGTAAGGATTTTTTTAGTCGCGTGTTCCATTTTCATTTCGTCTATATCAACCCATACAGATTGAACTGAATCTCAAATGGATCACTTTTTTAAAAGTATCTACCATTTAGGGGTTAATTCAGCTGATCTTGAGTCTCTATCACTAATTAGAACAGCTTAAAAGATGCAAGAAAAGTGATGCTCAACAATTTTTAACTCCTACCAAATAATATCATTTTTCGGCAATTTAAAAGCGCCTTCCGGCTGTCTTTAATAGACAACTGAAAGGCGTTTGATTGATGACTTATTCGTAAATACCTACACTGTCGAATCCGTTTGCAGTGGCTAACGCTTCTGCGCTACCTTCTCCATAAATATCAACCGCTGACTGTACGATTAGTTTGCGCGCTTCACTAAAATTTGAAGTTGGAGTTAAGTAAATGGTCAGTGCGCGGTAGAAGATCTTGCCTAGTTTTTCTTTGCCGATTTCTTCACCAATCAAGTAAGCAGCATGGTTCGTGATAGATGAGTTGATATGGACTCCACCATTATCCAAAGATCTTGGTAAGTCATAAAATTCATCCATATGGGAAGGATAATTGCCTTCACCGTTTCCGTAAGGCACGTAATCTGCTTTTACTTTGTATTTGCTTGGGTCACTTAAGCTACGTAGGGATACTCTTCCATCTTCTTTCGCTTCTGGTCCCATAATATCTTCACCGATTTCCCAATCGTCTGCATCAACTAAAGTACCAAAAATATCTGCAAATGATTCATTCAATGCACCCGACTCAAAGCGATATTGCAAATTCGCTGAATTTGAAATTACGCCATGTGTCATTTCATGCGCTGCAACGTCTAATCCTGCAGACAATGGAACCATAAACAACCCATCTCCGTCACCGTAAGTCATTTGGCGACCGTTCCAGAATGCGTTGTTATAATTTTCACCAAAGTGCACATAAGAAATGATGGCCATGCCGTTATCATCTAATGAGTTACGATCATGTTGCTCATTAAAATATGTATAAACTTGTTCAGAGTTATAATGAGCGTCTACTCCAGGGCGTACATATTCATCTTTCCACGACGCACTATTATTCATCATAATTTCTCCATCGTTTGCATCAAAAGTATATATTCCTTTCAATCCTTCATGCGATTCATCGGATAAACTGAACATCGTACTACTTTTTGGCTGTTTAACTTTAGTTGTATGAATTTTACGTTGTCCACCTAATACACCGGTACCCACAGATTGATGGATTTTATTAGCATGCATGATGGCATTGTATTGATCAATCACTTCACCACTCTTGGCATCGATGAATACAAACCAATTGCCTGGCTTTTCTCCAAGAAAGTTGACATTCACTTTGTAGGTAAGGTAATTTTTACCGTCAAATGGATAAACCACCAATTCTGAAGTCGGATTATACTCTAGCTCGTCTGGTGCATCCACTGAATTTTTAGCACTTTGCACCGCTTTGATCATGCTAACAGTTGGTGTCGTGTCGATTGACTTAGCTACCGCTTCAGGGAAATGGCTACCGGTTACAGAAACCAGTTCATCGTCTTCACTGTAATGGACGATCACTTCCGCACCTTCCACCGGAACACTATTAACGGTTTGGCTAAAGCTCACATGGGTCATGCCGAGTGAATCTTTTTCCATATCTTTTTGCTTTAAATTTTTCTTCGCATTTTTCAGGCCCGTTTTGTTTTCATTATTTGCTAAGTAATCCAGTGCATTCGAAGCGTTGCTGGCAGCGCGTTTCTCTGCGATTTTCTCTTTCACGAAAACCGGTACATTCGCTGTTTCATTCCAGGTTTTCTCCGCTTTTTCGTGATTATTCTGGGTATTTGCCAAAGTTGTGCTGGCGGTAAAAGAACTTGCGATGAGAGCAGATGATAAAATAACAGGTACAATATATTTTCTCTTCAAATTTTTTCCTCCTTGACTATAATATATTTAGTATAGCGAAGGAAAATTTCACAAGCAACTAGAAAACAGACTATTTTATATATTTGAAACATTTTACCTATTAAAACTATGTAAAGTCTATCTTTATACATAACAGAAAAAATAGGAATTTTATAAATGACATTTGGTAAGAAAAGTGGCTTGTGTATTACCGATGAACATGACTAGCAGGAGCATTCAAAAGTACAAAGCATCGTTTTGATAAAAAACTCCACACTAAGGGATAAGCAAGCCAGTCAGTTCAAAAAATACGATTGCAAAAAAGCTCTAAAAATATACAGCACCGGAAAAAGCTTTACTGAAATGAAAAGAGCTCTATAAGGCACGAAGTCACGTTAGATGGGTTAATATCTATTTTGTATTACACAACGATACCTTCAAATTAGCTATTAATCGTATAAAACCGTTACAAGCAATCGAAGCGTAAACAATTCACTCATACGTTTTTAAAGGAAGTATTGATTCTTGGCTCTTCCCTTCGATAACTCTCGATATGTAAACTCGGTTTTTCTACTTTTCTATCTTACATAGATCCATCTTAGTTTTATTCATCTTTTTCGCTTTTGATAATTGAATTATCTAGGGTTTTCTCAAAGTAAAAGAGTCCATCATAATCGATAGACTCTTTTACCGTTCCATATAGCGTCCGATTTTTAAATGAACTTCACTTGACCTATCGACTAGCTTTCCACCAATTCGGTATAAACTACCAACCGTTCGTCATAATGGCCGATTTCG
>JBBSRA010000093.1:0-4392 GCA_038243515.1 Caryophanales bacterium
AGCTGCTAACACTACTGATAGCATAAAATACGAAAAAATTCAAATTTCGCGAAAGTTGCTGAATATACTATTTCGACTGTTGAGAATCCGAAAATTATTATTAAAATGTGTCGGGTTACTGTAGTTTACGGTAGCTCATACTGTAATTTTGGAAACTTTTCAGATTTGACTGAGTAGAGCACTTGCGAAAATTATAAAAATAAAATCTGGCGATTAATTTGATATCAAATTTGAAATTTATATTTTTCACAGGAAAAAAAGCGCCATTGTCGCGCTTTAACCTACAAGATTTTTATCTTTTTTATTTCTTGCGCGTTTGTTGATTTTGATAGCTATATATATTCCGTCACACTTTTTCTTTTTTGTTTTCTTTTGAAATTTGTGGTTACTGTTATTTTTTTAGACTACAATGTCAGTTTCACCTATCAATAATGAAAGCAAAAATTGCGATGGACTTTTTACATCATTTCATGAATTAGATAAACCTATTGATGAAGAAGAAGCTAATGATCGTTATCCTAAAATTGCTGATGATCCACTAACTGTTCGAGATGATTCATGTTATAGTAACGACTCGATGACTACTAAAGAAGCAGCTAGGCTTGTTTTCAATGTTGGTATCTGGTATGGAGGGGATGGTTAATTTTGTGTTTCATTATATAAATTTTAGCATAGATCTTAGCCGATGCTGTGAAAAAATACCTCAATGTCCTCCTGATACTAATGGCCCTGAAACTTTTGTATATGTTATTCCAGCTACTGAATCAATAAAACCTGCTGATTGCACCAAAGATGCGTTAGCTCCATGGTCTAAAGGGAAAGCTGTAGGAACTTCCACCAAGTACTTTGTTGAAATCAAGGACGATGCTGTATCAATAAAAAACTCAAAGAACGACAAGAATTTGAAGCTGCTTCCTAATGAAGAAGTTCTCAACAAGTACTACACTACCCATGCAACATTTGCTGGTTTATCGAAGACAGTTTTTCGAAATGATACTTTATTTGGTCACGCTCTGGAAAAAGGTTTGACTTTTTACCTCATCTTATTAATCAAATATTTTCGATTTTTTAGATACATTTATTGTCATTATCTACAACTTGAAAAATGCTATGAAGCTCCATACACAAATCCATGGAAACTCGAAAACCAATACAGCAGCATTCAGCAGACCATCAACTAAAGCTAAAGAAAAATATCAGGAAAAGCTTCGAAAAATGCCAGCTGGACCAGCTCGGGAACAAATTATTGAAGAACACGGAGGATGGAGTGCTGCTCCTGCTAGCCTTATGATTACCAAAACAGCTATCAACAACATAGCTAGAAATGTAGATGATCGACAACTTTCAAGTCGCGGAAGACCTAAAGGTATTGATTTTGATAAGCTAGAAATGTTGAAAAAGAATAAAACCTGGTTTCGGTAAGCTTTTCGTTTTTGTCTTTATATATTCCTTGTTTCCATTTTTAGAGAATATAGTGATGGTTATAATGGGAAAATGATTTTCTTAACCAACGATATTGCTATAGAAAATTTTAAGAAAAATGGACTTGTTTCGAAAGATTGGATTGGAAAATTTCATCAAAAGGTTGATGATCTTGTTATTGAAATAGAGCCATATACAGCTGCCAGAAAATTTGTTGAATCTGAAAAAAAAGAAGAGCATCATCGTACTAGTGTAGTAGCCGTAGATACAACTTTTAGTATTTCTTCAATGCTTCTCACCCTGATGTACTTCACAAATGGAACAGTTCGAAAAAATGGTGCTCCAGCTACTCAATTTATATGTGCTATGTTATCTGAATCTCGTAATATTCATGCGTATACTTGAATGGCCCAACGTCTTGAATCCTGTTTAGATGGCTCAGTCGAAAATAAATCTGTCCGGTAAGCTTTATTTTTTGAAAGCTTTTTTGATTACTGTAATTCAGATGTCTTATAACTGATGGTGATAAAGCTTTGGATGCTTTTCAAAAAATCTCTATTTTTAAAGAACCATATTGTATTCGTCTAACTTGCAAGATTCATCTGGTCGAAAATATGAAAGAAAGAATTGCTGAAGAACTCAAAACGGTTGCAGAAGATTTAATTTTTGGCCGTACAAATTCTGTAGGAGTCCACACTAATGGAGCTGTTGATCTGTTGGCTCGTATTGATTTTGATCTTGCTGTTCATAAAATGTTAGAGTTAGATAATTTTAAAGAAAATATTGAACTTCAAAAATGGTTCCATACTCAAAATGATAAAATTTTTCATCGTTATGGAATTGTTTGCCGTTTAAAAGGTGGTTGTGGATTTGATACTGCTAGTACCAATGATCTAGAATGTCGCAACATGCTATTAAAAGAAGATCTTAACCATCGAAGCTACTCCATTGATATCATTATTCCAAAGCTCGAAAAGTATGCCATGAAAACACTGCAATATGGTCTTGATGCAATTCTTGGTATTGGTGAATATAAATTATCGAAAAAGAAACAAGAAGCCTTTTGTCCACCTCGTAAATGGGAATCTCTGAATCCGGAAGAAAAAAGTGAAGTGCTGAAAAAAATTGGAATGGGTTCATGGTTCGATAGTCCTCTAAATGTTCCTTCAAAAATTCCTCTATATTTGCAACAACATCTGGAAGTTGAACAACGAAGAAAATTTGAATCTAGTGCTGCACAATTAAAATGTCTTTTTGATGGAAATGGTAACGTGTCAGCTGTTATTCATAATGATCCTCGTCAAAAATTAGAAAAAATGGCGTATGTTTTTGTTGCTTTTGTTGTGTATATATAAATGTCTGTTTTTAGATGGCTAATTGATTTGAACCAAGAACCAATCTTTTGTGGTTGTGGTTATATTGATAAAAATCAACTTATTTGTGAACATATGGTTGCTGCTTGCTATTCATCAGGTGACTTTGCAGCTTTAGAAGCTCAAGAAAGGTTCTTCAAAAATGAAACTGCTCGTGAAGCTCAAGCTCGTGAATATACTCCTAGCAAAGGAACCAAGAAGAATGAATCTCAACGTCGTGGAACTGATTTAACTAGACAAAATCCTCTACATGCTGTCGAAATGAGACCTCGAAGGTGAGTTTTTAGAATTTCTTTTTTGCTTTTGATTGATTAATGTTTAAGCATTGGTCATGGTACACCTCCTCGAAAACGTCAACAATCTCGTGATGATTTTACAACTCTCTGGGATGAATCAGCTTCTTTACATAATGGTGCAAAACGAACTAGATTAGAAGATGGAGAGCTAACTGATGATGAAGTTGAAGTATTACCACCGCCAAAGTCTCAATCATTTCAGAAACAACGAAAAACTCGACTAAAAGATGGTAATTATGATACCGCTCAACTATCAATGCGTCCTCGACTTCCAATGTCTGTATCTGCAGCTATTCCAACTAAAATAGCATCATTAACGTAAGTTTTTATATATTCCATACCTCAATGATCAGTGTTTTCAGGATATATATTCAATCAAATCCATCTAAGGAAATCATGTGCTATTGGAACGACAACCTGTTTGAAGTTTGCAAACTAAAAGGTTTGTTTAATGGGTTTTTATCCGGCTAACTTCAGTTTTAGAACAAAAGAATGCTCAAAAGTGTGCCTCCTGTTCTCGTATTTTCAACCGTCAATTAGAAGATTTTGTTAAATCTCATGTTATTGTTCATGCTGAACGTTACACTTTTCCTAAAGATGGAAATACTCAAGCCTCAACAAAAGAAAGACAAAGCTACGTCTGTGCTAAACTTGATTGCTTGATTCGACGATATCCTTATTACAATCAAGAGCTGCTATCCTTTTCAAAATCTGTCGCTATGGAAGAAAAAGAATACTTCAGTGGAAACTTATGGGTTAATAATCATTAATGACTGTGTTTTAATGTTGTGTTTTGTTTGTTATAAATCATGTTTTTGTTTACGCGTGGACTTTAGTATACAGGAGAGAGTACAGTATGAGCTACCGTAAACTACAGTAACCCGACACATATTAATAATAATTTTCGGATTCTCCATAGTCGAAATAATATGTTCAGCAATTTTCACGAAATTTGAATTTTTTCATATTTTATGCTATCAGGAGTGTTAGCAGCTAACATATGATAGCTGAAGCTTTTTCACGCTTAAATTCGACAAAATCAGAATTTTTTATGTTTTTGGTGAATTTTTGGATTTTACGGATTTTTTGAGATTTTACGGACTAGTCCGTAGTCCGTACAGTCCGTAGTCCGTAAATTACAAATAGCCCATCTTTGGCAGTAATCTTGCAAGTAACGCTTCTATCTCCTGCTCGAGGTGTAACATTAAAGTGTTTCCAAACTTGTGACTGAGGCATAGTTAATACCACATAGAAAAAGATGTGTATGAAAAATATACAGCTTCTAGGGACTGACTAAAAGG
>JBBSRA010000094.1:0-4390 GCA_038243515.1 Caryophanales bacterium
CTTGATGAAGAAATGGCCAATTTGATCAAATATCAGCATTCATATAATGCGGCAGCGCGCTTAGTAACGATGACGGATCAAATGCTTGATACCATCATTAACCGAATGGCTGCCCGGTAAGTAAAGGGGAGAGCTAAATGAGAGTCACACAACAGATGCTTAACCAAAACTCCATACGCAATATGAGCCAAAACTTGAGCCGTTTTGAAAAAATCAATAACCAAGTAGCGAGTGGCAAACTTCTTCACCGCCCGTCGGACGACCCGAATGGTGTCAGTAAAGCGATGAACTTGAAAAGTACGCTTGCAACAAATGCACAATTCGAGCGAAACACAGGAGAAGCCAAACTATGGATGGACGAAACTGGTCAAAATATTGACTCCATGGTAAACGCCATGCAGCGAGTTCGTGAATTTGCTGTTCAAGGCAATAACGGCACGTATTCAGAAGTTGATCGTGCAGCGATGGATGCCGAAATCGGAGAATTGACAGAGCATATGCGCCAACTGGCAAATGCAAAAGTGAATGGCAAATCATTATTCAATGGCCAAAAAACAAACCAACTGCCTTTCCCTGAAAAAGGAAACTTTGCAACTGATAGCACAGGACTTGTGGCTAAAAATTTCGCAATCGGAGAAGGCATCAACATTCAATCGAGTGTCTTGCCAGATCAACTGTTTGGAGCTTCAGAAGACGCCACTAATCTTTTCAAAACACTCGAAAGCATATCTGCTGATTTGAAGGCTGGAACTTCCATCGATTTGGAAAAAATCGATGCCGGAATCGACCGATTGTTGACAGTGGGTGCTGAGAACGGAGCCAGGCAAAATCGCATGGAAGCAGTAGAAAATCGTTTGCTTGATAGCAATCTTCAGATCAAATCGATGTTGTCGAGAGTAGAAGACATCGATTACGCAGAAGCCGTTATCAAGCTGAAAAGTGAAGAAAGTGTCTACCAAGCAAGCCTCGCTGCAACATCAAAAATCATCCAACCCAGTTTGATGGACTTTTTGAGATAAAGTGATGAAGCTTTTTACTGATATTCCGCAAACCAGCTCCGCTTTCCTGCGGGCGAGCGCCAAGCCGCTTCGTCGCTCTGCTCCTGCAGGGTCTCGGCTGTCTCGCTTTCCCGCGGGAGTCTCCTCTGGTTTGCTCCATATCTCAATTGTTAATTGTAAATTAAGAATTTATCGATAAGTGTCTTCATGAATTTTAGAAGAAAGAGCGGAAGGCGGCGACTCCTGGGGGATCAGCGCGAGCTGAAGACCCTGGACTGAGCAGAGCGAGGGAAGCGGCTGAAGCCGTGCCCTTGGCAGCTGGATCCGCGACGTCCTGTCGCACCAGCTGCATGACCCACATCCTGTGGGCCTGAAAGCGTCCGCCTGGAGCGATTTCTTCCAAATAAGATACATAGAAAAAAAGCAGGCACCCCGCGGGGTGCCTGCTTTTTTTCGTTATCCTTTAATGGTATTAACCAAGCCCATCATGTCATCTGCGTAGGAAATGGCTCTTCCTTGTGATTGAAACAATCGCTGAGTTGTGATGAGTTCGGTCATTTCATCGGCTAAGTCAACATTCGACATTTCTAGCGCACCTTGCTTAATGCCAATCGTTCCATTTGTTTGTTGTGACAAATCGATCAGCCGCAAATTGCCGTTTGCTACTTGCTCAGCTTCAGTGCCGGTTAAGCGGAATCGGTTTTCACCTATTTTTTCTAACGCATTCTGTCGATTTATTTGCGCAATTCCCATTTGGATTTCTGTAGGCTGTTTAGTGGGATCTTTATAGGAAATTGTTAACGATCCATTTCCAGCCAATTGGATATCTTTGTAGTCAGCACCGAAAAGAATCGGCTGATTGTCAGCTCCTAAGACAGTATCGCCGTTAGCCGTAACCAAGCTTACTTGACTTGAATTTGGAACGGGTTGAACTTGAAACGATCCATCTTTTGTATAAAAGGTATTCCCTTCAGACGCTATACGAAAATAAGCAGATTCGCCTTGAATCATAAAATCCAGTGGCCGATTGGTTTGTCGAATAGATCCTTGTTCGTTTCGAACGGCAGTTTGCGAAAGAATCGCTCCAGCTCCGACGCGTAAGCCAAAAGGCGTCGTACGTCCCACTTCATTTTTTTGACCTACTTGTTTTTCGATTGACTGAACAAGTGCATCTGAAAAACTGGCTTCTTGTCGTTTATAGCCAGTCGTGTTGACGTTCGCTATATTGTTACCAATCAAATCTATTTTTTTTTGCAGCTCGCTCATCGTGTTACTTGCTGTATTCATTTGGATATTCAATAGGTTAATTCCTCCTAGACACGTCCAATTTCATTGACGGCTTTTTCCATGCTGCGATCATAAGCTTGAATTACTTTTTGGTTTGATTCAAAACCGCGGTATGTGGTCATCATGTCTGTCATGGTTTTCGTCAAATCAACATTCGACTGTTCAATAAATCCTTGTTTAAGAAAGTTGTCTCTTTCATCAAGCAAATCGATGGTATCGACAAACTGAGGAAGCGCTTCTGGATTACCTGCCCAGCGCAAGAGATTTTGACCTTCTTTTACAAATTGATCAGGATTGTCAGTATAGCCGATCCATAAACGGTTTTCCCGTGTGCCATCAGCTAATACAACTTGCCCATTTTCTTGTACAGTAAAATCAGTTGAACCGACTTGTATGCGTTGTAAATTTTCTCCTAAAACAGCAAAACCTTCGCTAGTCGTTAAAAATCCTTCGGTGTCTACAGCAAAAGTGCCATTTTTGGTATAACGCGTTTCTCCGTTTTCTGCAGTGACTGCAAAAACCATCGAACCTTTTGTCTGAGTGTCAGGATTCAGAGGCAATAGTTCATCTAGCAATGCCATATCTGTCGAATTTCCCGTTTCTCTTAAAGGGCCTTGAAGAAAAGAAGGAATACCTTCTTGGGTATAGACACCGGTTGTTAAAGTACCAATATTTTGTGAGACTATAGTACCTTTTTTACCGCCTTCTATCACCTTAATCAGCTGCTCAGGAAAAGCGCGGAATATGGTCTGGTCTCCTTTAAAACCTGGAGTATTCGCATTAGAAAGATTATTCGTCAATATTTGTTGCTGTCTATTATTAGCCATCATGCCTGATGTAGCAGTATATAACCCACGAAACATATCATTTCTTCCTCTCAAAATTCGCTTCGATATTTCTCGCGTATCATAACATTTTAAATATAAAAAAAATAGAGACTTTTAGATTAATATGGAAAAAATATCTTTTAATTTTTATAAAAAGAAAAATATACAAAATTATTGAATCGTGATACTATCATTTTGGTATTATTTTTAGAAAATAGTACGAAATAATTATTTTAATAACAAAAACTGATAGTTGTGCGGTGAATAAAAGCTATTGAAGAGATGAAAATTTAAAATTTACTAATGAAGGATATAGATACTCAGTAATTAAAAGTTTCTGCTTTTTGATCCATCTTTATCCAAATATAGGTTTTTAAATCAAGTTATTCTGTTAAAAAAAGGAGTTTATCAATGAATATATTCCCTAAATCACTAGAATCTATGGAGCAAGCCTTATCTGCTTCGACACTTCGTCAGCGAGTTCATTCGGCTAATATTGCAAATGTTGATACGGCTAATTACAAAAGTAAAAAAGTCGATTTTCAAGCAGCATTAAATACAGCAATAACCAATCAGGGTCTTTCGAGCTATAAAACAAATGATCACCACTTATCTTTTAGTAATGAATCTTCAAATTCAGCTACTAAAGTACTAGCAAATAATTCCACTCAATACAATCACAATGGCAATAATGTCGATATGGATGTAGAAATGGCAGAACTGGCGAAAAACCAATTATGGTATAACGCTGTTACGGAACGAGTCAACGGCAAACTCAATAGTCTCAGTTCAGTAATTAATGGAGGGAGATAACAAAGATGAGTTTATTTAATGGCTTTAACATTAGTGCTTCGGGACTAACAGCAAACCGTCTTCGCATGGACGTTGTCTCTGCCAATATCGCTAATGCCAACACAAATCGTGCGGAACTGGTAGATGGTGAATGGCTGCCTTACCGTCGAAAAACGGTAGAGTTGTCGCAAAGCGGTGTATCTCCTTTTGCCAATCAATTGCAGTCGGTGATGAACCGAGGCAACCATGCAGTAAGCGGTGTCAAAGCTTCAGAAATCAGAGAAGACAACACACCTTTCACATTAAACTACGATCCAGATCATCCAGATGCAGGAGAAGACGGCTATGTTCGGACTTCTAATGTTGATCCTCTAAAAGAAATGGTGGATTTGATGTCCGCCACGCGTTCATACGAAGCGAACGTTACCGCATTAAATGCATCCAAAAGCATGTTTATGAAAGCTTTGGAAATCGGGAAATAACTCA
>JBBSRA010000095.1:0-4354 GCA_038243515.1 Caryophanales bacterium
AATAAAAATGCTTAAACCCGTTGCAACAAGTATTGAAAGAATACGGTTGGTTGATGTAAAGAACGTGAAAGAATGAAGAATACGGTTGGAATACGGAAGGTTGAAAGAATACGCAAAGAAAAAAAGTACGGAAAGAATACGGCGCTTTTATTGATCATTTGCGGTTGAATTATTCAACGTTCTTCCATTTATTGCAACATGCGTATTCTTTAATTTCATTTTTTCAAATTTTTTTCTAAGTCTTTTTGCATCACTGATTCAAAATATTTACTCTCAGATTCTTCTGAAGTTATAAAAAATAAACGAAAATTATGTCTGGGTTAGAGAAATCATTTTCCGAATGATTGTTGTTGCATACAATTTTTCGTTTATAATAAAAATTCAATATACTTTATAATAATGTCAAATCAATTGTGCTCAAAAACGTGAGCTAATGGAACAAAATAATTATAACATGATGTGGAAACAATAATACCTTTTCTTACTATTGCACTACTATCACAAATAATTAAATTACCAACTTTTTCACCGAGACGGAAGTAACTTTGAAATGGAATATTGAGATTAATGAAAAGGTTACTAATATTTTGAGCTTCGATTGGCTGAATTTGTAAAAAATGTGTGTCACCGGATTTTGCAATATATTCAATAATTCCAACACGTAGCTCATCATTGAGTTTGAAAGTACAATAGGCATCTTTTGAACTCTCAGCTAGTAAACTTGAAGCAAATACATAATCTCTTATTTTTGTCGATTTCAAACACGAAGTAGCATTAGTTTGTTAAGCCAGAGGTGATTCTGGTGGTAAATCATAACTAATTTCGTCGGATTGTTTGTTCATGAGGTTTATAAACTTACAAAGATTAGCATAAACTTGCTGCTTCTTCCATTTTTCTAATTTGATATCGGTACGAACTTTTTCAGCAATTTGTTTTAAAATGTAATCACCATGGGTGCCAGTAACCATCTTTGAAATTTTGAATAAAAGATTTTCTCCAGGGAAGCAAGAATTTGTATGCAAAGGACCATGAATTTTGACTTGTTCTGGAAAATGAGTAAATTCATGAACCTTCAGAGTATATGGATTGTACTTTGCGATGTTTGTAAAAACTTTTCGCCCGTCAAACCATCGATTTAATAAACTTTTGGCACAATTAACATGATTTTCGGTGACTTGCTAAAAACAACTATCAGTTTTTGATCGGTGTAAAAAATAACTTACATCTTTTATCAACATTAATACGGCGGATATACCCATCAAAATGTTTTGGCATTGTTCAGCTGTCTTTTTTTCAGCTTCAGAAAGATTGCTGTTAGTAACCAATTCAGTAAATATTGGAATAACAATGTAAAACATCAAATTTTTCCATTCTGTTGCTTTATAAAGTTCAAAATCTTGAGTTGTTCGCAAAATTCTACCAGATAATTCAGTTGGCCATTTTACTTGAGCAATTGTTAAATTTAACTCATTTGAAAGCTGTTTAAGCTTTACAACAATTTTGATATCTTCAACGATAGGACCATGGAATACAGTATGCATATAGTCTCCAGTTGAACATTCGGGAACATTAAGTTGATGAAACGCTGGGTGACCTTTAGGACATGCAACAGCTACACTACCTGCATTTTGTTTAGCCTTTTTTACATCTTGAATATATGTGACAGCAGTAGCATCGGTATTATTAAAACTTGTATACTGTATGCATTTGAAATCTACAGGTGAAGTTGTTGCTACAGAGATTCCTTTGATATCACATCGAAGACATGGATAATACCCACTTGCCATACAATTAAGTAAAGACGCTCGAGCAGGAATATCAGCATGGACTTATAAAACACTAAGAGGAAGTTGTTAATCGCCTACCAAAATAAGTCGACCAAGTTCTTGATTAACGAAGGTTTCCATTAAAGACCAAATTGGCTTGGTAGTACCATACCAAGCAGCAATAAGTACAAAATTATCTTGAGCAGAACGAATTTTAAGTGGTAAGTCGAGAACCGTAGCTCCAAGGACCCAAAGTTCATGACGGGTTGATTTTTTCAGTTTGACTCCATCAGTGTACAGAGCTAATTTAATGACATCTGCTGAATAACGCCTGCATGCGCTTCCGGTAAGAGCATCCACATATATTCCTGGTGGTTTATTTCTAAGCTGTTGAGCAAATTGAGTTCGAACTAAATGGTACTCTAAAAATGCCAAATTACAGTACACATTGGCAAATATTTTTGGACTTACTGTCGCAAATAAGTTGTAACTGTGCGCTAACATTAAATTGTTGAAGAAAAGCCTGTCGAAGAATTTGTCGAGAGCCACAATTACACGAATTTTCTTCATTAAAACAAACATTACAGTATGAAACTTTTTCTGCATGTTCGTAAGATTTTTGCTTGTCTTCGAGAATACTTTTCATAGTACGAATATCAGTCGGACATCGATTAGAAATAGGTAACATCAGCGTAAATAGATGAAGTAATTTATTGACGGTTCGATCGGACATATCACTGGATCTAGCGAGCATCATAAGAGACATACAAAAGTCATACCTACTATAACGGCAGCCTTGGTACAAATAATCTTGTGAATTTTTAAAAACTTGGGGTTCATAATCATCTGAGTAATCAACATCTTCTTCACCAACGTCATCGTCAAAATCAGAACGCTGTAGATTTGATTCAGCTTCAGAATCTCGTAAAGCAGTACTTTTTTTTTGTCGATATTGTTCTCGAGCACGACGCATACTTGAGAATATTAAACAAAATGTATGAAAAATAACGGCAAAATTTTAAAAATGTGTTTCTTGTTTTTGCTTTCAACCAGACTTTAGCTCTTATAAGATATAGCAGACTGTTGTGCTTGTATGAATCAGCTGCTATCATTCCTGCGATTGAACGCGTTGTGTCAGGTGGAACAAGGGGACGTAAAGCCACGCAATGTTTTAAACTCTTTATAAAGCGGCTGCGTGTTTTTTCTCTATCGCTGCCAACCGCGTACCAATTTCAGGGATCAATCGGGCCGGATCTCGAAACTTTGGGCTCGTTCGACAGACTTATTCAGAAGCCACACCCCCCAAGAGGAAGATATTTAAGAAACTTGAGATTGGTGCAAAGCTATCAGATGATCTAGCCAGACAAGGCTTGAGCTATGGCGGGAGCGCTTCTTATCGTTTTTTTTCTTTTCGCACAATTTTGTAAAATTTTTTTATTTTGTAATTTTTTTGATAGAAATTTTTTGCTCTAGATAATGGCAGCAAGAACACATCTAGTGGTTCGTTATGCAGATAGCAGTTTGAATGTACTCGACATGTTTGAATGTCGACTACAAGCTGAGGATCTTTACAATTATCGCTATGGGGACCTCATGAATTTCGATAATGGTGAAATAGCTACATTTATCTCTTCTGGTAGCTTTCAGCAATGCCATGAACATGTATCTTCAACGGAAGCATCAAGCATTTTGCATCAAGCACGGAATGATCGAGCTAGCTTATTATCAACACCTGTAAATGCTCATGTAGTTTTCCGGTTAGTTTAGTTACGGTCATCAAAAACTATAGTGATAAATTTTCGTTTAGTCCACCAATTCGGCATCAACAATCATCTATGCAGCATCTTCAAATCAATGAATTTATGGAAAATGAGGCTTCTCCAGTTGTATTGGAAAATCTCGAACTTCGTGAACAACTGCTAAAAAAAGATGAAAAAATTTCTGAACTTGAAAAAGTAATTGAAGCTCTAAAAGAGTCTACTGCTCGTCCAGGTCGCCCATCAAAAAAGGATATTAGCAACCTCACTGTTATTTATGATAATAATACAGTTCTCGTATCTGCTCTTCCTCAATCTACACTCCAAGATTTATTACTATCGAAAAGAGAATCTCTTGGACCACCACCTCAAGTACCTGGCATAAACCATCAGCATCTAGTTGCTAACCTTGGCCCAGATTTGGTTAGCCAGCTTCACATTCACTCTACAAAAGCTTTTGCTTTCCATCTGGCTGCTTATTTTCTATCTAAAGAAGCATTTCAAGTATGCTATTTTATTCCTTTTGTACCTAGTACGGGGAACTGCCACCCAAAAGGTGAAAAAAAAGTGATCAAAAGTCAAATTTCCGAACTTCTCAAATATTATGCCATGTATTTTGGTGGGTTGTTATTTAGCCATGACCCCCATCAGCTTCATTTGTGGCTCATTTCCCTACAAAGTAGTTTAAACCAAAAGGTGGAAAATTATAATACTGCTATAAAAAAAGATAAAATTATTAATTATTGGTCAATAACAAACCATATTTCTATCTATAATTTGTCTAACTTTTCTGATGATTTTTTTTTTTTAACCAAATCTGGACCAAGGTTA
>JBBSRA010000096.1:0-4164 GCA_038243515.1 Caryophanales bacterium
CTTGAAGAGCCAATGCAGTGCCGAGGTTGGCGGTTGTCGTCGTTTTACCGACGCCTCCCTTACCTGATGTAATTACGATAGCTTCTCCCACAATAGCTTCCTCCTTTAAACGTTGAAATTTGCGGACGGATAAAACGCAATTCTTGTAAACGATCAATGATGATTGTGCCATTTGTATGTAAATACGCACATTCCATTTCCGGTTGTTCCGATAAACTAGACAATTCGTCTGTCATGGTTTCCAATTCGTCGTGAATTCTTAATTGTGTTGCTTCTAACCAAGATGCAGCAATAACCGCGTCGCGATTACCTTTCGTTCCGGCGTGTGCCGCACCTTTTAAACGACCCAGCACATAAACACTACCGCCCGCTTCTACGCGACCGTTCGGGTTTACATCACCAATGACGACTAAGTCACCTTCAGCTTTAACAATTTGACCTGACCGTACGATCCCCACATAAGTTTCTGACTGGCGCTCAAGAATCATTTGATCACTTTCTTTTACTGTCAGGATATCACTTGTTGCTCCGACTACCTTCAAATGAGGATTGGTTGCGATGATTTCGCTCAATTCTGCAATTTGACTTTCTGTACAATAGCGTTTGTTTAAATGAATCGTTACTTCCGTATCACTATCAAGCGCGGGTTCCGACACTTTCGCTTTTAGCGCGGGCAATAACTCAGAATATGCACATTGATCATCAAGATAAAGCACAAGTCCTTTATTTTTCCCTTTAATATTAACGAGATTTTTCAAAAAAATGTCACCTGCACTTTCATTAATATAACCCTATCTTATGGTCACGCTCTGATAATTGCGTGACCATTACCGATTTAAAAACCCACCCGAGCATCACCAAAAAGATTGAATTGGCAACCATTGTTGGCCATAACCGCGTGGCAAAAAATAAATCAAGCGGCATACCTGTTAATGAAATGAGCAGGAAGAATTGGTAAAGCAAAAATTCGAACAGTGCCAACAAAACGAGCGTTAGCAAGGTCGCTGTCACTAAATTTTGCGGGATTCGTTTGAACACAGCCGCTGCAGCTAAACAAATAGCTGGATACAAAAAAGAATATAATCCAATAATATCAATGTAAAAGACATCATACAAGAGCCCGAAAAATAATCCGTAAAACACTGCGTGTTTAACATCGTAATAAAGCGTGACAAAAATTAAAAACATAATCAAAAAACGCGGCACAATATAATTCAGTTCTCCATCAATAACAAGTGGCGAAAAAAGTCCGAAAACCGGTTCCATGAAAAACAAGACGAGACAGATTAATGGGATAAGAAAACGAATCATGATTCATCGTCTCCTGTCACGCCATTGTCTTCACCGTCCACTTCTTCCATCACACGGTCCGCAATAATCACATGATCTAAAAGAGAAAAATTAGCTGCGGGCTCTACGTAGGCAAGTTTGGTTAACCCAAATTCATCGATAGTGACTTCTGTGATTGTCCCAATTAAAATACCTTTCGGGAAAATCCCACCAAGTCCACTTGACATGACTTGATCGCCTTTTTTTAGTTCAATGTTTGCGTCAATTCGTTTCAACAACAATTCACGGCGTTCTGCATCGTAGCCTTCAATTAATCCAAAAACATCTTTCTTGCCATCGACGACCATCGCTGAAATGCGGTAATTGGGATTGAACGTTGAAATCAATTCAACAGTTGACGTTGTTGGTGTCGTTAAAGTAACTTTCCCAATCAACCCACTCGCTGTCATAACCGCCATATTTTTTGCAACACCTTGGTTAGTGCCTCGGTTTAAAATGAGCTTTTCTTCCCATTGATCCGGGTTCCGTGCAATCACCGTTGCTTGAATGGGATTGAATTCACGTAAATCTTCTTCTTTTCCGACGATTTCTTTGAGTTCTTCGTTTTCAGTTCGCAAGTCCTTGACTTCAGCCTGCACACCTGCAAATTCTTCTAAACGCGTTTTCAGATGCTGATTTTCTTCAAATGTCTTTAATAACGAATCAACATTATCGAAAATGCCAGTGACCACGTGAGCAGGTCGTGAAAATGCCGACTGTCCGGCTCCCACAGCATCTTTTATAATTTGTTCCGGAAGCGACACATTGTCACGATCGCGGAGCGAAAAAGAAATCAGTGCAACCAGCAGGATGACACCCAACAGCAGCAAAATTAGCCGCTTGTTTGTAAAAAGCTGTGGCATATCGCCATCCTCCTTATTTAATTGATAACTGGCGTCGGAATTTATCCATATTCTCCAACGCCTTGCCTGTGCCAAGTGCAACACAATCCAGTGGATGCTCGGCAATCAACACAGGCATCGACGTTTCATTCGAAATGACGCGGTCGAGATTTTTAAGCAAGGCTCCTCCACCTGTTAACACAATACCGTTTTCCAAAACATCTGAGCTAAGTTCAGGTGGCGTTTTTTCTAATGCTGTTTTTATCCCGGCGATAATCGCCGCTATGGGCTCATTAAACGCTTCAGCAATTTCGCCAGCTGTCACTTGCAATGTTTTTGGGAATCCCGTAACTAAGTCGCGACCACGTATTTCCATCGAAATTTTTCTTTCAGATTCATCTAAAACCGCAGCGGACCCAATTCCGAGTTTCAGCGCTTCCGCTGTTCTCTCACCAATTAACACATTATAAGTTTTGCGGATATAGTGAATAATCTCCACGTCAAATGCGTCTCCAGCGACACGAATCGATTCGCTTGAAACGATTCCACCTAAAGAAATAATCGCTACTTCTGTGGTACCGCCTCCAATATCGACGACCATGCTGCCCACAGGTTCCCAAACCGGTAAACCTGCGCCAATTGCTGCCGCAAAAGGTTCTTCAATCGTAAATGCTTCGCGAGCTCCAGCACCACGCGCAGCATTTAACACAGCGCGTTGTTCGACAGACGTTATGCCAAAAGGAACACAAATCATGACCGTGCCACTTTTCCATTTGCTGCCGACTGCTTTAAACGCTTCTTCCAAATAATGCTTAATCATAATCAACGTCGTATCGTAATCAGCAATAACGCCATCCGTCATCGGACGAATCGCAATAATCGATTGGGCTGTACGCCCCATCATGTTTTTCGCTTGGCTACCGACCGCGACGATTTCGTCTGTTCGTTTATTTTTAACGACAACAGAAGGTTCACGAAGAACAATTCCTTTGCCTTTAATGTATACCAACGTATTTGCAGTACCTAAATCAATTCCTACATCTTTTAGACCAAATCCAAACACAATTTTTCGTCCCTTCTTTAACAAGCCGCTATGTCGCTAATTGCGTTGACACAATACCACTCATTATAGACGAAAAAGAAAAAAATAAACAGTGCTACATGAACCCCTTTTCTTTCAAGGAAATGAACTGATGGTCTCCAATGATCACGTGATCGAGCAGTTCGATTCCAATAATGCTGCCAGCTTCAACCAGCCGCTTGGTCACATCGATATCTTCTGGTGACGGAGCTGGATTACCAGACGGATGATTGTGTGCACAAACAATTGAAGCTGACGAACGGCGTACCGCTTCACGGAAAATTTCTCGAGGATGAACAATAGAGGCATTCAAGCTGCCAACAAAAATAGTTTGCCGGTGCATCACTTGATTTTTGATATTGAGGAACAACACCACAAAATGTTCTTGCTTGAGTGAAGTCATATCAGCCATTAAATAAGAAGCCGCATCTTTCGGAGAGCGAATGGTAAACTTTGTATCGGTTTGCTTTGAAGATAAACGCCGTCCCAATTCAACAGCCGCCAGCAATTGAACCGCTTTTGCTTGCCCAATACCATTGATTGCTACCATTTCTTCGATTGTGGCGTTTTTCAATTCTTGAATTTGTTCAAAATGAGTCAATACGCGGTTTGCTAAATGCAACACCGATTCTTGCCGACTGCCCGTACGTAATAAAATTGCGATTAGCTCTTGATTCGATAAAGCTGCAGCTCCTTGATGGATCAAGCGCTCACGAGGGCGGTCGGAAATATGTACATCACGAATCATTAACGGCGCTTCGTTTAGCATCAAACACCGCTCCCTTCTATAGAAACAAATCCGGCTGCTGACAGTTTCTGTGCTAACGCCGCAATAGGTAATCCGACTACTGCATTGTAATCGCCTTTAATTTCTTTAACGAACAGACCAGACAAAGTTTGAATGCCATAAGC
>JBBSRA010000097.1:0-4011 GCA_038243515.1 Caryophanales bacterium
CAGGCTGCTACGTCAGCTAGATTTAGAGCGAATTGGAGAATCAAAAGCTTCTTCTTATTACTTACGGGAATAATAGAGTAAGGCTTCCCACTAAAATGGGAGGCTTTTTTCGTCGTTTTTTTCTCTGACCGTGCGTATTTTTCTGCGAGCGTGCAGAAATCTCGCTTGAACGTGCGTAAACTTTTGTGAACGTGCGCAACCATACGTGAAGCGTGCATATTTTAGTCTAAACGTACGTATGCCGCAGCCATCCTGCTCTTCAATCCTATCGGTCGTCTCACAAACCAAAAGCCCAAGATGCCTCGCTTTTCGCTAGCGAAAAGCACGAAAACCTAATCTTTTCTCCGACCGTGCGTATTTTTCTGCGAGCGTGCGGAAGTCTCGCTTGAACGTGCATAAACTTTTGTGAACGTGCGTAACCACACGTGAAGCGTGCATATTTCAATCCAAACGTGCGTATGATGCGTCCACTCCGCTCTTCAATCCTACACACTCTCTCACGCACGCAACCCAAACACAAATTACCTCGCTTTTCGCTAGCGAAAAGCACGAAAACCTAAAAAGGACCTGCAAATTTGCAGGTCCTTTGAAAAGAGTAACTTTAAACAAACATTCCAGCAATCGCTGCGCTCAATAAAGAAGCGAGCACGCCTGCTGCAACGGCACGAATACCGAGACGTGCGATATCTGGACGACGTTCCGGCGCAATCGCACCAAGTCCCCCAAGTAAAATAGCAAGTGAGCTGAAGTTGGCAAATCCACAAAGAGCAAAGCTGATAACAATGACTGTTTTCGGCGACAAGTTAGCAATTTCAGGAGCAAAGGCTGAGTACGCAACAAATTCGTTGAGCACCAATTTTTGTCCGATAAAGCTACCTGCTTGAACAGCTTCAGCCCAAGGTACACCAATTGCCCATGCAAGTGGCGCGAAGATAACACCCAAAATACCTTGGATTGTTACCCCTCCAAAGCCGAACCATCCGCTAATACCGCCAAGCATACCATTCAACAATGCGATTAATGCGATGAACGCAAGAAGCATGGCCCCCACATTTAACGCCAACTGCAAGCCATCAGCTGCACCACGTGCTGCTGCATCCACAACGTTGACCGACTCTTCATCTTTCTCCATAGAAAAATCTTTATCTATGACTTCTTCTGTTTCAGGCATCATCATTTTAGCCATGATCAAGCCTGCTGGTGCTGCCATGAAGCTTGCGGCAAGTAAATATTCAAGTGGTACACCCAGAAGTGCGTAACCCGCCAATGTAGAACCAGCTACTGAAGCGAGTCCACCTGTCATGACTGCGAACAGTTCTGACTTTGTCATGCCTGAAATAAACGGACGAATAACAAGGGGTGCTTCAGTTTGACCTACGAAAATATTCGCAGCTGCCGAAATCGACTCTGCTTTACTTGTTCCGAGAAGCTTTGATAAAGCGCCTCCCAAAATTTTAATGACAAACTGCATAACGCCTAAATAATATAGGACGGAGATTAAAGAAGAAAAGAAAATAATAATCGTTAGCACTTGGAAAGCAAAAACAAAACCAAAGTTCGTTGTATCTGCAGCCGGACCGAATACAAAAGCAATCCCTTCACCTGCGTAATCGATTACATTTTGTACTTTATTTGAAACAAATAATAACATCTTTCTTCCAAATCCCCACTCTAGCACCATAAATGCAAATGTGATCTGGATAGCCAATCCGCCGAGAATTGTCCGTGGCTTTATAGACTTCTTGCTACTTGATAATAGAAAGGCGATTCCAAGAACAACGAATACACCAAAGATGCCCCACAATAAATTCACAACTTCACCTCATCGGTTTTTTATCAGAAAATTAAGCAAATACATTGTTTAACTCTACTGTCGTCAGACATCTTACCAAACCTAAAGAAATAAGTAAATATCTATCCTGTGACAATATAAAAACGTTTTCATTTTGTAGATTTTCTACTCATTTATGTGTTATCTATTGTTTTACTAGGAAAAATGCGCAACCTAGAAGTTACGCATGTGGCGTTATTCTGTGATGCTATTTCTGCGACGGTTGATGCGGTAAAACACTAAGTAAAGCGATGGAATCATAACCAATGTGAACAAGCTTGAGAATGCCAGGCCGGCAATAATCGTAATAGCCAATGGTTCAAATAATGGATCTCCTGACAACGCGATTGGCACGAGTGCAATAATCGATGTAATCGTTGTTAAAAGGATGGGTTTGATTCGAACATAGCCTGATTCAATAATGGCTTCTTTAATATCAAAGTCTCCTGATAAACGACGCGTTTCTACAAAGTCGATCAAAACAACTGCGTTGCGTACAACAATCCCTGTCAACGAAACAATTCCCATAACACCAAGGAAACTTAACGGTGTTTGTGTTAAGAACAAGCCAAGAATTGCACCAGAAATACCTAAGTAAACAGCGATTAAGACAAGGAATGGCAAGCTAAACGACTTAAACTGGAATGCGATAACTAAATACACGAGTAGAATAACAACTAAGAACAAAATGCCAATTTCAGCAAAGAAAGCTTCTTGGTCAGAGTTTTCTCCACCCGTTGATAATTCATAGCCTTCTGGTAAGGATTCACGCGCTGTATCCACCACATCCAACATGTTGTTTTCAAAGTCATCAGTCTCTCCGAACGCGCGGAGCGTAATCGAACGTTCTGCATCTTTATGCGGTACTTGCGATAATTTCGTTGTATCTTCTGGTGTTAGCAACTCACTCATCGGAACAAATGTCGGCGGACCTTGTTCACTAAGTGACGGAACTTCAAATTGCGACAAATCTATTGCTTGCCCTTCTTCAATACCCGATTGCTTTATGAACACTTGATATGGCATTTGACCTTCATAAATGGTGTAAAGAGGCACGCCTTGTGTCAAAAATTGTAACTGATTGGTGACTGAGCTAAGTGCAATTTTATTTTCTTGTAGCACGTCTTGATTTGGCACATATTCAATTGCTGGGACCGGGTCACCTAAATTATCTGTGACAATCGTAGCGCCACTTTCAAGCATCTGATCTTTTAATTGATCGCGTAGAGACGCAAGTTCTTCAATATCTTCACCTGTAATATCCACAGTAACTGGAGCGCCTACAGGTGGACCTTGTACAATCGTATCCAAGAAAATTTCCGCTTCTGGGAATCGATCGCGTAACTCAGACTGCCATTTATCAATAAAGTCGGAAGCGGTTGTTTGGTCGCGGTCAATCCGGAATACCACTTGTCCTGTATTGCCTCCTGTATTACTCATCGAAGAAGCAAACAAGTTCGGCAAGCCTTCGCCTGAAAAAATTGAAATTTCATCAATATTGTCATCTTCAGATTTGACTGTTTCCGTTAAATCGGCAAGAAATTCATCGGTATTTTCAATCGTTGTGCCTTCCGCAAGACGAACATTCATCGTTACTTCCTCGCGATCAGCTGCTGGGAAAAATTCAAAAGGTGTAAAAAGCGCGAGTGACAATAACCCTGTCGCTACTAACAAGCCTCCAGCTCCAACAAGGAGAGGGCGTTTTAATACACCACGCAAGACTTTATTCGAATAAAACAACGCAATTTTCTCAAGTGGTTTTCCTAAAAATCCAGGAGTATCCGAAATTTTCTTCGCTCTTCGTTTCGTTTTCGAGTACTGCATCATTGGCACAAGGGTAATCGATAGTACTGTTGAAGCTAAAATCGTTGTAATTAAGATACTCGGCAATGCCTTGATAAACGCACCATTACCTCCTGACAATAGCAATAACGGTGAAAATGTGACAACAATTGCCAAACTAGAAGAAATGATAGATGGGTATACTTCACGGACACCGGTAATAGCGCCATCAAGTGCAGAATCACCTAATTTATAACGCCGCTGAATATTATCGTTAACCACAATACTGTCATCAACTAAAATTCCGATTGCAATAATGAGACCGATAACTGAAATCTGATTCAAGTCAACGCCTAGCCACGGAATCGGAATCATACCGATCAACACAGAAGCCAGTA
>JBBSRA010000098.1:0-3917 GCA_038243515.1 Caryophanales bacterium
CGCACCGTAGAAGAAAAACTATTAACGTACTTACCAACGAAAGACCGTGTACTTGAATCTAACGAGGAGAGTGGTGTTCAAGTTGAAGCGTAAAAAAAAGCATGAAGAACATGTCGATGAAGCTTGGCTCTTGCCTTATGCCGACATTTTGACGCTCCTCTTGGCTTTGTTCATCGTATTATTTGCTTCTAGCCAAGTCGATGCCCAAAAATTCAATGCCATTGCCGAATCGTTTAACAGTGAACTGCAAGGCGGTACCGGTGTACTGGATGAACAAGCACCAGTTGAAAGTTTTGATACTTCGCCAACCGCCGAGCTAAGTGAAGACCCGCCATCAGGCGAAAGCCCAGAAGAAATGTTAGCAGCTAAAGACCAGCAAGAACTGCAAAAATTCCAAACAAAAATTGAAGCTTATATTGATGAAAAAGGATTGTCACCTCGACTCCAAACTGAAATGACCGTAAAAGGCTTAATGATTACGATCAAAGAAGGCGTGTTATTCGAGTCGGGCAGTGCGGATATGCGAAGCGGGTCCGAGGCAATTGCGAATGAGATTTCAAATTTGCTGATTTCCGATCCGCCGCGGATGATTTTTATCGAAGGACACACAGATAATATTCCAGCAGGTACAAAAGAGTTCCCAACAAATTGGGAATTGAGTTCTGCACGCGCTGTTAATTTCATGCGAATTCTGCTTGAAAACGATGATCTCGACCCGCAGAAATTCAGTGCTTCTGGTTATAGCGAATACCATCCAGTTGCTGGAAACGATACAGCTGAAGGGCGAGCGGAAAACCGCCGCGTGGAAGTGCTGATTTCACCTTATGAAAAAGAAACTGACGAGTAAGAGGTGTAACATGGGAAAACTAAAGAAAATTATGGGTGTGGTGATTATTGCCATCGTTATTGGAGGCGGAGCCGCGTTTTACTTCCTGCAAAAAGATGTTGAAGCTGAAGAAGAAACGTCGTTAAGTGCCGAAGAAGTAGCAGAACTAAGCATTGATACCGATATTATTACGACTAACTTAGCGTCTTCCGGAAATTTCGGGATTGTTCAGTTTAATATTTTACTGAGTGATAAAGACACAAAAGAAGAAGCTGAAAAACGTACGGCTGAAGTGCGTGCGGCTATTATTGCAACAGTCGCCAGTTTTACGAAGGAAGAATTGATTGGAGAAAGCGGCATTACAATGATTGAAAAAGAACTTGTAAAGCGATTAACCGAAATTTTTGAAAAAGGAACAGTGGAACGCGTATTAGTAACTGAATTTAAATTGCAATAATCACAAATTCCGCTAAACATTTTGTGGAATCTGCCGATATAAATTTATAGAGAAGGTCAGGTGGGTGCATATGAAAGCAAATCAGCTGGATAATTGCCGGATTTGCGGCACATTATTCTTTAAAGACTACACTGATTATTGCCTGGACTGCTACAAGGAAATCGAAGAAGAATTCAAGTTAGTCAACGAATTTTTGAAAATTGAAGCCAATCGCTTTGCGGATATTCAAGAAGTCAGCGAGTCGACAACGGTCTCTGTCAAACAAATTGCCGAATTTATTCGTGACGGGCGTATTTACGCAGAGGACTTCGCCAATTTGGGTTACCCGTGTAAGCATTGTGGTAAAGTAATCAAAAGGCAGATCCTGTGCAGTGACTGTTTCGAGGATTTTTCATCAAAAATTGATGCGACATTGAAAAATGATAAATTCTTAGAAGAGACAGGAAGAAAACGAGTCAGGCCAAAGGTCAACGCACAGTATTGGAAAATACGCTAATAGAACGAAACTAAACTAAACGACAGGGCGGTGAAGGAATGAATATCGATAAAACAACTAGTTCTTCCTTTATTCAATCTTATCAAAAAATGCAAGTGACTCCGGTTGCGAAGACCAAGTCATTGCAAAAAGAGGACGAACTCCAAATTTCAAACGAAGCAAAAGCCATGTTCGAAAAAAATACCAGCGTCGATGTTGAAAGACAAGAAAAAATCCAGCTCTTAAAAACTCAAGTGGCGTCGGGTGAGTATCAAGTCGATGCTAGTAAAGTAGCCGATAAAGTTCATCAGTTTTGGTTTGACAAATAAAGCAGGTTTTAAAAAGGAGGATATCGGATGCTGAACTTAGTAACCAATACGCTGGACGAATTGATCAGCATACAAAAACAGCTTATCCGTTATGCCGAGCGCAAGCAGACCGTATTGATCGAACGAAAAGTCGATGAACTGACGGAACTTGTGAAAGAAGAGTCGAAGCTGGTTAAACAGCTAGGCCAATTAGAAGACGAACGGCAGCAACTCGTGGCCGACGTATTGGAAGAGCATCCCGGACTGACATTCAGCCAGTTTGCAGAACAACTTCCAGATGAACAAGTAAAACAAGAGCTCTACTTACAATTGACAACGTTACAAATGCTTTTGACGGAACTTCAAGCGAAAAACAAAACAAACGAAAAAATCCTTGAAGACTCGATGAGCTTTGTTCAACATATGATTACGCAAGTAACAAAATCAAAGCAACAGCATTTCAATTACCAGTCACCAGCAACTCAGCAAAAACCACAAACAAACAATCAAGGCTTTTTCGATACACGAGCTTAAGAATTGTTGGGAGGTAAGAGAATAATGGTTTCAACATTTCATGGATTAGAATTAGGAAGACGCGGATTAGCTGTTGGGCAAGCAAGCCTTACAACGACGGGACAAAACATTGCCAACGTTAATACAAAAGGCTATTCACGCCAACAAGTAAATTCAAGTGCTTCTCCGTCTTTAGACGTTTGGACAGGCCAAGGCGCTAATACAGGTCAACTTGGAACAGGCGTTACGATTGATTCTATTACTCGTGTACGAGACAGTTTCCTCGACCAGCAAGTTCGAGACCATTCAGAAACACTTGGACAATGGCAAGCTAAACAAACAACTTTGGATCGTTTGGAAACCATCATTAACGAACCAAGTACTAGTGGTTTAAATAGCGCAATGGACGGATTGAAAAGTGCTTGGCAAGATTTGGCTAACGAACCTGACAGTTCCGCAGCACAGGCGATTGTAAAAGAACGCGCACAAGGAGTGGTTGAAGTTGCCCAGTCGATGAACAAATCGATGGACAGCTTGAAAAACGAATTGACAGAGCAAACACAACAAACAGTAGATAAAGCCAATGGTTACTTAAAACAAATCGCGGAACTAAACAAAAGCATTGTGCGTGATGGCAATCAGTCCAATGATTTGAAAGACAAACGCGACGTGTTAGTAGAAGAACTGTCAACACTCATGTCCATTAAAGTAGATGAAAAATCAAATGGCAGTTATTCGATCAGCCTTGCCTCAAACAAACAGTCGTTGGTGAACGGCGAAGTCGTTTCTGAAACCGATGTTCAAACCGAAACAGATGGAAACAAACTTTACGGTGGCAAATTGGCCGGATTGAGTGAGTCTATAGACATCGCAACAAACTATCAAAGCAGCTTGAGCAAAGTGGTGAAAGACTTTGCTCAAGCAAATGGAATGTCAACCATGGGCGGCAAAGATCAGTCGTTGTTCATCGGAGATGCTGAAAACTTTAATGTGTCTGAGCTAAAAGTAAACTACGAAGCAAGTGCTCTGAAAAAACCGGTGGCGACAGCAGAAACCTCTGAAGCTGCGCAACGTGATTTCAGAAAACTAGTAAGTCAATTAGGCGCACAAAGTCAGGCAGCAATCAACTCGGTTACCAATCACGGAGCGGCTCTGCAAGCGACAGAAAATCGTAGACAGTCCGTTACAGGTGTTTCACTTGATGAAGAAATGGCCAATTTGATCAAATATCAGCATTCATATAATGCGGCAGCGCGCTTAGTAACGATGACGGATCAAATGCTTGATACCATCATTAACCGAATGGCTGCCCGGTAAGTAAAGGGGAGAGCTAAATGA
>JBBSRA010000099.1:0-3915 GCA_038243515.1 Caryophanales bacterium
GTTGTTTTCTTTTTTGCACAAAAGTTCACAATGAAAAAAATCGATGTCAAAAATATTTTAGAAAAAAAAGCTGTGTTCGATTCCCATACGTTTTTTTCAACTTTTTCGAAAAAGTAGACGAGTGTTTTAAATCGCCGTGTAAAAAACTTTGATCAAAACGCAAAAATTGTTTCACTTAAAATTTCTATTGCGTTTTTGCAGCACCGATCGGTGCTGCAAAAATTATCGATAGCTCGAGATTAAGGTTCCAATTCCCGCACTGTATCCCTTACGGGAACGGGAATGACCTTTTTCCCGGGTTTTGATTTTACACCGGGAAATTTCCCGTACGGGAATGAAAGACTACGGGAACGGGAATTTACGGGAAATGCCGGGAATGTAACCGACCGGGAACGGGAATTCCGGGAAATTAAAAAACTCGAAATTAAATAAAAATCAAGTTCAACTTTTATGAAATCATTAAATACATAATAAAACAAATTAGCTTTGAAGCTAATAATTAAGGTTACTAATAAGCAAAAAAATATAAAGAATTCGCAATTAACTATAATCATAAAAAATTTCTGGTTCTGCTTCCTCTTCACTTTCTTCGTCTTCCTTTTCAGCAGCTGAAGCTTGAGATTTATCGACACCTTTGACAAAAAGAAGTTTTTCAGCCCTTTCAGCACTTAACCGATTTCTGCTCTTATTCTGATAGAGTGCAGTGGCACCCGTAAAAAATCTCTCAGAATCAACAGAAGAAGAGAATGCCAAAAGAAAATGGCTTGCAGCAAGAGAAAGGTTAGGTAGAGAGGTTTTTTCCTTCATGTAGAAATCAAAAGGATCAAGAGCCTGGTGAACATGTGCACGTAGATATCGAAATTCAGCTTCAATTAAATCTTTCTTAGCCATAGCATCAGCAGCTTTGGGATCTGTTGTTTTTTGTGGTACTAGTTGCCATGGATTAGTAATGCTGCTACCCGAACTATTATCATCATCATCCATATCAGTAAGATGTTCAAGAGTTTTCTTTGGATCGGCAATATGATCATCAGAATCATTGAGATTAATTGAATCTGCACTGAGATCCATACGCTCATCGTGAATTGAATCAGCATCGAGATTAATAATATATGCAACTACATCAAATTTAGCTTTTTTCCACTCTTTAGCAGTTAAAAATGTCTCATCACAACTGTACCGAGGGTCTAGCACCATAGCTTGATAGACAAAGCTACAAGTATATTGTGTACGACGACTAGCAAGGGCAATCTTCAAATTAACACAAAGCTGGATAGCTAGAGGAGTTTTCAGCTTGTTGTCTGATAAGCGTTCTAGCCACAAGCTAAGCACTTTCAAGCCCGGTATTATTTCAGAAATTGTAGACGTGGCTTTTGATAACTAAAATGGGAGAATTAATGGCGAGAACAATAGCAATGTGCAACTTACTCTTAAAGTTTCATCAGCAAATGGTTTGAGTAGTTTTACAAATTCATCAATAATATTGAAATCTTCCAAGGTAACATAAATTGTCTCTTTTGATACCACCATACCGATTAATGCATTCTTGTTTTTTTTAATAGCATCCAAGCAATAAAATAAGCTGTTCCAACGAATGTCGATTACCTTGGGGATCCTCATTTTTGGCAAGTTGCTTCGCTTTTGATTTTCAGCTAAAGACTGACGACGGGTACTGCTTCTTGCAAAGCTAGCTGCTAATTTTGTTGCACGATCAACAATATGGCATATTTGTTCACCAAGTTTATTTTCAGGATCATCAGCTTTCTTCAAAGAATCTTTTACGATCAAATTTAAACAGTGGTTACCACATTGTAAAGACTTTATACCGAGCAATTTTGACGCTCTGACCATATTTGAGCCACTATCTCGAGACAAAAAAACAATATTTGATTTTTCCACTTTGATATCAGCAAGAATTTCGTTAATCTTAGCACAAATATTTGCAGCAGTATGCGAACTAGTCATAGCTTTTACTGCTAATATGAAGTTATCCCGCGACCATTCTCTCATGATAGTTCCTGTCAAAACCAAAATGGAAACGTCTGAATTGAGAGTGGACCAAAGATCAGAAGTAACACCAATTTTTTTGCCATTGACCTTTTCAACAACAGTATCTTTATATGAAGCAAAAACATGATCTAAGCCCGTTGTACGATAATATTCAGCCGATTTTATAGCTGCATCACCATATTTATTGACTAATAATTCTTTCATAAAAGCATCTTCAACGGTAGTGAATGGCATGTTTTTTCTTGCAATATATGAAATAATTTGCTTATCAGCATTCAACTGCGATTGAAGAGCCGTACGCATAAATGAATCGAGAGTTTTTAGAGCAGGCTAAAAACAAGTATAAGAGAGGCAGTCATGCATAATATTACCTTAGGTTTATTAGTTTCATCACCAAACAACTCTCGAAATTCAACAGGATGCATGTGTTGCAGATGTTTTTTCAAATCACTGGTAGAAAAGTTTTTAACAGAGATTATCTTTCCACATTGCACCTTGGTTTGATTTTTAGAAGTTAAATCTTTCACCAGAACGGTGCATCTTGCAGTAGTTCCGCCATCAATGCCTTTTTCTTTGACAAAAGCTTGCCAAACTGGGGATTCTTTACCCATTGCTACGCTGGAAATTGAGCGAAGTGTTTTTAATAATACAAATTTTTACTCATGCCTTAAGTGTAAGCCTAAAAATGTTCAGCAAAAAACAAAACGCAACTATAAATTTGATACAACTAAAGAAACAAAAGGGTTAATGGCAAGCAGCAGTTTTGCAAATAGCGGGCTTATGGCAAGCAGAAGTTTTGCGCGTAAAAGTCAAATATTCTTTTTCAATGACAAACTCTCAGTTTTCGCTGAAAGTTTTGCGGTCATCTTCAAAAGCGCATATGCCGATATCTTTGTGTTTACGATATTTTTGATTTTGCTAAAGATCATCTGACTATGCCTGAGGATGGAAGATCGACAACCCTTGATTAAGGTTTAATATTACCAATAAAAAAAGCATAAAAAACCGGGAATGAAAGATTACGGGAACGGGAATTCCGGGAAATTTACGGGAAGTCAGAGTATACGGGAACGGGAATTCCCGCATTTCCCGTACGGGAACGGTGCGGGAATTGGAACCTTAATCATTATCGTCTTGAGCAATGATGGAGGTACAGACAATGAAAATTTCGTAAAAGATATTGTACATGACAATTTCACCATTGGGAATGCCAGTAGCATAAGCAATACCCTAAAATAAAAAACAATCCGCCTTATCGAAAACGTTCAAATTTACATAAACTTACACGAATTTCATCTCGATAAGGACTAGGCAAATGTTCATCCATTCCACCGAAAAAAAACGTCCATCAATATCCACAATTTACTCTAAACCCTCCACATCATGAATGGATAAACATCAGAAAAATGACAAAATAATGGCGCTCTTTCATTGTTTTACCGTCAATCCCTTGCACGTCCATTACTTACCACAATTTACTCTAAACCCTCCACATCATGATTGTCCTATACCTTTATTAGAGATGACAGCTACTGATGGATATGTTAGCAATACCCAAGGTACTACTCGTTCAGTAAGTTACCAGCGTGTCGATAGATGCTACTACTAATATCTTGATTTTTAGGAAAAACCTCAACCAACTAAAACAAAAACGACTACAACACTACTACTCAAACAAAAGAATCTAAAACACCTAGAACAGCAACTCAGACGACGATAACAGCTACTCATCATTCACTTTCTACTTCTCCAATACAACGTCCAACAAAGAAGAAATCTTTACCTAAAAAGTCCAAATCAAGCTCTCATCATAATAATACTGGATCTAAAGTTATTAAAAAAATATCAAGTAATTCAGTAGCAACTGGTCAACTACCTCAAGCACTAAAAGATGATAAAACTGTA
>JBBSRA010000100.1:0-3825 GCA_038243515.1 Caryophanales bacterium
CATGGCCAAAAAAATAAAACCCAACGCGCTCATCACGCGAATCAGCACCGCCACATTTGGCATTTACATTATCCATCCACTCATCCAAACGTATTTAAACAAACTCTTTGGACTAAACGAAACCACACTCACGCCACTTGTGGGCGTACCTTTCATGTGGATCTTGATCTTTATCATCTCGTTCGTCATCATCCTAGCTATGCAAAAGCTGCCACTCATCAACCGGCTTGTCCCATAGGAACCAGTCTTCTACAAAGAAGACTGGCTTTTTCATGTCTTTCCAGAACTCTCTTCTATAGAAGAACTTTCCCATTCCGCACACGAAATACATAGCAGCCCACTACAAAAATCCTAAACTTTAACTAATTACATGAACATTCGATTAGTTAAAATTCATCTTAAATAGATCAAAAGTCGGGATATCCCATATCAAATAATTTACATATAATTAAATACTCCTAACTAAATACAAAGAATATGCACCTAATTACTAAAAATATCAGGATTTCTGATGCTTATTAGCCATAATTGCGGTACAATGAGTAAATATTTAGAAAATAGAATCTTTTAACCTAGATTTAACACAGTGATCTTATTATAAGGGTATCGACTAGTTCAAAAGACATCTGGATATAGGAATAGTTACTTATAATAAATACACTGTTTAAAATTCTGACAGGAGAGGTGAGCAGCTGTGAGTGGTAAAACCATATTGGTAACTGGAGGTCACGGATTTATTGGTTCGAACTTTATCCATTACTATTTAAACAAATATCCAGATTACCAAATTGTGAATATCGATTACAACACAGAAGCCGCAAGTCCAGAAAATATCTCGTGTCCAGAACAACAAGCTCGCTATTCGTTCCACCGCATTGATATTCGCAACGCGTATGCGATCAATCATTTGTTTGAACGATACGACATCACGGATATCGTTCATTTCGCAGCAGAAACGCGCAACATGGAAAGAGTCGGGGAAATTCGGTTATACGAACAAACCAATGTGCTCGGAAAGCTTAATCTGTTACAAGCAGCGCAACACGCTTGGATGGAGTCAAACCACCAGCCCAAACTTCAATATGTAAATTCTCGGTTTCACCATATTGCGTTAGAAGACAGAGCAATGCCTTCGCTCTACACCGACAGTAAAAAAAGAGCAGATGCTGCTACGCGAGAATTTCACACATCTACAGGATTGAACATTGTTACAACAGTAAGTCCAGAAATATTCGGTCCGATGCAAAAAGAAACTGGAAAAATTCCAATGTTTATCCAGCGAGCTTTAGAGGGTGAACACGTTATTGAAGAAGAAATACACAATCACAAACACAATTGGTTGTTTGTCCGAGATTTATGCGAAGCAATTGATGCAGTATTCCACTTAGGAGAACCTGGTGGGCGATACGAGCTAGGCTCGAATGCCCGTATGAGTGATGGAGAACTCGCATCTTTACTCCAAGATTATTTCCTAGGAAATAAGCAGTGGAGAAACGACAGAGTAGAAAACCAACAAAAGTTTTTTCGGAAACAGACTAAAAATGCGCAACTTCCAGGACTCATACCGACAACATCTTTTGAAAAAGGATTACGCATCACACTTGACTGGTACATAACAAAAAACAAATCGCAAGCTTTCTTAAAACATGCAGAAGACATTTAGATAGATGAGGTGGATACATGCTTACTTCAACAAATGGTCGTTTCTTTAACTTTGAAAAGCCACAAGCTCGGATCAAATCGATCGCACTTGTTCATAAAAATATGAAGCCCGGCGGTATCGAAACTTTAATTGTGCGCATGGCGCAGTGGTTGAGTGCACATGATTACGAAGTAACGTTATTTTTATACAGCAGCGGCGGTCCCATGCTACGCCATCTGGAATCTGTTAAAGGTGTAACCATTATTGTTGACGAAGACACGTCCGATCCATCCATCAATATGTGGATGGCGACACGAATGGTGAGAAAAAGATGGGATCAAAAATTCGATTTGGTGTATTCGTTTGATCCCCATGCATTTTTGATGTCGTATTTATTACCTGCCAAAAAACGGTTATCTGGGGTATATCATCCGGAAAGTTATTCATCAAAAGGCTTGCTGAATGTACCCAAAACCTTGAAGTTGATTGATCGAACGTTTTATAAAAAGCTGTTGTTTATGAATCCAGCGATTAAAAATAGAACAGAAAAAGCAATTGGTGAACCACTGGGTAACAAAATCTTCCCATTGCCATTAGACTTTCTGGAATCGACAAAGACGCTCGGTAATCACCAGTCGCGTCGCATCGTTTCGATCGGGCTACTCGCTCAATTTCGCACCTACAATTATTACATGGTTGACGTCATGGAAAAGCTGATTCAAATCGATCCAGAATTTACTTATCACATTTACGGCACGGGCCAAGGAGAAGAAAGCTTACGTAAAAAAATCGCGGATTCTCCAGCGCGTGCTCATATTTTCATGCACGGCAAGATTACAAACCGTGAAAAGAAATACGCGTTGCAAAATACGTTTTGTTTTGTGGGTACGGGTGTACCGCTGATCGAAGCCGCTGGCAGTGGAATTCCTGCAATCGTTAGTAAAATTAACGATCTGTCGGGACTAACAGAAGGTTATCTTCATGAGCTGCCACCGTTTGAAAGCGGAGATTCGTTTTCTCTGCAAAAGGATCTGTTCACAGTTGAAAACCGCATTGAGCATTTGCTAGAGAGTGAAATCGAGTACCGAAAAATTTCCCAAATAGGCCGTTTAAAAGCAAATGAATTTGAAAGCGATCACGTGATGGAAAACTTTATCAAGCAAGCGGAATTTGATCCGTATTCGGTTAGTCGGCTGCATTAGCAGTCGGTGGGTAGCTGTACTTGTAGTTATCAGAAAGTTGAATCATTTTTAATGAGTATATTTAACCTGTGAATTGACGAAAAAAAGTGTAATTTGGACTAGTAATAACTATACAAAGAGAATATACTAGTAATAACGACAGGGAACAGAAGAGTACAATGCCTAGCGAATCTAGGGGAAGGAAGGGTTTATAACCTATGACAGCATACGAGTCTTATAAAGTGAAAGTTGAAAAACGTTACAATAAACCCTTAATCGATGTGATGGAAGAGCTTTATGTGAGCAAAGACTTGGGACCTTCAGTAAGTGCGAAGGAACTGGGAATTCCACGAAGAGCGTTCGTCTACTTTGTAAATCAATACGAGCTAAAAAAGCTCAAGTTCGTTGATTACAAAAAAAAAATGAGTATTCTAATGAATAACCAAATGATTCAATAAATGCTTACATAAAAATCTGTTCCTGAAACTTGGGAATAGGTTTTTTATATGGGCAAGTTGAGAAGGGGGAAAATGAAGAAATCGCTCTAGGCGGACGCTTTCCGCGGGCACAGCCTCTGCCGCTTCCCTCGCTCTGCTCAGTCCAGTGGCTCCGGCCCGTGCTATTCCCGCAGGAGTCGCCGCCTTTCGCTCATTCTTCTGATTTTCTTGCTGATAGGAAATGAGGTAGTAAACATGTAGGTTCTAGAAGTGAATAGATCTTAGTTGTTTTTCTATTCTCTACGCACAGGTAGGTTACGTTTTTTCGTGGAATTCGTCTATAGAAGTGAAACATCACTGTATAAACGGAGAACATCAGGGTATAACCAGCAAACACACGGGTATAAAAAGCAAACACCCGGGTTGAAACACAAAACACCCGGGTAAAACTCGCCATCCACTCATTTTACCCTCAGCAAAGGCGCATGCAACACCGCGCCAAGCGTTTGTAGAACCCACCCCAAAAACTATCAATCGGAACTAATAATGTTGTTGAGTATCACAG
>JBBSRA010000101.1:0-3799 GCA_038243515.1 Caryophanales bacterium
AAAAACATACTTTGAAGTGAAAGTCGTGCAGAATTGTTCATCAACATCGCCGAAGTCAGTTCAGTCGTCAAGAATAAAGCTTCTACACATCACTTTTCTAGCTTATATAGACTTTTTTAATGCAAATTTTCAACATTTCGTAAATGTCTCAAAATTTCCCCCAACTGTTGGTAATCACCAGACTCAAAAAACTTGGCCTAAAATCAAAACTTGTTTACTAGAAGCTCCATGATGCAGCTTCCATGTGAAGACAAAAAAACAAAGTGACTTAATAAAGAAAAAAATCCTGTTACAGACTCATAGCCACTCAAAAAAAATTTACGTTTTTTTCGTAATTCTATGTTGACGACTCGTCATTTCTCTGCCGTCTCGCTGCTCTCTTGTGGGAACGTTATCTTTTCAGTGGGAAGACATGAGAGAGCGGTGAAAAGAAGAGAGACAACTTCCCATCAGACGGTTTTGCTTGGTACCCTATTGACGAGTCGAGCTGCCAAGCGTTCTCACGCTCTTTGTTGGAAATCGGCATAAATCAAGCGGGAAATTTCAAGGAAGATAGAAATAGCATTTTTTGATCCCACCTCTCTTTTCAAAAACCAAAAATACTACATGTATTTCCTGGAATTGATTGTTGCTGACTCATGTGTTGGTTTAGGTTCGGTTTATCATGCGTGTCTTTCGCGCTCACTCGCTTCAACGCTTTCCGCTCTTTTTTGCCATTTTCGTTGTTGTAATTATTGGTGTCTTTTTGGTTTCTATTTTATATTTTTGTTACAGCCGTTGCCACCTTGTCCTAACTTCAAGCTATGTTCCAGTAAGTTCAATTTTTTCATATCTGACAAGATATAATATCTGTCGTTTTAGATCCAGCATAGACACTGCTCCATATATGAATATTGCTGGGGCTGGTTGGAAGAATCCTAATCTCTACAAGACGGCTCTTTGTAAGCACTGGTTGCGTAATGGTTGCTGTCGATTTGGTGTCAACTGTTGGTATGGTAAATATGAATATTCATGAAAATCACCTTTAACTTTTGTCATTTTTTAACTCATGGGCAATTTGAACTGCGCTTTGTTCCTCGGGTATAATTATGCTTTCGATTTCCGTATCCTGTTGAACTTTGATTTTTTAGATGACACAACTTGCATCTCCTGAGCTTATCAATGAATTTTGTTCATATTTGAAGCTTCCTGCAACTGACTTTAGTAATAGATTCTGTCATGTTCGTCAAGCTGCTGGGATTTCTCAAGACCTTCCACATTTATCTACTACTTTGGGATCATTACCAACTCGACATCCAGCTGATCCAATGTTATCTCGCTCTATTGGATCTCTAACTTAAGCTTAATCCTATTCTAAGCTGTATTTTATTTTCTGTTTGTCGCTTCATATTTATTTTATCCCATTGTTTTGTATATGAGCGTATGTCTCAATGTGCTCTTCGTTTTCATTTTTTTAGTTTTGATGTTTTACACTTTTAACTCAATAAAATCGCGTTAAGTTTAATTCGGCTGAACTGCACTATTTATGGTTTGAATGTTACCAATATTTAGTATTTTATGATATCATTTTGTTACATAGCTTGATTTCACTAGCGTTTTTTACCGGATTAACAATTTTAAATGCAAAATATTAGTATGAGTGTACCCTTAATTGGAATAGTTTGTTTAATTTTGTGGACCCATTACATATAAGAGATCATTCGCGGTAGAGATTGCAAATTCGGCAAGCTTTATTATCCGGAATACCACCAATTTTTGAGGTGCCTTGAAATTTTGGGGTAGTTTGAGCGAATTTACCGAGGAACAAGGGAAGATTTTCGGTATAATAAATTTCAACCCAAATATCCATGTTGACAAAATACAAAATATCATTTTGATTCCGGCGAACTTCTAAAAAGCTGTTGTTTTCTGGATTTAGTTCGATGAGATATTTGTGGCAAAATCGATCAGCTGCTGCTCCTTTGATAGTAATTACTATTGTTACATAATGGGTTTTGTAGCTGCCTGAAATTAATGTTTACGACATCTGGGATACTAAAATGGCTGTAACTTACAATAGAAATCAGCAAAATAAAGTCTGTGGATCAACGGATTAAATAAGGTTTCAACCTTAACAATCCACCTAGTATCACCGAAAGGCGACGTTTCTGGAAACTTTCCATTATTGTTAAGTTTTCCTAGAAAAAAGAGCCCATCTAATTGAGCATTAAGAGTTGAAGCTGGATGACCACTCTCGTCTTTAGTGTAAGTATGCATGATTCCCCCACTAGCAGCCATACAGTAATCAAAATATTGCTTTGGCTTAGTTCTGTAGAAATACGATATCCTGCCTGCTGGTACTGATCTACAGTAATTTTCTGCCATACTGTATAATTGCGTGAGTTCTTGTTGAGAATGGACTAAAAGTCAAATTGAATGATGCTATCAGATATATTTCCGGTTAACTTACTAGCTTTAAACCAAATATCTCCAGCAGCAAGAAGTTTATTATTTCGGGGATCGAAGAGTCGAAGCTCAAAAAAATAGCGACGACCTGGAACGGTTCTAATTTCAAATTTTTGCATATTAGGTTTTGCAGCTGCAAGTGTACATTGTCCATTAGACCATAATCGAATCTTTAAATTGCCAAAAAGGTTTTCATTGTACCAGTGAATAGTACAGCATATAGCACTTTGAGTTACTGCTAATGGAATAATTCGAATTCGTCTAATCTTATTCAATGCCAAAGTTTTAGCAGCTACAAATCGTACAAAACCTCGAGCAATGCGGCTATACTTTCCGTTATCAACCATAATGCTAACTTGAATATCATAAGCTCGATAATCAATGGTATCAATAACTACATGATCTATTGGAGGCTGTATGAGGGTATGCTTGATAACTTTAGCTGTAGGCATTTCATGTACTACTATTTGTTGCCGCAAATTTGTCCATATTGGTAGACCTATGAACAAAAAATTAGCTTAATTGTAGCTTATCTACGGGCCTTACCAAATTCTGGAGGACGTTTCCAATGAATGGTGCATCCTTTTACATGCTCTTCCATTCGAAGGCTAGTTAATGGGATTATATCCTCATTTAGAAATATAGTAGTTGCCATCGAAAGCTAGTATCAGTTACATTATTGTTGTTGCCATTATATGAATCATCCCCAAGCAAGAAAGAAATATTTTTTGAGGTCTAAATGCTACCCAGTTTTTGAAAAATGGCGTAAACAGCATTGTTGACTCAAATTTTGATTTGTTGTCATACAAGACAGCTATTATTACCTTTCTAAAAAGCTGTACTAAAGTTGTTAGAGATAAACATACAGTACCATCAACTCCAGCAGCTAACATGCAAAATTTGGCTTTGAGAACACCTCAGTCGTCAAAAAAAGCTGTTGATAAACGAGAGATACTGACTCCTCGAAGAGCTGTAACTCGAAAAACTCTTCCTCGGAAAAAAGGCAACAAATCACCTGAGGTTATTACAATATCATCAGATGATGAACTCCAGATTGAAAAAGACATTATCGTTGAGCAGGAGCGCACAGCCAATGCTGAAAAATCACTTCGCTTGACCGAAGTAAGTGAACGCGCGCGAGCTCTCTCTGTCCAGGAAAGTGAGTGAAGAGAGAGTGAAAAGTAAAACTCAAAAACGGAGAGAGAGTGAAAAGAAAGTGACTCGTCACTTCTTTGAAAGTGACGGCTTCACTTTCGAGAAAGTGACGGTTTCTCTTTCGAGAAAGAGATGTTAAAAATTTTGATTAAGCTCCTAGCTACGCATACTTCCTGACTACTTAGAATCTAGAAACTTC
>JBBSRA010000102.1:0-3771 GCA_038243515.1 Caryophanales bacterium
GAAAGAAATTCGCAGTTATAATCAAAAAAGTATGCTCATGATTTTCTTTTACCTCTTTTTTTTTACTATAAAGATTTCCACTTGCCAAAAATCAAGGACGTGATAGTGAAGGCTGGAGATACAAGCGACTAAAAGCTTCAATGTTAAGCTCAAAAATTATGTCAACCATTATTTATGCCTTCATAAAATTGATAAAGCCAAGAAAAATTTGATGATTGACGTTACAACTACACAGGTTTTATCGAAAAAATTCCGTATGAGTTAAGGATGATAGAAACTGATATCAAGAAAATCGCAACACTTATAGCTCCTGATTTAACATGAACAGATTTATAACTGCACTGATATTTTGCATTTTTTTAATATACTGATTCATGGTTGTTAAGTATTAGCTCAATAATAATAAGACTGGGAGACTATTATCAAGGAGGTCCGAAAGCAAGACAATATTTTGCATCACATCACCTTTTCCAAAATTAAAAAATACGTCTACTATTCAACCCTTGACATACTACAGCAGCAGCAAAGGATCTCAATAAAAAGCTAAAGACTACGACAGCTCAACATGCACTTCATGGTTACAAGAGCAGTACTGGTAAGGTTATGGGTGATGATTCTAGAGGACAACCAACTATTCAGCAATGCAATAATCTAGTACAACATGCTAAAGATAGAGAACCGCACACTCTTCGAGGTGCACCTGAAGCAGAAAATCCCGAAGTCATGCATAGAAGTCAACAGTGCAAAATTTTCAAAGTTTTTAAGCTAAGAAGTGCAGAAGCTTAAAAACCTCGAACAGCTCAAAAATGAAAAATTTACTGAACATGTTAAATCTCCTATGTACAAGCAATATCAAGGTGCTGCTACTTCTGCTGCGTCTCTCGCTAGCACTGGCAGTGGACCTACCCCCTTACTTCTATTTTTCGAATACCCCCCCCCCCCCCAGCCTCGCCTCCAGTAATTATATTTCCGTTCGCTTTTCAACCAGTTCCATCATCATCAGCTTTTCAGCTTTTTCCTATTATGACCCTCGATCCTGTTCCTTTATCTCATCGAATTCCTTCAGTTCAACTGCTTTGCAATCTTCTGCTTCTATCAACAACAGTATTACACCATTACCTTTTAGAAAGAACTCTGATGTTAAAGATGCTTGAAGGTAAGAACAACATTTTGTTAAAACAGTTTAAAAAATTGATTTGTTAAAGGACTTATTTTATGAAAACTGAAGGCGTTAGTTACTCTGCTTGACCATTGGAACGACTGTGTATCAGATGTAAAACCAAGTAGGGCAACGCAGAAGATACAATTTGTCTTCTTCATTATGAAGAATATACTTACGTTGTAGGTAAAGATCGACATAAAGCAACGGCAATGAGAGCTTTCTGCATAGAACAGTGCTGTCACAGTTCGGAAATTTTCGGTTTTCGGTTTATGAATCGAAAACCGATAGCACTGGTATAGACCCTTATTGCTTGTATGCTCGTTATCCTTATATTAACGACAAGTGTTTTACATTCAAACGTGTAATCGAAAGTGTTCGATGTCATTCATGATATTGTTCCAGAACACAAGCGCATTAGCTTATGTGACTCTGTGCCCGTAACTCGTCAGCTAAGGAACACGGATGTCATCTTTTATGTGTTTAATAACCCTAGATGTTATAATCTTAGAGTACTTTATGAGCATAAATAATAATAGAATAACTTATATAATACATGTATAGTTTACAGTCACTTGCATAAGTCAAGTGAGGAGATTTGATCGATGATATACAAAGAAACTGGATCTGATTAAATAGTAAATTCAGTGGGGGCGTGCGGATCACAGTTATTGGTTGATGGATGATCATGCTCGTTGTTTATTGGCTTTAACGAGGATTTGATGATAGCTTGCCATTGTGGAATGTAAGCGTCTTGATCAAAGCTGCAAGTCGATGTTTGTACATTGTGACCATCAGTAAATAGTGGAGTTCATTGCAGTTCCGGTTAGCCTGGTTCCCCTGCAGAGCAAGAACCAAGCCCGCGGATGGCGTGATCTCTATTTGCTTTTATCCACTTTAATGCTGCCTGTGATTGTTTGCTTCAGCACAAGAACTTGCTTCACGTCTTATGGTACTATCTTACTGTAAAACCGTCACACTTAGTTTCACTTTTTCTGTTGATGTCTATCAGTGTTGTCGGGTACCCGAAGTTTGTCAGTTTCAGATAGGGGAAAACTCCCATTCGTTCTTTACCCCCATTTGTTCTTTCTACCCTATTCGTTCTGTCCAAACAGGGTAGAAAGAAAATTCGATTTTTCTGGTCGGGTTTTGGGTTTTTCCTCTACATCTCCAATATTTTAAACTTTTTTTTGAATACTCATCAAAATTAAGCGCAATCATTTTGTTTTTGCATAGTTGCACCGCTTCATATCGGATATTTGTAGCATATTGAGGACGGATATGCCCTACTCGTGGTCCGACAACTCATGGTCGATCAACTCGTGGTTTTTTGTCCAACTCGTGGTCATGAAAAATTAAGCTTAAAGTTATAGAAATAGCATTTTAAGGTGATAAAATATTACTGTAAGGTACTGTAGGATACTGTAAGGAAGCTTCAAATGTTAACGATGCATTTCAAAGCTTTTTTCTCCTAAAGTGACCATAACTGGGAAAAGTTTAGAGTAAGAATACGAAGTGTTTTAGATTACTCTTTTAAATGTGGTATAAAGTAGAAAATTGAATAAAGCTGTATGAAGTTACAAGCAAAGTTTGGCAAGGTTACAGCTTATTCTTAACTATGAGCTACTAGATTGTGCTCAAAAAGCTATCTTTTGGCTTAAAATTTTTCATGTTAATGTATTCTGTGAATACATGAATCACTATATAAAAGTGAAAATTACAAAAAATAATCCTTGATTTAAAAAATAATAAATTAATTGATGATGATGAGGATATAAAAGGTGCTGTATTTCGGAAATATTTATTAAAGTTTCGACGCCTTCTCGGGTATTACAAACTAATGGATTTAGATACTTAATGGTAATTAATTTTTTATATTATTTGTCTTTTAATTATTATGTTTTGTACGAAAATGTTAAAAAAATTGATGTTATAGAGTTGGCCGATAACTGGTTCCATTTTAACAAAACTGTAGTAACTAATAGAAAAAACTTTTTTTGCTCATTTACAGTAAACCTACCTTACAATTGTCAGAATTGCAACTACAGAAATTTATAGTCAGAAGCTCTTGCCAAGTACAATATTCTACTATCCTAAGATAGTATCAATAATACTGTTTAAATTTCTTAGTTCTGAATTTCTTTTACTTTTTCCAATTACAGTAAGTTTAGTAGAAAAAATATGCTTCAATTTTCTGATTGGTTGATCAAGTCGTAAACGATGCAATATTTTTCTATGTTGATACCATTGTCCCTTCATCATCTTACAAGCTCCCTTTCAATATTTAAAAAATTATTAACTATCATAACTCTATTCCAAAATTTTCTTTTAATTTTAAGCACATTTTCTTAATTTCTAAAAGAATCTTAAAAAAATAAAAATAAAAATAAACTTTTTGAGGGCCCGGTGGCGCAACTGGTTACTTCTAGCGCAGCACTACTTTGCGCAGCCGACCAGCTCGGGTTCGATCCCCTGCTGGGTGTCAACCGGGATCCGATAAGTTAAGCACAGATAGAGCGTTAGTGGCACGCTGCCGGCCAGAACATGGGTTTTCTCACTATCTAGATGCCGTTATCTTGTTCTGGGGCTAATATCTAGTGCATACATAGCAA
>JBBSRA010000103.1:0-3584 GCA_038243515.1 Caryophanales bacterium
CAACCATCCAAGTATAATTCGCGAACACCCGGGTATAAAACACAAACACCCGGGTAAACCGAGCAAACACACGGGTTAAAAGCAACCATCCAAGTATAATTCGCGAACACCCGGGTATAAAACACAAACACCCGGGTAAAAAACAAAAACTTTCATCTAACAGCGTGAAACACCCGGGAATAGCCCGCACTGAAGACTCGAATTACTCTCCATTCAACCGCAATTCTATGTCTTTTGGCTCAAACGGCTCATATATTGTAAAATGTGTCAGCGAATACGTTTCAAAGAGGGCGCTTTTTTGGTAAAGTAAAGTGAAGCAGAACGTCAATTGCCTTGAAAGGAATCATACCTATGATATCAGACTTTAGATTTTGGCACTTTTTCCCAAGACAAGGACAACTTATACATAATATACAAACAACCGAAATGCGTAACGTCAGTAAACGCATTGCTTGGATTTTTCTAATGGGTCTTTTGGTTTTCGCTGTTAGTGAAGTTTGGGGCATGAATACAGAATCGCTGACACCACTGCTCGCGGCAGGTATGTGGGATGCCTACACAGTAGCCCGTTGGACGTCGCTTATGGGGACGATTCTGTGGGGCGGCTTTTATTTGGCTTTTCATGTTTACGGAGCGGCTTTTTTATACAGCAAACTCCTACGTATGCCGTGGCGTGCAGCGCTCATTATGCAAACGTATGTGACGGCTTTGCTGATTATTGAAAAAGGATTGATTAGCCTGTTGTTTGCAGTGACTGGCTTTACGATGTCGGTATCTGTTTTCTCATTTGGTCCAATCGCTTCCACGTTTTTGGATAATTCATTTTTGATTTATTTTTTTAATCAACTGACTTTATTTACGTCGCTAATCATTGCGGTGCAATACCGCTTTATTCGTGGCTTTACGAAAATGAATCCGGCATTAATTTTATTCGGTTTGATCATGCTTCACATTGTGTCGGCATTGATTGTTGCGTCGGTTAGTTTAATTCCAGTGGATAGCATGCTGAGCGGTTTTATGGAAGGTGGGAATCCATTTGAATAAATTCTATTTTGTTGGATTATCCATAGCGATTGTCGCTTTTTTAACTGCCAATGCGTTGTTAATGTTTGGCGAGAAAAGCATTTTGCCAAAAAGCGTCTACGTCGATGATTATGAACAAACATATGCCAATACGTACAGCACCAATTTGTTTAAAGAAGCGTTGACGGTTCCTGAAGATACGGTCGAAATTTACATTCAAGACAATGAAGCGCTTCAGCAATGGACAGTTAACGAAGGAGATACAGTTACTGCCGGATCTGAACTGGCCATTTTAAACGAAGCGGAAACAGTTGATCAACGAGCGGTATGGGAAACGCAAAAAACAGCACTAGAAGGTCAACGCACAGAAGTGAGAGCTTCGCTTGCAACATTGGAACAAGCAAAAGCTGCACAAGGCGGAGCGGTGTCACGAGATGCATCGAATAATTCCGAAATCACCAACGAAGATGACGAAGTCATTAAATTTGATGTCAACGTTTCTGTGGGTGTTGCAGTGCCACAAGATGGTTCATATGCTGCAGGGATTGCGCAAGCTGAACAGCAATTAGCCGCAATAGACTCGCAATTAGCAGTTTTAAATGCGCAGCTCGCACAAAACTCATCCAGCCCTTCGGTAATTAGTCCAGTCGATGGAACGGTTTCGAAAATCAATCGCGAGACAGAACCGTTGAGCATTGAAATTTATTCAACTGAAAAAGTATTTTTAAGTTATGTATTAGAAGATGAGTGGCCCTTGGTACAAGTGGCAGATCTCGTTAAAATTCAAGGTGAAGGCATCGATGGCATTGTCACGGGAACAGTTCAAAGTATTTCTGAAATGCCTGCCAAAGAGTCGAAATGGCTAGAAGCCTATCATCAATTAGATCCAAAAGAACAAAACAATCCGTTAGCATATTATGAAATGCGAATCGTCGTCGATGCACCCATAGAAAGTCCGTTACCTTATGGCAACAATGTCAACACAGCCATTACGTTAGAGTCAGCTAGTGACGCAGTGGCATTACCGATTTCTTGGCTTTTTGATTATGACGGTGTTACCGGCAAAGCGCATTCGTTAAATATAAACGGACGTCCAAAAACAGTGTCAGTGACGACCAATTTTGAAGACGGCACAAAAGCGGTATTGTCTGAAGCTCCTGAAGTTGGAACGGTTATTATCCACGAAGAAAAACTTGAGAAATTCGTTGCGCCACCGAAAGTCTTTATGCCTTTTCCAAGCCGACAACCAGATTTCGAAGAAGCGAAAAATACCTATTGGCGTGCATATGTAGAATATTTACTAGCTCGTTAATAACTCAAACCCGAGAGCTTTAGCTTTCGGGTTTTTACCTGCTCGAAAAGCTCATAATGGGGGTTAATCAAAACTCTTCAATGGTGTACGATAGATAAAGAAAAAGAACAGCGTGAGAATAGGCTTTGAAAGATAATGATTGGAGTGTGTGTGATGGAAGAATTGGATTGGCGTTTTAAAATAGCTCACCGAGAAGCATGGATTGGTATCGGCTTGGCCATATTTAATTTTCTTTGGTGGTTTGGCTTTGCATACGGCTTAGGCTCACGACCTGTTGAAGAATACAGTTATATTTTTGGCTTGCCGGATTGGTTTTTTTATAGCTGTGTGGTGGGATTCTTATTGATTTCGGTATTGGTTGTGATTGTTGTTAAATTCTTCTTCGTAGAAGTACCGTTTGATGAAGAGGAGGATGGTTGATGAATTACGCCGTATTAGTACCCATGCTCGTGTTTTTGTTGATCATCTTTTTTATCGGCTATTGGTCAAGCCGAAAATTAGCGAGTTCTTCCAATTTTATTAGCGATTATTTTTTAGGTGGCCGTGAACTAGGTGGCTTTGTACTAGCCATGACGATGGTTGCGACTTACGGCAGTGCGTCAAGTTTTCTTGGAGGTCCCGGAACTGCCTATACGTTAGGGTTTGGCTGGGTACTGCTTGCAATGGCACAAGTGGTAACAGGTTATTTTGTGTTAATGATTCTTGGTAAAAAGTACGCCATTATGGCACGACGCTATAAAGCAATTACCATGATTGATTTTTTGAAAGCTCGTTACAATAGCACTGTGGTTGTGTTGCTGTCAGCTTTTAGCATTATCGTTTTCTTATTCTCCGCAATGGCAGCGCAATGGATTGGCGGCGCGCGTCTTGTGGAATCACTGACAGGATTATCTTATAATTCGGCATTGTTTTTATTTGCTGTTAGTGTGCTTGTTTATGTCACGATCGGTGGATTTCGCGCTGTTGCCTTGACCGATGCTGTACAAGGAGCCGTCATGCTTGTCGGTACACTTGTGTTACTCATCGCAGTCATTGTTGCAGGAGGTGGTATTCCAAATATCGTCAATGATTTGATCGCTGAAAACCCGAAATTGGTCACGCCATATGGTGCAAACGGTGATTTAACGGCCGCTTACGTTTCATCATTTTGGATTTTAGTCGGTGTCGGTGTTGTCGGCTTACCACAAATCGCGGTACGTGCTATGTCTTATAAAAATTCACGTTCCATGCACAGGGCGTTAATTATCGG
>JBBSRA010000104.1:0-3128 GCA_038243515.1 Caryophanales bacterium
TGGTGGGATGGGCTTTTGCTATTGCAGCGTCTGCCAATTTACCAGCTATTTTATTCTTATTGTTTTGGAAGAAAACATCTGCAAAAGGGATTGCTTATTCTATCGTGGTGGGGATTGTATCGTCTCTAGCCATAATACTAACCTCGCCAACCATGTGGGATCATTATGGATTAGATTCATCACAAGCGATGCATCAATTGGAAAACCCGGCAATAATTTCTTTTCCGTTGGCAGTTCTTACAATATACGTGGTTTCTCTAATGTATCCGAGCAAAAAGGTTGCTAATGTTACCTAGCTTGTAAACTGGTTAAAGTAAGCTATTTAAAGCGCGTAATATTGATGTCTTCTGACATTTAGTTTTGGATGCAAGAGCACAGTTTAAGAAAGTCAAAAGGGCACGCATTATAAACGTAAATATAGCCAATGCTTTGGGGTAATGGCTACTAGTAATCAATAAGCGATGAAATTATCGCTTATTGATTACTAAAAGAATGAGTGATTTAGTTTACGAATTTCAAACATACCGGACGACCAATTTCTAATCGAATATCGGTAGCAGACAATAAGCCAGTTTCCTTATTACGTTTGAAAACGACAATTTCATCACTTGTTTGATTAGCGACCAGTAAGAAGTTTCCGCTTGGATCTATAGCGAAGTTTCTCGGGTTTTTTCCCAGAGAAGACTCTCTATTCACAAAGGTTAAACTTCCATTTTCTTGATCAATGCTATAAATAACAATCTCATTCAATTCTAATCGGTTAGAACCGTATAAAAACAATCCATCAGGTGAAATTTGAATATCGGCAGTAGCAAAGCTTCCTTGGAAACCTTCCGGAATAATGGAAACATTCTGCATTTCGTTTAATTTACCATCGTCGTAATTGAAAGCTGTAATGCCTCCATCTAGTTCTTGAATAAGATAAGCATATTTTCTATTTGGATGAAAGACAAAGTGTCTAGGACCGCTTTTCTCAGGTAATGAAACAAATTCTAGTTCTTTCAAAGAATTAGTTTTGGCCTTTTCATTAAATGAATACACTCCGATTTTATCAGTTCCTAAGTTCGCTGCAAATAAATACCGATTGTCAGGAGAGGTAACTACAGAGTGCATGCGGGACGGACCTTCTGTTCCTTCAACAAGATTTCCTTTATTATAAATTTCCTGAATATCTTGGCTTAAAGAACCGTCATCCAGAATTGGAATTGCCGCTAAACTTCCACTTCCGTAATTGGCAGTGAAAACATAGCTGTTCATTTTATCAACCGAAACGTAACATGGACCATTTCCTCCGGCCGAAACTTTGTTTTTAAAAGTTAGCGCACCACTTTCAGCATCAAAATCATAAGCATATACCATCCCTATCGAGTCGCTTCCAAATTCAGAAACAGCATAAATGTTTTTCCGATCCGGAGAAAGAGTTAAAAAAGATGGGTTTTCAATGTCGGTAGTTTTGTTTTTGTAAAGCAGTTCGCCCGTCTCCTTATTAAACGTGTAAACATAAATCCCTTCACTTGAGCCCTCATTTGTATAAGTGCCAATAATTAAATCCACGGTATTATCCTTTATATTGCCTTGCGTTGTGCAACTTAAAATGAAAAGGCTACAGATGGATAGGCAGAGTTTGAATGTATTCATTATGATCGATTTATAAAGTACTCCCCATTGTTAGGACAATGATTCTACAATTCTAATATAAATAATTTGTTATTGTTGCTTGCTGTGTTGGAATGTTGGAAACTCTCCTAAGAGTTTTCAACATTCCAATGCATTTTTCTTTTTTTGTTTTTCTCATTTTTCAGGCTGCTATTTGGTTAAAACTTTCGTTTGGAGTCAGGTGTTTGAGTGATTTATGTCGCCTTTCTTGGTTGTAAAACTGGATATATTCCTTCGTTCCCCTGAACAGTTCCAGTCCATCTTCCGCTGGATTCAGGTAGATGTGTTCGTATTTCAACGTGCGCCAAAAGCGCTCGATCCAAATATTGTCCAGTGCCCTGCCTTTACCATCCATGGATACCAGGATGTTGTTATCTACCAATACCTGAGTGAATTCATGTGCCGTAAATTGACTCCCTTGATCGGTATTGAAGATCTCTGGGCAACCATGCAACTCAATCGTTTCTTCCAATACACGCTTGCACCAAGCCCCGTCCATCGTATTTGAGATGCTCCAGTTCAAGATAAACCGGGTCTTGACATCGATTATCGCCATCATGTACATGAAGCCCTTTTTCATCGGGATATACGTAATATCGGTACACCAAACCTGGTTCTTACGTTCGATTTTCAAATACCTCAACAGATATGGATATATTTTATGTGCTTTGTCTCCAATGGTCAATCGTTTGCTCGGGTAGATGGCCATTAAGCCCATCAATCGCAGTAAGCGGCGAACACGTTTAACGTTGACCAGAAACCCTTCATCCATTATCAGGTAGGCGCAAAGGGTAACTACTCCACTGTGTGGATGTTTCATGAAATAAGCATCCATCAGCTTCATGATCTCCATGTTCTCATCACTTTCCCCAGCGCTTTTGTAATAAAAGCCTGATCGGTGGATACCCACCAAGTCACATTGTTCAGTAATGCTCAAATCAGGATTCTTGGCCACCATAAGGCGTCGTTCTGCTAAGCTGTGCATTAGGACAACTTTTTTTTTAACCAGTCGTTCTGCATCTGTAATTTGCCGATTTGTTCGTAAAGCTTGGACTCCAATTCTTCCTTTTTGCCCGAATCTGGCTTTTTGCTTTCAAAAACTGCATTGGCATTCTCAAGAAATTGCTTCTTCCACAACTGGATCTGCGATGGCTGCAGCTCAAACTGGGCGGCCAGCTCGGCTGTCGTCTTTTGCTCCTTTAAGGCTTCAAGGGCTACTTTTACTTTAAAATCTGAACTGAATTTCTTTCTGCTTACTTTTTTCATACGTCAATAAATTTACGGTTTTTTTATTACTTAAATTCATTGACCTAATTTCGGGGAGTATTATATTATGATGCAGAGTAGAGAATGGTAATTTTGTTTTTTATAATTACAAATCAATTTTCTATATAAAATTTATCTAAGTTTGAATAAAAAACATTCGTGACGAAAACTTACAAGAAAAAACAAGCTTCATTTTTAAATAATAA
>JBBSRA010000105.1:0-3065 GCA_038243515.1 Caryophanales bacterium
AAAATCACTTCACGATCGCATTTTGATTTTTTGGCTTTTATATATGGGAATTGCCACCGCCACTTATGCTTTAACCATAGATTTTTTCCCTAATGCGCCCATATTATCCAGTGGAATTATCGCTCTATTTTTATTGCATGGACCTTTTTTATATTTATATGTGTCCGCTCTGACATCCGGACGCGAGCACTTTCGGATTAAAAAAGTTTGGCATTTTATACCCTTTGTAACATTTATAGTATACTTGATAATCGCTTCTAATTTTCCCAATTATGCAAAGGGAATCCGAGTGGATCATGTTTCACATGAAGCAGAAACGCCTTTACTCTTTCTTTTTTTTCTAATTATAACAGCTATTTCAGGACCTGTGTATTTTCTCATGGCCTATAAAAATTTTACCCAAAGCAAGAATTCTTCCCATCATATGCCTTCTAAAAAGGGAAACTTGAACTGGCTTGGTAAACTGATTCCGATTTTTGGAATTGTTTGGACCGCTTTAATCGTTATCGCCGTCATTCATCACATTTTCCATTTGTTTTCAATGGCTTTTTGTACTAATGGATTATTTCTGTCTCTGTCCGTATTTATTATTTTAATCGGATATTTTGGATTAAAACAAAAGGAAGTGTTTATCAATTTTTCAAAAGAAGAACCCAAAGCACTAAGCGATGAAAATAAAACGAAGTATGGCACTTCAAGGTTAGAAGGTACCGAACTGCAAAAATGTTACCATCAAGTTGGGCGTTATATGAAAATTAAAAAACCATATTTAGATCCCGATTTAAGTTTACCAAAGTTGGCAGAAAGCCTAAGTGTACCCCCGCATCATCTTTCACAAGTTATTAACGAAATGCATGGTAGCGATTTTTCTGATTTCATCAATCACTTTCGAGTGGAGGAAGTAAAAAGAAAAATTCAAGATAAAAATTTTCAAAATTATTCTTTGCTAGGAATTGCGTTGGAAAGTGGGTTCAATTCCAAATCTGCTTTTAATCGTGTGTTCAAGAATTTGACCGGGATTACTCCTAGTGAATTTCGAGATTCACTTCCTTCCGCCTAAATCTCATTTTTTCTACGTTTTAAGACCCATTTTGTAATCTGGGACTTCTACTTTGCCCATAATGGGTGCCATATTACAATGAAGGTCGCGCAGCAGTGAGATGATCAATACATTTGTTCACAGAGAATAAAAACAGATTATTAATTCAAAACAGATGTATTATGAAAACTCAAGAAAGAACAAAACCCCGCACAATTAAATCCAAGATGTCTACCGTCTTACTAGCACTAGCATTTATGTTTATCGGCATTTCTGGATACGCACATTGCGATTCCTATGACGGCCCGGTGATTAAGGATGCTTTAAAAGCATTGGATCAAAACAATGTTGAGCTGGTTTTGAAATGGATCGAACCTCAGCAGGAAAAAGAAATCAAATCCATGTTTAAAAAGACCTATAAATTAAAATCAGGCGATAAGGAAGTCTATGCGATTGTTGAAAAACATTTTTTGGAAAATCTTGTGCGTTTGCACAGAGAAACTGAAGGCGCAGCCTATACGGGTTTGAAACCTGCTGGATCTATGACACCGTTAGTTGAAATGGCTGACAATTCAATAGCAAAGAATAGTGTGGAAGAAGTAATAACCACGGTTACCAATCATTTGGAGCAATTATTAAGAGAGCGCTATGCTAAAGTAGCCAAACTCAGCAACACCAAAGACCAATCCGTAAAACTAGGAAGAGACTATGTTGAGGCCTACGTACAATACACGCACACGCTTGAAGCATTGGAAAATTTAATACACGCCCCTATTTCACATTCAGGAGGTGGACACGCAGGACATTAAGAAAACTTAGTTCGATGACAGATGACGGATGATAAATGACCGCATATTACTAAAATATAATAAGAAAAAAATGAAAACTATAAAAGAAATGAAAACCGTAAAGTTTCAATTGGAGACCCTTACCTGCCCTAGCTGTATTCAAAAAATAGAAGGCGTTCTCAACAAAGAACAAGGGGTGGAAGAAGCAAAAGTACTTTTTAACTCCAGTAAAGTAAAGATACAGTATGATGACGATGAAGTGACTTCCGAACGATTAAAGGAACTCATCGAAAAAGTTGGGTATCCAGTTTTATCATAAATTAAAAAACTATAAGGCCGGAAATATCGGTGTTCTATCTTTTGTATAAAAGAGAATCGAGAATATTCCCGGTCTAATTACTTAATATCATTAAACACATTACACCATGAAAGATAAACAGATCAACCGAATTATGTACGCAGCAGGATTTTTGCTATTAGCTGCTTTAATGAGCTATTTATTGAAATGGAACCAATCCGTGTTAAATACATTTTTAATTATTGCAACACTGTTAGCGGGGTATCCCACTTTCTTAAAAGCTTGGAAAGCCGCCCTTTTAAAAATGTTCAGTATTGATCTCTTGGTGACCATAGCAGTAATCGGTGCATTGACCATCGGGGAATATATGGAATCGGCCGCTGTAACCTTCCTCTTTTTATTTGGGGCATTTCTAGAAGGGCGGTCTTTAGAGAAAGCCCGTGCTTCAATTAAATCTCTAATGGATATGGCACCGCTAGAAGCCACTGTATTGCGCAATGGCAAACGCTTGGTAATAATGGCGGAAGATGTGATTGAAAACGATATGGTAATTATTCAAACAGGGCAGAAAATACCAATTGACGGTCGTGTGGCATCGGGTAATGCGTCGGTTAATGAAGCAGCAATTACGGGTGAATCCGTACCCATTAGTAAAGTTGTCGATGACCAAGTGTTTAGTGGAAGCATCTTGGATAGCGGATATCTGGAAGTAATTGCAGAAAAGGTTGGCGAAGAAACCACGTTCTCCAAGATTATTGAACTGGTGGAGGAAGCTCAGGAAGGAAAAGCAAAGACCCAACGGTTTCTAGAGAAGTTTGCTGCCATCTATACACCTGGTATTATGGTTCTTTCCGTTGTGGTTTGGATCATCACAAGAGACATTCATTTATCACTTACCTTTTTTGTCATCGCCTGTCCAGGTGCGTTGGTTATTTCCGCA
>JBBSRA010000106.1:0-3050 GCA_038243515.1 Caryophanales bacterium
GATCAAGTTTCCTCAATGGAGGTGGATAATTTTTGGTAATGTCTGAGCGCTTGACATTGAATTTTGGAATGACAGATAAAATTTTCTAGTGTTGCTATCAGTGCTGTAACGGTTCGGAAATTTTCGGTTTTCGGTTTGCGAACAGGCATGCCAAATGGGTCCACTTTTTGATGCCCTACCCTACCCATGCCCAAAGCCTCTTAGACCCACCCAGGGTATACCCACCCTGGGTATACCCCACAGAATTAAAAAAAAATTTTCAGTAGTACAAAAACATTTATTTTAACAATTTTTTTCACGAAACAGTTAAATAATAACAACAAAGACGCATAAAGCAAAAGAAAACTTAGCAAAAATTTAATCAAATTCACCAATGGAGCGACCAATAATCATTTTTCCAACAAGAGCAGGATCAAGACGAGTGCGTTGATCAGTGATAGTCCGCTTTAAAGTAGAAAATGAACGCTCAGCGCTAGCAGAGGTTGCAGGAATTGAAAGATATTTGAGAGCTAAAACGTACATTTGAGGATATTGTAGTTTATGAGTTTGCCAAAAATTCAATAAGTCAAAATCACTTTCAGTGATACCAGAAAATTTAGAATGCATATAGTTTGACAGCTCATCCGTACTTTCATCTGATGCTTCCATAGATAGCAAATTTCGTTCTTGTTGAGTTTGACTAGTTGTTGGCTGAATACGAGCGCGAATAAGATTATATATTCCTTCTTTTTCAAAGCTGGGAATCCCACGAAGATGACGACTAGCTGGATTGAGTACAGTTCCAATCTTGTGAGCATTAGTTATGAATCCTTTATCAAGTTTTCTTTCAATAGAGTTAAGAGCTGATTTAGCTAGTGCAGCGCACATTTCATCCATAGTTAAAAAGTTTTAGAGCAATAGTTATCAATGTAGGCCAAACTCGATGAAGAGTTGGTTTTGATGATGATTGAGCTTCGATGATAGGAAATTCAAAGAGAGATAAAATTTCGATCAAAAAATGAAGAGTATTTCTATTTTGATATATAAAGTTGAATTCCTTCTTATCATTTTCATCCATAAGTGGTGTTAAATCAAACTTTGAATAGTATATAGCTTCAAGATTAGATTCCATATCCCTGAGACATTCAAGTTGAGATAGCCAACGAGTTTCACAGCTACTTTTCAGCTTTCTTCCAAGAATATCATTAACATTTTTCTTGCGATTCAAACAGTTGATCAAATGTTGTACAGCTTTAATAATTTGAGCAGCTTCTTGGATAAGCTTGACATCAGTTGAAGATAAAAAGTATTTTGAGCTTCTTGGTTTTTTGTAGAGATTGGTGACTCTTTTGGCAAGATTATTAAGGACATGCGCAAAGCATCTTATACCTAAAAAGCCGTAATAATAACTCCACCGTGGCTATTACAACTTACTTTCATCGAAGTTGTGTTTTAAAGCTTTCACGACGTTACTTCCTTCATCAGAAATTCCTATCATAGAATAAAGCTGCTCAGGAAAAATATCAAGGTAATTCACTGCGTCGTTAATTTCATTCCAAATATTATTAGCATTTTTTTCATTAGCAGATGGTATAAAACCGATGACAAGTTCTTGCATTACTAGTTTGTTATCACTAAGCTTTAATCCATGATACACAACACTTAGATAATCTTCTAGTCTCTGACCATAATCAATAGCGATGCTTCCAGGTGTCAAAGAAAAATAACCACTAAATTCCTTTTTTAAGGCTTCAGTTCTACTAGTAGCTGAAGCTTCAACATAATTCCTAACAGTCATTCTACAACCAAAATTAGTATTTTCAGGTATTTGAGTGCCTCTTCTAGCTCTAAATCATATCATTAACCATCCTGTCATACAGTATATATATAAACTTACTCAAAATTGATCAGAGTCTTAGCAAAATTTTGGACATAATCTTTACTAATAAAATCAAAGGGTAAAAGGCCATCCATTGAGAGCTTGGCAAAAGCTTTCGCCATAGTGATTTTTTCTTGTTCGTTGAAATTTTTTGCAAATATTGAAGATATGGCGTTGTTTTTGGTAACAGTTCCATCACTAGTCAGCTTTGTTTGATTGGATTTAGCTTTACAGGATTCTTGGTGCTTCCTAAACACAAACTTGATATACAAGTTAGAAATGACTAAACGTACTTTAGATGTCCACCAGGAAATGTTAGGAAAGTTTGACAGAATTCATTAGGACATCGGACTACCTTTGTTGGTTTAGCAATATCTTCTCTAGTTCGTTTAAAGAACAAAGGATGAAAACCATTTGAATGTAGAGCATGTTGAGTAATATGTTGCCATTCCATACCTTTCTGCTTTTCCAAAAGAACCTTGATATCATCAGCATTAAGCTCTTTTGCTTTCTTTTTCAGTACTAAATTTTCATGTTGTGTACGACGATTTAAAATCTTTTGACTAAAGGATATATTCTCGTTGTCGTCATGTTGATCATCAGATAAAACAACTGGGTGTTGTTCCATTGCTCTTTTATTCAAAAGTGAAAAACAATACACAGTGTTACAAAGTAATTTTAGAAAAAAGAAAGAAAATATTTTGCATGTGTTGGCGGCAAATGGCGAAACCTTTCGGAAAATGATAAAGTTTCCCATGGCTTTGGCGAGAAATCAGTGAGACGCAGGAAACACAAGCGTTAGGAAACTTTTTTAACTGATTATTTCAATCCTAAAATAGCAAAAAATTTCCTCAGGGCATTTTTGGGTATACCCTACCCAATAGCTTTCTTACCCTACCCACCCATGCCCTAGAGTATACCCTGGGTGGGTAGGGTAGACCCTGGGTCCTTGGCACCCCTGCTTATAGCTTGAAAAATTGGATGTCCTTCTAATCGGCTTTAACACATTTTTCATCTACAAAAGTCAAAACGGGCATTTTCAGACAATGATTATAGAAGTACAGTTACTATCGCCAGATCTGAACAAGTTGCTGCACTTTGACGAAATTAACGGTAATAAATTTGCATATTTTGTTTTTGGTGACGCATTAAATTTTCAGCCTATCATCTTGTGATTAACATGTCACATCCA
>JBBSRA010000107.1:0-2848 GCA_038243515.1 Caryophanales bacterium
AGGAGCTTTGAGGCGAAATCTTTTCGCTTATCTAAAGTCTAAAAACATCAGCTGCATTGTTGCAACCCACGATAGCACGGACTCTTTGTCATTTTCTGACACAACAATAGCTTTGAGAAAAGGTAAAGTTGAGGATTTTGGTGCTTCCGCAAAATTATTTCTGCAACCTGTAAACAAGTATGTTGCGTCCCTGTACGGCGAAGTCAATACCGTCGCACTTACTGAATTGATGACCGAGTATGAAGGCGAAGAAGAAATTTTAGTATATCCGCACGAATTATTTCCAGCCGAAGATTCGCCATTAATAGTGGTTGTCAAAGAATGCTATTTCAAAGGAAATGGCTACTTGATAAAAGCGGCTCGAAATAGAAAAGCGCTGTTTTTTGACTATCCAACTGAATTGCCTATCAACGAGGAAATCTCTCTTTCGATAGATGTTGAGACTATAAAACTAAGATTGAAGGATTAAATCTAGAAGGCTTTAGCCGAATATATACAGACCGCTGACATAAAACTGAGATTCAAATATTATCCTATTTCCGATACATCAAATGAAAAAAGTCCTTGTTATCGACAGCTATGATAGCTTCACATTTAATCTTGTTCATTATATTCAATCCTTTGATTATGATGTAACGGTTTATAGAAATGACCGATTTGATTTGCAAGATGTGCAGCATTTTGATAAAATTGTATTGTCGCCAGGCCCAGGAATTCCTAATGAAGCAGGATTGCTGAAAGATGTTATTAGAACTTATGCTGCAGAAAAAAGTATTCTTGGAATATGTCTAGGACTTCAAGCCGTTGGCGAGGTTTTTGGTGGGAAACTGATTAATCTTGATAAAGTTTTTCACGGCGTTTCAACGAAAGCTAAAATTATAGTTGATGATGAAACCCTTTTTGAAGGACTCGAAAGAGAATTTATGGTCGGGCGATATCATTCTTGGGTTATCGAAAATAATCTTCCTGATTCTCTAGAAGTTACTGCGGTTGACGAGCAGAATCAGATTATGGCTTTGAGACACAAAATCTACGACGTGAGAGCAGTACAATTTCATCCAGAAAGTGTGCTTACGCCAAATGGAAAAACCATAATAGGAAATTGGTTGAAAAGCTAATTTCAGATATTTATGCAAAAAGAAAAGCGCTCAAGAAAATTTTCCTAATTTTCGTGAGCGCTTTTTAAATATCCGAAGAATTTATTTTTTAATAAATCTCTTAGTAACAGATTGAGAATTGTTTGACAATTTTAGGATATATAATCCTGAAGCCAAATTTTCAACATTCACAGAATCTCCAGTTGTACTGATTACCTCTGCTCCCATCATATTGTAAACACTTACTGTTTCATAATTTTCATTTGAAGAAATAGAAATTGTAGACGTTGCTGGGTTTGGATATATTGAGAAATTACTAGCAGTAAACGTCTCTGTAGACAAAAATGCAACATTCGCATTTTGTGGAGTAATTGGTCGGATGTTTCCGAATCTTAATCCTAATAATGTGTTTTCTGGGATTGCAGTAGTTGTAGTGGCTATTGATTTCCAGTTGGAAAGGTTTGTACCTGCAAACATTTTCCATTGTACATCAGCTGTGTTTACTACTGAAGTCTGCTCATAATTCACTTCCGTAACTGCATTGTTCGTATATTCAAATTGAAAAGTAGAAGTGCTTGTTTGAAGTGTTTGCAATGCTAACTCAGCAGTCATAGCTCCATCATACAAAACTTTTGCTGCGTAAGAATCTGCGACACCATCCGTTTCAGTTCCGAAATCTACGATTACCATAATACTTTTTGACCCAGATCCTACTGTAGAAGTGATAGTTGCTGGGTCTAGCCATAATGAACTGTAGGCCGCGATCGGAGTTGCTGGTGCTTGAGAAGTTGGGTTCGAAAAACCGTAAGAACAGCCATACCAAATTCCATCTTCAACATCCTCACCGACACCGCCATTCATAGCGAAAGTTGTTGACGAATCGCCTTGCCACGTGCTCCAATAATCAGGATTCCCGCCTTCAGCACTATGATCATTATAATAAATATCATTTAAAAAACCACCAGTCTGATCTATCGTAAAAGCTGGTTCTGCAGCTTGAACTGCCATAAGCATATCAAGGAAAATTGGTTCATCAACTTCGTTAAATCGGTAACCCCAAGCATACGAACGATCTTCTGTTCCATCTTTGAAATCTACGACGAGATATGCAGTTTGATCGCCTGTGCCTACGAAGAACTTAACGTCCTGAGCTGTGAATTGTGCAAAAATAATTTGCGAAACGAGAAGTAAGAATACTAGAGTAATTCTTTTCATAACTATATAAAATTTAAAGTTTTATGCCCGAAACTTTATGGTATGATAGTTACAATAGGAAGAGAATCCTTTTAAGAATTTACTTAGCTAATGCACTTTTCTTCCCGAAAGTTCAATTAATTAATTGTGAAGGCAGGTCTCCTGGCTCGCATCTTTTTGTTGACCTTCCCAAAAATTGAATTTTTAGTGGTTATAATAATAACAAAAAGTTTAATAGCTTACAGTTGCGGGTACAGCTCAAGAATTAACTTGATTCCCTATTATTGAACAAAGTTCAACCTTCGCGGGGCAAAGATAGCTTATAATAACAGATTTCAAAGTAAAAGATTTGGTTGTTGTGAGACAGAGATTGCGTTAGGGATTGCAATGGACCCAAGCGAAGCGAACTGGCGAAGCAAATCCTTTTTGGTCTTTTTCTGACCAAAAAGATTGGGAATGGAAAGGTACTATCTTGAAATCAAACTGTTTTTACATTTATTTTTTATAATTTTGTTTAACCAATGGAAAGCATTTCTTCCTTAATTGAGTTTTGTTTA
>JBBSRA010000108.1:0-2458 GCA_038243515.1 Caryophanales bacterium
ACGTGATCCTTCTACTCCTCATTTCGTCTACAGTTATGCGTTTGGTGCTGAACATCATCGTTTGATTTCATATACTGAAAGTCAGCTTGATATATATTCCATTCCACTTCTCTTGGTAGTGGCGATGACAGTTGGTTGTCCTCTAAATATCCGACAACATGCTTGTGCTAGGCTTAGACGAAAGATGAAACAAGCTAAAGATGAAATTGCTGACGATGAACGTGCCAAGATGTTCTTCCCAGTCAATGCAATCGAAGCAGCTTACAAGAAAGATCCAGCTTATTTTGAAAACTGCGACCTCATCAGAACTGATAGTGAAGCTGAAGAAAAAGAAAAGGTCAAAGCTCGTGAGCTTCGTAAAAAATCAAAGAAAGAAGCTGATCAACGTAGAAATAGTAAATCTGGCTCAAGAAGAAAAAAGTCTAGCAAAAGAAATGGATCTTCTAAGAAAGCTATAGGTCATGAATGAAAGGACTTGAATGATGATGTGGTATTTGTGTTGGTGGAGGTTTTATTTGTAAATTAATAAAAAATGTTGATAGAAATCTAGTGATGTTTTGGGATAACAAAGTTTATTGGGGGTTGATTTATTCTGGAATGCAGGCGTGGACCGTTTTAAGAAATATCTTCTGACAAATTTTTATATTAATGGTTTTCATGAACATCTTAAAAGATGTTCATATACGGCGTCAGCTGGTTTTTGGCTTTCGACACTTTTTTTGGCGTTAACTAAAGATTTTTGAGCATGTTGATATGCTTCTGTAGCCTTACTATGTAGTACTCAAAAAATTCCAAAAGAATGATAAACATTTATTTTCCACTACATTCGTAACAAAAGAAATACAGTAAACGCAATAATGAGAAAAAATTTTAATATTTAGAAACCAAAATTTCAACAACAATGTCCATTGGAAGAGATTTAATCTGAGCAACATCGATATTTTCGCGGTTATCAAACAAGAACTTCTTGCATTTTTGTTTTAATCCATCCAAGTTATGATCATATGCAGTCTGAATATAGGAAAAAACGTTTTGGATAGTTATGTTGCTTTCCATTGACAAAATACAAGCTATCTGTAAATCTATGCTAAATTCCTTGTCAGGGCTAAAGCCCAAAAAGCTAACCTTCAAATTATTGATTTGAAATTCATAAGCAAATTCAAAAAGCTTATCTTCTTTAGCTTCAGCTGTCAAACCATATAACCATTTTTTTGCAGCTAAAATAGTTGTAGCATTGAACTTAGAAATTTTAACAGCAAGTGGAATGCTACCACCTGAAATTTCGTAGAGCATTGCCTTCAAAATTGAAGAATTAGCAGCTAAGATGCATCGATGTACAGGAATTTGTGCATAATCTGAAGATACCAAAATAGCATCAGCTAGACCATCATTAGAGAAAATTTGCGAAATTGGAATATAAAGATTTGATGCACCTTGTTTTGCAAGATCCTGATTAACCGTTACAGTCAAAGGTATAACATTATTTAGTATAAGACTAGAAGTTGAAACAGTCGAATTCCGATTGTTTGTCCTGAAAAATGCTTTTCAGTTAAATTTTGGAGCAAAAAAAACATAAACTCACTGATAAGCAGTCTCAAAATCACTAGCTCTATCTCCATTATCACTATCACCATAGATAAATGTAGCAGAATCATCTATATCAGCAGTGCTAAAATTAGATAATGATAAATAGTCGCAACTTGGGATATATATGTACTCACTTAATGTGTTTCACTTCAGTAGCTGATGCCGATTGAGTAGGTAGTCTTAAAAGCGAAGATTTGTGTCCTCTAAAAAACAATAAATCGTCAATGGAATATATGAAACTTACTTAATATATTCAAATTTCAACAAAGATTCGTAATCAAAAGCTTTGCAACTAGGTATATGTAGATCTTCCAATGGTTCATAAACTTTTTCATTATCATTGACAACTTTAATACTTCCGCCACAGTTACAATGATTTTGACAGTAATAAAATCTTTTTCCAAGTAGATCAGCTGTTCGAAGTTTGTAGACTCTACCAAGCTTGGGGTTTTGCCGGTCGCGAACAAAAATATAGCGGTTATCAAAGTTCCCATTTAAAGATGGATAAGAATAGCTGTTTTCATCGACCAGCTGATAATTTCGTGCACGACTCGACATTATATGACTGAAAAAATAGCACTTGATAATGAATAAAGTGACAAAAAATGTTCTGCTTTTAGCAATACGAAAAATTATATACAAAACTATTTGGAAAAATTGAAGGAAAAAATACAGCGGAAAATTTTTCAAAAAGCGGCAAGTGAAAGAGAAAAGTTTTGATACAAAAAATTACAGAAAAACATTGAAACTTCTGTTGCTCGGAGCAACAACTTGCTCCATGGATAAGGTACCATTCCCTCCCCGACATGGGGTCGGGGACGGGGAAACCATTTTCCCCGCCTAAACTTCCCCGTCGGGGAATTCCCCGGCC
>JBBSRA010000109.1:0-2255 GCA_038243515.1 Caryophanales bacterium
ATCAATAAAAAATAAAAGAAGCACACTGATTTATTATTTAGCCACCTTGCTCAAATAAACGAAAAAGAGAAAGCAAATGCCAATACCCAGCAACTGCTTTCTCTTTTACTAGCTTCCGATAACCTGTGATATGTAAACTAATTTAAGATTGATTGCGTAGATTTTCGAGCAACTAAAAAACTATAAACGCCTATCACTATTCCAACGATCATGAATAGGATGCCTACCAAATCAAATGCCCCGTTCAAGGCAATTGTTTCGTCATTTACAAAGTTCATCAAGTAGTGGATCATAACGCTTGCTAATTTGTATAAAAAAAGCATTAAACTCCCTGTCAAAAAAAATAAAACTCCGATCAAATAACCGATTTTCATAAAGTCACCTTCTTCTTTTCGCCTTTATTACAGTTTAACTTAATTTTCCAATTTAGCTAGATGAAATTAGCAAAGCTGAACGTTCAAGTACAAAAGCTCACTTTTAGGAAGCAAACAAAAAAGAAGCTGTCCAAACTTGGGAATGTCATTTACGATAAAAGAAAAAAGGAGGAGATCAGCGATGACTTTTCATGCGCCAGAAGATATTGCGACTGTCCTCAAAATTAAACCATCGACACTTCGCAAGTATTCTTTATTACTTGAACAGAGTGGCTATCTGTTCAAAAAAAATGCCCAAGGGCATCGTTGGTACAGCGATACAGACCTTACAGCTTTACGAAAGTTCATAACGCTTAAGGATAGCAGTGGAATGAATTTAGAAGACAGCGCAGATGCAGTGTTCTTATGGTCTAAAGGGGACAGTGTAGCAGGCCGAGCTACATCTTTTGAAGCGACACAAGGCGATACCGAACGACATGAAGCGTCTGTAAATGAACTAACCCTTGAAGAACGTTTACTGCGACTGATCCAGCACCAGCAACAATCGATTGATCGAATGGCACAAAGCGTTCAAAAGCAAGAACAGCAAAACGAACAGATCTTGGAAGAAGTGAAAATACTGAAGGGCAATATGCAGCCACTTGATGCCTCTTCGGGCGAGCAATCAAAAATAACAAGCGTAGAATCGTCCTCACAGGAGGAAGAAAGCGAACCTGAGACGGTTACAGTTAAAAAGGACACGCGGAGTTTATGGGCCAGAATTTGGAACAAGTAAAGAAAAAGTGGGATTAAAACTTCGAACCTGCCATCCTCGATAATTGATATACTAAAAATTAGGAGAAGAGGAGGATTTGGAATGAACAAAAGGGGAACGGGAATTAGTTTTATTGCAATTGCAGCATTGTTATTTTCTTCAAAGTATATAGCTGCAGCTATATTTGGGAGTAATGTTGTCTCGTGGGATGAAGAGTTGTTTAAAGCCATGCTTTCCTACATCGGAAACCCATTGAGTACAATGAGCTTCTGGTCTTTATTGATTGGGATTGTTTATATTGGTTGGGCAGAATACGAAGAGATAATTGCTAAGAAAAAAGCTAATTCTTTGTAGAGTGAGAAACTCAAAAACTTTATAGAAGTCATTAGGTTTTTAGCACATTTGAATGTAACTTAAGTGCAGTTAAGTTACATTCGATTTGAATAAAAATTTAAGATTATTGAGATTTAGTATTAGAAAATACAGGGGGGAAATTTATGAAAAAAATATTACTTTTAATTTTGGTATCTGTTCTTTTATCAGCCTGTAATTCAAATGACTCCGAACTCAGTTTTAGCGAGATAGAGACGGTACCAGACAATATACAAGCACTAATTGAACCGACTTATACTTTGCAATTGATTAACGAAGGAGAAAGTGTCGCTTATATTGTTTATCAAACCAAAGGGACAGTGGCTACGGATCTTGAAGCACAAGAGGACACGGTAAATGTAAAATTGGATGTATCAAATAGTGATAATGATGATATTAAGCAGCATGTCTATAAATTAACATTGGATCCCAACCACGAAATAATTGATATTTATATAAACGGTGAATCTACTTCATTCGATAATATTTCAGGTTTATGAAAATAATTCTGTTGGATCTGAATGTAACTTATTGTGAATTAAGTTACATTCAAAAGCCCTCCAACACTGGAGGACTTACAGTTTTTACATTGTTTTTTTCTTAAATATTTTTCTTAATAGAAAAATTAATCCAATCAAAACGACAATAGTAATAACCATTCCTGGTACGCCAATATTTGTTAACATATAGTCCCTCCTTTTTGTATCTACTATTTTTATTTCTAGTTAAATTTTAAGGAAACCACTTTATTAAAA
>JBBSRA010000110.1:0-2228 GCA_038243515.1 Caryophanales bacterium
CTTTACGCTTATGGCTATAAATGGGAAGAAATACTTACATTTTTTAATGAAGTACAACTCATGAGCATTTCGAAATATGCCCTTAATAAACCTGGGTTTATTGATGCAGAGAAGTTTTATGAGGAATTTAAAGCTTATTTAAAGAATGACGATTTTTCATTTTTAAAGAAGAAGTTATTCGTTACAGCCACCAATATTCTAAATGGGAAACTCAAAATATTTGAAAAAGGAGAGTTGATTAAGCCTGTTTTGGCATCTGCTGCGTTTCCAGGATTATTTGCTCCCGTTAAAATTAAAAGCTCATATTATATAGATGGCGGAGTGCTCAATAACTTTCCTTTGGAAGCCATAAAACAAAAATGTGATCGGTTTATCGGCGTTTATGTGGACGGCTTCGACGTGTTAACTATAAAAGACTTGAAACATTCTCACAATGTAGTGGAAAGGGTCTTTAAGATAAAATCAGTTATTGAAAATCAACCTAAGTTTGCAGAATGCGACGTCATGATTGTACCTCCTGAATTGAACAAGTTTGGAACTTTCGATAGGAAAAATAGTGATGAGATTGTTGAAATTGGATATACAGCTGCAAAAAATGCCCTTGCAGATTTTGTCTTGGGGAAATTTGAGCTATTGTCTTAAAATTCGTAATTAGTTTTTTCACACTTTTTACCACCTCTTTCTCGCCTGAAATTCCCTTTATGAGATAAAGTCATTTTAGTATTTTTGAAGTTGAGAATAGTTTTATATGTATGTAAAAGAAGGGGAGCAGCGATGTTCTTTTTTGTATAAATAATAATCATCTTAATTGCACTTATAAAACTGGTGTTAATAAAAAAAGATGTCGCTCCCTCAAATTAGGAACGACATCTTTCATGCTTTAACAATTGTAAGTTTAATTAAAAAATGTTAGTCTAAAGTTACTGTTAAAGGATTATTAATTTTTTGTGAAAAGCTATCCAAATGTGCTTCCCATAATTCTTTGGTAGGAAATTGCTCTGATTTTTTCCAAGCAAATCCTGCATAATAAACTACTTTATTATCGATTACTTTTAGATGCGCATAAGCGTTGCTCAAGTCTGTAACTTCTGTCTTATAGGTTTCAAAATCGATAAAATACTCTTTTGAAGCTACTATGGCCATTCCTATTTCAGAATCTTCGATAGGTTCCCAATGGCTCAGCCATCTATTTTCTTTTTTGCCTGACACCACACCTTGCTCGTCGTGAAGGGTCAACCCTGCTGAAATCTCATTTACGCCATTAATGCTGGTATCAAACTTTGAGAAATTTTGTCCTAAATCTAGACTAATGACTTTCGATTCAGTAATGGTTTTTCCTGCGGCATCCCAATCAGCATATTCTAAATAAAAACTTGTTCTAAGTGGTCCCGTAGTGATTGTACGCCATTTGGTGTAATTTTTTGAGATATAGTAAGCTGTATCTACTTTCACAGCAACCCCGCCTACACCACGACTAGGTCCAACGTGAAAATTGTCGAGTCCTTCGCCAGTGTCTTTGTGATAGTCGCCAGTACCGTCCATGGTTTCCTTGTACCATTTATTGATAATAGGATAATCGACCCGTTTTAACCACGCATCAACACCGCTGGAAAGCGTACCTCCAGGAATATTATCTTCAATCATCTGTTGCGCCACAGGTCCAAATACTCTAAAAGCAACCTTGTCGTTTTCCCAAGCATAATCATCGGTCCGTTCTGGTACAAATCGCGAATAGCACAATTCTTCAGCGTCTGGATGCTCAGCTTCTGTAATGGTTACAATTTCAAAAGATTGTTTTCCATTGGCCTTTATTTCTGGCTGAAAAATGATGAGGTCCAAAGTACCATCGTCATTGGTGTCAATAGTTTGTGTGACCAAAAATTCTTGTGTATCCGTATTTTTTATGCCAATATTAGAAAGGTCGTCTACTTTTAGAAAATCTTTGGTCAATTCAACCGTTTCAAATGAACGGTCTGTGTCCAAACTGTTTTTTACAGTAATCGTTTTTGCTTTCTCTTGTTCAGCACAAGAAGAAAGCATTCCAACCACAGCAAAAAATAATGCGTATTTGCGAAGTGTTATCATATTTTATTATTTTTCGTTAGAAGGTTTTCCAATCGTGGCCAAGATTCCGCCATCCACATAGACAATCTGTCCGTTCACAAAATCACTGGCTTTTGAAGCTAAAAACACCGCAGTACCTTGTAAGTCTTCTGGATCTCCCCAAC
>JBBSRA010000111.1:0-2205 GCA_038243515.1 Caryophanales bacterium
AAATAAGCATATCAAATATGGAATAATATGTGAAAAAAACTTACAGTCAAAAAATTGAACAATACAGCTGGTCGACATTTATTTCTACGTTTAGTTGTAAGTTTACGATTAAAAGTATATCGCCAAGTAACGTCCGCAACATGATCTTTTGCAAAAGCAAATACATAAGCATATTTCTTGTTCCAACCGCTTTCATACATCGGCGGGGTATCTATCACATTTTCACAAGGGTCGCAGTGAATCCATCGACCAAGTTCATCAGCCCAAATTTCAACCCATACATGATCGAGATTGTCAATAACAGAGCGAGTATCTAATCCAGCAGCTCGACAAAATAGTGTAAAACAATTGGCCCATTCTCCACAACGACCATGACGAGTTTCCAAAAGTTTTATAGGATTATTAAATCGAGGAAATCGTACTTCATCTTTACACTGAGAACATTCATACATTTCTACTCGTCTAGCACCATCAGCTTTTTCATCTTTTGTAGGATTTCCTGGTTTTTGTGTTGCTGTTGCCTTGATATTACATTTTGTACACAGGGGTTGAATATGCATATTCGTCAATAAGCTCTAATGGAGCTATACTTCGGGCAAGAGTTTGAGCTACTTCATCTTCATAAATTTGCATCTGAAATGTAATTACGTTATACAAGCTTCACAGATCACTATTTACCCTATCAGAATGATGTACAAACTGTTGAAGGAATTTCTTTTCAGCTTCATTAGCTGATTTTCTGTTAGATGCAGTAGGTTCAATTTGACTTGAAAATTGCTGTATTAGTTCTCTTATACGATTAGCATTAGCACCACGAAGTTGCTCAACAACATTACCATCCCGAATGAAGACAAAAGTTGGCATAGCAGTTACTTGATAGGTACCAGCAATTGCTAAAATTATATTCTGTATTCGCACCGCGGAATCCAAAGTCTAGTTTACCTCTAGCATGATCAACATTAACTTTGATAAAGACGACATCCTTAAATTCAGCAGCAAGTTGATCAATGACAGGAGCAATCATTCGACAAGGTGGACACCTGAAACAAAGTTACTCTTTTACAGAACCATGATTTGATGTAAACTAACCAGTCAGCATAAAAATCAACTACCACCAGCCGCTTTTCCGCATTTTTGATAGCTGTTTGAAATTCTCCATAATCATTGATAATTTGCAGCATATTTAATTACGATAAAACTGTAAATAAATGCTGATAATTTGTTGTAATCAAGAAGTAAGAGCAACGTGTCGAAAAGCTCATCATAAGGAGCTTTGAAGTCGATCTTGGTACCAGGAGCAGTAATAATATCACCAGGAGCAACTGAATCCATAGTTGAACAGACGATGAAGAGAAGAGAACAAGTTGAAGCAGTAGTGGGCAACTCTGCTTGACAAATAAATATATAAGCTTAGCTAATAGCTATCACCTTACTACATGCCTTCATTATTATCAATCAGTATATAATCACTCAAAAATGAGCAACAATGAAAACTAAGGAAGAAAACAGGGAAAAAGCTTCAGAAAAATCATGAAAAAAATGAAGAAAAAAATCAAATTTCTAACAAAATGATTCTTGCAACGAAAATATGGCGAAAAGATGGCGAAAAAAATCGCCATCTTTTCGCCAAGATAGCGAAAACAGAGCGAAAAAAAAGGCCAACTTTTTGGCCAAGGCCATCTTTCGCTCTCCCAAAAATTGGCCAAGCGATGGCCAAAAAACGCCGGCCTGGCGTTTGCCCACTACTGTTTTATATCACTTTTTATCGTGAAAGCTAGTTGCCTATTCTTTCTTCCTTTAATATATATCACTATGAATCTAACCAAGTTTATTTAAATGTATCATTTAAATTTGCGGGCTTTTTGTCTATTTTGGCATTATGTGTCAGAATCACATTTTTCCATAAGCATAATGTTTGTTTCTTCTCACTCAACATTCATGTTTGGACCCAGCGCGAGCGAGCGAAGCGATGGGTCAATTTGGGTTTGTCTCCGAGGTTTTTCGCTTCATTTCAAGAGCTTTTGTTATACCAGCAAGATTCGCTTGTTGAATGGTGGTTATTTTTGCTTTTTTATCATTTGGCGCTCGTCTAGATGGTTTTAAGAAAAAAAAGTATATAAAAAGGTTGAAAAATAAAAAAGTTATTAGCAAAACATTGTCACAAAAAATGAGTTCGTTTGTAGTTTCTTGGTTTGTCCCCTTTCT
>JBBSRA010000112.1:0-1886 GCA_038243515.1 Caryophanales bacterium
AGCTGTTAGCAAAATAACCGGAAGATCATAATCGGTTCGAACAATTCGTGTCAGTTCGAAGCCATCAATGCCAGGCATCATGACGTCAACAACGGCTAAGTCCATTGTTTCGGACTCTAGTAACCGCAAAGCCTCTTCGCCTGAAGTGGCTTCAACAACTTCATAGCCCGCTTGACGAAGCTCAGTCGCAACAAAATTCAACATATGTATATCGTCATCTACCGCTAATATCCGAATCATTCCCATCAACCTCCTTGGTTTTTATTATACAGGGATTTGACAAAGGTGCAGATTTTAAAGGATATAGTGAGAAGCGGAAAAAGAAAATAGATTAATGAAAAGAATTTTCAGACATTAAATTTGAACCAACTAGATAATTACTTTATGATGAAGAGACATCAAGGAATGAAGTTTCACAGAGTTAAGACCGCATCACAATTTGAGGAGGAACTCATTCATGACCAAGATCGGGATTATTACAGGGAGTACACGACCAGGACGTAATAGCTTGCAAGTTGCTCAGTGGGTTAAAGAGATTGCCGATAAGCGTGGAGATGCCGAATACGAAGTGGTGGATTTGGCTGAATATAAGTTGCCGATGTATGCAGAGCCAATTTCAGCAGCTTACAGTCAAGACTATAAGACTCCTGAAGCCATTCCATGGGCTAAAAAAATCAAAGAACTGGACGGCTATGTGTTTATTTGTCCAGAATACAACCATGGCGTAACGTCAGCCTTGAAAAACGCCATCGATTATTTGTATCCTGAATGGAACAACAAAGCAGCAGGCATTGTAAGTTACGGTTCATCTGGTGGTGTTCGCGCAGCTGAAGCATTGCGTGTCATTTTAGCAGAACTTCAAATCGCGACTGTCAGAACGCACCCCGCCATGTCGCTATTTACTGATTTCGTGAAAATGAGCGAGTTCAAGCCGGCAGATCTTCATGAAAAATCAGTGATGACTTTACTTGACCAAGTAAATGCGTGGAGTAATGCTTTTGAGACTCTTCGGGATAAATAAAAAACGAGCTAAATTGAGATAAGAGACTGTCCCAGAACGTCATAAAGATGACGTAGGGGCAGTTTTTTTGTTGTTCCTACTAAACGAATTACTTTCCGTTCCGGTCGAGTCGAACACCTGCACTCCAAACTACTTATCTAATTTAGTACGAGAGAGAAACTAGCGTCTTTTAGCAACCAAATACTTTATAGACTATTTGACAATTATTTTCATAGGGTATATGTTTGTGTCGTGCTATATTCAAATAACCAGATATACTATAAAATATAAAGAAGGTCCTAGTATGGAAAAGAAGTCGATTTTCACGGGAAGATATGCTGGCTACTCATTCCAAAGCTTTAAAAAAGATTTGTTATCGGGCATCGTAGTTGGAGTGATCGCGATTCCACTAGGTATGGCTTTCGCGATTGCTTCGGGTGTAGATCCCGAGTATGGAATTTATACGACCATTATTGCAGGTATTTTGATTTCGATATTCGGTGGGTCAAAATTTCAAATTGGAGGTCCAACGGGAGCGTTTATTCCAATCTTGTTTGCTATTGTACTTACTTACGGATACGAGAGCTTATTGTTGGCAGGGTTTTTAGCAGGAATTATGCTCGTTTTAATGGGAATCTTCAAACTGGGTTCGTTGATTAAATACATCCCACGTCCAGTGACAATCGGCTTTACTTCGGGGATTGCCATTCTCATTTTTGTTGGACAAATTGCCAATTTTTTAGGATTGAGCGGCGTGGAAAAGCACGAATCGTTCTTTATGAACGTGAAAGAAATTTTACTTCGCATCGATACGATTAATGTGTATAGTGTGTTAACCGCTGTAGTTTGTCTGATTGCTGTAATGCTGACGCCAAAAATTTTGCCA
>JBBSRA010000113.1:0-1657 GCA_038243515.1 Caryophanales bacterium
CCGAAATGGTTAGAAAATTGGTGGATTTGGATTGGTCTTGCTTTGGCTCTCATTGCACTTGCCTATGCAATTCCATTAACACAGATGATTCAACATGCACCACCAGGCTCAGAAGGATTCAAAACGTGGTAGGAGTTGAAGAACAATGTTCACAATGGTTTTATCGTTGATGGTTGTGTTTATCGCGTTTACTGCGATGATCGTTGAAGTATCTTCTATAGAAGAAGAGTAATTATAAAAGACAGTCAGGAAATCAAGTTAGATGATTTCCTGACTGTCTTTTTCTATTTGTGAGCAATCGTTATTGTTTTATGTGAAAGTGTTCTATATATTGGAAAGAAAGAGACAGGAAGTTGGGGCTTGTGCGATGACGGTTATGGAATGGGTTTTTACAGCAATCAGTATATTTTGGCTCAGTGAATTTTTGATTTTCCGCAATCGCGGGGTTGGACAAGGCGATTCGTTAGAAAAACGTACTTTTATCGTGATTTTTGGTGTGTTAATTGGAACGATTCTCCTAGGATTTGTGTTACAAGAGCTCGAACCGTTTGAAACGGTAGCATGGTTTGGACAAGTAATAGGCATCATCTTTCTCGCTGCGGGTGTGTTTTTGCGCTTTTGGGGCATTATTCATTTAAAATCACAATTCACACGTTACGTTACAGTTCGTGAAGGAGATGAAATCGTTAGTACCGGTCCATACCGCAAATTACGACATCCACTTTATACCGGCCTGTTTTTAATCACGCTTGGCATGGCGCTATTCTTTGGCAGTATCATCGCAGCTGTTGTAGGAGGCATTGCTATGATTTGGGCATTGCTTCAACGTATTAATTATGAAGAAGAGTTGCTTATTGAGAAATTCGGTCCGGATTACGAGCAGTGGATGAAGCAACGCGCAAGACTCATTCCATTTGTTTACTAAGCAAATTGAAACAAAAACTTCTATTCCTCTTGTTGGGAATAAGAGTTTTTTATGTATGAGCACTTCTTTTTACATCGCGTACGATATAGTTTAATGTAAATCGTGTAAGATATAAATAGACGGGGGAATACGTACAATGAAAACACTATTTGAAACAACTATGATCAATACGGGCGGAAGAGACGGAGCGGTTTATTCGCCAGATAATATTTTCTATATGGATGTAGCAAAACCAAAGGCTCTTGGTGGAAACGCAACAACAGCAACAAATCCAGAACAACTTTTCGCAGCCGGCTATAGCGCATGCTTTAACAGCGCGTTGGAATTGGTACTCGAAGCGGATAAAGTAGAGATAGAGAAAAGCGAAGTAACGGCAACCGTTGCGTTAATCGGAGACAAAGCAGATGGTGGCGTGAAACTAGCAGTAAAACTAGTTGTCGATATTACAGGCATTGACCAAGAGTTAAAGCAAGAATATGTAGAAAAAGCACACAAAACATGCCCTTATTCAAAAGCAATCCAAGGATCTGTAGATGTAGAAATAACTGTTTTATAAATAAAAGTTTAGGTGAGATGTAAATGAAACAACCAACAAAACTAGAGCAACAATTGTGTTTTGAAGTTTACAAAGCTTCTAGTAACTTTTCGAAAATGTATGCTAAAGCATTAGAACCGTTCAAGTTAACATTTCCACAGTATTTAGTGCTTCTTGTATTGTGGGAAGAAAACAAC